>JBFLWM010000041.1:176946-227226 GCA_040755915.1 Pseudomonadota bacterium | reverse complement strand
GCGCTTAGTCGCCTTGGTGTATTTCTCGAACCCCGTGGTCATGCTCAGTTGTTTCATTATTCCCGTCCTCGGCTCCGATCATGCGGTTGCAGGATCAGATCGGGGACTTTTGCAGAAGTTCCTTAATGCATTTCTCTTCAAATTTAAGCGCGGCAGACATAACTATAAACACCATAAAAACCCCTGATTCTGATGTTACGACAATCACATTGATCGGGGAAATAGTAAAAGGTGACGCCGAACGTTTTATCAAACTTCTAATCGACGCCAATACAAATGGCGCTGTAGTTCGGGTCCTTAATTTGTACTCAAGAGGAGGCTCAACAAGAGAGGCGTTTAAGATAGGCAGAACTGTAAGAAAGTATGGAATAAATACTGCTTCACCTCAATCATTTAAGGATGCGTACGGGAACGTTCTTTTTGTTTCGTGTGGAAGCAAGGATTTCTCTTTTGATTTTAGAACAAATATTGGAAACAAAGATTGTGAGTGCGCAAGTGCTTGCGCTCTTATTTGGGCAGCGGGGTTAGAGAGGCATTATGGCCGGGTCGGTTTTCATCGCCCATACTTACGGCCCGAGGACATGAGAGAGCTAGAGTTTTCCGAGGCTCAGACCTCACAGGAGTCCATATTTTCAGAAACAAGAAGCTATTTGATTGAAATGGGACTCTCAGAAGAGTTGACCAATAAGATGATCTCCACAGCATCAAAGGAGATATATTTTATCAATGAAGAAGAGGCTAAAGCATTGAACTATGATCCAGCATACGACGAGTGGATTATCGCCAGGTGCCCAACAAAACTCACTGACAGTCAAAACAAAAGATATATTAAGCTAGGAGTCAAGTATCATTTTTATCCTTCTCAACTAACAACAAATGAAGCACAGCAGTATCGGCAAATGGACGCAATGTTTAAAGAATTTGGAAAATGCAAAAATTTTTATTCAAAAGAAATGCAAATAGAGCGACAGCTACAAAAAAAGGGGTGGTGGTAAGGCAGAAAATAACCGGGGACAGACTGAACCTCCCCCAGTTTAACGGACACCTTTAAAAAGCGACAATGTCGCCCAAGGAGTGTCCAAGATGACCAGTAAACGCAAGCCCTACAAGACCTATACCAAAGAGTTCAAGCAGGAAGCTGTCATGACAAGCAATCGGGGACAGACCACGGTTAAAGCACATAGCTCATAGATTGGGCTGAGGTACGAACCCCAACAGCCAACGTCATGTTGGATTACGCCTTGTCAGGATAATTCAACCTACAGAAATATTGGGCGGTAATGAGGTGAACAAGAAGCTCAGGGAATTGCTCGATAAGGTCCGGAGTGCGGCCGACTTTGGTTATGTGGACTTTCATTCGATAAATGACACAAATGCACTAGGAGATAATGCTCTCCATTGTGTCTGTGTCTGGGGTGATATTGACGCAGCCAAGCTTTTGATCGAAAGCGGCATTGAAGTTAATCAGCATGGTGAGGGTGGGTTCACTCCACTGAACATAGCCCTGAACAATCGGGGACAGACCACGGTTAAATTGAGCGTGCGCGAAGCGCACGCCACCCGCGCGATGCCGCAGGCGAGCCGGGTTTGCCTTTCAACCCCTTTGCCTCGCCGAGCAACGCAGCCCGGAGCGGAATAGCCCGCAGGGGGCGCGCCAGGGAGGGCGCGCATTCTTCCGTCGGCACACGGACGTGCCGTCGGAAGAACCCGCTCCGGGCGAGTAGCGCAGGGGACCGCGACAGCGGCGAGACATCGGGGCGGCCTTTCTTTTGGTTACTTTTCTTTGGCCGTGCAAAGAAAAGTAACCCGGCGCAGGGGGACGGAATCCCCCGTCAGAATCGGCGCGCGGAGCGCACCTTTTATCACCCCTCACCCTAGCCCTGGGAAACATGCTCCTGCGTTTCCAACCGACTACATCCATGTAGTCGTCTCCCTGAGGGAGAGGGAACAATAAGAGCGCGAACGCGCCTATATTCAGCGCTTCCGCGCCTCCTCCTCCATCTGATCCAGCGACACATGGCGCACATCCTTGCCGCGCACCAGATAGACGACATATTCGCAGATGTTGCGCGCATGGTCGCCGATGCGCTCCAGGGCACGGGCGGCCCACAGCACGTCGAGGGAGCGGGTGATGGTGCGCGGGTCTTCCATCATGTAGGTGATGAGCTGGCGCGTCAGGGCGTCGTATTCCTTGTCGACGTTGATGTCGTCGCGCGCCACCTGCACGGCGGCCTCCGGATCCATGCGGGCGAAGGCGTCGAGGGCGTCGTGCAGCAGCTGGCGCACATGGTTGCCGAGATGCACCAGGTCTTCGTAGTGGTTGCGGTGCTGCTCGCGGCCGCCGGTCAGGCGCATGGCGATGCTGGCGACGCGTTCGGCCTGGTCGCCGCAGCGCTCCAGGTCGGTGATGGTCTTGATCACGGCGACGATCAGGCGCAGGTCGCTGGCCGCCGGCTGGCGCCGCGCCAGGATGCGCGAGCATTCCTCGTCGATGCTGACTTCCATGGCGTTGACCTTGAGATCGCCGTTGATCACCTGCTCGGCCATCTCGACGTTTTCATCCATCACCGCCGTCAGGGCATCGGCCAGCTGCTGTTCCACCAGGCCGCCCATGTTCAGCACGCGGGTGCGGATGTCTTCCAGCTCGGCATTGAACTGCTGGGAGATGTGTTGCCCGAGGCTAATCTTGTCCATTGCTGCGTTTCCTTTGCGCTGAATACGCGTGTCGTCGTTGCCCTGTTGCGCGGCGCCGGTGTTCCTGCTGCCGCTGCTGGCGGGCTGAAGCCCGCCCTACCAATCTGTTTTGCTCCACGTGCTCGCCTGCATGGCGGAGCCATCTTCCATCGCGAATGCGATTCGCTCCTACAAAATGCGCTCTTTCCTCAGGGTGCGCACTGTGCACCCCGCATTTAACCGTAGCGACCGGTGATGTAATCCTCGGTTTGCTTCTTCGACGGGTTGGTGAAGATGGTGTCGGTATCGTTGTACTCGATCAGGTCGCCCATGTACATGAAGGCGGTGTAGTCGGAGACGCGCGCCGCCTGCTGCATGTTGTGGGTGACGATGACGATGGTGTACTGCGACTTCAGTTCGTTGATCAGTTCCTCGATCTTCAGGGTGGAGATCGGGTCCAGCGCCGAGGCCGGTTCGTCGAGCAGCAGCACCTCCGGCTCGATGGCGATGGCGCGGGCGATGACCAAGCGCTGCTGCTGGCCGCCGGACAGGCCCATGGCGTTGTCGTTGAGACGGTCCTTGACCTCGTTCCACAGGGCGGCGCCAATCAGCGCCTTCTCCACCGCCTCGTCGAGGACGCGGCGATTGTTGACGCCCTGCAGGCGCAGGCCGTAGGCGACGTTCTCGTAGATCGACTTGGGGAACGGATTGGGCTTCTGGAACACCATGCCGACCTTGCGGCGCAACTCGGCGACATCGATGCCGCGGCGGTAGATGTCCTCGCCGTCGAGCAGGATCTCGCCCTCGATGCGGCAGCTGTCGATGAGGTCGTTCATGCGGTTGAAGCAGCGCAGCAGGGTGGACTTGCCGCAGCCGCTGGGGCCGATGAAGGCGGTGACGCGCTGCGAGGGGATCTGCAGGCTGATGTTCTTCAGCGCCAGATCGCTGCCGTAGTACAGGTTCAGGTTGCGCACGTCCAGGCTGACGGTTTCGTCGGCGAGCGACAGCTTCTGCCGCTCCTCGCCCTCGAACAGCTGGGCGCCGATGGCGTGGGTGCGTGCGGCCGGTTGATTGCTGCTGGTCATGTCCATAGCCTTGTCGATAGCGTTCATGAGTCGTTGCTCCGGTCCTGCATCAATCGGATTCGCTGCGGTACTTTTCACGCAGGTGGTTGCGGATGCTGATGGCGGCCAGATTGAGCAGCACGATCAGGATCACCAGGGTCAGCGAGGTGGCATACACCAGCGGCCGCGCCGCCTCCACGTTGGGGCTCTGGAAGCCGACGTCGTAGATGTGGAAGCCCAGGTGCATGATCTTGCGCTCCATGTGGATGAAGGGCGCGTTGGCGTCGATGGGCAGGGTCGGCGCCAGCTTGACCACGCCGACCAGCATCAGCGGTGCCACCTCGCCGGCGGCGCGGGCGATGGCCAGGATCAGGCCGGTCATCATCGCCGGCGTGGACAGCGGCACCACCACCTTCCACAGCGTCTCCGCCTTGGTGGCGCCGAGGGCCAGGCTGCCCATGCGGATGGTGCTGGGAATGCGCGCCAGACCTTCCTCGGTGGCGACGATCACCACCGGCAGGGTGAGCAGGGCCAGGGTGAGCGAGGCCCAGAACAGGCCCGGCGTGCCGAAGGTGGGCGACGGCAGCGCCTCGGGATAGAACAGCTCGTCGATGGAGCCGCCGAGGAAATAGACGAAGAAGCCGAGGCCGAACACGCCGAACACGATGGATGGCACACCGGCCAGGTTGTAGACCGAGATGCGGATCAGGCGCAGCAGCGGCCCCTGCCTGGCGTACTCGCGCAGATAGATGGCGGCGAGGATGCCGAAGGGTGTGACGATGATCGACATCACCATCACCATGGTCACGGTGCCGAAGATGGCGGGGAAGATGCCGCCCTCGGTATTCGCCTCGCGCGGATAGCCGCCGATGAATTCGCCGAAGCGCTCGAAGTAATAACCGATCTTGGCGAACAGCGACATGGCGTTGGGCTGCGAGGCGCGCACGATGTTGGCCACCGGCACGTTCACCTGGCGCCCGTCCATGAGCTCCGCCACCAGGGTATCGCGCTTCACATCGCGGTACAGCACTTCGAGCTGCTCGGCATAGCGGGCGTACTCGGCATCCAGCTCGGCACGCTCGGCGGCCATCATGGCCTTGCGCTGCGCCACCTCCGCCGCCGGCATGTTGGGGTCCAGCGCCATGCGGCGCTCGTCCAGGCGCAGGCGCTCCATGCGGTGGTTGACCTTGCCGATGTCCTGGCGCTCGATCTGGCGGATCTCATCGTAGATGGCATTGGCGCGCTCGATGCGCGCCTGCAGTTCCGGCCACAGCGCCTCGCCCTGGGCGATGCTGCGCCCCTCTTCCTTCAGCTCCAGCGGGTAGCCGTAGAAATTGCCCCACTCGCGCCGCTCCAGCACCATGGCGTTGCGCGGGAAGCTCGGCTCGCCCATGCGCGGCGCCAGATACCACATGAAGTCGCGCCCCAGGGTATCGCGGTTGCCCTGCTTGATGAGATGACGCTCGATCAGTTCGGCATGTCCGGTCATCTGCACGCCGGCATCGCGCAACACCGACGTCGCCAGTTCCTCGCTGCGCACCAGCTCGCCCAGCACGCGTTGCACCGAGCCGTCCGGGTTGGTGACGTTCACTTCCATCAGGGCATGGGGCCAGAAATGGCCGAAGCCGCGCACGGCGATGAGCGCCAGCAGGCCCAGCACCATCACCATGCTCGCCGCCACGGCGCCGGCGTTGAGCCAGATCCACGGCGCGCCGCTCTTGCCCCAGGTTTTGATGTTCACAAGACTCATGACGTGGCGCTCCGGATCACAGGGTGCTGTAACGCTTGCGCAGGCGCTGACGCACGATTTCCGCCAGGGTGTTCATCACGAAGGTGAGCACCAGCAACACCAGCGCGGCGAGGAACAGCACGCGGAAGTGGGTGCTGCCCAGCGGTGTCTCCGGCAGTTCCACCGCGATGTTGGCGGAGAGGGTGCGCATGCCCTCGAAGATGTTGAAGTTCATGATCGGGCTGTTGCCGGTGGCCATCAGCACGATCATCGTCTCGCCCACGGCGCGGCCGAAGCCCATCATCACCGCGGCGAAGATGCCGGGACTGGCGGTCGGCAGCACCACGCCGACCATGGTCTGCCACGGCGTCGCGCCCAGCGCCAGCGATCCCTGGGTCAGGTGGCGCGGCACGGTGAAGATCGCGTCCTCGGCGATGGAGAAGATGGTGGGGATGACGGCGAAACCCATGGCGATGCCCACCACCAGCGCATTGCGCTGGTCGTAGGTGATGCCGACGTCGGTGAGCCACTGGCGCATGCTGCCGTTGAAGAACCACACCTCCAGCGTCGGGCTCATGACGATGCACAGCCAGCCCACCAGCAGGATCACCGGCATCAGGATCGCCGCCTCCCAGCCCGGCGGCACCACGAGGCGCAGGCGCGCCGGCAGGTTGGCCCAGGCATAGGCCACCGCCAGCATCGCCAGCGGCATCAGCAGCAGGATGCTGAACACCGCCGGCAGGTTGTTTTCCATGAACGGCGCCAGCCACAGGCCGGCGAGGAAGCCGAGGATCACCGTCGGCAGCGCCTCCATGATCTCGATGCTCGGCTTGACGACACCGCGCAGGCGCGACGTCATGAAGTAGGCGGAATACAGCGCGCCCATGATGGCGAGCGGAATGGCGAACATCATGGCGAAGAAGGCCGCCTTGAGCGTGCCGAGGGTCAGCGGCGTCAGGCTCAGTTTGGGCTCGAAGTCGTCGCTGCCGGAAGAGGCCTGCCAGACGTATTCCTCGCCGGCGCGGTTTTCGTACCACACCTTGCCCCACAGCGCCTTCAGCGAAATCTCGGGATGTTCGTTGTACAGCTTGAGGAAATGCATCTGCCCGCCGGCATCGGTCACCAGCAGGGTGTCGTTCACCGGCGACATGGTGATGCCGGTGATCGCCGCATCACTCACCTGCTCCAGCAGCACGGTGCGGCCGGAGGTGGTGAAGTGGGCGCCGACATGGCCGCTGGCATCGCCGGCGACGAAGCCCTTGCGCGTGTACTCCGGCGCGATGAAGGTGATGGCACCGGGCTGCTGCTCGAAGCCGCGGATGCGCGTCAGGTGATATTCGTTCTGCTCGTCGCGTACCGGGAACCACTGCGCCAGGCTGCCGTCGGAACCGCCGACGATGATCGACACCGTGCCGGAGAGATAACGCATGGCGCTGATGCCGGTGCCCTCGTTGACCGCGCGCACCCGCTCCAGCAGGCGCGGCGCATCCGGGTCGACGGTGTCGTAATGGGAGATGTAACCCTCCGCGTCGGCCACGAACAGATTGCGCATGTTCTTGTTGATGAGAATGTGCGTGGGACGGCCGGCCAGCGGCGGCAGGACATAGGCGTCGCGCTTGATCTCCACCTCGCCGGTCATGAACGACACCGCGGCGCGGTAGATGGCCAGGGTCAGGCGGCCGTCCGCCGTGGCGCCGGCCAGGGCAAAACCCTCGCCTACCGCCTGGATGCCGATGGCCATCAGCGGCGCCCCCTGCTCGTCCAGCAGCAGCGGTGCCTCACCCAGGGGATAGGTGATCTCCGGTTCGGTGTGGCGCACGTCGTCGGGATAGGTCACGGTGTATTCGTGCTGGGTCACCAGCACGCGGCCATCGGACAGGCCGTGGGCCAGCAGGCCGTACTTCACTTCGGCGGCGGCCATGCTCACCACCGTCACCCCCTGCGGCAGCGGCAGCGCCACGCGCTTGCCCGGTTCGCCGTTGCGCGGATTGAGGAAGGTCACGCTGCCGTCGCGGCCATAGACGCCGGCCACCTCGGTGTAGCGCTCGGTGGTGAGGTCCGCCACCTGATCACCGCGTACCTCAACGGGCAGCGTATACGTGCTCACCGGCTCGACGGAGGCCGGGCGCAGCATGGGAAAGACTTCGTAGAACAGGTAGACAAAGATCAGCGCCAGGGCGACCACCACGCCGAGACCGCCGATGGCGACGCCGTAGCGGGAAATGCGGTCCTTGGCATAGCGCCAGCGCCGCAGCCGGGCGCGCTGCTCGCCGCTGGGCAGCAGGGAAACACGGGCGCCGTCCCCGGAGGCGGCCTTGGCGACGGTATCGGTCATGGAGCGGGGGTCTCGTCTGGATTCGGTCGTATGACAGGACGGTTACGGTAAAACACGAATGTTACAAAGGCGTGACAGAGCAAAAAGCCGCGGGGGATGCGGGGCGACACGGGGCGCTGCCCCGTCGTTGCCCGGCATCCCCCGCAGAGTCTTACAGACTGTGGAACTGGCGGAACCGGGCGACCAGGGCGCTCGGGACGGCCTTGCTCTGTGCCTTGTTGCGCACGTAGACCACGGTGGCGCGCTTGGGACCGGCACCGACGTAGGTGAAGACGTAGGGAGCTTCGCCGGTGGCACGGAAGGCCTTCATCTCACCCCAGCCGTCAAAGACATAGTGGCGGCCATCCTTGACGATCTCGCCGTAGAAGCCTTCGGCGGCACCGTCCAGCTTGCCGTCGAACAGGGCGACCTGGCCCAGACCGGCCACCTTCTTGCTCTCGTCCTTGGTCAGGCCGAAGACCACGGTTTCGCGCTTGGGGCCGGCGCCGATGCGGGTCATGGCCAGCGGCACTTCCTTGCCGGTGACGGCGCCCTTGTACAGCGCGGCATCACCGAACACCCAGATGCGGCCGTCCTTGTGCAGCTCGAAATACTGCTGCGGCAGCATGGTGCTGGTTTCCACCGCAGCGGTCCTCGCCATCCCGGTCTTGCTGTCATCCCTGGCGGCGCCCTGCTCGGTGGTGGCGCAGCCGCTCAGACCCAGACCCAGCAGCGCCACGGCGGCGAGCGTCATCCTGCTCTTGTTCGCAAGCATCATTGTGTCTCCCAAAAATTTCAGTGGAAAAACAGACCGCCCCGGACGGGGCGGTCTGTGGTTTGCGGCTTACAGGCCGAGCTTTTCCAGCTCGCGCTTGACCACGGCGGCGGGCAGCGGGATGTAGCCGTCCTTGACCACGGTTTCCTGCCCCTGCTTGGACAGCACCAGCTTGAAGAACTCGCGCTCCATCGGCGACAGCGGGCGGTTCGGGTGCTTGTTCACGTAGACGTACAGGAAGCGGGCCATCGGGTAGCTGCCGTCGGCGGCATGCTCGGCGTCGGCCGGGGCGAAGGGCTGACCCTCGGCCTTGGCCAGGGGCACGGCACGCACGCCGGAGGTGATGTAGCCGATGCCGGAGTAGCCGATGCCGTTGATGGATTCGGTCACGCCCTGCACCACGGAGGCCGAACCCGGCTGCTCATTGATGGAGGCCTTGAAGTCGCCCTTGCACAGCGCGTGCTCCTTGAAGAAGCCGTAGGTGCCGGACACGGCATTGCGGCTGTACAGGGTGAAGTCGCGGTTGGCCCAGGCGCCGGTCAGGCCGAGCTGGCCCCAGCGGGTGATCTCTTCCTTGTAGCCGCAGCGGCGGGTGGCGGAGAAGATCGCATCCACCTGCGCCATGGTCATGCCCTTGATCGGGTTGTCCTTGTTGACGTACACGGCCAGCACGTCGATGGCCACCGGCACGGCGGTCGGCTTGTAGCCGTACTTGTTCTCGAAGGCCTGCACCTCGGAGGACTTCATGGCGCGGCTCATCGGGCCGAAGTTGGCGGTGCCTTCGGTCAGGGCCGGGGGCGCGGTGGAGGAACCGGCGCCCTGGATCTGGATGTTGACGTTGGGATAGAAGCGGTTGTAATCCTCCGCCCACAGCGTCATCAGGTTGTTCAGGGTGTCGGAGCCGATGCTGGAGAAGTTGCCGGACACGCCGGAGGCGCGCTGGTATTCCGGCAGGCCCGCATCAACCTTCGGCATGGCGGCCATGGCACTGCCGGCCACCAGTGCCGAGGCCAGGGCGGCCGCGGTGAAAACTTTCTTGAAAGTCATACAGGTCAATCCTCTTGGTAGGTCGAGACAAGCGCCGGAACCACCGGCCCCCGCTTTGCAACGGGACGCAGTATGGGTGCGGGTGTTGTCATATGTATGACACTACTGTTACTGCTTTATGACAGCGGACGTCTGGCCTCCACTCTTTCGAGCAGGTACGCTGTCCGCCATGCCCCACGCCACTCCCGACTATCAGGCCCTGATCCCGCTGGGCGGGCCGGAGCTGCAGCTGCGCTTTTGCGGCCCCTTCGAGGGCCGGGAAATCGTCTGGGATGCCCGCTTCGTCACACGCCGCCACAGCGGCGAGGCATGCAACAGCATCACCATCGGTGACGAGGGACCGCAAGGCCGCCGCCTGACGGTGGTGCTCGACGTCGCCGCCTTCGACGCACCGGCGGTACACAAGACCATCATCATGGTGCGCCAGTACAAGCGCCTGCGCCGCGGCCGCCACGAATTCGGGAGCTGACACCATGACCGACACGCCAACATTCAGCCAGGAGGGCCCGGACGCCGCAGCGGCCCTGTTTGCGCAGGCGCCGCTGTTCTCCGGCGTCTCCGCCCAGGCGCTGCACAATCTGGCGGCCGGCGCCACCCTGCGCCGCTACGAGCGTGACGAATACCTGTTCCGTACCGGCGAGCAATCGGAATATCTCTACCTGCTGGCCCAGGGCAGCGTCCAGCTCAGCGCCGACAGCAGCGACGGCCGCGAGGCGATAGTGGAGCTGCTGCGCCCGTTCGAGTCCTTCGTCGTCGCCACCGTGCTCACCTCGCAGCGTTATCTGCGCTCGGCACGCGCGGTGGAGCCGTCCCGCGTGCTGCTGATCCCCGCCCGCCTGCTGCTGGGCGAACTGAAGGGCAATCCCGACCTCGCCATCGCCCTGCTCGGCTCGATGGCGCAGAAATACCGCCACATGGTGCGCGAAATAAAGAGCCTGCGCCTGCGCACCGCCTCCCAGCGCCTGGCGCTGTACCTGCTGCAACTGGTGGAAAACAGCGGCCAGGCCGCGCGCCTGCCCCACGACAAGAAACTGCTCGCCTCGCGCCTCGGCATGACGCCGGAGAGTTTCTCCCGCGCCCTCGCCGAGCTGCGCCAGTACAGCGTGGATGTGCGCGGCGACGAGGTGCGTGTCGGCGATCTGGAACAGCTGCGCGCCTTCTGCCGCGTGGATCAGATGCTGGATGCGCTGGAGCAGGACTTGCGGGTGATGTTGCCGACTGAAGAATAGCTACAAGTTTCAAGTGGCAAGTTACAAGTGAAAAGAAGTTGGCACCCTGGTTTTACTTGCAGCTTGTCACTTGCAACTCGGCTCATAGAGCCCAGGCCGGCACCATCCGGTTGGCCTTGCGCATGGCCGCATCCAACGCCTTGTAGTCCGGCTGCATCTTCTCCACCAGGCCCCAGAAGCGGGTGGAGTGATTGAGGTGCACGGTGTGACACAGTTCGTGCACCATCAGGTAGCGCACCTGCTCCGGCGGCAGGAACAGCAGGCGCCAGTTGAGATTGATGACCTTCTTCGGTGAGCAGCTGCCCCAGCGCGTCTTCTGGCCGCGGATGGCGTAGCCGTTGCAGGTGAAACCCAATTCATCCGCCAGCGCCAGCAGGGCCGGCCCCAGGCTGTGGCGGGCCCGCTCCGCCAGCCAGCGCTGCAACACCTTGTCCCACTCCTCGTTCTTGTATTGCACCAGCAGGCCGCGCCCGGCCCGCTCCCAGCAGCCGTTGCGCGTGCCGCGGCGATATTCCACTTGCCAGCGCTCATCCAGCGCCGGCAGAAATATCTCGTCCGGCGCCACGCGCTGCGCCTGCTGCTGCGCATGTTCCGTCTGCATGCGCGCCAGGGTATCGATGAGCCATTGCCGGTGTTGCTGCACGAAGCCCGGCAATGCGCGCACGTCGTGGCGCCTGGGCAGCACCAGCTCGACCCGCCCCGGCGGCAATACGCGCAGGCGCACATAACGGGCACGCGGGCTGATGCGCACGCTGGTTTCCGGCGCCATGCCGGGCCAGTCGATGGCGGGAAATTCAATCATGCGAAAGAAGCGATAGCGTTGCCAAAAGTGGGCGCTAGAATAGCACCATGTATAAATACGGCGGCATCGTCATCCATCAGGACCGCGACGCGCTCGGCACGCTGGAGGTGGTCGAGGACGGTAATCAGCGTTCGCTCCATTTCGGTTCCGAACCCAAGCAGAGCAGCATGGATCTGAACGATCCCCTGCGCCTGGCCCTGTCCTACACCCGCGCCATGCTGAGTGCGCTGCTGTTCCATCCCGCACCGCAGCGCGTGCTGCTGCTCGGCCTCGGCGGCGGCTCGCTCGCCAAGTTCCTGTTGCACCACTTTCCCGCCTGCCGCCTCGACGCGGTGGAGTACCGCGCCCTCGTCCATGAGGTGGCCTGCCGCCACTTTCATCTGCCCGCTGACCCGCGCCTGCACGTGCATATCGCCGATGCCGCCGACTTCATCCGCCAGGCGGATGCGACGCACAGCGGCTATGACCTGATCCTGGTGGACGCCTTCACCGCCGACGGCGTGGCCCAGGGCACCGCGGGGCTGGCCTTCTTCGAAGCCTGCCGCACCCGCCTTGCCGGCAACGGCGTGCTGGCCGCCAACCTGTGGTCCGCCGACAGCCTCCGGCTGGAAGACATCATCAGCGACCTCGCCGATACCTTCGACAACCGCCTGCTGCGCCTCCCGGTGGACGGCAAGGCCAACGTCATCGCCCTGACCACCCGGCAGGGCAAGCCGCGCCGCGACCTGCGCCGCCTCGACGCGGAGGCCCGGGCGCTGCAGCAGCGCCTCGGCATCGAATTCACCGTCTTTCTCAACCGCCTGCGCAAGAACAACCGTTACTGGGGCCTGTAATCCATCTGCTCATTGACTCACCCCGCCACTCCGGGTAAAACGTCCGGCCGCATTTCCCTGGCTTTTATCAATTTAATGGTGAAATCATGAACCGACTGGTCCTGCTCTTCGTGCTGCTGACCGCCCTGGCCCTGGTGGCCGTACTGGGCGCCCTGTTCATCTTTGCCCCGCAAGGCATCGCCGGCCTGGCGGCCAACAGCGTGGATGTCCGCCTGGTGGAACCGGCCCGCGTCGGCATCACCCTGCTGGCCTTCGCGCTGCCCATGCTGGCGGTCACCGTCTACGCCGCCCGAGCCACCCTGCGCAGCCAGCGCCTGAGCCGCCAGGGCGTTTGAGCCCAGTTGCCTCCCCCGCGAGGGGGAGGCTATCTCCCGCCCGATCGGCGCCGGCGCTCTGCCCAGCGCGCCAGCAGCGTCACCCCCAGCGCCGCCCCCAGCAGACCCGCCGCGACGCGCAGATCGGACAGCCGCTCCGGCGCCAGCAGCAATACCAGCCCCAGCCCCAGCATCATGCTGCCGGACAGCAGCTTGAGCAGCGCCCCTTCCTCCGGCTGCAACTTGCGCGATCCCAGCGTCCAGCTGAAGACGGCGACGATCACCAGCAGCGGCACGACATAGATCAGGCTGTACAGGGCCAGATAGGCGTAATAGGCGCTTGCCGGCAGCTGGTGCAGGGTGAGCAGGCGGGTGTAGAGCATGGGAAAACCGGCGGTGCAGAGCAGCTCGTAGCTGTTCACCGCCAGGGCCAGGATCACCGTGCCGGCCAGCAGGGCCGGCAGACTGTCGGCGCGCAGCAGGCCGCGCACCCGCTGGTAGATCCCCGGCCTGGCGGCCGCCGGGATCGACAGGCTGGGCCCGCGACCGGGCCGCAGGTAATCCTTGATGTTGATGAGCGCCATCACCACCGCCAGCAGGCCGGCCAGCAGAGTCACGATCTGCAACTGTCCCACCACCAGGAAGACATTGAGCCAGGCGGCCATCAGTGCGAAGTACACCAGCCCGGAGATGGCGACGAACACGCCGCCCACCAGGAGCATGCGGCGGCGGCCGCCGGCGTGGACCAGCAGGCTGAGCAGGAACAGCAATACGAAGAAGGCGCAGGGATTGAAGGCGTCCAGACCGGCGATCACCAGGGTCACCAGGGGCAGCGAACTGCTGCCGCCCAGGCCGGCGAGGCCCGCCTGGGCCAGCAGTTCGGTGGCCCCCGGCACCAGCGGCGCCGGCAGACCGGCGCCGGCGCGCAGGCTGTCGTGGCAACGGATGAGCTGCTCACGCAGGAAACGACCGATGCCGGCAGCATCGTCGTAACCCGCCACCATGCTGCCGCAGAACAGAAAGGCCGGCACCGAACGGGCCTCCTGGCCCAGCGCACCGGCCAGTTCCGTATAGAAGGCGGCGTTTTCCCGATCACGGCTGACTTCCAGATCATGCACCTGCAGCCAGGGCAGCTCGGCTGCCATCGCCGCCACGTCGGGCCGCGCCTCCTGGCAATGGGGACAGGACTGGGACCAGAAGAAATACAGGTGCACCCGGACAGAACCGTCTGCCGCCGGCTCCCACCAGGGCGGCGTCGCCGCACCGGCCAGCAGCGGCCAGCACAGCAGCAGCGCCAGCCAGCCCCCAAGCCAGGCCCTGTTTGGCCGCCGGTTCATTTTATTTTCTTATCCAAGAATAGTTTTACTTAAGCAATTACTTGTGGTTTGGCGACCACCCCTGCGACAAGCCGCTTTAACTTCAACAGCTAAGCATCGGCGGTGGCAAGTTTTTGCCAAAACCCAAACTGTTGCGCCGGGGCGACGGCCTGCTGTCACACCGCTGTCACCGCGCTGCGGGACACTTTCCCGCCCTGGCGCCTCAACTATAACCGGCTATCGTTACACGTCCCAAGCCTGTGACGGAACCTGCAGGCGGCTAAGGAAAGACCATAGCGGGAGGGTGATTATGCACAAGGATTATCTCGACGGCGGCCAGCCACTCCACATCATGCTGGCCTATGCCCCGCTGGGGCTGGTGCGGGCCACCGCGCGCCAGTTGCGCTACGACGGCATGACCGTCGACACCGGCCTGGTGACCCTGGACGAGCAGGCCGAGGTGGAGCTGTCCTTTACCCACCGCCATCACGACGAATTCGTGACCCATCGCCTGCGTGCCCGGGTCGCCGCCTCCTCGCGCGGCACCGCCGTGCTGGCGTTCACCGACTATGCGCGCACCACGCGCGAGATCCTGCACCAGCTCATCGACGGGGCGACGGCGGCACGCCGCTATGCCCGCGGGCTGCCGCGCCTGCCCATCCCCGCCTGGTTGATCCCCCAGCTTCCCCCCGGTGGCCGTCTCGCCTGAAACGGCCACCCTTTTGGCAACTGCCGCAACTATCGCGACGCCGCCCGGCGTCGCTTTTTTTTGCCTGTAATCCGGGACGGCAGACCTGCGGCAAATGCAGTTCCGCCGCGGCAGTGTCTTTCAGCAGCCGCCCCCGGAACCTCTCCGCCTCAGGCAGACGCGGAGCCCGCCAGGCGATCGAGGGGAAAGTCGATGGTGAAGGTGCTGCCCTTGCCCGGGCGGCTGTCGATGCGCAGGCGGGCGCTGTGGCGGGTCAGCACATGTTTGACGATGGCCAGGCCGAGACCGGTGCCGCCCACCTCGCGCGACCGGCCGGTATCGACGCGGTAGAAGCGTTCCGTCAGGCGCGGCAGGTGTTCCGCCGGGATGCCGATGCCACTGTCGCTGACGGAGAAGTGTGCGCCGGTGGTATCGCTCCACCAGCGGAGGTGGATCTCGCCGCCGGCCGGCGTGTAGCGCACCGCATTGCCGACGATATTGGAGAAGGCGCTGTGCAGCTCGCGTTCCGCGCCGTGCAGGCGCAGGTCCGGCTCCGCTTCCAGCGTGATGTGATGGGCCTTGTCGCCGGAAAGCAGCTGCGCATCCTCGCGGATGGCGGCGAGCAGCGCCGGCACCTCCACCAGTTCCCGCGGCGGGCTGGAACGATCGGTCTCCAGCCGTGACAGCATCAGCAGGTCGGCCACCAGATGCTGCATGCGCGTTGCCTGCTGGTGCATCAGGGTCAGCGAGCGCTGCCAGCGCGCGGCGCAGTCGTCGCCGCTGTCCATCAGGGTCTCCAGAAAGCCGCTGACCACGGTAAGCGGCGTGCGCAATTCATGGGAAACGTTGGCGACGAAATCGCGGCGCATCTGATCCAGCCGCTGTTGCTGGCTGATGTCGCGCGCCACCAGCAGGCGCTGGTCACGGCCGTAGTTGATGAGATGGATGCTGATGGTCAGGCTGTCATCCACCGGCGAGGGGATGCGCAACACCTCGCCGTTGCGGCCGTTCTGCTGCAGGTAGGTGATGAAATCGGGATGGCGCAGCAGGTTGTCGATGGGCTGGCCCTTGTCCTGCGCCGAGTGCAGACCGAGCAGACCGGCGGCAGCATCGTTGAACCACAGGATCTCGTCCTTGGGACCAATCACCACCGTGGCATCGGGCAGGGCCGAAGTGGCCTGCTGGAAGCGGTCGAGAATTTCCTCCAGCTGGCGCTTGCGCTGCTGGTGCTTGCGCTGGCGCTGGTAGATGTAGTGGAACACCTCGCCCCACAGGCCGCCGGCCTCGGGAATGTTGCGCGTCTTGCCGCTGCGCAGCCAGTCCACCAGGCGGCGCAGCTGCCAGATGTGATAGCCCAGATACACGGCCAGCCCCAGCCCCCAGCCGAGCCAGAAGCTGCCCAGCACGGCACCCAGCAGCGTGGCGGCAAGGAAGCCCCACAGCAGGCGCCAGAGTTCGGGAGTCCAGGGATTGGTGGGCATTTATACCTGCTGGGAGAAACGGTAGCCGGCGCCGCGCACCGTCTGGATCAGGTTGTCGTGACCGCTCGGCTCCAGGGCCTTGCGCAGGCGCCGGATGTGCACGTCCACCGTGCGTTCCTCCACATAGGCGCCGCGTCCCCACACCATGTCGAGCAGCTGGGAACGGCTGTACACCCGCTCCGGGTGCGACATGAAGAAGTGCAGCAGGCGGAACTCCGTCGGCCCCATCTCCAGCGCCTGCTCGCCGGCGGTGACGCGGTGGCTGGAGGTATCCACCTTGAGGTCGCTCACCGCCAGCACGCCGTCGTCATCGTGGGGCTGGCTGCGACGCAGCACCGCCTTGATGCGCGCCTGCAGCTCGCGGGTGGAGAACGGCTTGGCGATGTAATCGTCGGCACCGACCTCGAGTCCGCGGATGCGGTCATCTTCCTCGCTGCGCGCGGTGAGCATGATGATCGGGGTGGCGCGGGTATAGTCGTCGCGGCGCAGCCGGCGCGCCAGTTCTATGCCGCTCATGCCGGGCAGCATCCAGTCCAGCAGGATCAGCGCCGGCAGGCCGTTGGCGAGTACCTGCTCCGCCTCTTCGGCGCTGCCCGCCTGCAACATCTGGTAGCCGGCCCGCTCCAGGGCCATCACCACCATTTCACGGATGGCCGGCTCGTCCTCGACGATGAGTATGGTTGTGGCTGTCATATTTCTGTAACCCGATGATGAATCACCGGTAACATTAAAGACGGGAAATGTGACACCCGCGTGACAGCATCATAACAGCAATGCCGTGGCCACCCAGCCTTTGCGGGCCTGCGGCGATGGTATCATCCCCGACCAAACCGCATCATCCGGAGCAGACCATGTTCACCGGCATCGTCCAGGGCACCGCCGAAATCGTCGACATCGTGGAGAAACAGGACCTGCGCACCCACACCGTGCGTCTGCCGCCGGCCCTGCTGCCCGGCCTGCAACCCGGCGCCTCGGTGGCCCACAACGGCTGCTGTCTCACGGTGACCAGCATCGACGGCGACCGCGTCTCCTTCGACCTGATGCGCGAAACCCTGCGCCTGACCAACCTGGGCAGCCTGCAGGTGGGCGACCGCGTCAATGTGGAGCGCGCCGCCCGCTTCGGCGACGACATCGGCGGCCATGCCATGTCCGGCCACATCATGGGGACGGCCGAGGTGACGCAAGTGCTGGAGAGCGCGAACAACCGCCAGGTGTGGTTCCGCGTACCGCGGACCCTGCGCAAATACGTCTTCACCAAGGGCTACATCGGCATCGACGGCATCAGCCTCACCATCGGCGAGGTGCGCGGCGACGAATTCTGCGTCAACCTGATTCCGGAAACCCTGGCCCGTACCAACATCGCCACGCGCCGGCCCGGCGCACGCATCAACCTGGAGATCGACCCGCAGACCCAGGCCATCGTCGACACGGTGGAGCGGGTGCTGGCGGGACGGGGCATGACCTGACCTGGTGCCATTCACTCCCCGTCGAGCAGGGTGACCGTTGCCTCCGCCGTCTTCCTGTCGATGTCAAACTGCACCACGCAATACTCGGGGACTTCGTCGATGGGCGTGGGATCGTCGGCACAGCTGCAACCGGGAATGATGCCGCGATAGGAAATGCCGGCCTTCACCCGAAGGACGTCGGGCCGCTCAGCCATATCAAGAATGATGGCGGTGAAACCTTCCGTGATGGCGTAGCTGGTGCGCGCCAGACCCGCCTGCAAGGGCAGCAGATTGCCGTCCAGCCCCTCGATCTCACCCTTCACCACGGATGCGAATTCAGGGGAACCCCAGGCGGTCAATGACCTGGCAAGCATCAGCATTTCTCTGCCTCCAATGACAAAGGCCGGGCAAGCCCGGCCTTTGTCATCCACAACGATTACTTCTCCAGCTGCGACACGTCACGTACCGCACCGCGCGCGGCGGAGGTGGTCATCGCGGGCGACCGCGGACGGCGGAGCAGGGGCCCCGCGTCAGCGGGGATGCGACCCGGTAGCGGGATGCAATGCCGCGCTTCCACTTACTTTTCCAACTGCGACACGTCACGTACCGCACCGCGCGCGGCCGACGTCGTCATCGCGGCATACGCCTTGAGTGCCGCAGACACCTGACGCTCGCGGCTGACCGGCTTCCAGGCCTTGGCCCCCCTGGCCTCCATTGCATCACGGCGCTTGGCCAGTTCATCGTCGCTGACGGCAATGCGAATGGAACGGTTGGGAATGTCGATCTCGATGATGTCGCCGTTCTGCACCAGACCGATGTTGCCGCCCTCCGCCGCTTCCGGCGAGACGTGGCCGATGGACAGGCCGGAGGTACCGCCGGAGAAGCGGCCGTCGGTGATCAGGGCGCAGGCCTTGCCCAGTCCCTTCGACTTGATGTACGAGGTCGGGTAGAGCATTTCCTGCATGCCGGGGCCGCCGCGCGGACCTTCATAGCGCACGATCACCACATCGCCGGCCTTCACCTCGTCGCCGAGGATCTTCTGCACCGCCTCGTCCTGGCTTTCGCAGATCACCGCCGGGCCGGAGAACTTGAGGATCGAGGCATCGACGCCGGCGGTCTTCACCACGCAACCATCCACGGCGAGATTGCCGTACAGCACGGCGAGACCGCCGTCCTTGCTGTAGGCATGGGCAAGGTCGCGGATGCAGCCGTTCTCACGATCCACATCCAGGCTTTCGTAACGCTTGTTCTGGCTGAAGGCGACCGTGGTGGGCACGCCACCGGGCGCGGCGCGGAAGAAGTCCTTGCGCTTCTGATCGTCGGTCAGACGCACGTCCCACAGTGCAATGGCCTCGGCCATGGTGGCGGCGTGCACGGTCTTGCAGTCGCGGTTCAGCAGGCCGGCACGGTCCAGCTCGCCGAGGATGCCGATCACGCCGCCGGCGCGGTGCACGTCCTCCATGTGATAGGTCTGGATCGACGGCGCCACCTTGCACAGGTGCGGCACCTTGCGCGACAGGCGATCGATGTCGGCCATGGTGAACTTCACGCCGGCCTCTTCGGCGGCGGCGAGCAGGTGCAGGATGGTGTTGGTGGAACCGCCCATGGCGATGTCCAGGCACATGGCGTTCTCGAAGGCCTGGAAGTTGGCGATGGAACGCGGCAGCACCGCGTCATCGTTGCCTTCGTAGTAACGCTTGGCCAGCGCCACGATCATGCGGCCGGCCTCCTTGAACAGGCGCTCGCGATCGGCATGGGTCGCCAGCAGCGAGCCGTTGCCGGGCAGCGACAGGCCCAGTGCCTCGGTGAGGCAATTCATCGAGTTGGCAGTGAACATGCCGGAGCAGGAGCCGCAGGTCGGGCAGGCGGAACGCTCGACGATCTCGACGTCGGCATCGCTCTCCTTGGGATCGGCGGCCATGATCATGGCGTCCACCAGATCCAGCGCCACGGTCTTCTCGTGCACCACCGCCTTGCCCGCCTCCATCGGCCCGCCGGAAACGAAGATGACGGGGATGTTGAGGCGCAGAGCGGCGTTGAGCATGCCCGGGGTGATTTTGTCGCAGTTGGAGATACACACCAGGGCATCGGCACAGTGGGCATTCACCATGTATTCCACGGAGTCGGCGATCAGCTCGCGACTGGGCAGCGAATACAGCATGCCGCCATGGCCCATGGCGATGCCGTCGTCGATGGCGATGGTGTTGAATTCCTTGGCCACGCCGCCAGCGGCCTCGATCTCGCGCGCCACCAGCTGGCCCATGTCCTTGAGGTGGACGTGGCCCGGCACGAACTGGGTGAAGGAGTTGGCAATGGCGATGATCGGCTTGCTGAAATCGTCTTCCTTCATGCCGGTGGCGCGCCACAGGGCGCGGGCGCCGGCCATGTTGCGGCCGTGGGTGCTGGTCCAGGAACGGTAAGCGGGCATCGGTCTCTCCAGGGGGTCAGGACTGCGGATGGGGCATTATACGCCGCCCCCGCCGCACTGCCCACGCGCCGATGCGCGGGAGCTACTGCACCCACACCTCCACGCGCCGGTTCTTGCGCCGCCCGGGTTCGCTGTCGTTCGCCGCCACCGGCAGCGCGCTGCCGTAACCCCGCACGCGCACCGGGGCTATTCCCATGCCGATCAGCAGGTCGGCGACCACGTCGACGCGGTTCACCGACAGCTCCCAGCTGTGCAGGGGCAGCACCTCGTTGTGGTCGGAGAAGCCGAACAGCAGCACCTGCCGCTCGCCGGAGTCCTCGCGCATGTAACGCAGCAGGCGCTCCAGATCGCGCATCGCCTTGCTGTCCAGCTGGGCGCTGCCCTGATGGAAGCGGAAGTTGAGCGACAGCCGCCGCGCCCCGGCGGTGAGCGCCCGGTACTCTTCCGGCGCGTCCTGCTGGGCGGCCACATCGACGGCAAGGATATTCTGCGACACGAACCCCACCCGCTCGACGATCCGCTGCCCGGCTTGCGCCTGGGCAAACTCGGCGAACTCGCGCGCCAGGGGATGGGCATTGCGCGTCTGCACATACAGATAGAGACGGCGCGCCAGCGCATAGTCCTCGGTGGCGATGCTGAACGTGTCCGGCAGGATCGCCCGGCCGCCGCGCTCGGCCACCGCCAGCGCCCGCGCCTGGCGCACATAGGGCAGGCCGATGAAACCGATGCCGCTCGCATCGGCGGCCACGAGGTCGGACAGTTCGCTGCTGGACTCGAAACGCCGCGCAGCGGAACTCAGCGCCTCCTTGCCGAGCACCAGTGACTTGAAGGTGTCGTAGGTGCCGGACTTGTCGTCACGGGCATAGACGGTGATCGGCCCCGGCCTGCCGCCGATCTCGGCCCAGTCGCGTACGCGGCCGGAGAAGATGTTGCGCAGGGTGTCGATATCGAGGGCGGTAACAGGGTTTTCGGGATGCACGATCACCGCCACGCCGTCCAGGCCGACGACAAACTCCGCGTCGTGCCGATCCAGCGACCCCAGCGCCGCCAGTCGCGTCACTTCCGCCGCCTTGACCGCGCGCGAGGCCATGCCGATATCGGTGCGGCCCTGCTCCAGGCTGGTGAAGGCCGTGGTGGAACCATGGGACTGGAGTTCCACCGCCACCTCGCGCCCCTGGCCATCCAGCGCCAGGATGCGGTGCTCCTCGGCGGCCAGGGTTTCAGTGCGGATGGAGCGATAGCCCTTGCCGCGCAGCCAGTCCTGCACCAGGGCCGGCGCCAGTTCGGCACCGATGGTATTGGAGCCATGCAGGCGCAGGATCGTATCCGCCGCCTGGACTGAACCGAACACGCCACACAACACCACCCCAGCCAACCAGTGCTTCACTGCGCCTGCCTCCCGGACAATGGAAATGCCGGGGAGGATAGACGGGAAAAATGAACATGCTGTGACAACACGCCGTGGTTCAACCCGGAAAGCCCATTGGGCGACGCGCCCACGCTTGATCCTTGAATCCACAGAACTATTTCCTCAGCCGCCAATACGGCTCGGCATTGCGCTTCTTCGGAACAAGCTTTGTGAATCCAAATCCCTACGCGATCGTCGCGCCGCCCAATGGGCTATCCGGGGTTCAACGCTGACGCAGGTGCTGCAGCTCCAGGCGGCGCACGAATTCGGCCAGGACCATGCGATACAACTCTTCCTTCAGCACCTGATCCTCGACGCCGGCATCGATATTGGGGTTGTCGTTCACCTCGATGACGTAGATACCCTTGTCGGTCTGTTTCAGGTCCACGCCGTAGAGGCCGTCACCGATCAGATTGGCCGCCTTGAGGGCGATGGCCACCACGTCGGCCGGGGCCTGCTCCACCGCCAGGGTCTTCCAGCCGCCCTCCTCGAAGGTGCCGTCGGATTCGTGGTGCACGATCTGCCAGTGCTTCTTCGACATGAAGTATTTGCAGGCGAAGATCGGCTTGCGATTGAGGATGCCGATGCGCCAGTCGAATTCGGTGTAGAGGTATTCCTGCGCCAGGATCAATTCCGAACTCTTGAACAGCCGCTCCGCCTCCTGCCGCATCTGCTCCGGCGTTTCCGCCTTTACCACGCCGCGGGAGAAGGAACCGTCCGGCACCTTCAGCACCATCGGGTAGCCGATGGCGTCCTCCGCCGCCTTGAGGTCGTTGCGCCCGGCGATCACCGTGCGCGGCGTCGGCACCTTGTTGGCGCGCAGCAGCTCCGCCAGATAGACCTTGTTGGTACAACGCAGGATCGACTGCGGATCGTCCATCACCACCATGCCCTCGCTCTCCGCCTTCTTGGCGAAGCGGTAGGTGTAGTGATTGATGTTGGTGGTCTCGCGGATGAACAGGGCGTCATACTCGGCCAGGCGCGAATAGTCCTTGCGATCGATGATCTCGATATCGATATCCAGCGCGCGCCCGGCCTTGATGAAGCGCTGCAACGCCTTCCTGTTGGACGGCGGCAGCGGGTCGTCGTTGTTGTAGAGGATGGCCAGGTCGTAGCGCGCCTGGCTGCGCGATTTGGGCGAGCGCCAGCGTTTCTTCAGGTAGCCGTGCAGGTGCTCGGCGAAGAAGGCGCGATTCTCGCTGTCCAGCTTGTGCAGCGACAGCGGCTTGATGGACTCGATATGCCAGCCGCTCTCGGCGCGGCGGAAGCCGACGCGCAGCAGCGGGCAGGGAAAGGTCTCGAAGATCTGGCGCGCCAGATCGGCCAGCGGCTCGAACAGGCACTTGCCGAAGAACACGTCCATCTCGAACACCCGCTCATGGCTGTCCTTGCGATACTTGCGGAAGCTCTTCGCCACCTCCTCGTCGAGATTCACCGCATTCAGGCTGTACATCGCCTTGCTGGACAGATCCAGCATGCTCTTCACCGACGGGATCACCTTGTGGTTGCGCGCCTCGGCCAGCAGCGAGCAGTAATAGGCGACGCTGAGATACTTGTAGCTGCGGCACAGGTTGATTACCTGCACATGCTTGAGGTTGAAGTATTCCTTGCCGGTGAAATAGTCGTCGACATTCACCACCGGATAGTCGAGGCCGTCGAACTTCCAGTCCGCCGCATCCTCCACCACGATAATCTGCGTAGTCATGGCCCTGCCGTTACCTCTTGCGCGTCGTCCGTTTGCGCGCTGTCGTCTCGGGTTTGCGGATAATCAGCACGGCGCGCTGGCCGGACTTGCCGTAGCGCGCCATACGCTCGAAATCCTTGTGCGGGATGGGCATATTGACGCAGTCGGTGACGGTCTTGCCCTTCTCGCGATCCACGAAGGAGTCGTGCACATAGATGAAGTGGTCATCAAAGCCGGTCACCACCACCCAGTGCGGAAACTTCTCCTGGTAGATGCGATAGGAGCTTATCAGCACCAGCGGGATGGCACCGTGCGCAAATTCCTGTTTCATCTCGCTGACCGTGATACGGCGGTAATGCAGCGGCAGGCCGAGCTGCGCCATCTCCTCGGTGAAGTCGTCCTGCACCAGGCGAATGACCTCCTTCTTCTCCTCCGCCCGCACCGAGTCGATGAACAGCGCCCCCTCGTCGTTGACATACACCTCCACCCCGAAACCACGGTGATGGGCCGCCAGGGCCAGACCGAACGGGCCGCAGCCGCCGTGGCCGGAGGTCATGAACACCGTGGTGGACTCGCGCCACAGGCGCAGCTCCAGGCGGCGGTTCAGCTCGATGGCCGGGTCCAGCGCCCCCATCGCCATCATCAGCGCCGCCGGGCCGCAGGTGAACTCCAGGGTCTGCTCGTAATAGGGCACCCGCGCCATGTCCGGCCGCAGCGACGGCACCAGGCGTTTTTCATAGCGCAGCGCGTCCATGTGGTCTTCATAGTAGTCGTCGTAGAAACCGAAACGACGGTAGCCCATGGATTCGTACAGGGCGATGGACGAGGCATTGTCCACACGCACCTCCAGCCGCAGGGTGACGCAATCCTGCGCCAGTGCAGCCTGCTCCGCCGCCAGCATCAATTGCCGGCCGATGCCGCGGCTGCGGTACTGCGGGTCCACGGCGATGGAATACATGCGCGCCAGCGAGGTGCCTGCATTGAACAGCAGCAACACATAGCCACGCACCGCGCCGCCTTCCTCGTCGAGCAGCAGCGCGGCATGGGCCTTGGTGATCATGTGGCGGAAGCTGCGCCGCGACAGGCGATCGGTATCGAAGCAGCGGTTTTCGATCTCCACCAGGGCGTCGATGTCTTCGGGGGTGGCGGGGCGGATCATGGTGTGGCCTCGATCATGCTGTTACAGCACAACGGTTTGTGCGCTGCGCGCGGATTATTTGGGTCGGGGTTCCGCCCCCGTACGACGTGTTACTTTCTTTTGTCCCGCCAAAAGAAACTAACGAAAGAAAAGGCGACCCGACTCCCGCGCCGCTATCGCGGTCCCCTGCGCTTCTCGCCCGAATCGGCGCTCGCCTACGCGCCGTCCTGGCGCGAAGGCGAGGACCCGCCTTCCCTGGCGGGTCCCCTGCGGGCTTTTCCCGATTCGGGCTGCGATGCTCGGCGCGGCAGACGGGGGAACCCCAAACGTCAAAATCAAAACCCAAAATCGTGTGCGCGCAGCGCACACCGTCCAGCGCGATGCCGCAGGCGAGCCTGCCTTTGACTTTCAAACCCCTTTGTCTCGCCGAGCAACGCAGCCCGGGGCGGAATTGCCCGCAGGGGGCGCGCCATGGATGGCGCGCATTCTTCCGTCGGCACACGGACTGTGGGGAGGTGTTCGGTTTGTCAGTTGGAGACACATCCGGTTTTCTGTAGGTAAGAGGTTGTGGCTCAATGGATTATCGGGGCCGAACCCACGAATTCAGCGCCGCGCCGTTTTGTCAGTTGATGGGCGAAAAATGGGCGGATTGTGCTTATAGTTTGTCAGTTTATGAAGCGGTCTGCGATAAGCTCGCACCGCCCGCCCAGTAGTGCCATTTAAGCATTATTACACCTTATTCGATAAACCTCTTTTGAGCCCCGCGACGTATTGATAAACGCGCTCCAGGGCCTTTGCATCCGGTAGATCGGTAAGGGATCGAACACAGAAGCTTTGTTCCATATAGTCACGGACTTTGGCTTCAATACCGAGTTTCTTCATGTTTGTCTGGATGTAGGCGATGCGGCGCTTCCGCACCCCATCAGGGTCTTTCTTCTTTACTGTCGAGGCGTTAGTGAGTCGCCCAATCCACTCTAGAAGAAATTTTTCGGCAGCGCCAAACCTTGATTTTGGGATCATCCGCATGGAACCGACGCCGACCTTTTTATTCACCGCGCCCCATACACGCTGAGGCGTGGCAGGGTCTCGCTTGGCCATAGATTCCAACCGCAAAATTTCGTCCTTCAGGTCGTGGAGCCGCCGCACCTGATCTTCGTCGATATGCTCATTCGTTGGATTCGGCTTGGCTGTTACCCTTGTGGTGTGGCGTTCGGTCTTGATTATGGTGTTATGGACAATGGCGTTATTGCCAACGACAGCGCCATCACCGCTGACAACGACAGGTGGTGTGGGGGGCTCGGTTCCAGCCATCTTCCGCCTGGCAGCGCCGTCCGAACGTTTTTTCCGGGCGGCCTTCAATAGGTTTCCGGCTGCATCCTCGATTCGTTTCTTGCTTTCGTCCATTGATGTTTCCTTTTCCTCATGACGCCACACTGATTAGCCTCGCTATAAATGAGGCAACTTCCTCTTGGGCCTTATCAGCCTTCATGTAGTCCAGCGCCAGCCAGGCGAGCTGAAGGCGCTTCTGCGCGGCCAGGTGGAGCCTCTGGCGATCAAGGATGCTTTCAACCGCCGCAAGAGCAATACCGAGCTGCTCGATGTCTGGAGAGACTATCTGCTGCGCGCCCGCACGCATTTCACCTTTTCCAGCCGCCAGCCAATCAAGCGATGAGTCAGCCGCCTGTACGATGCGCAATAAGTTACTTAGTTTCGGTTCGCCGCCGCGCAACAGATTGCGCAGCGTCCCTTCTGCCACGCCGGCACGAGCCGCGAAGGAACGAAGCGGCTCATCGCCAACCAACAGGGCAAGCCTCTCTGAAAAACGTCCGATTCCATCGCCCTCAATCGGACGATCAGCATCCACACTGTCCACCGCGTCCGACCCCCTACAAGTAGTTGTTAACAAGACAGTTCATTACGCATTCCGTCCGCGGGTGCGCAATGCGGAAACGGACGCGCGCAACGGAGTGTTGACAATGCGTAACGCATTGCGCATTATTATCAAACGTCACGCAGCACAAGCCACGACACGAAGCGCGAAACGTAACAAAGCGGAGCATTGTAATGGACCATCAACAAATCACAAAGGCACTGGATGGGGTCGGTCACAACTGGACGACGGCCGCCGCCGCCATCGGTAAGAGCCGAACCGCCCTGGTGCGGGTCTCTCAACGCCACATCAAAGCCCGTTCCGTCGCCATCGCGCTGTGCGCGCTGATAGATAAGACGCCGACCGAGGTCTTTCCCGATATCCCGGAATACGACCGTGAGCCGCCCGCGGAGACACGCGCCAGGCGCATCGCCGAAGGGAAGGTGAAGGTCGATACGGCTCTTCGCCGCGGGCGGGTGTTAGCCGCTCACGGTGGATAAGGCTACCTGCCAAAGGGTGGTTTTTCCAACAAAACATTTAGAACACGGGGGTTAAGGGGTGATTCCGAGCCGTCGGCAGTATTGGAAACGTGTGCGCGCCACGTCGCTGCGCCAGGCGTTCCGCCTCTGCAAGGACTATGCGCGCGAGGCGCGCAACCTGTCGGTGGAGCGCATCGCCGACCTGATGGGGGTGACGGATGACTCCTTATATAAGTGGCTCGCCTCCGCAAAGATGCCGGTGAACCTAATCCCCACCTACGAGCACGTTTGCGGCTGCCACTACGTCACCGAGCACCTGGCCGGAACCAGCCATCGACTCCTTATAGAGATACCGCGCGGCCGTTCGGCCACGGACACCGAGATCAACCAGCTGCAGGTGGATGCCGCCGAGGCCATCGGCCTGCTGCTCAAGTTCCGCGCCGGCGGCGCGGACGCCAGCGCCACACTGGACGCCTTGCAGCGACTGCTGCAAGGGGCCGCGTGGCACCACGCCAACGTCGCCAAGCACGAGCAACCGGAGCTTGGCCTGTTCGAGGGAGAGGACCATGAGTAACACCGAGAAAGCCAAAAGGTACCGCGCCATACACGGCTACGTCGGCAGGGGCGGCGTCATTGTCATCTATGGCGAGGAGGTGCAGGGCTGGGTAAACGAACTCCGCAACCCGGAACATTGGGCGCCCGGATGCGTTGCTGTCGCCGAGGACGGGACCTGCCACAAGGCGGTTGGAGGCAGTGAATACGGAGGCGCAGAGCGCTGGGTCCCATGCGGAGTCGCGACAGGGCTTGAGCGACTGGCCAGACGCGCCCGGCAACTTGGGTCCGCTGCGCCCGAGTGGGGCATCGAGCGAGCCGTGTTTTTCACGGCCGCCCAGGCGGCTGATCGAGGTGAACGGCATCTTGCCCACCACCTGGTGAAACAGGCGCTGGCTTTTCGGGCTAGCCGCCGCCGGGCTTGGGGAGCACTACGCACTGCCAATAAAGTGCTTGGCCTACCCGAAGCTATGTATGCCGATAACGGCCAAGCGAACCGCCCCCGCCGCTATATCCCCGCTGATTTCCTTCGGCGTTCAGCAGCTCGTCGCGACGTGCGGCGCAGTCGAGCCGGTAACGGGAGCCGCCATGGATAAGGTGTGGTTCACGGCCGCCGAACTGGCAGGACTGCCAGAACTGCCATCCACAGATCGTAGAGTGCGTGAGAAGGCAAAGCGCGAGAAGTGGGCGTCGCGATCGCGCGATGGCGCCAAGGGTCTCGAATACCACTTCAAAAGTCTCCCGGACAAAACCCAGGATGCGCTGATCAAGCGCGCCCTGACGACCGCCCCCGCCCAGCCGCCGGCCGCGCTCCCGCCGGCCAAGCCCTCGCGCGCCGTGGCGCCGCCGCCGAAGGCGACGGACCTCAAGACCTGGCAGCGCGACCGGATGGTGGCGCGGATGGCGATCCTGAATGAGGTGCGGCGGTTGGCGTTGGGTGGCGGGCTGGGCACCCAGAAGGCGATCGAGAAGGTATGCAAGCTGGCGCCGACCGGCGAGTTGGGCGAATACCTGCAAAAGCAGGCGCGCCTCGCCAATGCCCGCCGCGGCGGGGAAGAGGGTTCGCGCACGCTGTCGGAGCGCACGGTGTACCGCTGGCTGCAGAAGATGAACGACCATGGCAGCACCGCCCTGGCGCCGAAAGACCAGCCGCCGATGGACATCCCGGCGTGGGCGCGTCCGTTGCTACAGCTGTACTGCCAGCCGCAGAAGCCCAGCCTGCAAAAGATTGTCACCAAGAAGCTGCCTAAAGAGCTGCCCGCTGGCGTCGAGCCGCCGAGCTATGACCAAGCCAAGCGCTTCCTGGCCAAGCTCTCGCCGATCACCAAGAACCGCGGGCGCATGGGGCCGCGCGAACTCAAAGCGCTGCTGCCATACGTCAAACGCGACACGTCAGATCTGCTGCCGGCCGACATCTACACCTCGGATGGTCACACCTTTAAGGCTGAGATTGCGCACCCTGACCACGGCCAGCCGTTCCGGCCGGAGGTCACCTCGGTGTTCTGCGCTTCATCTCGCCGTTGCGTCGGCTGGTCGGCAGCGCTGGCGGAAAATACCTGGTCGACGGCGGACGCCCTGCGCCACGCCTGCGAGACGGCCGCCGTCCCGGTCATCTGGTACACCGATCGCGGCAAAGGTTTCATCAATGAGGTCAAGGGCCTGATCCTCGACCGCCTTTCGATCACCCACGAGACCTCGCTGCCCTACAACTCCCAGGCGCGCGGCATTATCGAGCGCAGCCACCAGAGCCTGTGGGTCGCGCTGGCCAGGGAGCTGCCCACCTATATGGGCAAAGATATGGACCCCGAGGCGCGCAAGAAGGTATTCAAGATCACCCGGGAGGACATCAAAAACACCGGGCAGTCGAGCCTGCTCATGTCCTGGCCCGACTTCCTGAAATTCCTGGCCGCCGGCGTCGAGGACTACAACAACACCCCGCACAGCGCTCTGCCCAAGATGCGCGACCCGTATACCGGGAAGGTCCGCCACATGACGCCCAATGAAGCCTGGGCCGAGGGTGAGCGACGCGCCAGGGAGGCTGGCGTCGAACTGTTCACGCTTACGCCGGATGAAAGCAGGGACATGTTCCGGCCGTACAAGGCCAACGTCCATGTGCACCGCGGCCAGGTCCGCCTGTTCGGCAACACCTACTTCTCGAAGGACTTGGAACACCACCACGGCGATCTGGTATCCGTCGGCTACGACATTCACGACGCCGAGCGTGTGTGGGTGCGCGACGCCGACGGCCACCTGCTCTGCATCGCCGAGTTCGAGGGCAACAAGCGTCGTCACCATCCGGTTTCCGTCACAGACATGGGCCGCGAACGCCGCGCCGATGGCCGCAGGAAGCGCCTGCAAAACGCCATGGATGAGGTTGAACTGGAGCGCACCGGCGGCCGCCCGCTCATCGAGGCGCAGCCGCTCTCCGACATCGACCAGGCACTGGCGCAGCAGCAGTTCGACGAACTGATGGGGCGCCTGACCCACGAGCCCGCGCCGGCCGAGGTGACGTCTGCCCAGTTCGCGGAACTGACAAACGACGCACCCAGCCGGCCGCTGTTCGCCAGCGACAGCGAGAAATACCTCTGGCTGGAGCGCCACGCCGACCAGGTCAGCGACGACGACGACGCCTGGCTGGAGTGGTACCGCAACACCAACGAATTCCAACTGATGTTTGGCTGAACTGGGGGACAACAACAATGAAATCAGAATTCGCACGCACCAAGAATGTCATGCGCTTCCTCACCGGCACCACCGTGGTGTCCGAGCGCGGCGCGCCGGAGGCCTCGTGGATGCTGGTCCACGGCAAGGCCGGCTACGGCAAGACGGGCACGCTGATGTGGTGGGCGGCGCGTACCGGCGCCATCTACCTGCGCGCCAAGGAGCGCTGGTCGCCGCGCTGGTTCCTGCAGGAGCTGGTCGAGGCCGCCGGCGCCAGCCCGGCCCATTACTCCAAGGCCCTGATGGAACAGGCTGTGGGCCTCATCACCCGCGCCCAGGACGAAGCGGAATACGACAGCTCCCGCTACCCGGCGGTCATCATCGATGAGGCCGACAACACCACCCACGACAGCGGCATCCTGGAGACCGCCCGCGACCTGTCCGACCTCACCGAAATCCCGGTGATCCTGTCCGGCATGGCGCGCTTCACCCGCTTCATCCAGAAGCGTGACCAGATCTACAGCCGCTTCGCGGAGATCGTCGAATACGGCCCCAACGACGCCGACGACGTCCGCGCCGTGTGCTCGCAGCTGGCCGAGGTCACGGTGGCCGACGACCTGATCGAGCGCATCACCCACGAATCCCACGGCCGCGTCCGCTCCATCCTGAATGCCATCGCCCGCTGCGAGACCCACGCCAAGCGCAACCGCCTCACCACCCTGACCGCCGACCACATGAAGGGCCAGGAGCTGGTGCGCGACATCGACGCCCTGGCGGCCCGTGCGGCCAAGGCTGGCCGGTGAGCGCCGTGGGCCGCCTCATCACCGCCCAGCGCGTGCTGCAGGTCCTGGTCGATGCCGGCCGGCAGATGACCATCCCCGAGCTGCACGCGGCCTTCGGCCCCGAGCCGCAGGGCGACATCTACCGCCGCCTGCGCCCGCTGATCGCCCGCGGCCTGGCCAAGCACGTCCGCCGCGGCGTCTACGTGGCCACCGCCGCCGGGCGCATCTGGCTGGACCACGGCGAGCCCATCCGCCAGGGCATGAGCCGCGCGCCCAAGCGCTTCAACAACACCATCGGCCAGCGCGTGTGGCGAATCCTGCGCATCCAGAAGCGCATGGCGCTGGAGGAGTTGTGCCAGCTCACCGAGGCGCGGCGCGACAGCGTGCGCCGCTACATGGGCGGCCTGGCCGAGGCCGGCTACTGCAAACGCTACGGCAGCCAGAGCGCCACGCGCTGGCTGCTGCTCAAGGACACCGGGCCCCAGGCTCCGGTTTGGGACCCGGTGCTGCGCCGGTTCCATGACCCCAACACGGGACTGCTGTTCTGTCCCGTAAAACCAACGGAGAGAAGCAATGAGCAACACCCTGACCAAGAGTGAACTGATCGACCAGGTATCCGGCGCCGCCGACATCAGCAAGGCCGCTGCCGGCAGGGCCATCGACGCCCTGCTGGACAACATCAAGGGCGCCCTGGCCGACGGCCAGAAGGTCGAGCTGCGCGGCTTCGGCAGCTTCGAGCGCGTCGAGACCGCCGCCCGCACCGGCCGCAACCCGAAGACCGGCGAGCCGGTGGAAATCCCGGCCGGCAGCCGCGTCAAGTTCAAGGCCGGCAAGGACCTGAAGTAAGGCCCACATCGGGGCCGGGCTGCCCGGCCCCGTAATCACAGGAGTTACACGACATGGCAACAGAAACGATTGGCGACAAGGAATACATGCGCGACCCCCGCGGCGCGCTGATTCCCATCGAGGTGGTGCGCCCCATCGACAAGCTGCGCGACGAAACCGTCGATGCCGTCTTCGCCGAGCTGGAGGCCTTCCGCGAACAGCAGCGGCAGTTCGTCGCGCGCCTCAACGACAAGGTCAACGCCTTCCTGGCGCTGGAGGCGCAGGAATACGGCGCCGAACGCACCGAATGGAAGGGCAATCTGCGCCTGACCAGCTACGACGGCCTGCGCCGCATCGACCGCGTGATCTCCGACCGCATCACCCTCTCCGAGACCCTGCAGATCGCCGTGACCCTCATCAACGAGCTGGTGGAGGAATGGTCCGAGGGCGCCCGCGCCGAACTGGTGGCCCTGCTCAAGCGCGCCCTGCGCACCGATGAGGCCGGCCACTACAACACCGCCGAGCTGCTGGCGCTGCGCTCGCTGGAGATCAACGACGACCGCTGGGCCCGCGCCATGCGCGCCATCCAGGACGCCATCACCGTCGAGGGCGTCAAGGTGGCCGTGCGCTTCGGCAAGCGCGAGGAGCCCAACGGCAAATTCAGCGGCATCCCGCTGGACATGTCGGACCTGTGGGGCTGAGCAACCGTCCGGGGCCAACGGCCCCGGACAACAACCGGGGGATAAGAACATGAAACACACCATCGAAACCTATACCGGCCTCACCGTCGACCTGGCCAATCCCGATCCGCGCACCATCTCCGCGGACGACATTGCCCACGCGCTGTCCCGCATCCAGCGCTTCGGCGGCCACACCAACGTGCCGTACTCCGTCGCCCAGCACAGCGTCCTGGTGGCCGAGATCGCCCACCGCCTGTACCCGTCGCCCGACGGACTGCTGGAGCGCCAGGCGCTGCTGCACGACGCCCAGGAGGCCTACCTCGGCGACATGGTGCACCCCCTCAAGACCATTCCGTCCGTCGCCAACGCCTGGAACTGGCTGGAGGCGCAGATGGCCCGCGTCATCCACCTCGCCCTGGGCGTGCAGCGTCCCGACCAGGCGGCGACGCAGCGCGTCCACCACTGCGACCGCCTGGCGCTCGCCATCGAGGCGCGCGAACTCAAAGTCTCCCGCGGCGAGGGCTGGGATCTGCCCGCCATCCCCGCCGCCCTCAACGGCATCCGCCTGGAGCCGCTGGACCACCACGAGGCCAAGCGCCAGTGGTGGTGCGCCTGGGGCATGACCAGTGCCATGCGGCCCGCGCCCATCGCCGCGGAGGCCTGAGCATGGAGATCAAGGAGGTCAAGGCGGAAGTGCTGCGGCTGCTAGCCGAAGGACCCAAGAGCCGCGGCGAGATCATCGAGCAGTCCACGGAGTTCACGCGCGATGACGCCCAGCAGGTGTCCAACGCGCTGTTCCAACTCAAGAACGCCGGCGACATCACCCGCGATGACGACGCCCGCTACCGCCTGGCCGAGGGCGCGGAGCCCGGCGCCGCAGCTGTCGCCCCGGCCGCTGCGCCGGCTGAGGAGCCGCAGGCCGCCACCCTGCCGCCGCCGGCGGTGGTGGCCCGGCCCGAGGCGGAGAAGAAGCGTCTCGGCCGTCCCGTGGTCCGCGCCGAAGTGCTGCGCCTGCTGAGCGCCCAAGGCAAGGTCGCCCGCGCCGAATTCGTCGAGCTGTCCGAGACACTGCAAGGCGCCGTCCCGGACGAAATCTCCGATGCCCTGCACCAGCTCAAGCGCGAGAAGGTCATCGTCATCGGGCCGGACGGCTACTACCGCCTGGCCGGCATCCAGGCCGACGACCCGACCTACCAGCTCCTGCGCCGCAACGCCGACGCCACGCGCCAGGCGGCCCAGACCTACATCGACAACCTGGACGACCCCGTGCTCGGCCAGCTGCTGGCCGCCGCCGAGCAGGCCCACCAGGCGCTGAATACCTACGTCAACCAGGCCGGAGGCTGACATGGCCATCAAGACCATCGAATTCGAAGACGGCGGCCAGGACTTCCTGGAATGGGACATCGACGAAACCGGCAAGGTGGTGGCGTGCCGGCCGTTCCAGGGCTTTGTGTGGGTTGGCGCCCTGGTGCACCTGGACACCCTCGCCTTGGGCGAGGCCCCGCGCATCACGCCAAAGAGCGGCCGCGAAATGCGCCTGCGCTACCGCGTGATCCGCATTGAGGAGGCCGCCCGGTGATCGAGGTGAATTGGGACTGGCTGTGGGACTTCAGGCTACTGCTGCGCGACATCGAGCAGCTGATGGCAGAGACCGGCATACCGATGAGCAAGAAGAGGAACTCAACCACGGCGTAGGCCAGGCGGGCGGCTCGGCGCTACTGACAAAGTAACCACTCAAGGGGAGAGACATCATGGCAGCACACAAAACACTTCTTCAGCAGATGCGCCGGGTCGAGGCATGGAACGACGCCCATCCGATAGGCGTCGCGGTCAAGGTTCGCGCCGAGTCCGGCAACTTCAAGACCACCACGGTCAGCGCCGCACAGATCCTGGGCGACCACACTGCCGTGATCTATGTCGAGGCGCTGAGCGGCTGCGTCCCCCTCGATCGCGTCCGCGCCCTACAAGGAGAGCCGTCATGAACTTCCGCACGTTCTCCGCCGGCATCCTGCTCATCGGCTGCATCGGCCTGTTGCAGGTCCACTCCATCGCCTTCTGGTCCGCCAGCGTCGATCCGGTCACTGGCCTCTTCTGGTCGCTGGTGCTGGAGGGTGCCGCCCTCTGGCTATGGAGCGCCCGCCGGCTGCATCTGCGCCTACTGGGCGCCCTTGTCACCGTCCTGCTGTTGGCCGGGCCGCTGTACCAGGTCAGCGCGCCGCTGTTCGCCGAGCAGGCGGGTGTTGCGGCGGCCGCCCAGCGCCGAACCGAACTGCAGGCGGAGATCGCCAGCGCCGAGACCGCCCTCAGTGCCTTCCTGACCAACTCCCAGCAGCGCGTCGGCTGGGCGGGTCGCATCGACGCCGCCCAAGGGCGCCTCGATGCCGCCCGCGCCGAGCTGGCCGGCCTGACCCGCGCCGGCGCCGAGGTACGCATGGACTGGCAGCGGCAGGCCGTCATTGGCCTCCAGGCGCTGGCCATCGCCGTGCTGCAACTGGTGGGCGTCCTCTGCATCGGCGAGCTGCGGCGCGCCGCTCCGGCGCCTGCTGCGGCCCCTGGCGCAGAGGAAGGGGCGATACCGGCCGAGAGCCAGGAGCCGCCGGCGGCCAATGTCCCGCGCGGCATGCGGCGCCTGCACCGCCCCGCGTCCGCCACCCCGGAGCCGCTGCGCGCGGCGGTGGCGTAGCGGGGCCCGCCCCGTGGATGCGCAGCACTGGGCCGCCGGATGGGACGACGACTCGGAAGAGTACTTCGAGGAGAGAAGCGCGATTTTCGAGTTCGACGCCAAACTGCCGAGGGTCACCGCAGAGGCCTACGGAAGAACGCTCACCGAGCAATACAGAACGCGCAGGGTAAGGCTGGCTGCCGGGGAAGGGCAGAGCAGCAAACCGCGTTCACAGGTTGGCGCCAGGCATATGACGGAGATCAGGAAACGCCTGGGCGCCGAATGAAGGGCAAACAGGTCGTGGCATGGCGAAGCTTAGCCGGGCGAGGCGAGGCCGGGCTCTGCGCGGCATGGTGCGGCAGAGCGAAGCAATCCAAGGGTTTTATATGAAATCTCGACGCGACAAGGAGCTGGCGATGATCCACATCGCCCGCAAAGACCTGGTGATGGACGAAGCGACCTACCGGATGGTGATCCGGACCGTTGGGCGCGCGGCCTCCGGCTCCTCCGCCGACCTGAGCACGGAAGGGCGCCGCCTGGTGCTGGCCCACTTCCGCGCCTGCGGCTGGAAGCCCAAGGCCTCACCCACCAAGCGCCGGCCGGCCCGCAGCGAGCAGGACGCCAAGATTCTCGCCCTCTGGGGCGAGCTGGAGCGGATGGGCGTGCTGCGCGTCCCGGGCGATAAGGGGCTGGATGGGTTTATCAAAAGACAAGTTGGCGTCGATGCCCGTGAATTCCTGCGGCCGCGGCATAAGCAGGCGCTGATCGAGGCCCTGAAAAACTGGGTCGCACGAGAGAAAGCAAAGGGAGATAGAGCATGAAAACCATGGACAAACGGGAGATCTATTTCGCCCAAATCCAGCCGCTGCTGGGGCAGATCCGGGATATCTGCAAAGAGCACCAGTTGCCCTTGGTCTGCGCGGTACAGATCGCCGTCGATACCGAGGGCGCGACCCTGGGCGGCGCCATGAATCTGTACAGGGACAAAACCACTGTGGCGCTGGAAGTGGCTGCCGCCGCTATCTCGCGCGGGCCGGGCGCCGCCGCCATGCTGCTCGCGTCCCTGCCGCCTGAAGTCCTGTCCGCGCGGCCGACCGCCGTGCGGCCGCACTGAGGCCGGGAACATGGCGAGCGACATGGTGCTGGAATCCAGGCCGGAGATGGCCGTCTACCGCGTGGACGGCGGCCGCTTCCTCTGCACCTTCGAGGCTGTGAAGGGCGTGACCTACGCCGGCCGCGGCAACACGCCGCGCCTGGCCATTGCCGCCGCCCTGTTCGCCTACGGCATCACCCTCGACCTCGACCTGTTGCAGAACCCGCCGGACGTCGACTGATGGCCAACCCCGTCAACCTCGATCTGTTCGGCGGCCCCGAGCGCCCGCCCGGCCCGCTGGCCACACCGCGGCGCCGCACGGCCGAACACCGCAAGCACAGCCGCCGGCCGCGCTGGTGGCACATGGCGCGGCCCTACGCGCGGCCCGAGGAGATCGGCGGCCTGCTGGCCCAGATCGCCGAGGCCGGCGGCGGCGGCGAGGCCGGGCTGAAGGTCGCCCTCGACGTGGCCGAGGCCTGGGGCGGCACCAAGCAATACGTGCCGCAGCGCCCGGACCAGGGGCATCCCCTGGTGGCCATCGTCGGCTGGGAGGCGGCGCTCGCCATCGGTACTGCCATCGGCGGCAACGACTGGCCCATCCCCAACGCCCACCGCGACCTGCTGCCGGCGCGCCGCCGGCTGATCCGCGAACTGCACGCCGAACTGCGGTCGGTCACGAAAGTGGCACTGGAGCTTGGCATCGGCGAGCCAACGATCCGGGAGGCATTGTGAGCAATTGGACGTGGACGGACATGGCCCTGGTCGCCGCGCTGGTGGTGATCATCGAAATCGCCATCGGCTTTCTTCTCAGCCGCTTCCTGATCGGAGCATCGGACCGGAAATGAACCCCGACATCATCAACGGCCTGTTCGAGCTGGTAGGCGCCTGGGTCGCCTGGGCCAACGCCTGGAAGCTCTACGCCGAGCGCGAGATCAAGGGCGTCTACTGGCCCGCCTGGGTGTTCTACAGCGCCTGGGGCCTGTGGAACCTGGTCTATTACCCCAGCCTCGACCAATGGGCCAGCTTCGCCGGCGGCGTGCTGCTGGTGTCGGGCAATATCGCCTGGGTAGCGCTGGCCTGGCGGCTCGGGCTGCTGCGGGCGGAGGTGGCGCGATGAGTGCCTGGTACATGGCCATGGCCTGGTATTGGACGGGATGGCTGGTCTGCTTGATCCCCGTCAGCGATGACACCGACCCGTGGTGGGCCTGGTGGGCCCTGTGGGCGCTCTGCCTGGCGGCGGGCATGCTCTGGCCGCTGACCATCGGCGCCGTGCTGTGGGAGAAACAGCGGAGGAAGAAAACATCATGAAGCCGCGCCATTACTGGACACCCGAGGAAGAGGCGCTGCTGCGCCGCGACTACGCCGACACGCTCACCGAGCGCCTGGCGGAACGCCTCGGCATCCCGATGGAGTTGGTCTATCGCAAGGCCTACCGCCTGGGGCTCAAGAAGAGCGCGGCGTTCCATGCAGGTCCGGAGTCCGGCCGGCTGAAGCCCGGCAGCACCATCGGCGCCGGCAACCGCTTCCAGAAGCGTGCCAAGCCCTGGAACGCCGGCATGAAGGGGTTGCACATCGGCGGCGAGGAAACGCAGTTCAAGCCGGGCCACCGGCCGCAGACCTGGGTGCCGGTCGGCACCGAGGTCATCGACTCCGACGGCTACCTCAAGCGCAAGGTGCGCGACGACGCGCCCAAGGGCCAAGCGCGGCACAACTGGAAATACGTCCATGTGATTTTGTGGGAAGAACATAACGGCCCGGTACCGAAGGGCCACGCCGTTGCGTTCAGGAACGGCAACCGCGCCGACCTGCGCATCGAGAACCTGGAGCTGCTGTCACGGCGCGAACTGATGCGCCGCAACACCATCCATCGCTATCCGCCGGCACTCAAGGATGCGATCAGGGCCAATGGGCGCCTGCGCAAAACCATCAGACGACAAGAGAAACACCAGGAGGCGAGCCATGAAGAACAAGATTGAGGATCTGAGAAACCATCTCTTCGAGACCATCGAAATGCTCAAGGACAGAGATGATCCCATGGACCTCGACCGTGCCAAAACAATCGCCCAGGTGGCGAATTCGATCATCGAATCGGCCAAGACCGAGGTGAAATTTCTGGAGGTTGCCGGCGCGTCCGAGGGGCGTATGCCCCAATTCTTCGGGCGCCCTGCGCTGTCGCATCCCGGAGGTAAACAGTAATGCCTGTATGCACATTCGTATCCACGCCGCCCGGGCGGCACGAAGACGCCGAACTGCAGGATCTCCTGGATGAGGTGCGCAGCCTCACCGGCGACGACTGGTACGCGCAGACGACCACGACCAGGGGCAGGTGGCGCCTGTTCGGCGTCCGGATGATCGGTGAGCGCACTGACCTGTACAAGCGCCTGTGCCACGGCCAGTACCAGGAGATGATGTGCGTCAACACCGTGCGGGAGGCGAAGTGCTACCTACTGGGGCTGTTGAGCGGACTGGGGAGAGGGCATAACGCCCCAGGTAAGCCGACCGCCGCCAACGAACCGAACGAGGGATAAGACATGAATGAGCCGAAAGACCAAACCGAAGCCGCTTGCGGCGGGTCGGCCTTGACCGCCGTGTTGGGCGACCTGCCGCCAGTCCTTGACGCCTGCTGCGGGAGCCGGATGTTTTGGTTTGACAAGCAGGATGAGCGGGCGCTGTTTGTGGACAAACGCAGAGAAACGCTGATAGACACAACCGGGAAAAAGCCAGTGGAAATTGTTGTTAACCCGGACGATGTGGCCGACTTTACAGATTTGCCATACCCAGACAATGCGTTTTCGCTTGTTGTTTTTGATCCTCCGCACACCTTTTGCGGCCCCAATGGGCGAACGATTAAGAAATACGGAACGCTGCCGCCCGGATGGAGGGAAATGTTGAGCAAAGGGTTTGCTGAATGCTTCAGGGTTTTGAAGCCAAGCGGAACGCTGGTTTTCAAATGGAATGAGCACCGCGTGAAACTCTCGACCGTCCTATCGCTGACGCCAGAGCAGCCGCTATTCGGGCAAAAAGTAGGGAACACGCGGACGCACTGGCTGGTATTTATGAAGGTGCCCAACTATTGATTATCCGGAGCTTGCAAGGTACGCATGGCCTACAGAGTCACCAGGAAAGCCCGTGATCGTTACGCCAAAGCGCGGGCCGCTAAAGCGGCGCTGCGCGAAGCGCAGCAAGGGCTTGCGCGGCCAGTGAACTTGCCCATGGTGCGCCGCCATATCATCGTGATCGACTATGACTTCGGTGTGCAGGTGAATATGTTCGAGCTGCAACGCTCCGACCGTATCGATTGTTACAACGTCTACGTCAACGGCGAGCCGTGGCAGAGGCGCGTTGGGTGGTCCGCCATCCTGGCCGGCCTGCGCAAGGCGCTGCCTCGGGTTGTTTCTCCGCGCTCGCTATGGTCCCCTTGCGCGCCCCGTCGTTCTAGGCCACCATCACCGCGTCGCTCCACCCCGCACCCCCCCGCCATCGCGCGGGGGGTTTGCTTTTTGGCCCCCGCATACCCTCTCCCCGTGATTTCAGCGGAATCCCCGCACCCCGCACGGAGGAGAGACGATGTGAACCTGCCCCTTGTAATCAAAGAGCTGCGCCGCGCTTCGGTATGGCTGCTGCTGTTCCTGGTGTTGGCGCTGTACCTGGCGTTCGTCTCCCGCGCCGCCGCCAATCTCGACGTGCTGGCCTGGAAGGCGCTGCTGCTGACCGGCGCGGCCTGGCTCGGCTACTGGGTGGACCGCAATCTGTTCCCCGGCGCGCGGCCGCATGTGTTCGATGCGGCGGCGAAGGTGGCGGCTGAATCAGGCGCCCCTGATACGTGGAAGGCCTATCGCGAGACCGCCGACCGCGCCCGCCTGCGGCGCGCCATCGTCGTGGCGGCCGTGGTGCTGGCGGCGGCGCTGGGGGTGTGAGTGAAGCGCCTGCTGCCGCTGCTGCTGGTGTTGTTCCAGGTCGGCTGCGTGGCCGATACGGCCAGCGCCATCGACTCGGTGCCGCGCGCCGCGGCGCAGCACCGCCGCACCCTGACCGCCGAGGCCTACCGCGTCTGGGGGCTGGACGCCCCGGTGGCGTTGTTCGCCGGACAGGTGCATCAGGAAAGCGCCTGGAACCCGCAGGCGCAAAGCCCGTTCGCCGCCGGGATTGCCCAGTTCACGCCGGCCACGGCCAGCTGGATCGGCACAGTGGACGCCGACCTGGCAGAACCGGCGCCGTTCAATCCCGCCTGGGGCCTGCGTGCGCTGGTGATCTACGACCGCTGGTTGTACGAGCGCATCAGCGCCGCCACTGAGTGCGACCGCTGGGCCATGACGTTGTCCTCGTACAACGGCGGCCTGGGCTGGCTCAACCGTGACCGCAAGCTGGCATCGGCTCAGGGGGCCGATCCCGCCCGCTGGTGGTCGCACACCGAGCTGTATTCCAACCGCGCCGCGTGGGCTATTCGCGAGAACCGCGACTACCCCCGTCGGATTCTTTTGCGCTGGGCGCCGCTGTATGAGGCGTCCGGCTGGCCGCGGGGTGCGCTATGCGTGCCTGCGCCGTAGCCGTCACCCTGCTGCTGGCGGCCGTCCTGGCCCTGGGCGCCCTCGCCTGGGACCGCCACGGCCGCCTGGCCGCCGCGCAGCGCGATGCGGCGGTCCACGTCATCGCCCTGGAACAACTGGCAGGCCAAGTGCGTACCTGGCGCGAGGAGGCGGACGCCCAGCGCCGCCGCGCCGAGACGGCCGCCGCCCGCGCCGCCCAGGCCGAACAGGCCGCCGCCGCCCGCGCCGCCAGGCAGTTGCAGGCCACGGTGCCGACCGACTGTCCGGGCGCCATGGCCTGGAGCGCCGCCCAGGGCCGCGACTTCGCCCAGCGCTGGAGGGCTCGATGAAATCCGCCATCGTCCTCCTGGCAGTCCTGTCCCTGGCCGGTTGCGCGCCGGCCCCGGTGATCACCGCCGCAACCCCCATCCCTGTTCCCTGCCCGCCGCCGCCGCCCGTCGAGCGGCCGGCGCTGCCGCTGGAGAACGTCACGCCCGCCAGCCCGCCCGACGACATCGCCCGCGCATTTGCGGCGTCGCTGGAGCTGCTGGGCGGCTACGCAGAGCGCCTGGAGCAGGTGCTGGACGGCTACCGCAACCCCAAGGAGACGCAATGAGCGGCAACAACGACCTGTTGCTCGGCCAGGTGCTGGGCAATCAACAGGCGCAGACGGTGATGATGCAGGAAATCCTCACCAATCAGCGCGACTTCGACAAACGCCTGCGCCGCGTCGAGAAGCAAAGCGCCATCAACGGCGCCGTCGCCGGCGGCGTGATCTCCGTCCTGGTGACGGCCATCGGTGCCGGGGTCAAGGCCAAGCTGGGACTGGGGGCCTGAGGCGTGGCCTACGACGACGCAACCCGGCACAAGGTGCGTGCCGCCTACGTCCACCAGCGCTTGTCGCTGGAGGTGGCGTGCGTGGCCCACGGCGTCCCCCTGTCCACCGGCCGGCGCTGGAAACGCGAGGCCAAGGCCGGCGGCGACGACTGGGACAATGCCCGCGCCGCGGCGATGCTCGCCGGCGACGGCCTGCGCAACCTGGTGGTGCCGCTGCTACAGAGCTACCTGACCCAGCACCAGGCCGCCATCGAGGCGCTGGAAGAGCAGCGCAAGGCCGGCAAGCTGGAGCCCATGGCCGCGGCCAAAATCCTGGCCTCGCTGTCCGACTCCCTGCACAAGACCACCGCCGCCCTGGCCAAGGCCAGTCCGGAAATCTCCGAGCTGGCCATCGCCACCGACGTGCTGGAGCGGTTCGGCAACTGGCTGGCCGACAAGCATCCACGCCTGGCGCCGGGCTTCCTGGAGGTCCTGCCCGGCTTCGGCGAGGAGCTGAGCCGCGCGTATGGCTAAGACCAGTCGCAAGGAATTCCTGCTCGACCTGGAGCGCATGGCCGACGGCTTGCGCGCCCAGATCGAGGCGGGCGTGGACGGCTTCAAGCCGGACGAAGCGGCGCGGGAGGAGCGCCGGGCGCGCTCGCGCCAGGCCTTCCGCAATTTCGCGCGCATCTACTTCCCGCATTACTTTTCGGCCGACGTGGCCGACTCGGTGTTCCAGTCCTGGGCCTTCGAGCGCCTGCACAAGCTGGCCTGGAAGCGCCACGTCTCCGCGCAGGAGATCGCCGGCGTGCTGCGCAAGGTGCGCCGGCGCGGCGACAAGATCGCCCTGGCGGCGCCGCGCGGCGAGGCCAAGACCACGCTGCTGCAAGTGTTCTGCGTCTACTGCATCGTGTTCAATCTGCGCCGCTTCATCCCGATCATCTCCGACGCCACCGAGCAGGCCGCCACCATCCTGGAAGGCATCAAGGTCGAGCTGGAGGCCAACCCGCGCGTGGCCATGGACTACCCGGACGCCACCGGCGCCGGCCGGGTCTGGAAGGTCGGCGTCATCCTCACCACCAACAACATCAAGCTCCAGGCGTTCGGCTCCGGCAAGCGCATGCGCGGCCTGCGCCACGGCCCGCACCGCCCCGACCTGGTGCTGATCGACGATCTGGAAAACGACGAGAACGTGGCCACCAAGGCCCAGCGCGACAAGGGCGAGAACTGGATCAAGCGCACCGTACTCAAGCTCGGCCCGCCCGACGATTCGCTGGATGTGGTCTACGTCGGCACCATCCTGCATTACGACTCGGTGCTCTCGCGCACCCTGCGCAATGCACTGTGGGAAACCAAAATCTTCAAGGCCCTCATCCAGTGGCCCGACCGCATGGACCTGTGGGAGCGCTGGGAAGAGCTGTTCCTGAACGACGGCCGCGACGCGGCGGAAGCATTCTACGCGCAGCACGAAAAGGCCATGACCGCCGGCGCCGTGGTGAGTTGGCCGGACATGCGGTCGCTGATCGTGCTGATGGAGATCAGGGCGCGCGACGGCCACGAATCGTTTGCCTCGGAGTTGCAGAACGACCCCACCGGCGGCGTCAGCGAATTCAAGCTGACCTACTGGGTAGTGCCCTGCCGCAACTGGGTGTTCTTCGGCTCCTGCGACCCCAGCCTGGGCAAGGGGCAGCGTTCCGACTACTCGGCGCTGCTGGTGGGCGGCTACGACCTGGAACACGGCGTGCTCGACGTGGTGGAGGCCTCCATCCGCCGCCGGCCGCCGCAGACCATCATCCACGACGCCATCGAGTTCCAGCGCCAGTACGAGGTGATCGCCTGGGCCTTCGAGGCGGTGGCCTTCCAGGAATTCCTGATGGCCGAGCTGATCGACCAGTCGGCTCAGCGCGGCATCCATGTGCCGGCGCTGCCGTTCCCGGACTACTTCACCGCCCAGCTCGATCCGTCCGACAGGGCCGCGCGCGGCCGCGCCGCGCTCTACCGCGACAAGGACCTGCGCATCCTGAGCCTGATCCCGCCGGTCGCCGCCGCGAAGATCCGCTTCAACCGCGAACACACGCTGCTCAACCAGCAGGTGGAGTTCTGGGGCAAGGTCGACCACGACGACGGCCCCGACGCATTGCAGATGCTCTGGGTGCTGGCCCGCTCCGGCATGGGCCGCCCCCGCAACCCCAACGAATACCGCAGCCTGGGCCATCGCCGCTCGGGTGCGCGCTTTGGCAGGAGACGATAGACCATGGCCGAATCCTATTCCGCCGTCCACGCCATCACCGGCCGGAAGGTGTCGCCGGAATCGCTTACCCGGCCGGTGGCCACCGCCTCGCCCGTGTGGGGCGTGCGTCCGGTGGTGTCCGGCATCCGCACCGACCTGGACCTGACCCCGGCGCGCCTGGCGCAGCTGCTGCGCGACGCCGAGCTGGGCTATCCGCAGGCCTACCTGGAGCTGGCCGAGGAGATGGAGGAGCGTTACCTGCACTACCGCGGCGTGCTCGACACCCGCAAGCGCGCCGTGGCCGCCCTGGAGTGGTCGGCCGACGCCGCCGGCGACGACAGCCAGGCCAAGGCCGACGCCGAGCTGGTGGCGGCGGGCTTCAAGCGCCTCACGCTGCGCCAGGTGGTGGCGGACGCCATGGACGCCGTCGGCAAGGGCTTCGCCGTGCTGCAGGTGTACTGGGATACCCGCCAACGGCCGTGGCTGCCGGCGCGGCTGGAGTGGTGCGACCCGCGCTGGTTCAGCTGGGGTGAGGACGGCCGCACGCCGCACCTGCGCGACGACGGCGGCGACAAACCCCTGGCCGCCTTCCCCTACCGCTTCATCGTCCACACGCCGCACCTGAAGTCCGGCCTGCCGATCCGCGGCGGCCTGGCGCGGGCGGTGGCCTGGGCCTATTGCTTCGCCAACTTCTCCCTCTCCGACTGGGTGACGTTCCTGGAGATCTACGGCCAGCCGCTGCGCCTGGGCAAATACGACCCGCTCACCGCCCAGAGCCGCAGCGCGGACATCGAGGTGCTGGAGGCGGCCGTGCGCAATCTCGGCGCGGACGCCAGCGCGGTGATCCCCAAAGACATGATGATCGAGTTCATCCACAGCCAGGCGCGCGGCAACGCCGACCTGTACGAGCAGCTGCTGCGCTACCTCGATGCCCGCGTTTCGATCCTGGTGCTGGGCCAGACCGGCACCACCGAGGGCACGCCCGGCCGCCTGGGCAACGACACCGCCCAGCAGGAAGTGCGCTACGACATCCTGGACGCCGACGCCGGCGCCCTGGGCGACACCCTGAGCGCCACGCTGGCGCGCTGGATCGTGGAGCTGAATCAGGGCCCGCGCGAGAACTGGCCGACCTACACCGCCCAGCTGCTGGAGCCGGAAGACCTGGACGCCCTGGCCGGCCAGATCGCCAAGCTGGCACCCCTGGCGCCGGAGGGCGAGGGTATCCCCTGGTCCTGGGTGCGCGAGAAATGGGGCATCCCCCTGCCCAGGGACGGCGAGGCCGTCCTGAGGCCCGGAGGCGGCGCAGGAGCGCCTTTCGGGCCGGGGAGCGGCGATGATGGGTATAGCGGCATGAACAGCCCTCAGAGGCCGTCTCAGGCCGTTTCAGGGCCGGCCGCCGCCCGCCGGGCCGGGCCGCCGGCGCGACCGCCTCAGAACGCGCAGGAGCCGCGTTTACCCCAGGGGGGCGGCATCGGTATTGCCGCAGCGGTAAAACGCGCCCTGGCGCAGCGAGAGAGCGAATCAACCCCGGTTGCGGGTGGCGGCTGCGGCTGCGTGGCCCATGCGCAGGCCGACCAGGACTGGATCGACGCCCTGGCGGAGGAGTTGGGCGGCGACTGGCAGCCCCAGCTCGATCCCGTCCTCCAGCCGGTGCTGGCCGCCGCCGAGCAGGCGCGCAGCTACGCCGAGTTCCTGGACGCGCTGCCGGCGGTGCTGGCGCAAATGGACGTTGAGGAGCTGGCCGGGCAGCTCGCCATCGGCACGCTGGCCGCCCGGGCCAAGGGGGACATGGGCGATGAACAGTGAGGAGCGCCGGCGCCTGACCGGGCGCAAGCTGGCCCTGCTGATCCAGCTCAGCGACCTGGGCGCCGAACGGCGCACGCCGGCGGATGACGTACTGCATGAGCTGCTGCTGTGCGATCCGGACTGCGCGGAATGGCTCGATGCGCACCCCAATGCGCTGATCTGACCGCCATGGACGACCTGATCCGCGCCCTGGTGATCTACGCCGCCCTCGGACTCTGGGTCCACGCCTGGTTCGAGCCGGGCTGGGTCCGGCGCCGCCGCCCCTCGCCGCGCCGCCGGCTGGCGATGCTGTTTGCCGTGATGCTGCTCTGGCCGGTCCAGATCGCCCTCCTGATCGGGGGGCGCCGCCGTGGCTAGAATCGTCTTCCCCGGCCCCATCCCGCAGGCCGCCATCGACCTCCTGGCGGCCAAGAAGCTGACGCCCGGCTTCGACCATCGCGACGTCTGGAAACAGGAACACCTGGCGCAGTTCACCGTCGCCAAGGCCATGTGCGTGGACGTGCTGCGCACGGTGCGGGAGTCGCTGCAGCAGGCGCTGGCGCGCGGCCAGACGTTCGAGAGCTGGAAGAAGAACCTCCAGCCCGAGCTGGCGCGCCTCGGCTGGTGGGGCAAGACGGAGGCGGTGGACCCGCTCACCGGCGAGGTGCGCGAGGTCAACGTCGGCTCGCGCCGCCTGAAGCGCATCTACCAGACCAACATGCGCACCGCCCGCGCCCACCAGGCCTGGCAGCGCTACGAGCGCACCGCCAAGGCGCTGCCGTTCCTGGAATACAACCTCGGCCCGTCCGAGGTGCACCGGCCGCACCATGTCGCCTGGGCCGGCACCATCCTGCCGGTGGACCACCCGTTCTGGGACACCCACGCGCCGCAGAACGGCTGGGGCTGCAAGTGCTGGCTGCGGCAACTGACAAAGCGCGCGGCCGAAGCGCTCGGCGGCCCCACCGAGGCGCCGGCCATCGAGTACCGCGAATGGGTCAACGAACGCACCGGCGAGGTGGAGCGTGTCCCGGTGGGTATCGATCCGGGCTGGGACTACAACCCGGGCAAGGTGCCGTCGCCGGCCCGCGCCGGCGACGTGCTGACCGGCAAGCTGAACGCCGCACCGGCGGCGCTCGCCAATGCGGCCCTTCGCGACTTCGTGGCCAGTCCGGCATTCGCCACCTGGTACGACGCCCCAGCCGGGGCTCTCCCCGTGGCCACGTTGGACGTTGAGCACATGCAGCGCATCGGCGCGCTGACGGCCACTGTGCGCTTCTCTGCCGAAACGGCGGAGAAACAGAAGCGCATCCATCCCGAGCTGACGTCGGCGGAATACATCTACGCCCAGGAAGCGGCCGAGCGTGGCGAAGCCATCCAGGAGGGCGATCAGTCGCTGATCTACATCCTGGAACAGGCCGGCTATGCGGTGGTGATCAAGGCGACCTTGTCCGGCAAGGCGGTGTTTCTCACATCGCTGCGGCGCCTGCCGACGCGAGACGACGCATTGCGGCGCGAGCTGGAGCGGCTGCGAAAAAAGGGAGTGCGAATCCGCGAACAACAAGGGTAGGATAAGCGCGACGGGTGGTGGGGCCTCCCTACCGGCAATGCCGGAAACCCCACATGGCGCTCCAGCCTTTCGGCTGTGCTACGGCCGGGAGAATATCACCGTGTCGCACCCGTCACGCACGCAAGCATAGCCCCGCCGTCCCCTGCCGTCCATCCCGACACCCCGCAGTCGCGCGGGGGGTAAGTCCGCTTCCCGGTGCGTACTGTGCGCACCATGTACCACCACCCCAAATCGCTCATCCGCTCCGCACACGCCGCGCTGCTGCCCGGTCAGGCCATCGCCGTCCATGCGATCGACCTGCAGGGCGAGGTGCCGGACTGGATCCACATGGTTCCCGCCGGCACGTTCTCCGGCCGCGACGGCCGCGGCCCCTACCTCAACGACCAACCGGACAAGGTGCTGGAAGCGTTCGGCGCCTTCGGCATGGACCTGCCCCTCGACTACGAGCACCAGTCCCTGAGCGCCGCCGAGAAGGTCGGCCCGGTGCCGGCCTCCGGTTGGGGCAAAGAGCTGCAGAGCCGCGACGGCCACATCTGGGGCCGCGTCGAATGGACCGCCCGCGCCAAGGAGGCGATTGCGAACAAGGAGGTGCGCTACTTCTCGCCGGTGTTCATCTACGAGAAGAAGACCGGCCGCATCCAGGCCCTGGTCGGCGGCGGCCTCACCAACAACCCGAATCTCTACCTCCAGGCGGTGGCCCACCGGCTGGACTCACACACCACCGCAACGGAGACCCACGCAATGGACCTCACGGAACGCCTGATTTACCTGCTCAACCTGCCCGTCACCTCCACCGCCGAGGAGATCGGCCAGCACCTGGATCGCGTCAAGGCCAAGCTGGCCTCCGCCGCCCAGTCCATCGGCGCCCAGGCCGATGCCGGCCTGGAGGCGCTGCTGGAGGCCATGTCCGCCGTGGGCGACGCCCGCGCGCAGGCCGCCCAGGCCCTCGGCCTCGACTCCGCCGCCGGCCTGGTGACGGTACTGGCCGCCGCGCAGACCCTGGCGGCCGACAAGGCCAAGGTGGCGCAGTCCATGGGGCTCAAGCCCGATGCCGGCCTGGAGGCGTTGCTGACCGCCGCGCAGGCCAAGGGCGGCGGCGCCGCCGACCCGGCCAACTTCGTGCCGCGCGCCGAGTTCGATCGGGTCGCGCAGCGCCTGGGCGAACTGGAAAGCGCCGGCAAGCAGAAGGCCATCGACGAAGCCGTCACCGCCGCCATGACCGCCGGCAAGCTGGCCCCGGCCTCCGAGCCGTGGGCGCGCGACTACGCCGCCCGCGACCTGGAGGGTTTCCGCCGCTTCACCGAAACCGCCCCGGTGGTGGTGGCCGCGCACTCGCATCTGCCGGGCGGCCAGCCGAAGAACGACGAAACGGCCGAGGACGAACTGGCCGCCCACATCGCCGGCACCGTCAAGACCCCGGCCTAACCCCGACCCCGACCCGAGGACACAGCAATGGCTGAAGAACTGTACAGCTCCGAAAACGTCACGCCGCCGAGCAACCTGTTCGCCGGCGACCATCCGGCCCTGACCGAAACCGGCCAGGTAGCCAGCGGAGAGGGCGCCCTGTCCGCCGGCCAGGTGCTCGGCCAGGTGGACCGCGCCATCGGCGTGGTCGCGGCCGACGCCGGCAACACCGGCAACGGGACCGTCGCCGGCGCCGCCCTGGGCCTGACCGCCGAGGTGGGCGACTACCAGCTGGTCTGCATCGCCGCGGCGGCCAACGGCGGCACCTTCGCGGTGTATGCGCCCGACGGCTCGCGCCTGGCGGATGCCTCCGTGGGCGTGGCCTACGCCGGCCCCATCGCCTTCACCATCAACGACGGCGCGGCCGACTTCATCGTCGGCGATGCGTTCACCGTCCCGGTGGACCAGGTCGACGGCGGCGACTGGAAGGCTTACGACGCCGCCGCCACCGACGGCAGCCAGTACGCCAAGGGCATCCTGGCGGCCGACGTGGACACCACCTCGGCGGCGGTGGTCACCACCGTCTACCGCACCGGCCACTTCCGCGCCGCGGCGCTGACCGGCTACACCGCCGCGCTGCACGAGCAGCTGGCGGCCCACAACATTTTCGTGCGCTAAGGCGCGCCAGCTAAGGAGCTTTTGACATGGCAGGCAAATACGACGTTCGCGTGTTGACCAAGGCGGTGCGCCAGATCATCGTCCCCGGTCAGCACTTCCTCAACACGTTCTTCTCCGCCGCCCAGCCCGAGTACCACAACTCGCGCCTGGTGGAGGTGCACATCTTCCGCGACGGCCGCAAGATGGCCGCCTTCGTGGAGCCCATCCACAGCGCCAACGTCAGCGAGCGCACCGGCTTCACCGCGGGCACGGTGAAGATTCCGTACATCAAGGAAAAGCGCCCGCTGCGCGCCGGCGACCTGACCCGCATCCAGCCGGGCCAGCACGTCTACGATGCCGTGGACCCGTCCACCCAGGCCGACCGCCTGCTGGGCGAGGACCTGCGCCAGCTGAAGGCGATGATCGCCCGGCGCGAAGAGTGGATGGCGGCCCAGGCCATCATCAAGGGCGAGGTCACCGTCAAGGGCGAGGGCATCGACGCCAAGATCACCTTCCCGACCCTGGCCTCCCATCGGCCGAACCTGTCCGGCACCGACCTGTGGGGCGATGCGGCCTCCGACCCCATCGAGCAGCTGCGCGAGTTTGCGCGCCTGAACTCGAAAGATGCCGGCGCCGAATCCACCGACGTGTTCCTCGGCTCGGCCGCGGTGGACGCCTTCCTGGCCAACGCCAAGGTGCAGGCCTACTTCAACATCCGCAACTACGCGCTGGGCCAGGTGGCCGTGGCGCGCGAGTCCGCGGCGCCGGGCGCGAAGATCAAGATCGCCACCGTCGAGGGCGTGGATATCTGGGAGATCCGCGACTGGTACACCGACCCGGACAGCGGCCTGGACGTGCCGATGGTCCCGGCCAACGCCCTGATCATGGGCTCCCGTTTCCTCGACAACCGCCGCCACTACGGCCTCATCGAGGACATGGACGCCATCACCGAGCAGTCCGTCACCGCCCGCACCGACTTCTACGCCAAGAGCTGGGTGGAGAAGGACCCCAGCGTGCGCTGGCTGATGGTGCAGTCCGCGCCGCTGCCCATCCCGCACCAGATCGACGGCTTCGTGGTCGTCGAGGACGTGCTGGCATGAACGGCCGCGCCCTGATCATCACCGGCCCCGTGCGCCATAGCGGCGCGTGGCTGGTCATCGGTGCCGCCCTCATGGTCGGCGAAGCCATCACCCTGCCCCAGGCCGAGCGCCTGGTGGCCAAGGGCTGCGCGAAGTGGGGCGACGAACCCGCGGCGACGCCCAAGGTCCCGGACCAGAACGACCCGAACCGCCAGCGCACGGAACAACCCGCCGCCGCCCAGGA
>JBFLWM010000041.1:0-176936 GCA_040755915.1 Pseudomonadota bacterium | reverse complement strand
TGGAGCCAAGGAAGGCGGGGCGGAGGGCGGAACCTCTCCCGCCGCCCCCGCCCCGGGCCCGGAACCGAAGCCGGAGAAGGCCAGCATCGCCTGGCCCGACGTGGCCGAAGTGGGCGAGCGCGTGCTCCAGGCGGCGCAGGCCATCGGCGGCCTGCCCAAGGAGGCGCTGCTCAAGGACGGCGTGACGCCCAAGGTCGATGCCCTGGCCGCGGCCTGCGGCCTGGCGGACCTGACCGGCGCCGAGCGGGATGCGGCTCTGGCCCTGTGGGTCAGCGTGCAGCCCCAGTAATTCCCCCAAGACCTTACCGCCCCTTCGGGGGCGGGTTTTTCAGGCGGCCCCGCGGGACGGGACCGCGCGAAAAGCCCGAAGAGCGAGAGACCGATGCCCTACGCCACCTTGCAGGATTTGATCGACCGCGACCCGGAAGGCCAGAACGGCCTGCTGGTGCTGGCCGATCGCGACGGCGACGGCGTCGTCGATCAGGTGGTGGTGGACCGGGCGCTGGCCGACGCCTCGGCGGAGATCGACGGCTACCTGGCCGCCGGCGGCTACAGCCTGCCGCTCTCCCCGGTACCGAGCGTGCTGCGCTCGCTCTGCTGCGACATCGCCATCTGGCGGCTGGCCAAGGGGCCGATGCTGGCCACCGAGGAGCGCCGCCAGCGCTACCAGGACGCGGTACGGCTGCTGGACCGCATCAGCGCCGGGGCCGTGTCCCTGGGGCCGTCCGATGGCGGCGAGGCCGCCGCCACGGCCAGCCGCGCCAGCTTCAGCGCCCGCGCCCGCCGCTTCGGCGCCGGCCGGAGGTTCGAGGCATGAGCGTCGCCCTCCAGGTTACCACCGACACCCGCGGCCTCCAGCGCCTGGCTACCGCCATCAACCGGCTGACCGAGGCCGACACCCACGAGTTGCTGGACTACCTCGGCGCCCTGGGCGTCTCGCAGACGCAGCACCGCATCGCCGTGGAGAAGACCGCGCCGGACGGCACGCCCTGGAAGCCGCTCGACCCCGGCTACGCGGCGCGCAAGCGCGGCAGCGGCGGCATCCTGGAGCTGGAGGGCGATCTGCTGATCTCCATCGACCACCAGGTGGGCGCGGGCTTTGTCATGTGGGGCTCACCCCTGGAATACGCCGCCCTCCAGCAGCTCGGCGGCACGCCGGACATGCCGCCCGGCCCGGCTGCCGTCGAGGCGCGTCCGTACCTGGGCCTGTCCGACGCCAACGTCGAGGAGGCGCAGATGCTGATCGGCGTCTGGCTGGACATCTTGATCATGAACATGGAGCAGGACCTGAAATGAGCCAGCACCTCACCGACTGCCGCGCCGCCATCGTCGCCGCCATCGAGGCCGCCCTCAAGACGCCGCTCAAGCTGCGCACCGTGGAGGCGCACCGCGGCCGCCTCACCGGCAGCGAACTCAAACGCCTGGGGACCCGCGCGCCGGCGGTGCTGCTCGGCTGTCTGGGCTGGAGCGCGCTGCGCGACCAGGCCGGCGAGACCGAAGCCAATGTCACCTGGGTGGCCACCATCGTCACCAAGGACGCGCCCGACGAAGACCGCGGCACCGCCGCCGTGGTCATCGCCAACGCCGTCGGCGGCCTGGTGATGGGCAACACCTGGGGCCTGGAGGCGCAGTACGCCACCGGTATCCAGGCCCGCAACCTGTACGCCGGCGACGTGGACATGCAGGGCGTGGCCCTGTGGACCGTGAGCTGGCAGCAGTGGATGACCATCGCCCTCGATGGCGAGTTCGACCCGGCCAACATCGCCGCCGTCGCCGCCCTGGGCGACCTGATCACCGTCCACGCCGAACATTACGACCCGGGCGGCATCGCCGCCGGCGAAGACCCCCGCGCAATCGATGAGGTAACGCAATGAGCCAGCAGATTTACGTAGTCCCGCAGGTGGACCCGCAGACCAAACAGCCCTACCAGGTGCGCCTGCCCAACAAGCCGCAGAAGTTCCTGTCGCCGGAAGGCGCCTTCGTGGAGCGCTCCGTGTTCTGGGTGCGCCGCCTGCGCGACGGCACCGTGTCCGAAGTCACCCCGCCCAAGAAAGCCAAGGCGAAGGAGTAACAGATGAACATCACTCTCCCGTTCAACGACATGCCGGCCAACCTGCGCCTGCCCGGCGTCAACATCGAGATCAGCAACCTGCTGGCCTCCCAGGGCTCGCCGCAGTTCCGTGTGCTGTACGTTGGCCAGCGCCTGGCCGCCGGCACCGTGGCCGCCGGCCAGCTGACCCGCATCACCCGGCCCGACGGCGGCGACGAACTCTACGGCATCGGCTCGATGCTCGCCGAGATGCTGCGCGCCGGCAAGGCCGTCAACAACTACATGGAAACCTATGCCATCGCCCTGGACGACGATGCCGCGGCGGTGGCCGCCGCCGGCGCCATCACCATCGGCGGCGCCGCCAGCGAATCCGGCACCCTGACCCGCTACATCGGCGGCCAGCGCGTGCGCGTGGCCGTCACGGCGGGCGACAGCGGCGCCACCATCGCCACCGCCCTGGCCGTGGCCATCGGCGCCGCCGGCGGCACTTCGCGCTACCCGGTGACCGCCGCCGTGGACGGCGTGGACACCACCAAGGTCAACCTGACCGCCAAGCACAAGGGCGAGGCCGGCAACGGCATCCCCATCGTCGCCGGCGTCTACGGCGAGAAAGACCCCAAGGGCCTGGCCATCACCCACACCGCCATGGCCGGCGGCGCCACCAACCCGGACATCACCGACGCCCTGGCCGCCCAGGGCGCCGAGTGGTTCAACTGGATCGTCATGCCCTACGCCGACGCCGCGAACATGGCTACCCTGGAGGCCAAGCTGCTGGAGCTGTGGGGTCCGACGCAGCAGCGCGGCATGCGCGCCTTCACCGCCTTCCGCGGCAACCACGGCGCCACCAGCACCTACGGCGAAGCCCGCAACAGCCCGCACGTCACCTGCCTGGCGCAGAACGTGGCCCCGCAGCCGCCCTATATAGTCGCGGCCATCGATGCCATGGCGTCCGCCCAGTCGCTCTCCCTCGACCCGGCGCGCCCGCTGACCGGCCGCATCCTCACCGGCATGCTGCCGCCGGCCGTCGAGGACCGCTGGACCGACGAAGAGCGCAACCTGCTGACCTACTCGGGCATGTCCACCTACACCGTGGACCCGGACGGCACCTGCCGCATCGAGACCAAGCTCACCCAGTACCAGATCAACAGCGCCGGCCTGGACGACATCTCGTATCTGTACATCCAGCGCCCGGAGACTCTGGAGCGGATCCGCTACCAGCAGCGCTCGCACTTCGCGTCCCGCTTCATCGCCGGCCGCTACAAGCTCAGCGAGGACAACGACGCCAAGTTCGGCGCCGGCCAGCTGATCATGACCGAGGACCTGGCCCGCGCCGAGCTGAAGGCGCTGTACATGGACTTCATCGAGCGCGGCTGGTGCGACGACCTGGAGGGCTACATGGCCAGCATCATCATCCAGATCGACGCCGCCAACGGCGTGTTGGCCTTCCAGGACGAACCGCGCCTCATCGGCGGCCTGTACCGCATCGCCGGCCTGTCGATGTTCCGCATCTGACGCTAGAGCGCAAAGGAGTTAAGCCATGAAACTGGCAAGCAAGATCACCGTCTACGTCGACGGCGCGAAAATCCCGATGGAAAACGGCGCCAAGTTCGCGCCGGGCGGCGTCACCCGCAAGCCCGAGCGCCACGGCGGCCGCACCTACCACACCGGCGAGGAAGTGCCGCCGCGCGTCATCGGCACGGTGCTGCACACCAAGGACACCGACATCATCGGCCTCTCCAACATCGAGGGCGCCACCGTGATGATCACCGACGACGTGGGCCACAAGTACGTCATGACCGACGCCTACACCCAGGACGTGCTGGAGCTGGACGGCAGCACCGGCAAGTCCACGCTGACCCTGTTCGGCGACCAGTTCGAGCCGGTGTAAGCTCATGCCCGTCATCACCGGACAACTGGATAAGGGCTTCAAGTGGGGCAAGGCGGTCTACCACGATTTCGAGCTGCGCGACCTGGGATCGGACGACATCCTGGCCTGCAAGGAGGCTGCCGAGAAGGTGGTCGGCTTCGAGCTGAACGGCAAGGTGGTGCCGGTCATCGTCGAGAGCCCGGCGCGCATGGGCACGCTGATGCTGCTCAGGCAGATCGTGCGCATCGGCAAGTTCAAGGGGCCGTTCGACCTGGACATCCTGCCGCTGATCCACCCGGTGGACATGGCCATCCTCGCCGCCCATATCGAGCTGCTGGACGGCGCCGCCCCGGCCGAGGCGGTCAGCCGCGCCATCACCGAGGCGGCCCAGGACGCGTCTCCCGAGGTGACGCAGCGGGGGCGAGATGATCGCCCTGGCGCAGCAGCTGGAGACGCTGGAAGCGAAGCTGCACGCCCAGGGCCGGACGCTCCCGCCGCATAGCCTGCGCCGGACCTTGCGCCTACTGAACCAGCAACCCTAGAGCCATGAGCGACCAGGAACTGCGCACAGCCGTCATCCTCGACCTGACCGGCAATCTCGACCGGCGGGCCGCGGCCTACGGCGATGCCATCGACCGCCTGTCGCGCCGCGGCCAACGGCAGTTCGGCGTCATGGCCAGGTCGGCCTACGCCGTGGGCGACGCCATGGACAAAATGGCCGGCCGCTTCACCGCCGGCCTCACCGTCGCCGGCAGCGCCTGGAAGGGCTATCAGCAGGTCAAGGCTTCCGCCGGCCTGGACAAGGACCTGATCCAGGTGCAGCAAACGGCGGGCGCCACCACGAAGATGGCCGCCATGCTGCGCAAGGAGCTGTTTGCGATGGCCAAGGAGACCGGCCGGTCCGTCGATTCCCTGCTTGCCGGTTTCAACAGCCTGATTCAGTCCGGCCAGACCTGGGAGGAGGCACTGGTCACTCTCCAGGCCATCAACCCGACCATGGCCGTCACCAGCGCACAGGCCGAAACGCTGGCCGGCGCGCTGGGCGTCGCCAGCGAAGCGTTCCAATTCGACCTGTCGCAACCCGGTCTGGCGGTCAAGATTCTGGATCAGATGACCATCGCAGGCCGCCTTGGTAACGCCGAACTGGAAGACCTGTCATCGATATTCGGCAAGGTTGGCGTCAATGCTCGCTCAGCCGGCCTCGACTTCGCCAGCACCCTGGGGTTCATCGAGCAGCTGTCGATGATCGAGCGCAACCCGGAGAAGCTGGCCACCCTGGCCGATTCGACGTTGCGCCTGTTCACCAACCAGCGCTACATGCAGGCCGCCGCCCGCGCCACCGGCGTCAAGTTCTACGACGCCAACGGCGAGCGCCGCGCCGCCTTCGATGTGCTGGGCGACATCTCCGCCCGGTACCGCACTCTGCAGACCGATGTCCAGCGCGACCGTTTTATAAACCGCGCCTTCGGCAACGCCGACCTCGACACCATCAAGGGCCTGCGTTCCCTGCTCGCCGGAGACACCATCGGCAAGGCGCGGGAGATGACCCGTGAGATTGCCGGCGCCGGCGGCACCATCGGCCGCGACCTCGACGCCGCCATCAACAACGCCGTCGACCAGGTGGGCCGCCTCAAAGCCGCCCTGCGCGAGGCCGCGGACGAATTCGCCCAGCCGGTCAACGACGCCGTCAAGGGCGCCATCAAGTACCTGATGGACGAACGCGGCCTGTCCGGCAAGGAGATGATCGGCATGGGCGCCATCGGCGCCCTGGGCCTGTTCGGCGCCGTCAAGGGCGGCGGCAAGCTGCTCAAGGGGCTGTCCGGCGTCGGCGCCGGCGTCGCCGCAGGCAAGGCGCTGGAGGAGATGGCGGGCGTGCAGCCGGTGTTCGTGGTCAACATGCCCGGCGGCGGTTTCGGCGGCATGGGCGGTCCGGGCGCCCCCGGCGGCTTCAAGCCCGGCACGTTCGGCGGCTGGAAGGCCGGCGCGGGCATGCTGTTCGGCGCCAAGGACCTGGCCTCCATCCGCCTGATGGGCGCGGGCGCGATGGCCACGTCGGCCGGCCTGGTCGCCGCCGCCGGCGCCGCCGGCTACGGCGTCGGCACCCTGATCAATAAACAGTTCGTGGAAGGCACCGCCTTCGGGGACGCCCTCGGCGAAGGCATCGCCCGCGTCCTCGCCGCCCTGGGCAACGACTCGGCCCAGGCCGCCATCGAGGCGCAGCAGCGCTATGAAGCCTTTACCGGCAAGGTGGAAATCGAAGTGAAGGCCGCGGACGGCGCCAAGGCGGACGTGACGCGCATGGAGTCCGTGGGCGGCGAGCTGGAAGCGGGTGTGCGCTGGGGTGGCCCATGAGTGCCTGGCTCGACACGATCAAGCGCCAGTCCGTGGATGGCCGTCCGTTGCAGGGGCAGTTCCGCTCCGCGCGTTTCATCGTCCCCGGCGACCGCGGCCAGGTGGGGCGGCGCACGCAGGTCCACGAGTACCCGCTGCGCGACGATCCGTATGTCGAAGACCTCGGCCGCGCCGGCCGGCGCTTTACGCTGGAAGTGTTTGTGGACGGCTCGCTGGTGGAGAGCGGCGACTACACCGAGGCGCGCGATGCCCTGATCGCCGCCCTGGAGGAGCCGGGCCCCGGCCTGCTGCAGCATCCCTGGTATGGCGCCATGCAGGTTTCGCTGGTGGAGATGGGCGACATCTCCCAGTCCACCCGCGACGGCGGCCGCGCCACGTTCAGCCTGACCTTCCTGGCCGGCGGGGACTTGCAGTTCCCGGCAGCGGCCACCTATACCAGCAGCGCAACCCAAGAGGCCGCGGACGCCGCCCGCGCGGCCGCCCTGGCCGACTTCGCCGACCGCTGGAGCCTCGACGGCCTGCCGGAGTTCCACGTCGCCGAGCTGGAGACGCGCCTGCTGGACAACCTGGCCGGCATTGAGGCGATGGTCGGTAGCGTCGCGGGCCCCGTCGCCGACCTGATCCGCGCGCCGGCGGACATGGGCGCGGAGATTCTGGGCGCCATCAGCCGCGTGGCCATCGCCGCCGGCGCGCCGCTGCGGGCGCTGAACCTTTACGCCGCCTTGTTCAACACGGGCGAGGACAATCTCTCCATTCCAACCACCACGGCCGACCGCCGGCAGCAGGCCGCCAGCGCCGACGCCCTCGATCGCCTGATGCAGCGCGGCGCCGTCATCGAGGCCGCGCGCCAGTCCACCCTGGCAGCCTATGAGTCCCGCGCCGACGCTCTGGCCACGGAACAGCTGCTGGCTGACGCCATCGATACCCAGCTCGCCGCCATCGACCCCTTCGGACAGACCATCGACGACGGCGTGTTCGAGGCGCTGGAGGCGCTGCGCGCCGCCGTCACCACCGACCTGCGCGAGCGCGGCGCCCGGCTGCCCGAGCTGCGCAGCTATACGCCGCAGGCCACCCTGCCGGCGCTGGTCATCGCCCACAGGCTCTACGGCGACTGCGAGCGCGCCGATGAAATCGTCGCTCGTAACAAGATCGCCCATCCGGGGTTCGTCCCGGGCGGGGAGACGCTGGAGGTGTTGAGTGTGTAGCCACCAGGACGCGTTTATTGTCGCGCGCATGGCATCACCAGTGCTGCTGACGTCGCTCAGTGCATTGACCGCGAAGGCAGTAGCTGGGGGAAAGGCCATGAGTGTTCGGCGATATAAGCGAGAAGCGCAGGCCCTAATTCGCCGTCACTCGCATCGTCCAGGAAGTCGTCCGGAAAGCGTAGCCCCGGGTTCATCGTGAGAAACATGATGTATTGCGTCAGCAACTCATACAGCAGCTTTCGGTCGGGACGATCCATCCTGGCGACCTCGGCCTGCGTCAAGCCTTTGCCGCTCGACAGGCGGCCCAGCAACTGCTTCTCGCGCGCCAGGCTTATCGTGTCCTGCTTCATCTCTTCCGGCCAGAAGGCGGTCTGCACAAAGTCGAAAAGTGTCTTGCTGACGTTATCCGTGTTCATCGGTTTCCTCTCCTTGGTTTGGTTCGCACCGCCTACGGTAGAGGAAAAGGGAGCGAGCGCCAAGGAAGGCTTTTATCCGTATGGAGTTGCACATGTCTGACGTGCAACTCAAGATAGGCAATCAGGTGTACGGCGGCTGGACGCAGGTGAAGGTTCGCCGCTCGCTGGATCTGTTCGCATCGACCTTCGACCTGGCGTACACCGACCGCTGGCCGGGCCAGAACGGCGCGCGTCCCATCGCCCTGGGCGCCGCGGCGGAGCTGTACATCGACGGCCAGAAGCTCATCACCGGCTACGTGGACAAGGCGCCGGTGCGTTACAGCGCCAGGGAGCGCTCCCTGGGCGTCTCCGGCCGCTCGAAGGTGGCGGACCTGGTGGATTGCACCTTCAATGCCGACAAGCTCAACGGCGTGCAGCGCAACGACCAGACGCTGCTCCAGCTGGCCGACTATCTGGCCAAGCCGTTTAGGGTCAAGGCGAAATCAAGCGTTGCCGGATTGAAGGTTATAGAGCAGCCCGTAATAAACAGTATTCAGACGGCATTCGATTTTCTGGAAAAACTCTCCCGCAAGGAAGCGGTGATGCTGCTGGACGACCCGGACGGCAACCTGGTGATCGCCCGCGCCAGCAGTCGCCGCGCACCCACCGCGCTGGTGCTGGGCCAGAACATCCTGGAGTGCGACGGCGAGGAGTCGCACCGCGACCGCTTCTCCATCTACAACATCTTCGGCCAGTATCCCGACCCCGACAGCCAGCATGCTCCGGAATGGAAGGCGCATGTATCGGGCCGCGCCGAGGACGCGGGCATGCGCTATCGCCCCACCACCATCGATGCCGAGACGGCGCTGGACTACGCCGACGCCGAAAGGCGCGCCATTTGGCAGCGCAACCTCAACTACGGCCGCTCCCGCCAGTACACCTACATCGTCAACGGCTGGCGCCACAAGGACGGCCTGTGGGAACCCAATACCCTGGTGCTGGTGTTCGACCCCTGGGCCGGCATCGTCGGCAAGGACGACCAGGGCGAGTGGCTGATGATCGGGACGGTGGAATACCTGCTGGATGAGTCCGGCGAGCGTTCCCGCCTCACGGTCATGCCCAAAGAGGCCTACGACCTCATCCCCATCGAGGACGACGCGCCATGAACATGGACGCCCTGCGCAAGGCCCTGCTGCCCATCCGCTCGCGCCTCGCCACCGTGCTGCTGCGCGCCGCCGGCCACCTGGTGGACGCCAGCGGCCCGATCCAGCGGGTGCAGGTGGAGGCGTACAAGGGCGAGGTGCGCGACCGGGTCGAGCACGTCGAGGGTTACGGCCGCACGGCGGTACCGCCCGATGGCTGGGAGGGCATCCTGGGCGCCCTGGGCGCCAATCGCGACCACACCGTTTGCCTCGCCGCGGTCCACCGCGCCAGCCGCCCCCAGGGCGCGGCCAAGGGCGACAACGTTATCTACGACGTGCGCGGCAATCTCATCTGGCTCAAGGGCGACAAGCTCTACATCAAGGCTGTCAACGCCCTGGTGGCCGAGGCTCCCACCTGCACCATCACCAGCACCACCACCCACATCGGCGACGCGACGATCAACGGCGCCCTGACGGTAAACGGCCCGATCCACAGCACCGGCAACATCACCTCGGACGCCGATATCGCCGACGCCACCGGCTCGATGGGCGACATGCGCGACGTGCACAACATTCATGACCACTACGTGCCCACCGCGCCCGGCACCAGTAACGCATCCAACCAGCAGATGTAACCATGGACTTCGCTATCTCCAACAACGGCGGCACCTTCGCCCTGGCCCTCGCCGGCACGGACATCTCCACCGACATGGGCCTGCGCGGCGCCGTCTACGCCTCGCTGTTCACCGACCGGCGCGCGGAGCCGGACGATGTATTGCCGGACGGTTCCGACAACCGCCGCGGCCACTGGGCCGACCAGTACGCCGAGCATGAGGGCGACCTCAAGGGCTCGCGCCTGTGGCTGCTCAAGAACGCCAAGCAGACGCCGGAAACCCTGTTCCGGGCAAAGCGTTACGCCGAAGAGGCCCTGGCCTGGTTTGTGGCCGACGGCATCGCCACCAGCATTGCCGCCGCGCCGTACTGGTACGCCGACGGCGTTCTGGCGCTGCCCATCGACATGCAGTTGGCCGACGGCCGTTTCTGGAATGACGTGTTCTATTACTCGACGGAGACCGCATAATGGCCTGGGTCCGCCAGACACTTCCCACCACCATCAGCCGCCTCCTGGCCAACGCCAAGAGCCGCCTGGCCGGCACCGACCCCTGGCTGCGCCGCAGCATCATCGGCGAGTTCCTGCGCGCCATCGCCGGCGCCGTGCATGGCCTGCATGGTCATCTGGACTACAACGCCCAGCAGACCTGCCCGGCGACCATGGATGAAGAGAATTTCACCCGCTACGCCGCCTGGAAGGGCATTCCGCGCCTCGACGCCGTCGCCGCAACGGGCTCGGTGACGCTCGCCGGCTCGGCCGGCGCGGTGGTCGAGGCGGGTACCGTGCTGCAGAGTGGCGACGGTGCGCGCTACGCCACCGACGCCGAGGCGACCATCACCGGCAGTACCGTGGATGTTGATGTTACGGCGGAGGCGGCTGGTGCCGCCGGCAACCAGGACGCCGGCGTGACGCTGTCGCTGGTCAGTCCGGTGCCGGGCGTGCAATCCGCTGCCGTGGTGGCGGCCGGCGGCCTGGCCGGCGGCGCCGATGTCGAGACGCTGGAGCGCTGGAAGGCGCGCGTGCAGGCCTGGGACCAGGCGCCGGCAGAAGGCGGATCCGCCCGCGACTTCATGCGCTGGGCCTTTGATGCCCATCCGGACGTAACCCGCGTGTGGGTGACGTCAGGCGCCATGGGCGACACCGCCGTTACCATTCGCGCCATGACCGATGATGCCACCGGCGACGGCGTTCCCACCCAGGCGGCGCTCGATGCGATCGATGCCTACATCACCGAGGTGGACGCCAGCGGCAATGTGTTCCGCCGGCCGGTGGATACGATCCTCTATGTCGTTGCGCCGATTGCGGATGCGTTCACGCCGACGATCTCGTTGTCGCCCAACACCCAAGCGGTGCGCGATGCCGTCTCCGCCGAGTTGGCTGACCTGTTCCGGCGCGAGGCGGAGCCGGAAGATGGCAGCGGAAACGGCCGCATCCCGTTGACCCATATCCGCGAAGCCATCAGCCGCGCCGCCGGCGAGTTCGACCACTCTATAGATCAGGCTACTGACCTGACCTATGCCGTCGGCCATATCGGCGTGCTGGGCGCTATCACGTTCCAGGAGATGGCATGACCGCTGCCGCCTATCTCCAGCAGCTGAACGCCCTGCTGCCGAGCGGCTGGCTCTGGAACACCCTGCGCGCCGACCCGGTTGCGCAGGGGCTGCTCGGCGCCGTCGCCGACGAACTGGCCGCCATCGACCAGCGCGCCGGCAACGTCCTGGACGAAGCCGACCCGCGCACGGTCTACGAAATGCTGCCGGAATGGGAGGAGTGGCTGGGGTTGCCGGACGCTTGCTCCGGCCAGCTGGAGTCAATCGTCGCGCGCCGCGCCGCTGTCCTGTATCGGCTGCGCGCAGCCGGCGGGCAGGGCCCGGCCTACTTCGTGCAACTCGCCGCCGCGCTTGGATATACGGTCACCATCACCGAATACGCCCCCCGCCGCTGCGGCGCGGAAATGGGTACAGATTTCGGCGGCATCGATTGGCAGACCGTATTCGACGTCGTGGTGCAGCTCGCCGACACCGGCGGCGCCAGACTCTGCGGCAACCCCTGCGGCGAAGCCTTCGGCACCGTCATCGACTCAGCCCTGGAATGCGCCATCCGCCGCGCCGCCCGAGCCGACCGCCACCCACGCTTTATATACCAGGAGGCATAACGTGGACTATCCATCCAATCCCAATATCCGCTTGCTCAACGGCAAGTTCACCGACGGCGACCCGGCCCAGAACATCCCGGCCTCCCTCGACCCGGCCAGTCATTTGAATGCGCTGACCGATGAGTTGTTGGCCGTCATCGCGGCCGCTGGCCTGGTGCCCGACGAAAACACTCTGACGCAAGTGCGGGACGCGCTGAACAAGCTGTTTGTCCGGGGCACCTTCGCCGAAACCCACAAACTCACCCGCGACGCCACCACCGGCGCGCTGATGCTGGAGGAGCTGTAATCGTGTACGGATTTCCAAAACTGATCGCCACCCGCCAGGACATCGAGCACCTGATGGGCTATATGGGCTCGCCCTGGGCGACGCCCGAGAACAAACAGCGCGGCCTGGCCTACCTAGGCGGCCTGCTCAACACGCAGCATTACGTGTTTGACCGCAACCTGGCCGAGGCCGAGCAGCCGGACGGGCCGGAGCCGCAGTACATCGTGCTGACGCAGGAGGACGGCACGCGCCGGCAGGAGGTGCTGGCCGACAACCCGGCGGCGCCGCTCTACCAGATGGGCCTGACCGCCACTGAGGTGCAGGCATGGATCGCGCAAATCGAGGGGGCACTGTAAATGGCTGCTGGAGATAAAATCGTCATTCCCGCCCAGGCGGGCGGCTTCGCGTCCCTGTTCGGTCAAATCAGCAAGGGTGCGGGCGACACACTCAGCCTGCCCGAGGGCATGATCAATATCGGCGGCAACGGCAAGGGCTACCTGCTCCAGGCGCAGACGGACTGGGACCCATTCAGCGCCGCCAACCGCGACGATTCGTTTTCTGTTCTGACCCTCGGCGACGACATCTATATCTACGCCTGCCAGCAGGCGAGCGGCATCGCCAAGTGGATCGCGAGCAAGAACAGCACCTACCCGACTGGCTACAGCGCGAGCAATAGTCGCAAGGTCGGCGGGTTCCACGTCGGCCGTTATCGTGGTGTCGCGAACCGCTACAGCACCGCCTATGCGCCGGTCACGCAGATCCTGCCCAACTCGTGCTGGGACCTCCAGCACCGCCCGACCTGTGACCCGACGGGCATGGTTGAGGTGATCCCTGGCAGCCTGTGGGTGGACATCTACCTCAATAGCGAGGGCTCGGGCACCTGGCCGGAGAACGTGCCGGTGAGCATCTATGGCGCAACAGCCATACGCGACAACATATACGCTCGCAGCGATTTCCATCAACTGGCCGGCAACGCCGGCAAGCGACTGCCGACGGCCGAGGAGTTCCTGCGCTACGCCGAGGGCGCCCCGGCTGGTCTGGATGCCAACAACGATCAGGCGTGGGCAGCCACCGGCAACACCGGACCGGCCACTACCGGCGCGGTAAGCAAGGCGGTGAGCCAGTACAATGTGGTCGACGCGGTTGGCAACCTGTGGGATTGGCTCGACAATCATCACGATCTCGGCGGAACCTTTGTCTGGTCGAATGCCGTCGTGAATGTCGGCAAAGACAGCGCCAATCCGCGCGGCTACGTGTCCCACGCGGATTGGCGCGCCTTCATCGGGGGCGGCACTTTCGCTGGTGGCGTTCACGCCGGGGCGCGCTGCCTCAATTCCAATGCGCCTCCGTGGTATGCGGACGGCGATGTGGGCCTGCGCTGCGTCTGTGACGCCCTATGACCCTAGAGCCTGAAGGGGCCCCGCGGCAGCGGGGCCTTGTTTTGCTGACCAAGGCGGAGCGGCTGATCGCCGATCTCGGCCTCGCTATCGACAAGATCCCAAGGCATCAGCGTTACCGTTACGCCACCCGGCTGGAGGATGCGCTGTGGCACATGGTGGATCTGATTATTCAGGCCGCGGCGAGCGGCCAAAAGAGCAAGGTGTACCGGGTGGATGAGCACATCAGGTATATCCATGCGCTGCTGCGTCACGGCGCCGAGCGCAAACTGATCGGGGTCAAGCGGGTGGGCGAAGCCGCCCGCCAGCTGGCCGAGATTGGGGCGATGGTCGGCGCCTGGCGACAGCGGCTCAAATAGGGCGGATGGGAATTTCGGCGCTACGTGAACCACGCGGATTGGCGCGCCTTCATCGGGGGCGGCAATTTCGATGATGGCGTTCACGCCGGGGCGCGCTGCCTCAATTCCAATGCGAATCCGTGGAATGCGAACGGCAATGTGGGCCTGCGCTGCGTCTGTGACCACCACTTTGTGAGAGGACGGCAAAGGCGTTGCCGTCACCCAGCACCCCACAGGGGGTCAGCCTGTCCGCCCTGGACCCGGCCGCTTGGCCGGGCCGAAAAGCTGAAAATGGTCGCGCCGCACGAGTAGCCGAGAGGCGAAAGCCCGGCGCGACCACCTTACCAATAACAACAATCAACAGCAGCAAAGGGAGTTTATGGGCCAGAAACACAAGCGGCTCATCGAGCGGATCGTGGATTGGGATAACCTCATCGAGGCCCACCGGCTCGCCCGGCGTGGCAAGCGCAACCTCGAGGAAGTACTCCGCTTCGAGGCCAATCTATGGGAGGAACTGGGGCGGCTCCAGATGGAGCTGCTGTGGGGCGCCTACCAGCCCGGCCGCTACCGCATCTTCGTGGTGCGCGAACCCAAGCGCCGGGAGATAGCGGCGCTGCCGTACCTGGACCGGGTGGCGCAGCACGCCATCTGCAACATCACGGCGCCCATCTGGAACCGGGCAATGATAGATGACACCTTCGCCTGCCGCCCCGGCAAGGGCACCCACGCGGCCGCCAACCGTACCCAGCGCTGGCTGCGCGACATGCACAAGAGCGGGCGCCCGGTGTGGGTGCTCAAGATGGATGTGAGCAAGTATTTTCAGTCCATCAGCCACCGCCTGGCCAAGCAGGTGATTCGCCGCAAGATAGCCTGCCCGGCCACCTTGAAGCTGCTCGATATCATCATCGACAGCACTGCCGGCAGTGACGAGCGGGAGCCCGTTGGTATCCCGGTGGGCAACCTGACGAGCCAGTGGATAGCCAACCTGGTTGGCAACGAGTTGGACCAGTGGGCAAAGCGGGAGCTGCGCCTCAAGCGCTACATCCGCTACATGGACGACATGGTGGTTCTGTGCTGGACCAAAGAGGAGGCCTTGGCGGTGCGCGCCGCTTTCGCCAACCAACTGGCCATCATGGGTATGCGCTTCAGCAAGACCAGCGTCCTGCCGGCCGCCCGCGGCCTGAACTTCGTCGGCTACCGCCTCTGGCACGACCACCGCCTCCTGCGCCGCCAGTCGGTGGTCACCATGAAGCGGCGGTTAAAGGCCCTTCAACGGAAGTTTGCGGCCGGTGTAATCGGCCTGGATAGGGTCCGCGCTACCGTCGCCAGCTGGGTGGCGCACGCGCGGCATGCTGATAGCCATCGACTGCGAACCAAGGTGCTCGGCGCGGCATCCTTCACGCGTGACAAATCACCCGCCCACAGGTGACAATTTGCGCGCCCCGCTACACGGACGTGCCGTCGGAAGAACCCGCCCCGGGCGAGTAGCGCAGGGGACCGCGATAGCGGCGAGACATCGGGGCGGCCTTTCTTTTGGTTACTTTTCTTTGGCCGTGCAAAGAAAAGTAACCCGCGCGCGGGGCGGCTCCCCGCATCAAAATCAATCCGCGCGACAGCGCGCAACAACCTCTTTAAAAATCGCTCAAACAACGCTGATCAATCTAGCATGCCCCCATGCATTACACTACGCACATCCACCACCCGAAAACACCACCATGACCACTCCGCCGCCCTCCCTCCACGCCATGCTCGCCGCCCTGATCGCCGCCCCCTCCATGAGCAGCGTCAGCCCGGAATTCGACACCAGCAACCGCCCGGTCATCGACCTGCTGGCGCTGTGGCTGGCCGGCATGGGCTTCCAGGTGGAGGTGCTGCCGCTGCCCAGCCAGCCGCACAAGGCCAATCTCATCGCCACCCTCGGCCAGGGGCCGGGCGGGCTGGTGCTGGCCGGCCACACCGACACCGTGCCCTACGACGAGGGGCGCTGGAACCACGACCCGTTCCGCCTCAGCGAGGCGGACGGCCGCTACTACGGCCTCGGCACCTCGGACATGAAGGGCTTTTTCGCCCTCGCCATCGAGGCGGCGCGCGGCCTGCAGGCCGGCGATCTGAAACAGCCGCTGATCCTCCTCGCCACCGCCGACGAGGAGAGCTCCATGGAGGGCGCCCAGGCCCTGGTGGAGCTGGGCCGGCCGCAGGCCCGTCATGCCGTCATCGGCGAACCCACCGGCCTGCGCCCGGTGAACGCCCACAAGGGGATCCTGATGGAGGGCATCCGCCTCACCGGCCGCTCCGGCCACTCCAGTGATCCCTCCCTCGGCAACAGCGCCCTGGAAGGCATGCACAAGGTCATCGGCGAGCTGCTCGCCTGGCGCGGCGAGCTGCAGCGCAACCACCGCGACCCGCGCTTCACCGTACCGGTACCCACCCTCAACCTGGGCCACATCCACGGCGGCGACAACCCCAACCGCATCTGCGGCCAGTGCGACCTGCACATCGACCTGCGCCCGCTGCCCGGCATGGAGCTGGACGAGCTGCGCGCCACCCTGGAGCAGCGCCTGGGCGAGACCCTGGCCGGCAGCGGCCTGCAGCTGGAGGTGCGGCGCCTGTTCCACGGCACCCCGGCCATGCACACCCCGGCCACCGCCGCCATCGTGCAGACCGCCGAACAGCTCAGCGGCCACGACGCCGAGGCCGTCGCCTTCTGCACCGAGGGGCCGTACCTGAACCGCCTCGGCATGGACACCATCATCCTCGGCCCCGGCGACATCGCCCAGGCGCATCAGCCGGACGAATACCTGGCGCTGGAGCGCATCGACCCGATGGTGGGAATATTGCAGGGGATGATTCAGCGGTTCTGTTTGTAAAGGCAGTTACAAGTGACAAGTCTCAAGTTCCAAGCAAAAGCGCCCTTTGTTTTTCTTGCAACTTGTAACTTGCCACTTTCCGACTAGACATTCCCCCTCGCTGCCCGGAAAATGCCCAATCAGAACAACAGGAAGGAAAAGGATCCGCCCGTGACCACGCCCACCGACGAACAGGCCTTTGTCCGCTGGTTCCGCGGCTCCACGCCCTATATCAACGCCTTCCGCGGCCGCACCTTCGTCATCACCTTCGGCGGCGAGCTGGTGGCCGAGGAGCAGTTCGCCAGCTTCGTGCATGACATCGGCCTGCTCAACAGCCTGGGCGTGCGCCTGGTACTGGTGCACGGTGCGCGGCCGCAGATCGAGGAGCGACTCAACGCCCGCGGCATCGAGCTGCACTATGAAAACGGCCTGCGCATCACCGACGCCGCCGCCCTCGCCTGCGTCAAGGAAGCGGCCGGCACGGTGCGGGTCGAACTGGAGGCGCTGCTCTCCATGGGGCTGGCCAATTCCCCCATGGCGGGCGCGCGTATCCGTGTCGCCTCCGGCAACTTCGTCACCGCCCAGCCGCTGGGCGTGCGCGACGGCATCGACTACCAGCACACCGGCGAGGTGCGCCGCATCGACGGCGAGGCGATCCAGAAGCAGTTGCACGACGGTGCCATCGTCCTGCTGTCGCCCATCGGCTACTCGCCCACCGGCGAAACCTTCAACCTCAGCGCCGAGGACGTGGCCACCGCCACGGCCATGCAGCTGCGCGCGGAGAAACTCATCTTCCTCACCGACGCCAAGGGTGTCACCGACAGCCGGCGCCGGCTGATCCGCGAACTGGGACTGGCCGACGCCGAACAGGCGCTGACGCGCAAGCTGTCGGAAGAGATGGCGCGCTGCCTGGGCGGCGCCCTGCGCGCCTGCCGCGGCGGCGTGCGCCGCGCCCACCTCATCGATCGCCACGTCGACGGCGCCCTGCTGCTGGAACTGTTCACCCGCGACGGCATCGGCACCCTGGTCAGCGGCGAGCTGTTCGAGGGCACGCGCCGCGCCAGCATCGACGACGTCGGCGGCATCCTCGAACTCATCGCACCGCTGGAAGCGGAAGGCGTTCTGGTGCGCCGCTCGCGCGAGCTGCTGGAGATGGAGATCGATCAATTCGTCGTCACCGAGCGTGATCGCATGATCGTCGCCTGCGCCGCCCTGTACCCGTTTGCGGAGGAGCAGGTGGGCGAGCTCGCCTGCCTGGCGGTACACCGCGACTATCGCAAGCAGGGGCGCGGCGATGACCTGCTCGCCTTCATCGAGCGGCAGGCCAAGGACATGGGCATCGACCGGCTGTTCGTGCTCACCACGCGCACCGCACACTGGTTTCAGGAGCGCGGCTTCCGCGAGGCCGACATCAAGGACCTGCCGGTAAAGAAACAGGCGATGTACAACTGGCAGCGCCGCTCCAAGGTGTTCGTCAAACCGATCTGATCATGCTGATGACCACCCGCACCGTGCCCGTGCGCCCGTTTCTCAAATGGGCCGGCAACAAATACCGCATCATTGAGCGGGTCAAGGCACGCCTGCCCGCCGGACGGCGGCTGGTGGAGCCCTTCACCGGCTCCGGCGCGGTGTTCCTCAACACCGACTACCCGCGCTACCTGCTGGCCGACGGCAACAAGGACCTCATCGACCTGTACAACATCCTGAAGCGGGAAGGCACGGAGTTCGTCGCCGATTGCCGCAAGCTGTTCCGCCCGGCCAACAACACTGCCGAGGCCTATTACAAACTGCGCGCCGAATTCAACGCCTGCAGCGACACCCGCCGCCGCGCCGTGCTGTTCGTCTATCTCAACCGTCACGGCTACAACGGCCTGTGCCGCTACAACGCCAAGGGCGGCTTCAACGTCCCCTTCGGCCGCTACAAGAAACCGTATTTCCCCGAGCAGGAGATGCTGGCCTTTCATCACAAGGCCAGGCGCGCGACATTCCGGCACGCGACCTTTGAGCAGACCCTGCGCACGGTGCGCGCCGGCGACGTCGTGTACTGTGACCCGCCCTATGTGCCGCTGTCGCTGTCCAGCAGCTTCACCGCCTACCACGCCGACGGCTTCGATCTGGAGCAGCAGCAGCGCCTAGCCGACATTGCCGCCGAGGCGGCGGGCGATGGCATCAATGTGCTGATCTCCAATCACGATACCCCGTTCACCCGCAGTGCCTACGCCGCTGCCGACATCGAGCAGTTGTCGGTACAACGCTCCATCAGCTGCCACGGCCACAAACGCTGCCGGGTAAACGAACTGCTCGCCTTCTACCCCGCCGCAGGCTGAGGCACGCTCCCAGGGATCGGTATGCACCACGACAAGCACAGCAAAGCCACCTTCATCGGCCGCCAGCCCATCTACGACCGGGCGCTGGATGTCTACGCCTATGAATTGCTGTATCGCCGCAGCCAGGAAAATCAGGCCGCCTTCGCCGACGGTGATCTGGCCACCTCACAGGTGATCATCAACACCTTCATGGAGGTGGGACTGGAAAACATCGTCGGCAGCAAGCCCGCCTTCATCAATGTCACCGGCGACTTCTTCACCGGCGACTATCCGCTGCCGATGTCCCATGAGCAGGTGGTGTTCGAGCTGCTGGAAACCATCGTGCCCGATGCCGGCGTCATCGCCGGCGTGCGCCGCCTGGTGGAGCAGGGCTATCGCATCGCCCTCGATGACTACCTGCTGCAGCACGACACGCTGCCGCTGCTGGAGCTGGCCTCCTTCGTCAAGCTGGACGTGCTCGCCATGGAACGTGACGAACTGTCACGTACCGTGGAACGACTGCGACGCTACCGATTGCAGCTCGTTGCCGAGAAGGTGGAGACGCCGGCCCATTACGAGTTGTGCCGCGAACTCGGTTTTGATCTGTTCCAGGGCTATTTCTTCGCCTACCCCGACGTCATCCAGGCACGCACTACCAGCGCCAACCGCAGCGTGGTGCTCAGCCTGATCGCCCAGTTGCAGAACCCCGATATCGAACTGCGTCAGGTGGAGCAGCTCATCGCCCAGGATGTGATCCTCTCATTCCGCCTGCTGCGCTACATCAACTGCGCCACCTTCGGCCTGCGCCGCGAGGTCGACTCCATTCGCCAGGCACTGATGCTGCTCGGCCTTGCCACGGTGCGCAACTGGGCCACCCTGCTGCTGCTGTCGCAGATCGACAATCACAAGCCACGTGAACTGATGACCATCGCCCTGATCCGGGCGCGCATGTGCGAGCTGCTGTCGGTCACCGATCCCGCCATCGACAGCAATCAGGCCTTTACCGCCGGACTGTTCTCGCTGCTCGACGCCATGCTCGATCAGCCGATGGAGACGTTGCTCGACCAGCTGCCGCTGTCCATGCCGATCAAGCTGGCCCTGCTCGATCGCGAGGGGCCGCTCGGGGCACTGCTCAAAGCCGTCGTCTGTTACGAGCGGGGGGAATGGGATGGCGTTGTGCTGCGCGGCGCCGTTTCCATCGACTACAACAGCGCCTATCTGGCAGCAGTGAGCTGGGCCGACAACAGCAGCAAGGCCTTGCGCGCCGCCTGAGCGGCGACGACACTATTTTTGCGCCGTAACCAGGAGGGCAACGGCAACCATGGACAAGCACAGCGAGTCATTGCGTATCGTAGGTCTGTACGTGCTGTTTGCGGCACTGTACATCCTGTTTTCCGATCAGCTGGTGCCGCTGCTCACAGATGACCCCCTCCAGACCGCGCGGCTGCAGACCGCCAAGGGCTGGGCCTTTGTCGCCATCACCGGTGCCCTGCTCTATCTCCTCATCCAGCGCAGCCTCGGCATCGTACTGGCCTCGCGCGAGGCCGCGCGGCAAAGCGAACAGTATTTCCGCAACACCTTCGACCAGGCCGCCGTGGGCATCGCCCATGTCGGAATGGATGGCCGGCCGCTGCGCGTCAATCAGAAGATGTGCGACATGCTGGGTTACAGTGCCGCGGAACTGCTTGTGCTGCGCGTTGAAGACATCACTCACCCCGACGACATGCAGAGCGATCTGGAACAGGCCAGGCGCCTGCTCGACGGCAGCATCAAGACCTACGCCCTGGAAAAGCGCTATCTGCGCAAGAACGGCACCACGGTATGGGGAAATCTCACCATCTCGCTGCATCGTGACGCGCAGGGTGAACCGGAATATTTCATCGCCGTGGTCGAGGACATCAGCGCGCGCAAGGCCGCCGAGTCACGTGCCCACCATGCCAGTACCGCGCTGGACAAGGCCCTGCTGCAGCTGGTGCAGGCACTGACGCGCTCGGTCGAGAAACGCGACCCCTACACCGCCGGCCATCACGAACACACCAGCCGGCTGGCCGCCGCCATCGCCCGCCGCATGGGCCTGTCCGCCGATGAAGCGGAAGGCATCCGCCTCGGTGCGCAGATCCATGACCTCGGCAACATCTACGTACCCACGGAAATCCTCAATCGCCCCGGCAAGCTCAACGACTACGAGTATGCCCTGGTGAAGACCCACCCGCAGGTGGGCTATGACATCCTCAAGGACGTGGATCTGCCCTGGCCGGTCCGCGACATGATCCTGCAGCACCAGGAGCGTCTCGACGGCAGCGGCTATCCGCAGGGACTCGAGGGCGACGCCATCGGCCTCGGCGCACGCATCATTGCCGTGGCCGACGTGGTCGAGGCGATGACCTCACATCGTCCCTATCGCCCCGCCCTCAGCCTGGAACAGGCCCTGGCCGAGCTGCGCCGCGGCCGCGGCACCGTCTACGATGCCCGGGTAGTGGATGCCTGCGTTGATGAACTCAATGCCAGCGGCCTGCCGTGGGAACAGTCCTGATATAATTCGCTCCCCTCCACAACCACACGCCATCATGCCGACTGCCGAACAACCGCTCTGGACCGCCTCCTGCCCGCAGGGCTGGATCATGGAAAACGACGAGGACAGCGTGCTGCTGTACGACCCCGAAGAAGGCATCGGTACGCTGGAGATCAGCTGCTTCTGCAAGGATGAAGGTGCCACCACCGATGAGGAGCTGCTCGACCTTGCCGCCGACACCCTCGCGGCCGGGGCGCGGCGCATGGACGTCAGCCTGGGTGACATGCATGGCCTGATGCTCAGTTACAGCGAAGACAACATGGCGTGGAAGGAATGGTATCTGGCCGCCGGCCACTGCGTGTTCTTCATCACCTACGACTGCCCGGAAGACATGGAAGGCGCCGAGGACGAGGAACTGGCCGCCATCATCGGCAGCCTGAAAATCAGGTAGGCACCCGCGCCAGGCTCCGTTCGCCGAGAGGACCCGGTGCCTACTCTGTCAGCCGTTCCAGCCGCCACCTTGCCTGCTCGTCCGCGCGGCAGGCGCCGAAGATGAACGGGTTGCGCAGATTGCGCAACTCGAAACGCAGGTCGTAGAACCACACGCAGACACCGGCACTCTTCCGATCGATGCGATACAGCGCCGGATACTCGGCAAAGCGGTGCATGCCGGCAAGCACCGGCGCCTGCCATGCCTCTCGGGCCAGCGCCTGCTCAGCGACGTCAGCGCCGAACAGCGGACGGTAGTCCCACTGCAAATCACCTGCCGGCCGGTACAACGCCGTGACCCGTGCCAGGAAACCCGCATCGTCCGTCGGCGTGGCCGGCACCGCGTCGCGATACAGGTTCAGATCGGCGCGGTGATAGCCGCCATCATCCCGCGCCAGCAGCTTCCAGTGAAATGGCGACAGCGGCTGCGGCAGTGCCGCCACCTCCCGGGCTGTTACCCCCTGTGTCTGCACCCAGTGCTGCGCGATCTCCCCTGCCGCCTGCATGTGCCACACCTGTACGCCGACATAGGCGGCGAGCAGGGTCAGGCCGAGGCGTGCCGCCAGCCGGCTGCGCCACAACCAAGCGGCCAACAACCCCGCCACAATGATCCCGGTAAACCACAGATCGATGATGAAGATCGCCGGCAGGGCGGCGCGATAGTCACTGAACGGCGCGAAGATCCGGGTGCCGAAGGCGGTGATGACATCGCCGGCGACATGGATGCCCAGCGCCAGCAGCGCAACACCGTAAAACGCCTGCCAGGCATGACGCCGGCGCCACAGCAGTACAAACAGGCCACTCAGCAACAGCGCCCACAGGGGCAACAGCGGCAGCGAGTGGGTCACGCCGCGATGATGGTTGAGATAGATGAAGGCATCGCCGAACAGCTGGAGCACAAAGTCGCTGTCGGGAAAGGCGCCGGCCAGCAGGCCGACCAGCATCCGGCTGCGCAGCGGCAACTGACCGCTGTGCGGCTGAACCGGCGCAGTGGCCCGCGCCAGCAACATACCGCTCAGGGCATGGGTCAAGGTATCCATGAATTAATTGTAGGAGCGAATCGTATTCGCGAAGGTTCGCAGGGTGCGCGCTGCGCACCCTGCGTTATTTTCCGGCGCGGATCAGTCCGCCCAGTCCCGCTTCGTCCAGCGCCAGATTGAGACGCGCGCGCACCTGCTGCGGCTCCTCCATCTGCAGCACCTCGCCGAGCAGGGCCTGCGCCTTCTTGCGCGTGATGGAGCGTATCGCCCATTTCACACGCGGCAGGCTGGAGGCGCTCATGGACAGCGAATCGATGCCCATGCCGAGCAGCAACACTGCCGCCGCCGGGTCACCGGCCATCTCGCCGCACACCGATACCGGCTTGCCGTACTTGTTGGCACCATCCACCACCTTCACCAGCGCCTTCAGCACCGCCGGGTGCAGCGAGTCGAACAGCTCGGCGACGCGGGCATTGTTGCGGTCCACCGCCAGCAGGTACTGGGTCAGGTCGTTGGTGCCGATGGAAAGGAAGTCGACGCGGCTGGCCAGGCGATCGGCCTGGAACACCGCCGCCGGCACCTCGATCATCACGCCGACGCGCGGCAGGCTGACATCCAGCCCCTCCTCGCGCAACTCGTCGCAGGCACGGCGGATCAGCACCATCGACTCGTCCACCTGCGACAGATTGCTGATCATCGGCAACAACAGGTTCAGATTGCCGATACCGGCATTGGCGCGCAGCATGGCGCGGATCTGGGTGAGAAATATCTCCGGGTGATCCAGCGTGATGCGGATGCCGCGCCAACCGAGGAAAGGATTGTCTTCCTTGATGGGGAAATACGGCAGCGCCTTGTCGCCGCCCACGTCCAGTGTACGCATGGTCACCGGCCGCGGCGTGAAGGATTCCAGCACCTGACGATACACATCCAGCTGCTCCTGCTCGCCGGGGAAGCGATCGCGGATCATGAAGGGGAATTCGGTGCGGTACAGGCCCACGCCCTCGGCGCCGGAGTTGAGCGACGGGCGGATGTCGGACACCAGGCCGGTGTTGGCATACAGCGGCACGCGCAGGCCGTCCGGCGTCTCCGCCGGCAGGCTGCGCAGCGCCTGCAGTTCGGCAGTGAGCTCCGACTCCTCCTTCTGCAGCCGCTTGTACTCGCGGCGGATGTCCCTGGACGGATTGACGTAGACACGCCCGGAATAGCCGTCGGCGATGATCTCGCGGCCGTGCACCTTGTTGAGCGGCAGGTCCACCACGCCCATCACCGCCGGCACGCCGAGGGCGCGCGCCAGGATGGCAGTGTGCGAGGTGCGTGAACCACGCATCGATACCACGCCGGCCAGACGCTTGGGCGGCACCTCGGCCAGCATGGAGGCGGTGACATCCTCGCTCACCAGCACGGTGTTCTTGGGATACTCCACCGGCTTGCGCTCTTCGCCGAGCAGATATTCCAGCACGCGGCGACCGAGGTCGCGAATGTCCTGGGCGCGCTCGCGCAGGTAGGCATCCTCCATCTGATCGAAGATGCGCACATGCTCCAGCACCGTCTCGCGCAGTGCGCTCGCCGCCCAGCTGCCGGCCTTGATGCGCTTCACCGTGTCGTCGATGAGCGACCCCTCCTCCAGCATCAGCAGGTAGGCCTCGAACAGGGCGCTGTCGCTGGCCGGCATGCTGGCGCGCAGACGCTTCAGCATGTCGGAGATGTCCTTGCGCACCGCGCGCACGGCGGCGCGGAACTGCTTCAGCTCGGCGGCGCTGTCGTCCACCAGCAGATCGGGAACGGATTCGATGTCGGTGGAGGTGTTGAGCACGACGATGGTGCCGATGGCCACGCCGGGCGCGCCGGACAGGCCCTGCAAGGGGCGGTGGTCCACCAGCTGCCCCTGGCGCAGCAGCACGTCGATGTCACCGCTGGCCTCGGCATGGGCGATGGCGCCGGCCAACTGGGCAGCGATGGTGACCAGGAAGGTGACCGCATCCTCGTCGAAGCGCACGCTCGTACGCGACTGCACCACCAGCACGCCGTGGATGGTGCGGTGGTGGATGATGGGCACGCCGAGGAAGGCGTGATAGCGCTCCTCGCCGGTTTCCGGGAAATACATGTAGCGCGGGTGGCTGGGCGCATCATCCTTGTTGACCGGCTCGGCGCGCTCGGCCACCAGGCCGACCAGGCCCTGCTCCCAGCTCAGGCGTACCTTGCCCACCGATTCGGGATTGAGGCCTTCGGTGGCCATCAGCACCAGCTCGCGCGTAGTGTTGTGGGCGAGGTAGATGGAGCACACATCCACCGCCATTTCCTTCTGCACGCGCTGCACGATGATGCGCAGCGCCTGCTGCAGGTCCTTGGCAGCGTTTACCTCCTGGATGATGCGGCGCAGCGTTTGCAGCATGAAGATGTCCTGGGTGTGGGGTAATGCTTCGTTATATGGCGGTATCCAGCTACCGCTCTTTGCCGTAGAAGCCCACTCCGTGGGCGAACCGACGCCTGGTGCCGGTATTGTTCGCCCACGGAGTGGGCTCCTACGCTAATTTACTTCGCGCCGGCACGGCGCAGCCGTGGCGGCCGCATCTGCACCGCCGAACCCAGCAGCGGCGCCAGTTCGGTGAGGGCACGCTCATAGACCCGGCGCTTGAAGGCGACGATCTCGTCCAGCGGCTGCCAGTAGGACACCCAGCACCACTCCTCGAACTCCTGCGGGCTGTGCAGGTCGAGGCGCACCCGGCTGTCTTCGGCGAGCAGGCGCAGCATGAACCAGCGCTGCTTCTGGCCGATGCACACCGGCTTGCTGTGGTGGCGGATCAGGCGTTCGGGCAGGCGGTAGCGCAGCCAGCCCCGGGTGGCGCCGAGAATGGCCACGTCCTCCGGCCCCAGCCCCACCTCCTCCATCAGCTCGCGGTACAGGGCCTCCTCGGCGGTCTCATCCCTCTGGATGCCGCCCTGGGGGAACTGCCAGGCATCCTGACCGATGCGGCGCGCCCACAAAAGCTGCCCCTCCCGGTTGCTCAGGATAATGCCGACATTCGCTCTGTAACCTTCCGAATCAATCACTTAGAAAACCACCTTGAGGCTGTGCATCAAGGATTTTTCCACAAGCGCCGCCTGCGCGCAAATCTGTTTGCAGCGGTCGGGAAAAGCCGCAAAGGGCGGGGTAAATGGCGAAAATCCGGCCTAAACCCCGTAGAATGTCCGCCCCTCAACAACGAGCCCGACCCATGACCCTGGCAATCTTCGATCTGGACAACACCCTGCTCGGCGGCGACAGCGATCACCTGTGGGGCCGCTTCCTGGTGGAACAGGGCATCGTCGACGGCGAGTTTTACGAGCGTGAGAACAACCGGTTCTATGAGGAGTACAAGGCCGGCACCCTGGACATCCGCGCCTACCAGCGCTTTGCCCTGGCCCCGCTGGTGGGGCAGGCGCCGGATACCCTGGCGGCCTGGCACCGCCGCTACATGGCCGAGAAGATCAGCGCCATCCTGCTGCCGGCCTCGCGCCACCTGCTCGACTGGCACCGCAGCCAGGGCCATGTACCGCTGATCATCACCGCCACCAACCGCTTCATCACCGAACCCATCGTGGCGGCCCTGGGCGTGGAGCACTTCCTCGCCACCGAGCCTGAGGTGGTGCACGGCCGTTATACCGGCGACATCACCGGCATCCCCACCTTCCAGCACGGCAAGGTCAAGCGGCTGGCCCAGTGGCTGGAGCAGACCGGCCACAACCTGGCCGGCGCCTGGTTCTACAGCGACTCCCACAACGACCTGCCGCTACTGGAGCAGGTGGACAACCCGGTGGCCGTGGACCCCGATGACACCCTGCGCAGCCACGCCGAGGCCAGGGGCTGGGACATCATCACCCTGCGCCGGGGCGAGCGGCCCATGCCGCTCGCCAGGGACGAGGCACAGGGCGTGAGGGACGAAGAATACGAGGGTTGATTCTCGTATCCCGTCCCTTGTGCCGCATCCCTGGCTGGCGCAGCCAGCCCCGGGCGGGCACAATGGCATGATCCCATGTATATAAAGACCCCCTCTCCCGGATGCAGCGATTCTCCTTTCCCATCGTCACGGCCCTGAGCAGCCTGCTGCTGGCGCTGATCTTCGTGCTCATCGGCGTGCTGTTCTGGCAGCATGACCGTCACGAGCTGGATCAGACGCTGGCGCAGGAATCGAACTCCGTGCGCACCACCTTCGAGGTGGCGCTGTCCGATCTGGAGCAGCAGATGCTGACCCTGGCCACCATGGTGGCCTCCGACCCGCAGGTGCAGTCCCTGTTCTACCGCGGCAAGCAGGCGCTGGCCCGCGAGGGCGGCGGCCCCGGCGGCCCGCAGACCGCCCGCCTGCGCGACGAGCTGTACAACCACGTCGCCCCGGCCTGGATCGACATGCAGCAGGAATTCGGCCTGCGCCAGCTGCACTTCCAGTTCGGTCCCGGCTCGCTGTCCTATCTGCGCGTGCACACCCCGGAAAAATTTGGCGACCGCATGGACGGCCTGCGCCACATCATCGAGGACGTCAACGCCGATCAGCGGCCGCGCACCGGCTTCGAGACCGGCCGGATCTATTCCGGCGTGCGCGGCGTGGTGCCGATATGGCGCAGCAGCGGCAGCACGCGTGAATACATCGGCGCCCTGGAGGCCGGCACGTCTTTTGACACCCAGCTCGCCCGCCTCGACCAGCAGTTTGGCGCCGGCTTCGCCATCCTGCTCAAACAACAGCACATCGAAGAGGCGGTGTGGGATCAGTACCGCCCGCTGAGCGGGCCGCGGGCCGAAAAGGGCTGCGGCTGCTATCTGGAGGCGGGCTCGCGCGACGAGGTGAAGTCCTGGATGAACGAGGCGATTCTGCCGCGTCTGACCGACGGCGGCACCGTTTCGCAATTGCTGTTCTGGCAGGGCAAGACCTGGCACCTGACCCGCTTCCCCCTGCGCGATTATCTGGGCAAGGTGGACCCGGCACGCGCCAGCGTAGGCTCGGTGCTGGTCTGGCGCGACAAGACCGACGAGCTGGCCGCCTGGCACCGCCATCAGACCTACACCCAGCTGGCCCTGGCCGCGGCCTACCTGCTTACCCAGGGCCTGCTCTTCCTGCTGCTGCGCACCACCCGTCGCGGCCTGCAACTGCGCATCGACAACGCCACCGCCGCCCTGCAGTCCACCCGCCGGCAACTGGACACCCTGCTGAGCGCTTCTCCGGCGGTGACCTACAGCGTCCCCGTCGGCAGCACCGCAACGAGCTATATCGCACCCAATGTGCAGAACATCCTCGGCTACGCCCCGCAGGCGGTCCTCGACAACGCCGCCTGGTGGCCCGACAACATCCACCCCGATGATCGTGCCGAGGTGCTGCACAACTCCGACTGGCAGCAGTGGGCCGACGAGCAGATCATCCGCCGCTATCGCTTCCACCATGCCGACGGCGGCTGGCGCTGGCTGGAGGATCGCTGCCGCGTACTGCGCGACACCGAGGGCAAGGCGGCGGAACTGGTCGGCAGTTTCGTCGACATCAGCGATCGCGTCGCCGCCGAACAGCGCCTGGAGATGGCGCTGAGCGGTGCCGACCTGGGCCTGTGGGACTGGCACATCCCCAGCGGCCGGGTCACCTTCAACGCCCGCTGGGCGGAGATGCTGGGCTATCGTCTGGAGGAGATCGGCCCCGATATCTCCACCTGGGAACGCATCATTCACCCCGACGACCTGCCCAGCATTGACAGCGCCCTGCAAAGTCACTTCCGTGGCGAAACCCCGCTCTATGAAACCGAACACCGCCTGCGCCACAAGGACGGCCACTGGATCTGGGTGCTGGACCGCGGCAAGGTGATGGAACGCGCCGAGGACGGCAGCCCGCTGCGTGCCGTCGGTACCCATCTCGACATCACCGCACGCAAGGCAGCCGAAGTGCGCCTGCGCGAGAGCGAAACCATGCTGGCACGCGCCCAGGCGGTAACCCACGTCGGCAGCTGGGTGATGGATGTGCCGAGCCATCGTCTGGAGTGGTCGGAGGAGACTTACCGCATCTTCGGCCTGCCGCCAGACACGCCGGCGGACTACAACCTGTTCCTGTCCTTCATCCATCCCGACGACCGTGCCCACGTACACGCGGCGTGGCAGGCAGCGTTGCAAGGTGCGCCGTACGAGATCGAACACCGCATCGTGGTCAACGACGAAGTCCGCTGGGTGCGCGAGATGGCGGAACTGGTGACCGGACCGGGGGGCGAACTGGTTTCCGCCCTTGGCACCGTGCAGGACATCAGCGACGTCAAGGCGATGGAACTGGAGCTGCGTCACCTGGCGACCACCGACCTGCTCACCGGCCTGCCCAACCGCCGTTACTTCCTCGAACGCGTCGAGCAGGAACTGTCGCGCTTCCACCGCTTCAACAAACCCGTCGCCCTGCTGATGCTGGACATCGATCACTTCAAACAGATCAATGATCACTACGGCCATGCCATCGGCGATGCCGTATTGCAGCACTTCGCGCTCACCGCCCTCGGTTCCCTGCGCAAGATCGACATCATCGGCCGGCTCGGCGGCGAGGAGTTTGGCGTGCTGTTGCCCGGCACCGAACTGGAGGGGGCACAACTCTATGCCGAACGCCTGCGCGTAGCCATGGAAAATCAGCCCTGCCGCAGCACGCCGCAGGAAATCCGCTTCACCGTCAGCATCGGCCTGACCCTGTTCGACAGCAACGACAGCGACACCGACCTGCCCCTCGCCCGCGCCGACGCCGCCCTGTACCGCGCCAAGCGCAACGGCCGCAATCGGGTGGAGATCGACTGATCACGCAGCGCATGCGTACGCTCCTGCTCCCCCTGCTGCTGTTGCTGGCGCTGACCAGTCTGGCAACCGGCCTGACCATCGGCAGCCTGCCGATACCGCCCAGCGCTGTATGGCCCGCCCTGTGGGACACGGCAACCCCCCATCATGGCGTCATCATGGAACTGCGCCTGCCGCGCCTGCTCGCCGCCTTCGCCGTGGGCGGGCTGCTGGCAGTGGCCGGCGCCCTGCTGCAGGTGCTGCTGCGCAATCCGCTGGCCGACCCCTACATCCTCGGCGTCTCCGGCGGCGCGGCGGTGGCCGCGCTGCTGGCCATGCTCGCCGGCCTTGGCAGCTGGTGGGTGAGCGGCAGCGCCCTGCTCGGTGCACTCGGTTCCATGCTGCTGGTATTCGGCCTGGCCCACGGCGGCGGCAGCTGGACACCGGCACGGCTGCTGCTCACCGGCGTCGTGGTGGCGGCGCTGTGGGGTGCGCTGATCAGCTTCCTGCTGGCGGTGGCGCCGGAACACAATCTGCGCGGCATGCTGTTCTGGCTGATGGGCGACCTGTCCCATGGCGGCGCATGGGGCGCGCCGCTGGCGCTGTTGCTGCTCGGCCTGCTGCTGCTGCTGCCCTTCGCCCGCGAACTCAACCTGCTCGCCCGCGGCGAGATTACCGCCGGCAGCCTTGGGGTGCATGTCGGCCGACTGCGCCTGCTGATCTACTTTGCCGCCTCGCTGCTTACCGCCGCCGCCGTCACCAGCGCCGGCAGCGTCGGCTTCATCGGCCTCATCGTGCCGCACATGCTGCGCCTCGTCGCCGGTTCCGATCACCGCCTGCTGCTGCCCGCCAGCGCCCTGCTCGGCGGCAGCCTGTTGATGCTGGCCGACACCCTGGCACGCAGCCTCATCGCACCGCAGCAATTGCCGGTGGGCGTCCTCACCGCCCTCATCGGTGCGCCGGTGTTTCTCTATCTCCTGCGGCGCGAGGCGCTGCAGTGATGGAACTGCTGCGCGCCGTTTCCCTCGACATCGCCGTCGCCGGACGCCGGCTGCTGCATCATCTCAGCCTCACCGTGTCCCGCGGCCAATGCTGGGCCCTGCTCGGCGCCAATGGCACCGGCAAGACAACCCTGCTGCATACCCTCGCCGGCCTGCGCCCGGCACAGGGCGGCAGCCTGTGGCTGCAGGGCGCGCCGCTGGCACGATTGCCGCGTCGCGCCATCGCGCAGTGCCTCGGCCTGCTGCCGCAGGACAGCAGCGACAGCTTTCCCGCCACCGTGCTGGAAACGGCACTCATCGGCCGCCATCCCCATCTCGGCCGCTGGCAGGGCGAGAGTGCAGAGGACCTGGCCCTGGCACTCGATGCCCTGGACCGGGTCGGGCTCGCCGGCCAGGCAGCACGTTCCTGCCAGACCCTGTCCGGCGGCGAGCGCCGCCGCCTCGCCCTCGCCACCCTGCTCACCCAGGCACCCCGCCTGCTGCTGCTCGACGAGCCCAGCAATCACCTCGATCTGCATCATCAGATCGCTGCCCTGCGGCATCTGCGCGGCCTGGCCGACAGCGGTGAGCATGGCGTGCTGATGGCGCTGCACGACGTCAATCTCGCCGCGCGCTACTGTGATCATGCGCTGCTGCTGTTTGGTGACGGTCAGTGGCAGGCCGGTCCGGCAGCGACACTGCTCAACGCCGAGGCACTGTCGCAGCTCTACCGCCATCCGGTAACGGAGATCAGCGGCCCGGACGGCCAACGCGCCTTTCTGCCGCGCTGACGCTGGCTGGCGCCGCGGCGACGGCGTAAAGTGGCAACTATTGCCAGCACTACGGGGAACCGGACATGTTCGAAGTCGCCGAACTGGGCCACAAGATCAAGAAAGCCGACTACGAGGCCAGAGAGCCGGAACTGCGCACCAACCTGCTGCTGCTGCAGGAGGCACTGAAGGAGGCGCCCTTTCCCGTACTGGTACTGGTTTCCGGCGTCGACGGTGCCGGCAAGGGCGACGTGATCAACCAGCTCAACGCCTGGTTCGACCCGCGCTGGCTGCGTGCCTACGCCTTCGGGCCGAAGAGCGACGAAGAACGGGAACGACCGGAATACTGGCGCTTCTGGCGCGCCCTGCCGCCCAAGGGCCAGATCGGCTTGTATGTCGGCTCCTGGTACAGCCGCCCCATCGCCGATCGCGTCAACAAGGTGATCAGCGATGCCGAACTGGAGCGTGACCTGACCCGCATCAACGCCTTCGAGGAAACACTGGTCGATGACGGCGCGCTGATCATCAAGTTCTGGCTGCACCTGTCGGAAGATGCGCAGCGCCAGCGCATGAAGGAGCTGGAGGAAAATCCGGCCACACGCTGGCGCGTCACCGCGCTGGACAAGAAGCACCTCAAGCAATACAAAAAATTTCGTGCCGTGGCCGAGCACACCCTGCGCAACACCAGCACCGGCGACGCCCCCTGGATCATCGTCGAGGCCACCGACGAACGTTACCGCAACCTCACCGTCGGCCAGCACATCCTCGAGCGCATCAGCGCCCGCCTGCAGAATCAGCCGGAGGCCCAGCCGCCCCAGCCGCACCTCAAGCCCATCGTCGCCCCCGAGGTCGGCGAGCAGGTGAGTGTCCTCGGCAACCTCGACATGAACAGTGCGCTGCCCAAGGACAAATACAAGAAGCAGTTGCCCAAGTACCAGGGCAAGCTGGGTGAACTGGCGCGCCAGGCACGCGAACGCGGGATCTCCAGCATCGTGGTGCTGGAGGGCTGGGACGCCGCGGGCAAGGGCGGCCTGATTCGCCGCATCATCCCGGCGCTGGATGCGCGCAGCTACCAGATCATCCCCATCGCTGCGCCCACCGACGAAGAACGCGCCCATCACTACCTGTGGCGCTTCTGGCGCCACATCCCGCGTGGCGGCAACGTCACCATGTACGATCGCAGCTGGTATGGCCGCGTGCTGGTGGAGCGGGTCGAAGGGTATGCGCGACAGGAGGAATGGATGCGTGCCTATGCCGAGATCAACCAGTTCGAGGAAATGCTCACCGAGCACGGCATCGTGCTGCTCAAATTCTGGCTGCACATCACCCAGGACGAACAGCTCAAGCGCTTTCAGGCGCGCGAAAAGACGCCGTTCAAGCAATACAAGATCACCGAAGACGACTATCGCAACCGCGAAAAGTGGCAGGCCTACGAACACGCCGTCAACGACATGGTCGAGCGCACCAGCACCGACTACGCGCCCTGGCACCTCATCGAAGCCAACGACAAGAACTATGCACGGGTCAAGGCGCTGCGCCTGTTCAGTGAGCGGCTGGAACTGACGCTGGAGAAGCGAAACTGATTTGCACAGACTGCGGCGGCTGCGGAGAACAGCGGCAAAAAAGGGATGTCAGGGCAGAGACGTGCAGCGTGCGTACCTAATTGAATTAAACAAGCTGCATGCGGCGCTCACCACTGCATGCATTTCTGCTATTTACACCTGCACCTGATTCTTTGCGGCGGCCTTGTCGTCCGCCGCAGACGTCACGGGGGCATCGGCCGGCACGACAGCGTCCCCCTCCGCAGAGGCATTCGTCTTGTCCTGCGGCCGCAAACGCATCCCCAGCAGACCGTGCAGGTAGCGTCCGCCCTTCACCACCTGTTGCAGCAGACGCCGGGCGCGACTGAAGAAGTCCAGCAACTCCACCATCTGTTCGGTGCGCAAGCGCCCCTCGCTGCCGGCACGCAGCAGATGCGCCTTGAGCGATTGATAACTGTCCTCCATTGAGGCCAGCATGCGGTCGGCGCCCGCGACATCATAGCCTTCCCCCTGGGGGTCTGCCGCCTGCAGCAAGGCGAGCGCATCAGCCCGGAAGAACGTAATCTCGCTGATCAACGGTTCATCCTGCACCACGCTCGCGCGTTCCTGGATCTGCGCGGCGTTGTCGGCGAGATCCGCCACCGAGGCATAGTAGCGTGCCACACGCAGGGCATCCGGCAGTGACTGGTCGAACTCCGCCGGCAGACTGGTGCGCTGCATCTGCACCGCAAACTGTCCCACCGCCTCAATCAGACTGGCAATGGCCAACTTGTCCGCCGTCATCAGTTTGGCCGGGGCGGTACGCTCCGCAGTCAGCATCATTTGCGCCATCTCACGCGCCATGCCGCCGATACGTGCCAACTCCAGCGCCACGGCGTCCAACGCAAGAGACGGTGTGGCCAGCACATTGTTGTCCAGATAGCGCGGCTTGCCCAATTGCTCCTCGGTGGTAAGGAAACGCGCGCCGAGAAAACGCACCAGCCGCGGTGTCAGCGGCCACATCAGCGCCACACCCAACAATTTGGAGGCCGTGTGAAACAGCGCCAGGGTAATGGCCGGGCTGTCTTCCAGCGCCAGGATGTGGGCCGTGGCATCCACCGCCGCGAGCATCAGCGGCAGGATCAGCAGCGCGGCGATGGCCACCAGCGCGTTGAACAGCACATGGGCCGCCGCCACCCGCTTGGCGCTGGACGTGGCGCCGATGGCCGCCAGCGCCGCCGTGGAGGTGGTGCCGACATTGGCACCGATCACCGCCGCCGCCGCCGCGGTCAGCGGAATCATGCCGCCCATGGTGGCGGTGAGAATCAGGGCGATGGAGGCACTGGAGGATTGCATCAGCAGGGTGAGCAAAAAACCGATGCCGACGAAGATCAGTACCGTCTCGATGCCGCCACCGCCCAGTTGATCCAGTGGCACGCGCTGCCCCAGTCCCTCGAAGGCATTCTTCAGTATGTCGACGCCAAGGAAGAACAGGCCGAACCCCATCAGGGCATCACCCACCGCGGCGCGGCGGGAATGACTGCCGGTGAGGCGCAGGGCGGCGCCGATGCCAATGAAGGGCAGCGCCAGTGCCTGCACATTGATCTTGAAACCGACGATGGCCACCAGCCAGCTGGTGGTGGTGGTGCCGACGTTGGCACCGTAGATGACGCCCACACTCTGCACCAGGGACAGCAGGCCGGCGTTGACGAAACCAATGGTAGCCACCGTCACCGCGCTGGACGATTGCACCATGGAGGTGATCAGCACACCGGCGAAGATGCCGCGCAAGGGCGTGCGCGTCCACTGGCCAAGGATATGGCGCAGCGCAGGCCCGGCGGCCAGCTTGAGACCATCGGTCATCATGCGCATGCCGAGCAGAAACAGGCCAATACCGCCGATGAAGCTGCCGAACAATCCGAAATCCATCACCCCGTCCTGCTACGGGCGCCGCACCGCTCCAGGCGGCATCGTGCAGCGCAATATCAAGGAGACATCACTCTGACAAGGTTAGCACTGGCCGTGTCGCCTCAGCCCAGCCAGGCCAGCGGCGTGCGCGTCAGCGCCACCGAGGCGATGTAGGCAAACACCGCCAGCGCCGCCAGCACCTGCCAGGCCCTGCCCTGGCGCAGGGCCAGCGCTCCGAGCAGGATGTAGACCAGCAACGCAGCCAGCTTGGCCAGCAGCCAGGGCTGGTCCTGCGGCCACCAGCGGTACAGCCACAGCATGGTGACGCCGCTGAGGAACAGGGCGCTGTCCACCAGATGCGGTGCCGTGCGCACCCAGCGCCGGCGCAGCCGCTGCGGCGCGGTCAGGCGCCACCAGCCACGCAGGGCAAAACCGCAGAAGGATAGAACCGCGCAGGTGATGTGGAAGTGTTTCAGCCAGAGCATGACCGCACTATACCATTGTGCTCCCCCGCCCCGGCAGAGGTGGCGCCGGCGCCGTCCATGCGCAACACTTGCCAGCATGAAGATCGAACCGCCCGCCGACGACCTCGGACTGCAACACCTCAAGACCACCGACCGCACCAAGGGCAGGGTGGCACAGGTGGATCACGTGGAACGCGACAACCGCATCGCCTCCACCGAGGAGCGTCATGCCCTGACAGAGGAAAATCCCCCGCTGCCGACGCGGCGCCAGGAACAATCGCCGCCACCGACGCGTGAACCCCGGCCGCGCCAGGGCGAGCGGCGCAGCGGCCAGGACCGGCGCCGGCAACAGCTCCCCACCCCGCTCGATACCCGCAGCCCCCATGAGCGGCGCACCCGGCAACGCCGCGCCGAGGATCAGCAGACGGACGCCGAGCACACACCACCCGGCGGCATCGACGAACTGGTTTGATACTTCCGCCGGCCGCTGCCGCTACGCTACACTGCCGCGCATCCTTGCCGCCTGAGCGCACATCCCGCCATGTCCACCGACGATCGCTTTGCCGCCATCCGCCGTCTCTATGGGGAACAGGGTGCCCAGCTCATCCGCCAGTTGCACATCTGCGTGGTGGGCGTCGGCGGCGTCGGCTCCTGGGCGGCGGAGGCGCTGGCACGCAGTGGCATCGGCACCATCACCCTCATCGACAACGACACCATCGCCCTGTCGAACGTCAACCGGCAGATCCACACGCTGGAATCCACCGTCGGGCGGCACAAGGTGGCGGTGATGGCGGAACGTACGCGCGAAATCAATCCGGCCTGCACCGTGCACGCCATCAATGATTTCCTCACCATGCAGACGCTGACGGAATACATCAGCAGGGAACGCGGCTACGACTACGTCATCGATGCCATCGACAGCATCAAGTTCAAGTCGGCGTTGATCCATCACTGTCGCCGCAACAAGATTCCGGTGATCATGACCGGCGGCGCCGGCGGTCTGACCGATCCGACCAAAATCCAGATTGCCGATCTCAGCAAGACCCACCACGATGCCCTCGCCGCCAAGGTGCGCTCGCAACTGCGCAACGACTACGGCTTTCCCGCCGCCGGAAAACGCATGGGGGTGGAGTGCGTCTTCTCCAGCCAGCACCAGCTCTATCCCAAGGCCGACGGCACGGTGTGCCACGAAAAACCCGGCATCCACGGCGTGTCGCTCGACTGCCGCTTCGGCTACGGCTCGGCCACCTTCGTCACCGCCACCTTCGGTTTCTTCGCCGTCGCCCGCGCCATCGAAAAGGCACTGCACAGACGTCAGCACGCCGCGGGCTAGCGGCCCAGCACGAAGTCCTTCAGCGTTTTGCCGTCCAGGCCGCTGTCGCGCGCCTGCTGCAACTGCGTCATCAAACGCTCCACCGGCGCCATGGCGAGGGCACGGGAGCGCACCGGATGCAGCGCCTCCTCGGCACTGCGCAGCACATCCAGTACTTCGCTGATGTGGATCTGCTCCGGGTCGCGCGCCGGGACATAGCCCGGGTTGTCTTCCCCGGTTTCCACCAGCAGCCCCGCACGCTCCAGTGGCTGCAGCAGTTCCGCCACTGCATCACCGGGCAGACCGAGATGCTGAATCAGCGCATCATGCGTCCAGCGTGGATGCCCCTGGTAATACGCGTCGGCGATCAGATACAGCAGGGTCAGACCGGCGCGCTCCTTGAGGCGGGCGCTGAAACGGAACGCCTCGCGCTCCGGCCGCACCTGCTGCGGATGCTGGTGGAAGTAACTGATCTGCGCCCCGAACAGCAGGATGAACCAGCTCAGATAGAGCCAGATCATGAAGAACATCAGGATGGCGAAACCGGAATACACTGCGGTGTACTTGGTGGAGCTGGCGATAAAGGTGGCGAAGCCGTAGCCGCTGGCCTGCCACAGCGCGCCGCTCACCGCCGCGCCGACCAGGGCGGAACGAAGACGTACCTTGGTATTGGGCACGAACATGTAGACAAAGGTGAAGGCGGCGATGATGAGCAGGAACGGAATCAGCTTGCCGGCCAGTGCCACCAGCTGACCGAGCACCGGGATCTCCAGCATCACCTGCACCAGGGTGGAGCTCATCAGGGTAGCGGTCATGCCCAGGGCAGAGAACACCAGCACCGGCCCGACCATGATCACGCTGAGATAATCGGAGAAGCGCCGCGGCAAACTGCGCGTGCGCGATACACGCCAGACATAGTTGAAGGCACTCTCCACCTTCTGCGTCAGCGAGATCACCGTGTACAGCAGCAAGGCCACGCCGACCGACCCCAGCACACCCACCTTCATGTTGTCGACGAAGGTAAGGATATGCAGGGTGATCTCCTCGCCGCGGGAACCGAGCGGTTCGAGATAGGTCAGCAGCAGCGGCTCGATCTGGTTGTGCACACCGAAGGCCTTGAGCACGGAAAAGCTCACTGCCAGCAGCGGCACCAGCGACAGCAGGGTGGTATAGACCAGGCTCATGGCACGCAGGGTCAGCTGACCGCCGGCCAGTTCCTGCCCCATCACCAGTATTACCCGCAGGACGGGATAGAGCCGGTGCCGCAACGGGCCGACCGCCTCGGTCTCCCACAGCTCATGCAACAGAAAATGCTTGAGTCGATTCCACATGGCTTCATGCCCCAGAACGCGCCCACGGCGGGCGCAGCTTTGTATTCAGTGCAGGCTAACCAGTTGCCGCGGGCTTGGCAATGTCACAGCGCTGTCACACCGGACGACTAGGCTGTGCCTCCCCTCTCGTCCTGGAATCACGTCATGAACATGCCGGTGGCCTGTCCTGCCGACGCCACACCCGCCGCGATCAGCGGCCTGGGCCGGCCCCTGTCCCCCGACCTCGGTGCGGAGATAAGCGCAATCATCGAACAGGGACGGCTGTCGATCCTGTTCCAGCCCATCGTGGCCCCGGGGGAAAATACCATCCATGGCTACGAGGCACTGACGCGCGGCCCGTCCGACAGCGCGCTGCATGCCCCGGGCAGCCTGTTCAATGCCGCCTGCCAGGCCGGGTTGCTGCTGGAGCTGGAGCAGCAATGCTGGCGCCTGGCCCATGACCGCTTCATCGAGCTGGGCCTGCCCGGCCGCCTGTTCCTCAATACCAGTTCGCGCAGCCTGCTCCAGCCGGGCCAGCCCCTGCTGCACGCGCTGCGCGGTGCGGGCAATCCCGAGCTGCGGCCGGAGCGGGTGGTCATCGAGATCACCGAGCAGTACCCGATAGACGACTTCGCCGCCGTGGTCCGGGCGGCGTCCGCATACCGCAGCCTGGGCTTCCAGCTGGCCATCGACGACCTCGGCGCCGGCTACTCCGGCCTGCGGCTGTGGTCGGAATTGCGGCCCGACTACGTGAAGATTGACAGCCACTTCCTGCAGCGGGTGCACGAAGACCCGATCAAGCAGGAATTCATCCGCTCCATCCGCGACATCGCCCTCGGCACCAAGTCCCATGTCGTCGCCGAGGGCATCGAAACCGCCAGCGAATATCAGACCCTGCGGCAGCTCGGCATCGGCCTGGGACAGGGTTATTACTTTTCCCGTCCCGAGAGCCGGCCACCCCGCGAACTGGCGCAGGAGTCAACGGAAATGGAAAGCCACACCAGACCGCAGCGCCAGCGTCTGTCGGAAACCATCGGCACCCTGGCGCTCAACGTACCCACCGTCACCCCCGACACCACGGTGGACGAGGCCGTTATCCTGTTGCAACAGCACCCCGACCTGCACACCCTGCCCCTGCTGGTGGAAAGCCGCCCCATCGGCGCGGTGCGGCGCCAGCGGCTGATGGAACTGTATCTGAAACAGTATGCGCGTGAACTGTACGGCCGCCGCCCGGTGACCCGCTTCATGGACCGCCATCCGCTCATCGTCGAGCACGACCTGGCGGTGGAACGGGTAAGCCAGAAGATCACCAATCAGCTCAACTTCGAGATCGAGCACCAGTTCATCATCACGCGCAACGGCGACTACCTCGGCATCGGCCTGGTACGCGATCTGCTGAAAAAGATCACCGACCTGCAGATCCGCAATGCGCGCTACGCCAACCCGCTCACCCTGCTGCCCGGCAATGTGCCGATCTACGAGCACATCGACCACCTGCTGGAGGAGCAACAGGCATTCACCGTGTGCTACTGCGACCTGGACCACTTCAAGCCCTACAACGACGGCTACGGCTATACCCGCGGCGATGAGGTGATCCGCACCCTGGCGCAGATCCTCAGCGCCCACATCGACGAACAGCGTGACTTTGCCGGCCACATCGGCGGCGACGACTTCATCCTGATCTTCACCAGCCCGGACTGGCGCGAGCGCTGCGAACACATCCTGCGCCACTTCGAGCGCGAGTGCCGCCAGTTCTACCATGAGGCGGACCTGGCCCAGGGCGGCATCTGGGGACACGACCGCCAAGGCAACAATATCTTTTTCCCCCTGCTGTCCCTGTCCATCGGCGCCGTCAGCCCGGATACGCAGCAATGTCACAGCCACCATCAGGTCGCCACTCTGGCCACTGAGGCCAAGCGCCAGGCCAAAAAGCAGCCCGGCAACAGCCTGTTCGTCGATCGGCGCCGCACCCCGCTGCCCCTGTTCTGATCCGGAGCGCCCCCTCTGCTTGCCACGCCTTACGACATGGCACTATGGTACGGACAACGTCCTTCTATCGGCAGGGATGGCAAGCATGGGTAATGACGACCACAACCTGGAGCGGTTTGCGCGAGCGCAGGCACAGGTTTATGCACAGGTGCTGGATGAATTGCGGACCGGCGCAAAGCGCAGTCATTGGATGTGGTTCGTATTCCCGCAGTACGCCGGGCTGGGGCGCAGTGAAACGGCGCAGCACTACGCCATTCGCAGCCTGGACGAGGCGCGCGCCTATCTGGCGCATCCGCTGCTGGGGACACGGCTGCGGGAGTGCGTGACTGTGCTGCTGGAACTGCAAGGACGCACGGCGGAGGATATCTTCGGTTGTCCCGACGTACTCAAACTGCATTCATCGCTGACGCTGTTCGATGCGATCAGTGGCAATGACACCTTCGCCCGAGCCTTGGGCAAATATTACGGCGCGGAACGGGACGCGGCGACGCTGCGGCTGATCGACGGGCAACCGTAGGAGCGGCTGTGCCGCGATGGGCGCCCAACGCGACGGCGCACCGTGTCGCGGCAGAGCAGCGCCTGCAAAAGCGCTGACTGTGCGCTCAACGCCGCTCCTGCCACAGTTTCTCCAGCCGCACCACCGACACCGGCTGCACGGTCTTCAGCTCCTGCGCATAGAGCGACACGCGCAGCTCCTCCAGCAGCCAGCGAAATTCCTCCTGTTCAGGCGTGAGCATTCCCTGCACCAGGCGCGTGGCCAGCGGCTGCCACAGCCTGTCCAGCGCCATTCGGTTTTCCCGCTCCCGTGCCGGATGGCGGCCGCATTTGTCGAGACGCGCCTGCACCGCCTTGAGATAGCGCGGGTATTGCAGCAACCAGAAATACGGCGTGTGCAGCACGAAATGGCGTGCCACCAGTTGCTGCAGGTGCGCCTGGACGTCATTCATCTCCGGCAACAGCGCCGGGGCGATGCTGCCCTTCAGTTTCCTGTTCACCGCATGGAACGCCACCAGCGCCTCGCCCAATGCCGCGCACAGGCGCTGCCCGGTTTCCAGCAGGCGTGCCTCGCCTTCCTGCAGGCGCTGGACGAACTCCGCCCGTGTGCACGGCCATGGTTGCTGCGCCAGGAATGCCTCGCGGCAGGTGGCGGTGACCAGCTCATCCTTGAATTCCTCACAGCCGCCAACCGCCGCATAGTGCATGCACATCGCCGTGATACCGGGCAGGTTCCTGCGCAGGTATTTCACCTTCTCGCGCGCGCGCAGCAGGAACAGGCGCAGCAGGCCGTCGCACTGCGCGGCCTGCGCCGCCGCCTCCGACTCGAACAGGCGGATGGCGACGCTCTCGCCCTGGTCCACCAGCGCGGGCCAGGCGCGCAGGGTAAGGCCGTGGCGCTTGACCTCGATGCTGGCGGGCAGCGTGTCAAAATCCCAGTCGGTGAGGCCATCACGCTCCAGCGTGGTTTCTGTCTTCTGCGGCACCGCCTGGGTCAGGGTGTGGCGCACCTTGCCGGACAGCTCGCCTTGCAGCACGGCCAGGTCACGCCCCTCGCCCAGCACCTTGCCGCGCTCATCCACCACGCGGTAGTTCATGCGCAGGTGCGGCGGCAGTTCCTGCGCCTGCCAGGCGTCGGGCGGGATATCGATGCCGCTCATGCGTTTCAGTTGATGCGCCGCCGCCTCCAGCAGCACGCCCTCGCCCGGCCGCAGCACCGCGAGCAGGGCCTCGGCGAAGTTCACCGCCGGCACGAAGTTGCGCCGCAGCTGTTTCGGCAGCGTCTTGATCAGGGCGATGAGCTTGTCCTTGAGCAGGCCCGGCACCAGCCAGTCGAAGGGCTGCGCGTTCACCTGCGTCAGCGCGGCGAGCGGAATGATCGCGGTGACGCCGTCGGCCGCATGGCCCGGCTCGAAGTGGTAGTCCAGCTTCACGGCGAGGTTGTCGCAGCGCAGCACGTCGGGGAACTGGTTTTCCGTTACCGTGCCGGCCGCGTGCTGCATCAGCGCCTCGCGGGTGAGGAACAGCAGTTGCGGATCTTCGCGTTCGGCCTCCTCGCGCCACTTTTCAAAACTCTTGCCGCTGTAGATGCCCGCCGGCAGGCGTGCATCGTAGAAATCGAACAGCACCTGTTCGTCCACCAGGATGTCGCGCTTGCGCGCCTTGGCCTCCAGTTCCTCCACCTCCGCCACCAGCTGGCGGTTGTGGGCGAAGAATGGGGCGCGAGTGTGGAAATCCCCTTCCACCAGGGCATGACGGATGAACAGCTCGCGCGCAAGTTTTGGATCGATGGGGCCGTAGTTGACGCGGCGCTTCTCGACGATGGGCAGGCCGTACAGGGTGACGCGCTCATAGGCGGACACCTGCGCGCTCTTCTTCTCCCAGTGCGGTTCGAACCAGCTGCGCTTGACCAGATGGCGGGCGAGCGGCTCCAGCCACTCCGGCTCGATGGCCGCCACGCTGCGCGCATACAGCTTGGTCGTCTCCACCAGTTCAGCGGCCATGATCCACTTGGGCGGCTTCCTGAACTGGCTGGAGCCGGGGAAGATATTGAGCTTGATGTTGCGCGTGCCGAGAAACTGCCTGTCCTCGCCCTTCAGCGCCACGTTGCCGAGCAGGCCGCTGAGCAGGGCGCGGTGGATGGCGCCGTAGTCGGCAGGCTGTTCATTGATGCGCAGCTTCAGTTCGTTGACCAGCGCCATCAGCTGGCCGTGGATGTCGTGCCACTCGCGCAGACGCACGTAGGACAGGAACTCGGCGCGGCACAGGGCGCGCAGCTTGCTCTGCGACAGATGGCGCGCCTGCTCGTGGTAGTAGTCCCACAGCTTGAGCCAGGCGAGGAAATCGGACTTCTGCTCCGGGTCGCTGAAGCGGGCGTGTTTCTGATCGGACTGCTGCTGCGCCTCCAGCGGCCGCTCGCGCGGGTCCTGCACGGTGAGCGCGCTGGCAATGATCATCACCTCGTGCAGGCTGCCCTCGCGCTCGGCGGCCAGCAGCATGCGGCCGAGGCGCGGGTCCAGCGGCAGGCGCGCCAGCTGGCGGCCGATGTCGGTGAGGCGGCGCTGGCTGTCCATGGCGCCCAGTTCGTGCAGCAGCTGGAAGCCGTCGCCGATGGCGCGGCTGTCCGGCGGGTCGGGGAAGGGAAAATCCTCCACGTCGCCGAGGCCCAGCGCGCCCATCTGCAGGATCACCGCCGCCAGATTGGTGCGCCAGATCTCCGGGTCGGTGTAGAGCGGACGGCCGAGGAAGTCCTCTTCGCTGTACAGGCGGATGCACACGCCGGCGGCGACGCGGCCGCAGCGGCCGGCGCGCTGGTTGGCGGCGGCCTGCGAGATGGCCTCGATGGGCAGGCGCTGCACCTTGGTGCGCGGGCTGTAGCGGCTGATGCGCGCCAGCCCGGAGTCGATGACGTAGCGGATGCCGGGCACGGTGAGCGAGGTCTCCGCCACGTTGGTGGCCAGCACGATGCGCCGCCCGCCGTGGGGCTGGAATACCCGGTCCTGCTCGGCGGCGGACAGGCGGCCGAACAGCGGCACCACCTCGGTGTGTGGCAGGTGGTGCTTGCGCAGCGCCTCGGCCATCTCGCGGATCTCGCGCTCGCCGGGCAGGAACACCAGCACGTCGCCCAGCGGATTGATGGCGCCCACCTCGTCGATGGCCTCAGTGATCGCCTGCGGCAGGTCGCGGTCGCGGCTGTCCTCGTCCGCATCGGGCGTGCCGTCCTCCGCCGCCACCGGTCGGTAGCGCACCTCCACCGGCCAGGTGCGTCCCGACACCTCCAGCACCGGCGCGCCGTCGAAGAAGGCGGCAAAGCGCTCGGTGTTGATGGTGGCCGAGGTGATGATCAGCTTCAGGTCGGGCCGGCGCGGCAACAGCTGTTTCAGGTAGCCGAGCAGGAAGTCGATGTTGAGGCTGCGCTCGTGCGCCTCGTCGATGATGAGGGTGTCGTAGGCCAGCAGGTCGCGGTCGCCCTGCACCTCGGCGAGCAGGATGCCGTCGGTCATCAGCTTGATATGGCTCTGCGGCGAGGTGCGGTCGGTGAAGCGCACCTTGTAGCCCACCGCCTGCCCCAGCGGCGTCTTCAGCTCCTCGGCGATGCGCGCGGCAACGGAGCGGGCGGCGATGCGCCGCGGCTGGGTGTGGCCGATGAGCCCCGCCACACCGCGGCCGAGTTCGAGGCAGATCTTGGGCAGCTGGGTGGTCTTGCCGGAGCCGGTCTCACCGGCGATCACCACCACCTGATGCGCGGCGATGGCGGCGGCGATGTCCTCGCGCCGCGTGCTGACCGGCAACTCTTCCGGATAGCTGACGGCAGGCCGTTGCGCCGCGCGCTGCTGCATGCGCTGCTGCGCCGCCTGCAGCGCGCTCTCCAGCTCCGCCAGGCCGCGGTCGAAGGGCTTGCCTTCGCGCGCGCGGCGGCGCAGGCCGTGCCAGCGGCGCAGCAGCTCGGCTCGATCAGTGAGCATGCACTCACTGATGGCGGCATGAATTTGTTCGAAAGATGTGGGCACGGCGACAGTCACAACGAATCGGGCCGGCTATTCTAATCCATAATGCCCGTTGCCCCGGCGAAATACCGCGGCCTGCCCGCGGGCCGCCGCCGGAGGTGCTCTATCCCGGAAAGTCCATTAGGCGGCGAGATGATCGCGCAGGGATTTGGATTCACAAAACTTTTTCCGAAGAAGCGCAATACCGAGCCGCATTGCCGACTGAGGAAAAAGTTTTGTAGCGTCAAAGATCAAGCGAGGGCACGTCGCCTACTGGACTTTCCGGGATTATAGTGATTGCATGGTTACCGCCCTAGCCAAGGAGTCCGTCATGTTCAGCCGTCTGTCCGCCCTTGTATCCCTGATCCTCATCACCCTCGTGCTCATCGGCTGCAGTTCCGCCAGCGTGGTGAGCAGCAGCAGTGGCGGCCCCACCATCGCCGAGGCGCGGGCGGTGCCCGCCGTCGGTGTGAAAAAGCGCGTCGCGGTAAAGGCCTTCGAGTACAAGGCGGCGCAGGGCAGCTATGGCAATGTGGGCCATGGCCTGTCGCAGATGCTCACCGACTCCCTGTTCAACTCCAACGCCTTCATCGTGCTGGAGCGCGAGCGGCTGGAGGAGGTCATGCAGGAGCAGAACCTGGGCGATACCGGCCGCTTCAAGCAGGAAACGGTCGCACCCAAGGGCGAGCTGGAAGGGGCCGAACTGCTGATCTACGGCTCGGTCACCGAGTTCGAGCCCAGCTGCCGCGGCGGCTCGCTGCTGCTCATCGGCGCCAAACAGGCCTGCGTCGCCATCAACATCCGCATCGTCGATGCAGCCACCGGCCGCGTCGTCAACGCCACCACTGTGGAAGGCACCTCCGGCACCGCCGGTGTCGGCCTGGTATTCACCACCAGCCCGCTGCCCATCGGCCTCGGCGCCTGGGCCAAGTCTCCGATGGAAAAGGCCATGCGCCAATGCATCGAGGCGGCGGTCAATCACATCGTCGCCACCAAGCTGTAGACGAAAGACTGAGTCCGCGAATGAACGCAAATCAACGCAAATAGCAAATCTGGGCCGGCTGGCAGGCCCATGACGGCTGCCGGTGCAATTTGCGTCCATTCGCGTTCATTTGCGGACCGATATCTCATATGAGCCCTTGCATCCGCTTGTGCGTTTTACTGTGTGCCGTGCTGCTCGCCGGATGCAGCTCGACCGCCGACGTCACCCGCGGCGGCGGCCTGGGCATCGCAGAGGTGCAGGCGGAGGCCTATGACGGCCCCAAGGCGCGCATCGCGGTCGGCCGCATCATCGACCGCAGCAGCGGCAAGAACTCCCTGCCCGCCCAGCTCGGCCTGCTGCTGGGTAACGATCAGCAACTGTCCGCCGACGACTTCCTCGGCGGCATCCGCGACCTGCTCACCACCGCCATATTCCAGTCCGGCCGTTACATCGTGCTGGAGCGCGAGCACCTCAAGGACGTGATGACGGAGCAGGAATTCGCCACCTCGCGCCGAGCCGGCGACACCACGCCCCTGCCGCTGGACCAGCTCGAAGGCGTGGACCTCCTGCTGGTCGGCGCCCTCACCGGATTCGATGCCGGCGAGAGCGGCGGCATCGCCTTCCCCATTCCGATCCCGCTGGGCAATGATCACCGCAACTGGGGGGTGGTGGACCTGGAGATCCGTACCGCCTCCGCCACCCTCGACCTGCACGTGATCGACGTCGCCACCGGCCGCGTCGTCGCCGCCATCGCCGTGGAGGGCACGGCACGCAAGTTCGGCGCCGCCTGGGCCGGCGTGTTCTCGCCCCGCCACGGCTATCTGCGCCTGCCCGGCCTGCTCAGCGTGTTCGAGAACACACCGGTGGAAAGGGCACTCGGTGACATGGTGGATGAAGCCGCCACCGCCCTGGTGGAAAAAACTCCGCCCGAGTACTACCGCGAACCTGCCGCGCCCTGACCCCGGTTTGCCCATCCTGCCCGCAGCGGTATATGCTGCCCCGTAGCGCGCACCAAGACGCGGGTAATTGCAACATAATCGGAGGGAGAGAGCATGGAGGTTCGACACCGGCCAGACTGGCTGGTCTATGCCCGCAGTCTGCTGCTGGTAGGTTTGGTACTTTTCTGTGCCGTGCTGGTGCAGATTGCCTTCATCTACAAGGAATTTCATCCTCGCTTCGTCATTGTACCGACTGCCGTCACCCTGATCGTCGGCCTGCTGCTCGGCCGCGTGACCGTGCTGCGTCAGCGCCTGCGCCAGAAGACCCTGGAATTTCGCGCCATCGTCGACATTGCCCAGGAGTTCACCTATCTGCGCCGCATCGACGGCCAGTATGAATACGTCTCCCCCTCCTGCCTGAGCTTTACCGGCTACAGCCAGCAGAACTTTCTCGACCATCCCAACCTGATGGACTCGCTGATCCATCCGGACGATCGCGAGCGCTGGCGTTGCCACATCCACCACATCAACGACCGCGGCGATCCGGAGAGCTTCGATGTACGTCTCATCACCAAGGACGGAGAAACCCGCTGGTTCACCCATATCTGTGCGCCGGTCTACGACGAGACCAGCCGCCAGATTGGCGTGCGCTCCACCAATGTGGACATCACCCAGCGCAAGACGGATCAGGCACACATCGAACGCATGGCACAGTACGATCCGCTCACCGACCTGCCCAACCGCCGCCTGCTGGAACAGGAGCTGGCCCGCCGGACACAGCAGCCACAGCCCTTTGCCGTGTTGTTTCTCGACCTCAGCCGCTTCAAGAACGTCAACGACAGTCTCGGCCACAGCTTCGGCGATCAGCTGTTGCAGCGCATTGCCCAGCGCCTGCAGACCACCTGCCCGCCGGATACCCTGCTGTGCCGCTTCGGCGGCGATGAGTTCGTCATTGTCCTGCCACAGAGCGGTTCGCGGACCGAGGTGGTGGAATTCGCCCGCCGCATGCTCGGCGAGATCGAACGCCCGCTGATCATCGACAGCAGCGAACTGCGCATCAGCGGCACCGTCGGTGTGGCCTGCTATCCGGAAGACGGCGGCGACAGCGTAACCCTGATTCGCAACGCCGATGCCGCCATGTACCGCGCCAAGCGCCAGGGGCAGGACAAGATCGCCGTTTACCATGCCGACTACAGCCGCGAAGCGGCACACTTCATCAACATCGAAAGCGATCTGCATCGCGCCCTGCAGGAGGGGGAATTTCTGCCCCATTACCAACCGAAGGTCGATCTGCGGAGCGGACGCATCGTGGCGCTGGAGGCGCTGGCGCGCTGGCAGCATCCCACCCATGGCCTGGTGCCGCCGGGCCAGTTCATCCCCGTGGCCGAAGAGACCGGGCAGATCACCGAACTGGGCAAGCAGATGCTGGAACATGTACTGGCCGATCTCGGCCGCTGGCGCCTGCTCGGTTGTGCCGTGCCCATCGCCATCAACGTCTCGCCGCGCCAGTTCACCGACCGCGAATTCTGGCAGCTGCTGCATGACGGCATCGAATCCGGCGGCTTTGATCCCGCCCTGCTGGAACTGGAGATCACCGAACAGGTATTCCTCGGCGACATCGATGCCGCTGCCAGTCGCCTGCATGAACTGCGCACCGCGGGTTTCCACATCGCCCTGGATGACTTCGGCAACGGCTACTCCTCCTTCAACTACCTGCGCCGCCTGCCGGTGGACAGCCTCAAGCTGGACCGCGCCTTCATCACCGACGTGGTGCAGGACCCGGTGAGCCGCGCCATCCTGCGTGCCACCGTCGGCCTGTGCGACGAACTGGGCCTGACGCTGATCGCCGAGGGGGTGGAGACCGAGGCACAGCGTGCAGTTCTCATCAGTCACCACTGCCGGCAGGCCCAGGGCTACCTGTTCCACCGTCCCCTGGCGGCCGCAGACCTGGAGGCGCTGCTGCCGGCCGGCAGCACCCTAACGGACACGCATAATTCTTGAACCGCCCTGTCACCACGCGGTCACATTCTGTTAGTGTAATGGCAACATTTGGACTCTCGGCGACGGCGTCGCTGCTGCGCCCCCGGCGCCCGCGACATGCCGTCCGGCATGGACATCTATGAGCATCGACCTTTCCCAACCCGAGTTTTACATCAACCGCGAACTCTCGCTGCTGGAATTCAATCGCCGCGTGCTGGAACAGGCGAAGGACGAGACCGTGCCGCTGCTGGAGCGGCTGCGCTTCCTGTGCATCTCCAGCAGCAATCTGGACGAGTTCTTCGAGATCCGCGTCTCCGGACTGAAGCAGCGCGAGGCCTCGCGCATCATTCCCACCGGCCCCGACGGCATGACGCCGCAGGAGGTGCTGAACCAGATCAGCCTGCGTGCCCATGAACTGGTGGCCGAGCAATATCGCGTGCTCAATGACGTGCTGATCCCGGCGCTGGAACAGAACAGCATCCGCTTCGTGCGCCGCAGCGACTGGAACGAACAGCAGGTGGCCTGGGTCAAGGACTACTTCGAACACGAACTGCTGCCGGTGCTGTCGCCCCTCGGCCTCGACCCGGCGCATCCCTTCCCGCGCATCCTCAACAAGAGCCTGAACTTCATCGTCTCGCTCAAGGGCAAGGACGCCTTCGGCCGCTCCAGCGGCATGGCGGTGGTACAGGCGCCGCGCGCCCTGCCGCGCCTGATCCAGCTGCCGGAAAGTGCCGGCAGCGGACCGCACGACTACGTGTTCCTGTCCTCGGTGATCCACGCCCATGTCGACGACCTGTTCCCCGGCATGAAGGTCACCGGCTGCTACCAGTTCCGCATCACGCGCAATTCCGACCTGTTCGTCGACGAGGAAGAGGTTGATGATCTGCTGCGGGCGATGGAAGGTGAGCTGCCGGCACGCCGTTACGGCGATGCGGTGCGCATGGAGGTGGCGGACAACTGCCCGCCCGAGCTGGCCAATTTCCTGCTCAGCCACTTCGGCCTGAAGGACGCCGACCTCTACGCCGTCAACGGCCCGGTCAACCTCAACCGTCTGATGGCGCTGCCCGACATGGTGGATCGGCCGGAAATGAAATACGGGCCGTTCACCTCCACCCTGCCCGCGCGCCTCGGTGCCGGCAGCAGCATCTTCCAGGTGCTGAATCAGGGCGACGTGCTGCTGCACCACCCGTTCGAATCCTTCGTCCCGGTGCTCGACCTGCTGCGCCAGGCCGCCGCCGATCCGCACGTGCTCGCCATCAAGCAGACCCTGTACCGCACCGGGCCGCAGTCGCTGGTGGTGGACGCGCTGGTGGACGCCGCGCGGCGCGGCAAGGAGGTCACCGTGGTGGTGGAGCTGCGCGCACGCTTCGACGAGGAGGCCAACATCGCCCTCGCCAACCGCCTGCAGGAGGCCGGTGCACACGTGGTGTACGGCGTGGTCGGCTACAAGACCCACGCCAAGATGCTGCTGGTGGTACGGCGCGAGAACGGCCACCTGCGCCACTACGTCCATCTCGGCACCGGCAACTATCACGTGCGCACCGCGCGCATCTACACCGACTACGGCCTGCTCACCTGCGACCCGGAGCTGGGCGAGGACGTGCACCAGCTGTTCCTTCAGCTCACCAGCCTGGGCCGCTTCGGCAAGCAGCGCAAGCTGTTGCAGGCGCCGTTCACCCTGCACAAGGGCCTGCTGGAGCGCATCGAGCGCGAGGCGGAGCTGGCCCGCGCCGGCAAGCCGGCGCGCATCATCGCCAAGATGAATGCACTGGTGGAACGGCAGGTAATCCAGGCGCTGTATGCCGCCTCCCAGGCCGGCGTGCAGATCGACCTCATCGTGCGCGGCATCTGCTGTCTGCGCCCCGGCGTCCCCGGCGTCTCCGACAACATCCGCGTACGCTCCGTGGTCGGCCGCTTCCTCGAACACACCCGCGCCTTCTACTTCAACAACGACGGCAAGGAGGAACTGTTCCTCTCCAGCGCCGACTGGATGGACCGCAACCTGCTGCAACGCGTGGAAACCTGCTTCCCGGTGGACAACAAGGACCTGCGCAAGCGCGTGCTGCGCGAGGTCGGCTACTACCTGGAGGACAACACCCAGGCCTGGGAACTGGCCGCCGACGGCAGCTACCGCCGCATCACCCCGGCCGAAGGCACGGAACCCAGCTGCGCCCAGCTGCGCCTGTTGCAGGAGCTGGCCAACCAGTAGGCGCCAGGGCATGGAGAAAGCTGGCGGATGCGCTACGCGCATCCACCGCGTGGTGTGGAGCACAGCCATGACCAAAGCCCAGGCTCAACGCTGGTCGCAGCAGGTCACCACTACCAGTAACGCCCTCGACCTGGAGGCCGGCGTGTTCGCCCTCGACGACCCGCGCGCGATCGCCCGCTCCCTGCAGCGCTCCGCCGAGGCCAGTACACGGCGCAAGACCACGCCGTTCCGCTCCGCCATGGCCATGCTCAACTTCTACATCAACCGCGCAGGAAAGAATCTGCCCGCCGAGCGACGCTCCATTCTGGAGCAGGCCAAGGAGGAATTGCGCGTTGTCTACGGCAAGGACAGCCGTTGAAACCACTCATTCAAACATCAGTTTGAATTTACCTTCCTTCAGCATCTCAGCCTCCTGTGCCAGGTCGGCCTGGGTCAGGGGATGCAGCTCGAGCCAGCCGGCGGGAAAGCGCAGGGTGATGGACTTGCCGTCGGCCTCGAGATGGAACGGCGGCAGCAGGATGTCGGCGCGGCTGCGGTGCAGCAATACGGCGAGGCGCAACAAGAATGCGAGGCGCATCAGGCGCTCGCGCTGCGCCTCGGGCAGCACGCGAAAGACAGCGGGGGAAAGCTTGCGGCGGTGGCTGCGCACCAGGGCGGAGAGGGCCTTCTGTTCCTGGCGCGAGAATCCGGGCATGTCGGAGAATTCGAGCAGGTAGGCGCCGTGCTTGTGATAACCGCTGTGCGCCACGGCGAGGCCGATTTCGTGCAGCTGTGCAGCCCACTCTAGCAGGCTGGCGGCGCACTCCTCCTCCAGCTTCCAGGCATGCATCACCTGGTGCAGGGCGTAGGTCGCCGTGTCATGCACGCGGTGCGCCTGCGCCTTGTCGACGTGATAGCGATCGCTGAGCGAGCTGATGGTACGGCTGCGCACATCTTCGTGACGGATGCGCCCCATCAGGTCGTAGAGCAGGCCCTCGCGCAGCGCGCCGTCGGACACCTGCATGCGCTCGATGCCGAGGGCCGCGAAGGTGGCAATGAGGATCGCCACGCCGCCGGGAAACACCGGGGCACGCTCCGGCGGCAGGCCCTGCAGATTGCTCAGACGCTCGACGTGTCCGGCCTCGATCATCGCCTCGCGCAGGCGGTGCAGCGCCGGCAGGGTGATGCCGCCGTCGCTCCAGCCCATGGCCTGGACCACATCACCGACGGCGCGGATGGTGCCGGAAGAACCGACGGCGCTGACCCAGCCGAGGCGACGGTAGTCCTGTTCGATGGTCTGCAGTTCCTGGCCGGCGGCAATCTCGGCACGGCGCATGGCCTTCACGGAAATGCTGCCGTCGGCGAAGTATTCCTGGCTCAGGCTGACGCAGCCCATGTACAGGCTTTCCATGTAAATGGGCTCGAAACCTTCGCCGATGATGAGTTCGGTGCTGCCGCCGCCGATGTCCATCACCAGACGCTGCCCCGGACTGGCAGGCAGGGAGTGGGAAACACCCAGATAGATGACGCGTGCCTCTTCCAGGCCGGAGATCACTTCGATGGGATGGCCAAGGGCGGTGGCGGCGGCCTCCAGGAAGGCGTCGCTGTTGCGCGCCTTGCGCAGGGTGTTGGTGCCGACGGCGCGCACGCTGCCCGGCGGCATGTCGCGCAGGCGCTGGCCGAAGCGCTCCAGGCAGGCGATGGCGCGCTGCTGCGCCGCGGCATCCAGCTCACCGTCGGTCCCCAGGCCGGAGGCCAGACGTACCGATTCACGCAGGCGGTCGAGGATGCTGAGATGGCCGTTGACGGCGCGGGCCACCACCATGTGGAAACTGTTGGAACCGAGGTCCACCGCCGCAATGGTGCTGGCCGGGCCCTCCGCTGTGCTCTGCTCGCTCATGGCTGCTTGGCGGGGTCGTTGTCATCAGGGCCGCTTATGATAATCCATGGACCGTCCGGGTTGGCGGATTATCGGCACGACGGGTCTAGCGGCCGCGCAATTCCTCCAGGGCCTGCGCCAACGGCCGGCGCACCCGTTCGTCCAGCCGATCCAGATAGCTTTGCCGCAACTCGGCATAGCTGGTGCCGATGACTCCTTGATTGCGCTCCGCGAGTGCCAGCAAACCGGGCATCTGCGGCGGGCACCATGCCGCGGGCTGCGCCGGCGCAGTATCGAACGCCGCGCGGGCATGGCCAGCCGCCGCCTCCGCGGCACTGTCGCGCAACAGTTCGGCCAGCACATGACGGTCATGCAGTTCGCCAAGCAGATCCTGCAGCAGGCGCAGCAGCGCCACCGCATGCTCGCAGGCGGGGCCATCATGGCGCAGCGGTGCCAGCAGGTAGCGCAGACGCTTGACCTGGATGCGTGCGGCATGGGCGCCGCCCACATCCTGCGGCCCGTCGATGAGCGCCAGGGCCGCCAGCACTTCGGCCGTCAGCGGTTCGGCCTGCACCGCGCAGGCGGCGGCATACAGCGGTGCGGGACCGTCATGCTGTGCCAGGAGGCGCAGCGGGGGCTGCAGCTTGCGGACCAGGCGCCGTACCCCCTGCTGCAGGTTGTCTTCCAGCTCCATCAGCGCCGCCGGCTGCAGCCGTGCCAGCAGCCAGCGGTACCCTTCCTGCTGCGCGGCCGTCAGGTCATGGGCCTGGCGCAGCAGCCAGGCCTGTTGCACCTCGGCGTCACGTGCCGGGTTGCTGGCCCGGGCCAGACGGCGCACGGCACGCCGCAGCTTGCGCGGCACATGGGCGGAAAATTCGTCGCGGTAGGCACGCAGCAGGCTGTGCAGGCGGCGCAGCGCCACCCGCGTATCGTGCAAGGCCTCTTCATCGGCGGCATCGTCCAGCCGCCGCACCGCCGCCTCGGCCTCGTCCAGATGGCCGCTGGCCAGCAGGGCCAGGGCCTGGGGCAGGGGCAACTGGGCGAGCAGGGTCATGATGACTTGCCGAGCCGGCGCAGCAGTCCCGGCGGCATGGCCCACACCAGCTCGGCCTTGCCGTCCTTGATGCCGTCATTGAAACGCAACAGACAGGCCCCGCCCTTCTTGAGGGGGAGGAATCCGCGCCGGCTGCCAGTCAGCAGCCAGGCGGCCAGCGCCCCCAGGTCGGGCTCGTGGCCAATCAGGGCCACACACGGGTTATCGCCCTGGCTGCGCAGCCAGGTCAGCAACTGACCCGGCTCATGACCGGGGGCCAGCTGCGGCAACTGCACCACCTTGCCGCCGACACGCTCGGCCAGGATGTCCGCCGTCTGCAGGGCGCGCAACAGCGGGCTGCTGGCCAGCACATCGATGTGGGGCAGCAGGCGCTGCAACGCCCTGGCCACCTTGCGCATCTCCCGGGCACCGGCCTTGGTAAGCGGGCGCAGGGCGTCCTCCGCGCCGGTGAGGGCGAATATCTCGCGCTCTTCCGCCTTGGCATGCCGCACCAGCAATACGTCCATGCTGTTTCTCCTCTACGGATTGCACGTACCGCAGTCTATACGAAAGCTGCCGGCCAGCGGCAGGGGGCAAATCGCCGCGGCAAAATGACCTATGTCTGGTCCGGCGCAACAGGCTAAGCTAGCGCTTCCGTTCCGGGGAACACCGATGAAGCAGGTATTCGAGAAATCGCTCTTGTTGCGCATGGGGCTGGCGATGGCCACCATCACCGCCCTGGCCTTCATGGGCATGCTCAGTTCGGTAATCATCGCCGAAACCACCCAGGGCGCCGCCGCTGCCATCAATCAGGCCGGCTCGCTGCGCATGCAGTCCTACCGTATCGCCTCCAGCCTGGCGCGCCGCCAGGACATCGACAGCCAGGAGGCCACCCGCATCACGCGCGCCCTGATGGACGAGTTCGAGGAGCGCATCCTCAGCCCGCGCCTCACCAGCATGATCCCGCGCAATGAAAGCAAGGAATCACGCCAGGTCTATGACAAGATCCTGAGCCACTGGAAACGCACCATCCGCCCGGTGCTGTTCGCCTACATCAATACCGTGAGCCACGACCAGACCGACCTGCATGGCCGCGAAAGCTACTACGCCCTGCAACTGGAGCTCGCGCACCAGGCACTCAAGCAGCGCTATCTGGCCATCGTCGACGGCTTCGTCGCCGACATCGACCATATGGTGCATCTGCTGGAGGTGGAGGCGGAATCCAACATCCAGTTGCTGCGCCTGATCCAGGTCTCCTCGCTGTTCCTCACCGTCGGCGTGGTGTTCGTCACCATGTACCTGATGCACGCCCATGTCCTGGTGCCGTTGCGCGGCCTGCTCGCCTGCGCCGAGGCGGCACGGCGCGGCGATTTCTCCGTGCGCACCGAACCGATCAGCGAGGACGAACTGGGCCATCTCGGCCATGCCTTCAATGTGATGGCCGCAGACCTGTCCAAGATGTACGCCGATCTGGAGGCCCGGGTGCAACAGAAAACCGCGGATCTGGAACGCAGCAACCGTTCGCTGGAACTGCTTTACAACACCACGCGCTGGCTCAACGAGGCCCCCCTGTCCGATACCACATACGCCCAGTTGCTCGGCAAGATCGAGAATCTCATCGGCGTCGGTCCGGGCACCATCTGCCTGTCCGGCTATGACAAGAATCACGCCATCAAGCTCGCCACCACCCGCGCCCCCTGCCCCGACAAGCCGGATCTGTGCCAGCCGACCAACTGCCCCGCCTGTTTTGACGACGGCCGCACCCATGTGGTGGAAATAACTCGGCCGGCACAAGCGGCGCTGCGCGTGCTGTCGATACCGATTACCGATCAGGAACAGCAATACGGCGTGCTGCTGATGGAACTGCCACAGGGCAGCGCGCTGCAGGACTGGCAGAGCCGCCTGCTGGAGGCGGTGGCCGATCACATCGGCATGGCCATCAACATCGCCCAGCGCGCCACCCAGAGCCGGCGTCTGGCCCTGCTGGAAGAGCGCAGCGTCATTGCCCGCGAACTGCATGACTCCCTGGCGCAGTCGCTGTCCTACATGAAGATTCAGGTCAGCCGCCTCGGCGCCGCCCTGCCGCGCACCGACAGCGAGGCCGCCGCCCACGCCATCCTGCAGGAGCTGCGCGACGGCATCAACAGCGCCTACCGCGAACTGCGTGAACTGCTCACTACCTTCCGCCTGCGCATGGATGGACGCGGCCTCAGCTCGGCGCTGGAAGAAACAGTGCATGAACTGCGTGAACGCAGTACGCTGACGGTCATGCTGCACAATCACCTGCCCATCACCCAGCTGACGCCGAATGAGGAAATCCACGTCTTGCAGGTGGTGCGCGAGGCACTGTCCAACGTGGTGCGCCATGCCCAGGCCAGCCGGGCGGAGGTGACGCTGGACTACGCCGCCAGCGGCGAGGTGGTGGTCACGGTGGACGACGACGGCATCGGCATCCCCGACGAGGCCGAGCGCCGCCATCACTACGGCCTTGCCATCATGAACGAACGCGCCCACAGTCTGCACGGCCGCATCAGCGCCACCCGCCGCCCCGGCGGCGGCAGCCGCATCCAGCTGATCTTTGCCCCGATACACCGCACCATGCCGCAGTCCATAACGCAGAACGGAGGAGCCTGATGATGAATGAACCAATCCACACCCTGCTGGTGATCGACGATCACCCGTTGTTCCGCAAGGGTGTGGCGGATCTGATCGCCATGGACGCGACACTGCGCCTGATCGGTGAAGCCGCCTCCGGCGAAGAGGGCTTTGCCAAGGCCAGCGAACTGCATCCGGATCTGATCCTGCTCGACCTCAACATGAAGGGCATGGACGGCATCGAAACCCTCAAGGCGCTGAAGGAAGCCGACCTCGATGCCCGCGTCATCATGCTCACCGTATCCGACCATGAGGACAACGTGGTCGCCGCCCTGCGCGCCGGCGCCGACGGCTACCTGCTCAAGGACATGGAGCCGGAACATATCCTCGAACGCCTGCGGCAGGCCGCCGGTGGCCGCCTGGTGATCAGCGACAATCTCACCGAACTGCTGGCCCGCGCCCTGTGCGAGGAGCCCCACCCGCGTGACGAGGACTCCGCCGGCCTGACCGACCGCGAACGCCAGATCCTCGACCTGGTGGCCCAGGGCCTCAGCAACAAGCACATCGCCCGCCAGCTCGACATCACCGAGGGCACCGTCAAGGTCCACGTCAAGCACCTGCTGAAGAAACTCAACCTGCGCTCGCGGGTGGAGGCGGCCGTATGGGCGGTGACCGGTCGCGGCCGTTGAGGCCGCGCATCCCGGCAAACCGATAAAATTAATTTATCTTGCCACTGGCCTTTTGGGGCCGAGGTGTGTATATTCCGCGCAGCCTCGCGATGGATGAGGCCCGTCTCTGACCTTCCCCCCTGGCAGTAGCGCAGGTTTCTCCGGTTGGCGACGTTCGGGCAGCAACTGGTCTGCCCTCAACCCCGGAACCTGGCGTGTACGCTGCCACAGCGCTGACACTCCCCTAGGAAACCTTCGGCCGATTCATGGCGAATCGGGCTGCGGCTTCCCTAATCCATTGGTTCACCACGTTGAATTCCGCCTGTGGCTGGCGGAAGAGGATACTATTTTGTCGTTTGCAGAACTGAATCTTGATGCCTCCCTGCTGCGCGCCGTTGAGGCCTGCGGCTTCACCGCACCTACCGAAATCCAGCGCCAGGCCATCCCCGCCGCGCTGGCCGGCAACGATCTGATGGCCTCGGCCCAGACCGGTACCGGCAAGACCGCCGCCTTCGTGCTGCCCGCCCTGCAGCGCCTGCTGGTCCCGTCCGCCGTGCATGGCCGTGGCCCGCGCGTGCTGGTGCTGACCCCGACCCGCGAACTGGCCCAGCAGGTGACCGGCGCCATCAACGACTTCGGCCGCCAGATGCGCGTGCGCGCCGGCACCATCGTCGGCGGCGAGCCCTACGGCCCGCAGATGAAGCTGCTGGACCGCCCGGTCGACTTCCTCATCGCCACCCCGGGCCGCCTGCTCGACCACATGAGCCGCGGCCGCATCGACTTCAGCCGCCTGGAACTGCTGGTGCTGGACGAGGCCGACCGCATGCTGGACATGGGCTTCATCGACGACGTCGAGCAGATCGCCGCCGCCGCCCCGGCCACCCGCCAGACCCTGCTGTTCTCCGCCACCCTGGAAGGCGACATCCAGCGCGTCGCCCAGCGCCTGCTGCGCGAGCCGGTGCGCATCCAGGTAGCCGGCGTGAAGGTGAAGCACGAGTCCATCGAACAGCGCATCCACCTGGCCGATGACTTCAAGCACAAGAACGCCCTGCTCGGCCACCTGCTGAACGATCAGGAACTGTCCCAGTGCGTGGTGTTCACCGCCACCAAGAAGGGCGCCGACGAACTGGCCATGCAGCTGGAAGACCAGGGTCATGCCGCCGCCGCCCTGCACGGCGACATGCACCAGAAGCAGCGCCAGCGCACCGTCGAGCGCATGAAGCGCGGCCACGTGCGCGTGCTGGTGGCCACCGACGTCGCCGCCCGCGGCCTCGACATCAAGGGTATCTCCCACGTCATCAATTTCGACCTGCCGATGCAGGCCGAGGACTACGTGCACCGTATCGGCCGCACCGGCCGCGGCGGCGCCTCCGGCATCGCCGTGTCCCTGGTCGGCCCGCAGGAGCGCTTCCTGCTCGGCCGCATCGAGAAACTCACCGGCCAGCGCCTGGAACGCCACGTGATCGCCGGCCTGGAACCGACGCGTCAGGAAACCCGCCCGCGTCCGGCCGGCAGCGGCTTCAAGAAGGACGGCCGCCGCCCCAACAGCGCACCGCGCCACGGCAAGCCCGGCGGTGAAAAGCGTTTCGGTGACAAGCACAAGTGGGATCAGAACAAGAAGAAGGGCCCGCAGCAGCAGCGTCACAGCGGTACGCGCCACGGCTGATCAGCCGTGGTAGGGAAATAAAAAAACGGGCCGGTTAAACCGGCCCGTTTTTTTTACGCCTTCACCCCCGTCGGCATGCATTGCGATGTGCGCGCCGGTGCGGCATTCACCTCCGCCTCGGGCGGTGCGATGAGGTTACCCTGGGCATATTCGATGCCCAGCCTGCCCAGCAGAGCCAGAGTCTGCTCGTCCGGCGCAAACTTGGCAACGGTGCGGATACCTCGCGCCGCCGCGGTCTCGGCGATGGCACGAATGGCAATCTGGTCCAGCTTGTCATCCTTCAGCGCCACCATCATCTGGCCGTCAATCTTGATGCAGGAGGCGGCACAGCGCTTGAGATAGGCGAGCGAGGCAAAGCCGGCACCGAAGTCGTCGATCACCACCGCCGCCCCGCAGGCCGCCAGGGCATCGAGTTGTTCGCGCACACGCTCGAAATGGCGGTTGAGCACCTGTTCGGCCACCTCGAACATCAGCCGCTGCGGCGCCACCTGATGCTGCTGCACCAGCTGCGTCACATAGAACGGAAAGCCGTCGTCCTCCAGGGTCTGCTGCGACAGATTGATGGAAAACACCGTGCTGTCGGGCAGCGTGGCCAGCACCTCTATCGCCTTGCGCACTACCTGGCGGTCGATATCCGCCGCCATGCCATACCGCTCGGCATCGGCCATGAAGGCCGCCGGGGCGATGATACCGCCGCTGCCATCGGGCAGGCGCACCAGAACCTCATGACACATCACCTGCCGCGAGGCCAGATCGATCACCGGCTGAAAATTGAGCAGCAGCTTGTCCGCGTCCAGGTGTTCCTGCAGACGCTTGCGCCAACCCGGCTCCTCGCCCACGACCACCACATCGCGATGATACACCTGGAAACGGTTGCGGCCGCGGCGCTTGGCTTCGCTGGCGGCGGCATCGGCACGCAGCAATATTTCATGCGCCGTAATGGCGGGGTCATCGATGACGGCCACACCGATACTGAAATAGATGTGCAGCACTTCACCCGCTTCATGGAACTGGAAGCTCTGCATCAACTGTATCAGCGAGGCGGCGATCTCGGTGGCGCCGTGGCGCGTCACCCCGCGCACCAGCACGGTAAACTCGTCACCGCCAAAACGGGCAATGAGGTCGCATTCACGCATGCGTCCACGCAGCAACTCGGCCACCTGCATCAACAGGCGATCACCGGCGGCATGGCCATAGCTGTCGTTGATCTGCTTGAAGCGATCGAGATCGATGAACAACAGCGCGCTGCTGCCACCATGCTGCGCCACCACATCGATCTCGTGCTGCAGGGCCTGATCAAAATAGCCGCGATTGGCCAGACCGGTGAGCGGATCCTGGTTGGCCATGCGGCGCAGAGTTTCATCGCGTTCGCGCAGGGCGCTGATGGTGGTGTTGAGGGCACGGCCTATCTGCGCGATCTCGCGATCACCGCTGCTCTCCACCTCGACATCGATCTCGCCGTTGGCCAGCCGTACCAGCGGCGCCTCCAGGCTGGTAAGCGGGCGCAGGGCCCAGCGGATGATCACCCGTCCCATGATCATGAACAGCAGCAGCAACAGGGCAATTACGACGCTGACAAGCAATGCCTGACGGGCGAATTCGGCATTGAAACGCCCGTAGTCCAGTTGCATGGTGATGAAGCCGATGGTCTGCACCGTTTCCGGTGCTGCGGCATCGAGCGAGAAATCCACCAGACCATCACGGCGCAGCGATTTGATCCAGACCGGCGCCGTGGCGCGGAAGCTGGCCGCCTGGCTGTCCTTGGTGAACAGGATGGGCTTGTCACCGCCCTCGGCACTGCGCAGGGCAGCCATTTCCCGGGCCGTCGGCCAGGGTACTTCACTGACCGCCGCCCCTTCGCGCCAATACTGATGCACCAGTTCCCGCCCGCTGGCATCGAAATAATGCACGCTGAGGATCTCCGGGATGTTGCGCAGGAATTCGAGATGGGATTGCGCCGTCAGTCCCTCGTCCGAGGCAAACAGCGGTGTGCCCTGCTCATCGGCCTTGGCCAACCAGCCGGCAGCCTGCCGTTGCAGGCTTTGTTCGATGATGTGGGCCGTACCCCACCAGAGGCCGATGCTGACCAGGAGATATACCGCGATGGCCCAGCCCACCTGCAACAACAGGATGCGTCGCGCCAGACTGGGCGGCGCACGACGGAACAGCTGACCGGCAGGCATGGCCAAGTCTGCCAGCCGCTCGCGCAGCGGCCGCAACAGTGAAGCCATACGGGCGGCCAGGCTACTCGACAACATGGGAACGCAGGGACTCCGGCACGGTGAGATTCAGACGCTGGACGATCACGGGGTTGATGCGCACCTCCGCTTCGTCCAGAAAGAGTAGCCCGGAACCTGCCGCTGCGCCTCCGCTACCGTCGAGGCGCAGCAACACCTTGGCTGCGATCTCATCCGGACTGCTCACCGCGCTGAACAGACCACCCAGGCGCAACAACTGCTCGCTGAATACCGCCACCTGCTTGCCGTTGCGCACGCTGAACGACATGACGTCCTGAATGGTGTTGCGGCTCAGGATGCGATTGTCCGGCAACAGCCACAGGCCGTCGGCGGACGCGCTCAGGCGCTTGTACTGATAGAGGAACTCCTTGTCCGAGTTGACAGTGCGGTGGGTCAGCGTGATGCCGTACTGGCTTGCTGCCGCCACCGCCCGGGTGAGAACCGTCTCAAATCCCGGACCGGTGAACACCAGGATTTCACGCACGTTGGGCGCCAGCGCGCGCCAGGTGGCAAAGGTCTTGCGGAAGGAGGGAAATACCGCCACCCCATGCACCTGGGGCGACATCAGGTCGTGCTCCACGTGATTGAACACCTGACAGAACACCACCGGCCGGCCGGGCTGCGCCAGCGGCTTCGCAAGCAGGGCGGCCTCCAGACCGATGGCCACGATCTGATCGGGCGCGGCGCTCTCCAGTGTGGCCCGGTCGAGGCGGGAGCGCATGGCACGGCTGCCGAGACGCCGCTCCAGCGCATCGGCCACCGTGGTATAGGCAGGGGTATCCATGCTCACCAGGATGGCAACACGCGGCAGGGGCTGGGGGGCGGGCTTGGCGACAACCTTGGGCGGTGGCGGGGCAACGATGATGGGGGCCGGCTCCGGCGCAGGTGCAGTGGCACAACCGGTCACTGCTGCCAGCAGCAGTGCGGTGCTCCACGCGCGCCAAAGAGAGGCCTTGTTCATCCCTGGATTCCCCATCCATGTAATTTATTGTCCTACGCGGCGAAGCCAATAGCCCTGCCACTGACAGGCCCTAGTCTACTCTCATTCCGGCGGCGAGATAACACCAAGATAAACAGGGAAATGGCCCGACTTAGCACTGGAATCAGTCCAGATCGGCGACCTGCCGTCAGGGGCTGTTCTCCGTCACCACGTCCTCGGCCCGGGGGTCCATCTCCAGCACGACCTGCGAGGTCTCACCGGCCATCGGCTTGAACGGCTCCGCCGGGATGATCGGCAGACGCGCGCGCATGCGCAGTATCGCATATCCCCCGAGCAGGGCCTGCACCACGGCGAAGTACACCAGCAGGCTGCCGGGACCGAGCACCCCCATCAGGATGCCGGCGAGGGCCGGACCGATCGCCGCGCCGATACCGTGCAATAGCAACAGGGTACGCGTCGCCTCCAGCACCTGCTCCTTGCCCAGATGATCGTTGGTGTGGGCCACGCTGAGCGAATAGACGGTGAAGGCGAAACCGCCATAGACGAAGGCGCTGACATACAGGGCCTCGGGGATGGTGAGCACGAAGCCATAGCTGGTCAGCGCCGCCACCACGCCCCCCAGGCAGACGACCGCCAGAACCCGGCGTCGATCGCTGTTGTCCGACAGGCGGCCGATGGGCCACTGCAACAGGGCACCGCCGAGAATGGCAGCGCTCATGAACAGCGCCACGCCCGCGGGGGCCAGGCCGATACGGTGGGCAAACAGCGGCCCCATGCCCCAGAAGGCACCGGTGGCGAGGCCGGCGAACAACGCCCCAACCGCCCCCAGCGGCGCAGTGGTGAACAAGCTGCGCACCGACAGGCGCAGCACCTCCACCGGCACCGGCTGACCGATGCGGGTCAGCGCCACCGGAACCAGGGCCAGGGCCAGGAACACGGCGGTCAGGGCAAAGGGAGTGAGACTGGTGATCTCGCCCACCAGGATCAGATACTGCCCGGCAGCCATCGCCAGCAGTGTAGTTGCCATGTAAACAGCAAACACCTGGCCGCGCCGCTCATTGGGCGTGATGGCGTTGAGCCAGCTCTCCACCACCATGTACAAACCCATCATGCAGGCGCCGTTGACCACACGCAGCACAAACCAGGCATAGGGAGACACCACCAGGGCATGGGTCAGCGCCACCGCGGTGACAATGGCGGCCATGGCGGCGAAGGCACGGATGTGACCGACACGGCGGATCAGCGGCGGACAGGCGTAATTACCGACGATGAAGCCAAGGAAGTAGGCCGCCATCACCACGCCGGTAAGCGCAGGCCCGAACTGTTCGATACCGGCACGCACGCCCAGCAGGGTACCGAGCGAACCCATGCCGATGAGCAGCAGGCCGATGCCGAACAGCAGGGAAAACAGCGAAACGATGACCTTCAGCATGCCGCACGCTCCCTTGTGCGCCGTGCATGCCGACCACGGCAGCAGCCGTTAATCCGCAGGCGGATAGGCGCCGTCCTTGTCGTGCACCTCACGCCCGCTGATGGGCGGATTGAAGGCGCAGACCAGGCGCAGATCGGAAAACGCGCGCAGCTTGTGGCGGTCATGCTGGTCGAGGGCATACAGGGTGCCGTCGCGGATCGGGTGGACGATACCCGTCGCCAGATCCTCGATCTCGCCCTCGCCGCCGACACAGTACACGGCTTCGAGGTGATGCTTGTACCAGATGTCGGTTTCGGTGCCTGCAAAGATGGTGGTCTCGTGAAAGGAAAAACCCATGCCGTCGTCCCGGAGCAGGAAACGACGGCTGACCCAGTTGCCGTTCTCGGCACGCACGTCCCGCTCGCTGCCGATGATCTCGTTCAGGGTGCGCACGATCATTATGCCACTCCCCGGCGCCGCGCCTCACCCTTGGCCTGCAGGGTGGCGATGACCTGATCAATGATAGCCATGCCCTCGCGCAGCGTCTCCTCATCAATGGTCAGTGACGGCAGGAATTTGAGGACATGGTCCTCGGCGCCGGCCAGTTCGATGACCAGATTGTTGGCAAAGGCCTCGCGCGAGATGGCGGCGGCAAATCCGGGCTGGCTGCTGAAATCCAGACCCCACACCATACCGATGCCGCGCAGCTTGATCTCCAGCTCGGGATACTTGTCGACGATCCCCTGCAACAACTCCTCCATGATGCGGCCCTTGTAGCTCACCCCCTCGGCGAAGTCACCGTTATCCCAGTAGGACAATGCCTCGGAGGCGGCGATGAAGGCCAGGTTGTTGCCGCGGAAGGTGCCGGTGTGCTCGCCCGGTTTCCACTGATCCAGTTCGGGACGCATCAGCACGATGGCCATGGGCAGGCCGCCGCCGATGGACTTGGACAGGGTAACCATGTCCGGCCTGATACCGGCGCGCTCGAAACTGAAGAAGGAGCCGGTACGGCCGTTGCCCATCTGGATGTCGTCGATAATGAGCAGGATATCGAACTCGCGGCACAACGCCTCCAGCTGCTGCAGCCACTCGACACTGGCGACATTGATGCCGCCCTCGCCCTGCACCGTCTCGACGATGATCGCCGCCGGCAGATCGACGCCGCTGGACTTGTCGGAGATGAAACGGCGCAGATATTCGATGGTGTTGACGCCGGGCCCGAAGTAGCCGTCGTAGGGCATGCTGTCGGCGTTGGCGCGCGCACCGTAATGCTCGTCACGATAGAAATCATTGCCGGTCACCGCCAGCGAACCCATGGTGAGGCCATGGTAGCCGTTGGTGAAGGCGATGATATTGGAGCGCCGCTTGACCATGCGCGCCAGCTTCAATGCCGTCTCCACTGCATTGGTGCCGGTGGGGCCGGTGAACTGCACCTTGTAGTCCAGATTGCGCGGCTGCAGGATGGTGTCGTGGAACTTTTGCAGGAAGTTCTTCTTTGCCACCGTCGCCTTGTCCAGACCGTGCACGATGCCGTTGCGGCCCAGATACTCAATCATCGCCTGATTGATCAGCGGATTGTTGTGGCCGTAGTTTAGCGTGCCGGCGCCGGCGAAGAAATCGATGTAGCGATTGCCGTGTTCGTCGTACAGCAGTGCGCCCTCCGCCCGATCGAAGACGGCCGGAAAGGCGCGCACATAGCTACGGACTTCGGATTCCAGTTGTTCAATGATACGCATGTGATACCTCCTGTAGTGGTGCGCCCGTAACCATGGGCGCTAAAGTGAATTCGCTCAGTCTGCCAATGGACCGATGCGCAGCAATATCTCTTCCTCGTGCGCCTCGCTGCCGAAATGGCCGCGGGTCAGGAACACTTCCTCCTGCCATGCGGCGCGCCGCTGTGCCGCAAAGCGCACAAACACGCGGCGCGAGGCGAGATTGGAGGGAGATACCGTGGTTTCAATGAATTGCACACCGGCGCAGGAGGGGCGAGCCAGAAGCTCTTCCAGCATGCGGCCGGCCAGGCCATGGCCGCGTGCAGCGGCATCCACCGCCACCTGCCAGACGAACAAGGTATGCGGCGCCTGCGGCAGGCGGTAGGCGGAGAGAAAGCCGGCCAATGCGCCGGCCTGCTCCGCCACCACGCAGGTGTCGGCATGATGGCTGCACAGCAGGAAATAGCTGTAGCTGGAATTGAGATCGAGCGGCGGGCAGCGGCGCACCAGTGCATGCACCGCCTGGCCATCGGCCAGATGCGGCTTGCGCAAAAGCAGCGTATCGGCAGCCGCCGCAACCCCGGATTGTGCTTGTGTCATAGGCCTGTTGCACACGGCAGTGGCCGTGTCGCATGGTTATTGCGAGCGGACGAAAACGTGGCAGCCGGCACAGCGGGCGCAGGTGCGCCGTTATCGTCGTCGGTTCATCGAAGCGGCAATGCCGCGCGGTATGGCGCTATGGCGCCATCTGGGTGCGCACGGGAAAGTGCGCGTTAACTGACTTACGTATTCCGCTATGGGAATACATCGTCCTGTCAGAGGGAAATTCACATGTTGCATGGCCGGAGGGGCCACGAACGCTTTTTACCGTAACACATTACAGCGGAAATCCCAAACCCGGGGGCCGTGAGGATCTGCACAAGCCACGGCAAACGGGATAATATGGCACGCGCACAATGCGTGCCCTTGGCGGAGAAAACAGCATGTACGGTCAGGATTTGGAGGCCATCCAGCGCCGTCTGGAAGAGTTGCGGCTGGAACACCGCGACCTCGACGACGTTATCAACCGCCTGGCCACCGATCCCACCGCCGACCAACTGCAGGTGCGCCGCCTCAAGAAGCGCAAGCTGCTGCTCAAGGACATCATTGCCAAACTGGAAAGCGAGCTGATCCCGGATCTGAATGCCTGATGGCCATCGCAAGTAACATCAACACTTATTAATCCTTGCCGGCCAGACCCAGGGCGCGCAGGCGCGGCATCTTCTTGTGCTGATGCGCCTCCATGCGGCGCATGATGTCATCGAGCAGGCGCACGGCATCGAGCACATACGGCCCCTTGTTCAGCATCACGCATTCCGCGCGCACCCCCATGGCCGCGTCGGTCAATTCCGGACGCGAGCGCATCCCCTTCTGGGTCAGCGTCTCCAGCACCTGGGTCGCCCAGATCACCGGCACATGGGCCGCTTCGCACAGCCAGAGGATCTCCTCCTGGATCTCCGCCAGACGCACGCCGCCCAGTTCCACGGCCAGATCGCCGCGCGCGATCATGATGCCCAGCTCGTGCCGGCCGATGGTGCCGAGGATCAGCTCGCCGAGATTGCTCACCGCGCGTGCCGTCTCGATCTTGGCGATGATCGGCAGCTCGGCACGCCCGCGGCGCGCCAGTTCCTGCATCATGAACTCCATGTCGGCCAGCGTCTCCACAAAGGAGAAACCGACCATATCGGCATGACGGCAGACGAAGTCGAGATCCTGCAGATCCTTCTGCGCCAACGGCGGCAACTCAAGGCGGGTATTGGGAAAATTGATGCCCTTGTCGCTGCGCAGGTTCACGCCCGCCGGCGCGGCATGGGTTACGCGCAGCAGGGCGCCCTGCGGCGTCACCGCATCCACCTCCGTACCCAGCTTGCCATCGTCGAACCACACCGGGTCACCGGGCTGCAGCCAGTCGATCACCGCCGGCAGGGTACAGCCGATGCTGGCCGGAGCGATGATGTTGCCGAGTCCGTCGCGCTGCGCCGGCTGTCCCGGCATGGCATCGCGCAGCAGCAGAAGCTGATCGCCCCAATACAACCGCAGCGCCTGCGGCTGGCCGGGAAAGGGACACAGGGCATAACGCTCCAGCCGGCGCCAGCGATGATGGCTGTCGCGCCGGCGCAGTTCGAGCACGGTATCGGCGGTGAGGTAGGCGGAGCGCGCACTATGTGCCAGCCAGCGTTCGGCGGGCGTGCGCGCAATGATATCCAGCTCGCGCCGCTTGCCGCGGCCGTCGCTGAAGCGCAGGCGATCACCGGGGCGCAGCTGCTCGTGCAATTCAAGCGGGATCTGCAGACGCAGGTAGGTATCCCGCCGCTCATCTTCCGCTACAAGGCTGCATTGTACGGCCGGTTCCAGGAGGATTTGCGCCGGTGTCACCACCAGACCGAACTCATCGCGCTGCGGGCGGATGTGCAACACGGCAGGGGCGGCGGAAACGGGGCCGGTGCGCAGCTTGTGGCCGGCCAGGTCCATGAGCACGCGGCAGTGCAGATTGCTGTCGCGCTCCGCCCGCCGCAGGTGGTTGATCATCGCCTCCCACGCCGTCGCATCATCATGGGCGCAGTTGATGCGCGCGACATCCATGCCCGCCTGCAGCAACCCCAGCACCAGGTCATAATCCCTGGCCGCCTCGCTGGGCAAGGTCACCATGATGCGTGCCCGGCGCTGGGCACGCGCTGGCCCGAACAGCGTGTCGGTGTGCTGCAACAGCAGGCGGTGTCCCTCGCCGAATGCCGGACCGCCATTGTGCTGCACATCCGGAGCAGCGCCGATGGCGCGCGTCAACAGGGTGATGATCCCGGCCAGGGTCGCGTCGACATGGGACTCACCACGCCCCAGTGATGACAGGCCCATGGCCGCCAGGCGTTCCTGCAGGGGACGCAGGTCGGTACGACGCAGCTCCAGGTAGTGCGCCAGATTGCGGGCGCTGGCGGAAAAGTGCTCATCGGCATAGCAGGCACGCAGACGCTGCAGCCGCTTCTCCGCACCGGCCACCACGCGCGCGCGCAGGGCGATCACATCGTCGCGCAGAAGATGCAGTTCGTTATTGCTCGCTGCCATGTCGGTTTCGTCCATGGCTCTATCATGGCTGAGGGCGATAGCACCGGCAACGGGCAGTTGTGTCATGAATAACACCGCTTCAAGAAACGAGGCCGGCGTTGGCTCGGCCCGGCAACATCAGACCAGAAACAGGCTGGCTGCCGCCAGCGCGGCACCGACCGTTGCCCCCATCGCCACGTCCGACGGATAGTGCAGGCCCAGCACCATGCGCGAGGCCGCCACCAGCAGTGCAAACGGCACCAGCACGGTCGCCAGCAGCGGATGGTGAGATACGGCGACGATGGTAAACGCCACCGCGTGCAGGGTGTGCCCAGAGGGAAAACTGAAACGGTCCAGCGGCATGGCACCGAGCCGGATCTGTGGGTTATGCACAAAGGGGCGCTCACGGTTGATATGGCCTTTCATCAGACGGTACAGCGCCACACCGACAGCGCCTACCAGCGCCATGTGCAGCGCACTCGCCACGCCGGCGGCGCCGAAGGTCAGCGGCAGTGCCGCCATCAGCGCATACCAGAACACGCCGTTGCCGAGACGGCTGACCAGCGCGAACAGCCGGCGCACGGCACGACGCTGTACACCGCGGTTGAACAGCATGCACAGGGACAGGTCCAGATCCCCCGCCCGGCGCCACAGATCCGCACTGCGCTGCATCGCCATCATGCCCTCCCGCTGTAGGTGCGCAACAGCCACTCGAATCGATCCGCCACGCCCTGCCAGTCCAGACGCTGCGCCTTGCGCCGCGCCGCAAAGCGCAACTGCTCGACCCGCTCCGGCTGGGTGGCCAGGGCCGCCGCCGTGGCAATGAAGGCCGCGTGATCGCCCAACGGCACCAGCAACCCCTCCTGTTTGGGCTCGATATGCATGTGGGCCGCGGCATAGTCGAAGGCCACCACCGCCAGCCCCGAGGCCATCGCCTCCAGGGTGACGTTGCCGAAGGTCTCCGTCTCGCTGGGAAACAGGAAGATATCGGCGGAGGCGTAGTGTTCTGCCAGGGCAACGCCGGTCTGCACGCCGCAGAAGATCACGTCACGCTCATTGCCGTACAGGTCTTCATAGAACGGCCCATCGCCGACGATTATCAGGCGCAGGTTGGGATTGCGCTCGCGCATGGCGCGGAAGGCATGCACCGCCAGCGGCAGATTCTTCTCCGCCGCCAGACGGCCGACATAGATTACCGCCAGGTCCTGACGACCCAGCCCCCAGGCGCGGCGCAGATCCTCGTTGCGCCGCGCCGGCGTGAACAGCCGGCTGTCGACGCCGCGCCCCAGCACCTCGACGTTGCGGAACCGATCGGCCAGCAATGACTTGCGCTGCACCTCGGTCGGCACCAGGGTGCAGGCGGTGCGGTTGTGCAGCCGGCGCAGATAGTCGTAGATGGGGCGCTGCAGGAAGCCGATTTGATAGTGCTGGCTGTAGCTGTGGAAGTTGGTGTGGAAGCCGCTGATCACCGGAATGTTCTGCCGCGCCGCCTCACGGATGGCCGACCACCCCAGCAACCCCTCGGTGGCCACGTACAGCACATCGGGCCGCTCGCGCCGCCACAGCTGCCGCAGGCGCGAGCCCGCCGGCAGGCCAAGGCGCAACTCGCGATACCAGGGCATGGTGACGCCGCTGACCAGAGTCGTACTCAACGGCGTGTCGAACTCGTCATCAAGCGCATCGGCAACGGTGTCGCCCTGTCCCTGGCGCGGCCGCACCAGCTGAATGCGATGGCCGCGCCGGCTCATCTCATCCACCAGCCTGCCTATGGTCATGGCCACGCCATTGACCTCGGGCGGATAGGTCTCGGTCACCACACCGAGATGCAGCCGGGTGCGGTTTGCAGGGGCAAGACTCATGGCGCTATCACCGATCGACATGGCTGCCATGCTCCCCCCGCTGTGTGAAACCGCGATGACAGGTTGATGATCCTTTGGTGATGCCGGGGTGCCTATCCCGGCAGGCAGGCATCCGCCGTACCGGCGGGCTCCCGCACCACTGCATCCGCCGCCACGACCGCGGCATACTGTTCCGCCAGGCGCTGTGCCAGCAGGGGAGCTGCCCAGCCGGCGGCATATACACGTGCCGTCTCACCCAGCGCCTGCCGTCGTGCCGGATTGCGCAGCAGGCCGGTTACCGCGGCGGCGAAACCGGCCTCATCCTCCGGGGCGATAATCGCACCCTCGCCGGCATGCACCACGTCGCGCGTCCCCATCACCGCCGTGGACACCACCGGCACACCCAGCGCCATGGCCTCCAGCAGCACCAGCCCCTGCGTCTCGGTACGCGAGGCGAAGACAAAGATGTCGCCCGCCGCATAGCAGTCCTGCAATTCGCCGCGGCGCGACATATAGCCGATGAACAACACGTTGTCCTGCAGGGACAGGCGCTCGCTCAGACCGCGCAGATGCGACACGGCAGGCCCCTCGCCGGCGATCACCAGCAGCACATCCGGCACTTCCTGCCGCACGCGCACCAGCATGCGCAGCAGAAAATCGATGTTCTTCTCGAAGGCGACACGGCCGACGAAGGTCAGCACGGGACGCGCGGCCGGAATGTCGTGCCGGCGGCGGAAGGCGGAGCCGTCACCGTGGCGGAATTCCGCCAGTTCGATGCCGGTGGGAATGATCCGCGCCGCGCTGCGCACGCCATAGCCGCGCAACACCTCAAGCATGGCGGTGGACGGCACCACCACACTGTCCACGCTGTTGCACTGCCAGCGCGAAAAGCGCCGTGCCACCGCACGCAGCCACGCGCGCGGCAGGAACGGGATGTAATGGAACAGATACTCCTCGAAAAAGGTGTGGTAGCTCTCCACCACCGGCAGCTTCAGCTCCCGCGCCAGGCGCAGGCCCAGATAGTGGGCGACGAAGGGGGTCTGGATGTGCACCAGGTCATAGCCCTGCGTCCGCAGCCGCGGCAGCAGATCGAGAATCGCACGGCGGCGCATCAGGCGGTCCTCCGGATCCAGCAGCACCTGGCGCGAAGGAATGCGGATGATGTCGTCATCATCGCCGTCATGGGCCACACCATAGTCGGGCACCACCAGGGTCACCTCGTGCCCCAGCGCCTGCAATTCGCGGCGAAAGGTCTGAATCGAGGTGGAGACGCCGTTCACACGGGGGAAATAGACATCGGAGATCATCAGGATGCGCAAGGGTTCGGCCTCCGTCGGCGCTGCGGTACGGGAACTCATCGACGCAGGCTACGGCGGCCGTATTGCACTTCGATAACCGAACGGTTACAGATAGATGTCAGCATTCACACGGGGATAGCCCATGCAAAAGGAATCCGGCTCCACCACCCACTTTCAGCGCTACGTCATCACCGGCGTGCTGGTAATGATCCCCATCTGGATCACCTGGCTGGTGTTCAGCTTCCTGTTCAACCAGTTGACCAAATTCGGCCGTCCCTGGGTGCGCGGGCTGTCGCGCGGGCTGGAGCAGACCTCACCCACCGTGGCGGAATGGCTGCTGACGCCATGGTTCCAGTCGCTGCTGGCGGCCCTGGTCACCCTACTGTCGCTCTATCTGCTGGGCTGGGTCACCACCCGTGTGCTGGGGCGACGCCTCATCGCGCTGCTGGAGGCCCTCATCGAGCGCATCCCCCTGGTGCAGACCGTGTACGGCGCCACCAAGAAACTGATCTCGGCCCTGCAGCAGAAGCCCGACAGCGTGCAGCGCGTGGTGCTGATCGAGTTTCCCACTCCGGAGATGCGCGCCGTCGGCTTCGTCACCCAGGTGCTCACCGATGAAAAGACCGGCCGCAAGCTGGCGGCGGTGTACGTACCCACCACGCCCAATCCCACCTCCGGCTATCTGGAGATCGTGCCGCTGGAACGGGTGGTATCCACCGACTGGACGGTGGACGAGGCGATGACCTTCATCATCTCCGGCGGCACGGTGTCGCCGGGGGGAATCAACTACGGCAGTACCGCGACGGAGGAATAGGCGCCTCCTGCATGAAAAAAGGCCGACCGGGTCGCCCCGGTCGGCCTTTTTGTTTACTGCAGCTGGAAGCGGCTTACAGCTTGCCGGCTTCGCTGGCCAGGTACTCGGCGACGCCCTTCGGGTCGGCCTTCATGCCCTTCTTGCCCTTGTTCCAGCCGGCCGGGCAGACCTCGCCGTGCTCTTCGAAGAACTGCAGGGCGTCGACCATGCGCAGCATCTCGTCGATGTCGCGGCCCAGCGGCAGGTCGTTGACGATCTGGTGACGCACCACACCCTGACGGTCGATGAGGAAGGAGCCGCGGAAGGCGACGGCACCGTCCGGGGTCTCGACGTCGAAGGCCTTGCAGATGTTGTGGGTCATGTCGGCCACCAGGGTGTAGCCCACCTGACCGATGCCGCCCTGGTTGACCGGGGTGTTGCGCCAGGCATTGTGGGTGAAGTGGGAGTCGATGGAGACGCCGATCACTTCGCAATTGCGCTTCTTGAATTCCTCCAGGCGGTGATCGAAGGCGATCAGCTCGGAGGGGCAGACGAAGGTGAAGTCCAGCGGGTAGAAGAACACCACTGCATACTTGTTCTTGGTGGCACCGGCGAAGTGGAACTCGTCCACGATGGAGCCGTCGCCCAGCACGGCGGGAGCGGTGAAGTCCGGAGCCTTACGGCCTACGAGTACGCCCATTGCAATCTCCTTGTTTGAGGTTGATTTGGATTAAGTCTAAGAATGGCGCGCATATTATGCAGTTTTTCCGCGCCGGTCAATGCCTGATTTCCATAGTATGGATTTCCGCCGCAATTCCCCGCCCGGGGGCGGCAGGGTGGTAGGATCCAGCCCCTTACATAGGGTCATTTCCCGGTCATCACAAGGACAATCCGCCATGCGCCTCGGTACCCCCCTCTCCCCCTCCGCCACCCGTGTGATGCTGCTCGGCGCCGGCGAGCTGGGCAAGGAGGTGATCATCGCCCTGCAACGCCTCGGTGTGGAGGTCATCGCCGTCGACCGCTACGCCAACGCCCCCGGCCAGCAGGTGGCCCACCGCGGCCACGTCATCAACATGGCCGACCCGCGCGCCCTGCGCAGCCTGGTGGAGCTGGAGCGGCCGCACCTCATCGTGCCGGAGATCGAGGCCATCGCCACCGACGAACTGCTGCGTATCGAGGCCGACGGCCTGGCCGAGGTGATCCCCACCGCCCGCGCCGCGCGCCTGACCATGAACCGCGAGGGGATCCGCCGCCTCGCCGCCGAGGAACTGGGCCTGGCCACCTCGCGCTATGCCTTCGCCGACAGCCTGGAGCAGTTGCAGGCGGCCATCGACGGCGGCATCGGCTATCCCTGCATCGTCAAGCCGGTGATGTCCTCCTCCGGCAAGGGCCAGTCCACCGTTCACGGCCCGGCCGACGTGCAGACCGCCTGGGACTATGCCAGGAGCGGCAGCCGCGTCGACCAGGGCCGCGTCATCGTCGAGGAGATGATCGATTTCGACTACGAGATCACCCAGCTCACCGTGCGCGCCGTCGGCGACTCGGGCGAGGTGGAAACCTTTTTCTGCGAGCCCATCGGCCACCGCCAGGAAAAGGGCGACTACGTGGAGAGCTGGCAGCCGCAACCCATGAGCCCCGTCGCCCTGGAACGCTCGCGCGACATCGCCCGCAAGGTCACCGCCAATCTGGGCGGGCGCGGCATCTTCGGCGTCGAGCTGTTCATCAAGGGCGATGAGGTATGGTTCTCCGAGGTCAGCCCGCGCCCGCACGACACCGGCCTGGTCACCCTGGCCACCCAGGTACTGTCCGAGTTCGAGCTGCACGCCCGCGCCATCCTCGGCCTGCCGGTAACCACCGCCCTGCGCTCTGCCGGCGCCAGCGCCGTGATCTACGGCGGCATGAACGAAACCGGCATCGCCTATGAGGGCGTCGCGGAAGCCTTGGCCGTGCCCAACACCGACCTGCGCCTGTTCGGCAAACCCGAGGCCTTCCCGCGCCGCCGCATGGGCGTGGCGCTGGCCTTCGGCAACGACGTCGACGACTGCCGCACCCGCGCCAGACTGGCCGCATCGAAGGTGCGCCCGGTCAAGCCGTAACCGCAATTCAAAATTCAAGCTTCAGAATCGAAACCGCGGACATTGAATTTCAAATTTTGAATTTGAGAAAAAATGCTGAGCTACCGCCACGCCTATCACGCCGGCAATCACGGCGACATCCTCAAGCATTCCGTGCTGGCGCTGCTGATGCAGGCGCTGACGCGCAAGGACACGCCGTTCTGCTATCTGGAGACCCATGCCGGCGTCGGTCGCTACGACCTGCGCGCGCCGGAGGCACAGAAGACCGACGAATGGCGCGACGGCATTGCACGGCTATGGCAACGCGACGATGTCCCGGCACAGGTCACGCCCTACCTCGATGCGGTGCGCGACCTCAATCCTGACGGCAGATTGCATTACTACCCCGGCTCGCCGCGCATCGCACGTCACTTCGCCCGCGCCCACGATCGCCTGGTGCTGTGCGAGCTGCATGGCAGCGACGTGCCGCTGCTGAAACAGGAGTTCGCCGGCGATCGCCAGGTGGCGGTGCATCACCAGGACGGCTATCAGGGCCTGAAGGCGTTTCTGCCACCGAAGGAAAAACGCGGCCTGGTGCTGATCGACCCGTCCTATGAAGTAAAAAGCGAATTCGATCAGGTCACCACCGCCCTGGGCCACGCCCACGCGCGCTGGCCCACCGGCCTGTACGCCCTGTGGTATCCGATCCTCAATCGCCCCAGCATCGAACGGCTGCACCGACGCATGAAGGAAAGCGGCATCCGCAAACAGTTGTATGTGGAACTGTGCATCGCACCCGACGACGGCGGCCCCATGCATATAGGCGGCATGCACGGCAGCGGCATGCTGCTCATCAATCCGCCCTGGCAGCTGGACGAACAACTCAAGGCCCTGCTGCCCTGGCTGCATCAGTGTCTGGACCACGCCGGACATGGCCGCTGGACGGTTGCATGGCTGGTCGGTGAATGACATCACATCACGGCAAGAAAACGCGCCATCGCTGCCGATTTTTGCGACCAGTGTCGTGCTTTGGCCTGGCCGCGGCCATTATCGCGGAACAGTTGCCCTCCATGTGAGTCTCACTCCCCGAGCCATTACTCAGGGAGTTTCACCATGCACACCACCGGTACGGATATGTTGTCCCTGCCCCATAGCGCAGCCACGGCGGCAGCACCTACCGAGCGATTGCGCAGCATCCTGGCCATCTTTTTCTCGCTGCTGTTCCTTGCATTGTCCATCGCCTTTGCCGTTGTCTCTCTGCGCGAGTTTGTCGCTGCCGTCAGCGAACCCAAAGGCCTGACATCCGGACTGATCGCCGCCATCAATGCCGCAGTGATCTCTCTGGCAGCCTTCGAACTGGGCTTCAACGTCGGCAAGGAATACGTGCAGGAAAGCGATGACGACATCTATGCCGCAGTACGTCGCTCCATTGCCCGCTTTGTCGGTGTGGTATGCATTGCGCTGGTGCTTGAGGGCCTGATCATGGTGATCAAGTACAGTCAGCTGGAACTGGCGGGGAATCTGGGTTATCCGGTGGCCATCATTGGCGGCGCCAGTCTGCTGCTAATCGCACTGGGCGTGTTTCTGTTTCTGACGCGGCCGGAGCAACATCCTTACGCCCATCAAGGGCCGCTCGACACTACGCCCGCGCAGGCGCTGCCGCATCCTGCGGAGCGGGTGCGATGACCTGCGCGCCTGCCGCCCCGGGATATCATCCGGGTGTCGGCAGGGCAGCGGCGCTCAACGGCGCAAATAGGTGAAGCTCGGCTGCGGGCGCCCCACGTAGCAGCTGTGGGTAAAGCCATACTTGCGCAGCAGCGCAAGGGCCTGCTCCGCCTCGTCGCGCTTGTCCTCGAAGTCGAACAGCCAGTGGCTGCCGTCGGCAATCTTCCAGCGTCCGCCGGACTGGACCACGGCCAGATTCGCATTGTTGAATGCCACACAATCCTCGCCGCGCAGACTGCCGGCCGGTGCCGCACTGTTTGCCAGCATATAGGTCAACGCAGGCTGTGGCCGGCCGACGTAACAGGTCTGGTTCATGCCGTAGTGACGCATGATGCGCTGTGCCTGCCGGGCCTCGTCCTGCCGGCCCTCGAAGTCGAACAGCCAGTGACTGCCATCGGCAATCTTCCAGCGATTGTTCGCCTGGGTGACCGTGATGTTTGCCGGATTGAAGGCGATGCAATCCTCCTTGAGGACCGGCACCGGCATCACCATCTGCGATTGCATGGGCTTGAGCGGCATGAGCGGTACCGCCTGGGCCGGCTCCGGCAACGCCCCCACTCGCGTCCAGCGCGAGCCGCCGAAACCACCGGTTTCGCGCGTGCGTTCCAGCACCTGACCATTGTTCCTGATGACGAGGCTGAGATTGCCCTCTCCCAGCGTCTGCCCCTTGGGCACGTCCAGCCATGCGCCGTTGATGCGCTCGCCGCGGATACGGCCGTGAAACACGTTGGCCCAGCGCGGCTCCGTCACCTTCTGTTCACCGTACCAGTGCAGTTCCTCGCCCATCTGGCGCAGGTAGTACACCCCGCCGTCATTGCCCTGCCAGCGGCCGCTGAGATCGGCCAGGGCAGCCAGCGGCAACAGCAACAGTGCCAGCAGGAACCAGCGCAATGAGTACTCCATGACACGACCTCCATATCCGTTGTGGGACGGGACCGGGACGACACCGCCTATGGCCAAAGGGTAGCCAAGAGCAAACTGTCGTGCCGGAGAAAATGCAGGCGCAGCCGATCTAGATCAGCTTGTTCTCCACCGCATAGCGCGTCAGCTCGGCGTTGCTCTTCATGTGCATCTTCACCAGCAGGCGGTAGCGGTAGGTACTGACGGTCTTGGGGCTGAGGGCCATGAGGGAGGAGATGTCGGACAGGCCGCGGCCGTTGGCGATATGGCGCAGCACCTGGGTTTCACGCTCGGACAGCACGGCATGCAGTGGCCGGCGGCCGGCCACGACTTTGCGCTTCTTCGCCTCCAGCACCGCGGCAAGGACGGGACTGACGTAGCGTTCGCCGGCGGCCACCTGCCGGATGGCGGTGACCAGCAGTTCCGGCGCGGTCTCCTTGGGCAGATAACCGGCGGCACCGGCGCGCAACAGGCGCGGACCGTATTCCGCCTCGGGATGCATGCTGACGATCAGCACCGGCCGGCCGGGACATTCGCGCCGCAGCCGGGCCAGTACGTCGGTGCCGTGCATGCCGGGCATGGCGAGATCGAGCAGGCAGACATCCCACTCGCAGCACTGTGCCTGGGCCAGGGCCTCGGGGCCATCGGCAGCTTCGGCCACCACGGTCATGTCGGGCTCATCGGCGATGATGTCGCGGATGCCGCGCCGCACGATGGCGTGGTCATCGACGATCAGGACACGTATCACTCCCGGCTCCTTAGCTTATCGTTACACCCCTGCCATCAGGCAGGATGGGGCGATTATACGTCGCCATGGAGCAGGTAGCGTGAAAAACCACACAACTTGCGCACCCAATGGCACGGCTGCAGCTAATAGAGGAGGCAGCGGGGTGAATTATTCCCGCACCCGCAAATACGACCGGCTGCTCAGCCGGTGCGCAAGGCCGGCTGGGCGCGATGCAGAAACCAGCGATCCAGTACCACACGGCGGGTGAAGAACGGGTTGCCGAGCAGGCGGCCGGCGAAGAAGCGTTTCACCGCTGGCGGCAACCAGGGCAATGCCGCGGGTGCGGCCTGGCGCGGGCCGAAACGGGCGCTGAGCCTCGCCGCGTAGGGGGCAAGACATTCGGCGCGCCAGTCGCCGTCCGCGACGGCAATCACCGCAGCGGCGAGCAGCGCCGACTCCACCGCCGGGCGGATACCCTCGCCGCTCTGCGGGTAGGCCAGCCCTGCGGCATCGCCGACGAGCAGCACACCGTCAGCCACCACGCGGCGTGGGCGACGCTGGGGATAGAACAGGTAGGCATGACCATGAAAGCGCTGCGGGAGGTCTGCGGGGATCTTGCCCTGCAGTTGCAGCCAGTCGGTGAAGGCGCTGACGGAGTCACCCAGCTTGCCGCCCGCCTCGCGGCCGAGACCGATGTTGAGCACCGCTCCCTTGCGGAACACCCAGCCGTAGCCGTCCAGCTCCGGCGTGAAGAACAGTTCCGGCGTATCCGGCGCCACGGTGCAGGCCGCCGCCTGCTGCGGCGACAGCTCGAACTCCACCTCCTGTGCCGTCACCGGACCTTCCTCCGCACCCAGTTCAGCACCGAGATGGCGTGCCACCGGGCAATAGTGACCACCGGCGCCGACGAGCAGGGGCGTGCGCAGGTGACCGTTGATGATCCAGTGGCGGCCGTCGCGCCCGATGCTGTCCAGCCCTTCCCCCAGGAGAAGACGCGCGCCGCTGCGGCGCAGCAGGTAGTCGTCGAACTCGCGGCGACGGATGCCGTAACTGACCGTCGCGCCGTAGTCGGTGAGCACCTCCTCGCCGCCGATGAGGCCGGTGCGGAAACGGTGGATCGGCTGCAGGGTGCGCCCCTGCCCATAATCGGCCAGGTCCAGCTGCAGCATCTCCACCACCGCCGGAGTGATCCAGCCGGCACACACCTTGTCGCGCGGGAAGGTCTTTTTGTCCAGCACGACAACATGCCTGCCCTGCGCCGCCAGGCGCCAGGCCAGGGTGGATCCCGCCGGCCCGCCGCCGACGATCACGGCATCGCATGCATCCATGAGCTACTCCCTGTGCGCATCGTTGCGATAGAGATGGGCACGCGACCAGGGCAATGCGTTGTGCTGGGCGCGGGCGAACAGCACCTGGAACAATTGCAGGCTGCCGCTGGTGAAACTGGCGATGGATGAGGCCAGATACAGCCGCCAGGCACGTACGAACGGGGCATCGAACATCCGCTCCACCTCGTCCTCGTGTGTCTCGTAGCGCCGCAGCCAGTGCTCCAGGGTGCGCGCGTAGTGCAGGCGCAGGTTTTCCACGTCGAGCACCGAGAAGTTGTACGGCTCGAAGATCATCATCATTTCACGCAACGTCGGTGGATAGGCGCCGGGGAAGATGCGCCGCTCCGCCCAGGCCGTCATCGGCTGCGCCTGATTCTGGCCGATGGAATGGATCAAGCCACGGCCACCGGGCTTGAGGGCACTGTCGATGACGCCGCCCAGTTCGTGGTAATGCTCGGCACCGACGTGTTCCAGCATGCCGACCGAGACGAAGGCATCGTACTCGCCGGCGATGGTGCGGTAATCATCCAGCACGTATTCGACACGATCGGCCAGACCCTCCTGCGCGGCGCGCTCGCGCGCATAGGCCACCTGTTCGGAGGAGATGTTGTAGGCCCGCACCTTGACGCCGTAGTAGCGCGCCATGTGCCGCGCCAGACCGCCCCAGCCGCAACCAGCCTCCACCACGGTTTCGCCCGGTTTCAGTTGCAGCTTGCGGCAGACGTGGTCCAGCTTGGCCAGCTGCGCGGCCTCCAGCGTCATCGCCGGGTCGGGAAAATAGGCGCAGGTGTACTGCATCTCGTGATCGAGCCAGAGACGATAGAAATCGTTGCCGATGTCGTAATGGTGATGGATGTTTTGGCGCGAACCGCGCAGGGTATTGCGGTGTACCCGCTGCAGGCGTTCCAGCAGCTGGCGCCGGGTCGGGCTGCTGCTGCGGTTGCGCGGGCGGTGGCGGAACACGGTATCGAGGAACTCGACCAGATCACCCTCCACGTCGATGCGACCCAGGCTGTAGTCATCACCGAAATGCAGCATGGGATGGCGCACCAGACGCCACAGGGCCATGCGATCGTGAATCACCACCGTGGTGCGCGCCGCGCCAGGCACCGGCTCCATTTCGGCGCCATCCCAGAAACGCACGCGGATCGGAGGATCCCCCAGACTGCGCAGCAGCTGGCGCATCAGCCAGCGTTCCGGCGTGGCCACCTGGCCGCGTCCGGCTGCCGAAGAGGGGAAGGAAGGAATACCCAGAAAATCGGCCTTTTCCTGCTTCATCGCGCACGCACCTCCATCGCTGCTGCATCCCTGATGACCGCACGGCAATGCCGACACCACGGCGCCGGACCGGCGGGTGTCAGAAAAACCTAATCCACGATCCGTGCAAAGGCAAGGATGGGGGCAAAATGAGCCTAGCGCACGTTACCGCTCAAATTGCCGCTGTTGGCGACAGATATCGCAGCTATCGAGGAAGTTCTCCCTGCCCGATTTCATCCAGCGTCTGCCGCGCCGCCGGCAGCGTGTCACCGGCCAGCCCCACGGCACGGCGGGCGGCCGCCAGGGCGTCACCCCGGCGGCCGAGGCGGTACAGGACATGGGCATGGTTGTTGTGGGCGATGGCGGAATCGGGATGCGCCGCAACCGCAGCGGCGAAGGCCTGCGCCGCGCCATTCAGGTCACCCCGCGCATAGCGGGCATTGCCGCGGCCGAGCAGGGCCGGCAGGCTGGCCGGCCAGCGTTGCAGGGCGGCCGCATAGGCCGCCTCCGCCGCCACGGGATCGCCACGCTCCAGCGCCGCGGCAGCAGCAAGATAGGGCAGTTCACTGGCCGTGACCGGCAGGGTACCGGGCGGCAACACCAGCAACGCCCAGCGCCCGGCCCGTTCCCAGGTACGGTCAAACGTGGTCAGGGAGGTCTCGTAGCCGCGCCTGGTGCCGCTGTGCAGAGTGACGTTGCCGGCCGAAAGGTCGTAGCCGATCAGCAGGGCATAGTGCCAGCGAGGGTACCAGGACAGCCCCAGGTTCTGCAGCACCAGCACCGGCCGGCCCGCCGCCACCTCGCGCAGGGCGTCCTCCAGAGACGGCTCCAGCACGTAGGCAAGGCGTCCCGCACCGCGCGCCGCCGCCACCAGTTCGAGTTGCAGGCTGCCTTCGCGCCCCGGCAGGTAGACCTGAGTCGCCAGCGCCTCCGGTGTGACGGTCACGCCTGAGGCGCCAAGGGCGCCGGCCAGGGCCGCCGGACCGCAGTGATGGATCTCCTGGGGGTAAAACGGGGCATCCACGTAGGCCTGCGGCGGCAAGCCCTGTCCCGGACGCGGGGCACGGCTGGCGCAGCCGGCCACTAACAGGCTCGCCAGCACCAGGGCGGCGATCTGCCTCGTCACTTCCGGCTGCCGTCGGCGGTCTTCGTCACGAAGGGGAAGATATCGGTGTAACCCAGAATGTCCGTAAGCAGCAGCACCAGAAACACGAACACCGCCAGTCCCAGGACATCGCCGCCTGCCGGCAGCTGCTCGATCTGGCCATTGAGCTGCAAAATCTCGGCATCACTCAGCGCGGCAACGCGCTCCCGCGCCTGCACCGCATCGACACCGTGGTGCTGCAGCTGCGCCGCCACATCCTCACGCGCCAGCATCGCCGTCAGACGCTCCCGCGCCTGCTCAACCGCCTGCCGCTGCTCCACTCCCGCCAGTACCTGTTCGGTCCCGACCATGGCCGCCCGGGCCACCGGCACATGAATGCTGCCACCCGCCAAGGTAAGCGCCAGCACACCGCACAACACCTGTTTCATCCGCATGCTCCTGTCCTCCCGGGAATAGTTGTCTACAGCATGGTCCACAGCCGCTGCAGCCGCCATGCGCTGGATCACACAGTCGCGCAGCACGCTGGTAAACTGCGCCGCCATGCTGAAACTCACCGCCCTCTCCCTGCGCCGCGGCGCGCGCCTCCTGCTGGAGCACGTCGACCTCACCCTGCACCACGGCCAGAAGGTGGGGCTGGTGGGCGCCAACGGCTGTGGCAAATCCAGCCTGTTCGCCCTGCTGCGCGGCCTGCTCGCTCCCGATGCCGGCGACCTCTCGCTGCCGCCGCGCACCGTCATCGCCCACGTCGCCCAGGAAACCCCGGCGGTGGAATCCAGCGCGGTGGACTACGTAATGGACGGCGATACCGAACTGCGCGCCATCCAGCGGGAACTGGCCAGGGCGGAGCAGGCCGGCGACGGCACGCGCCAGGCGGAGCTGCTGGCGCAATTGGAGAACATCGACGGCTACACCGCCCGCGCCCGCGCCGGCCGCCTGCTGCACGGCCTCGGCTTCAGCGCCGCACAGGAAGAACAGCCGGTGACCAGCTTCTCCGGCGGCTGGCGCATGCGCCTCAACCTGGCCCAGGCGCTGATGTGCCGCTCCGACCTGCTGCTGCTCGACGAACCCACCAACCACCTCGACCTTGATGCGGTGCTGTGGCTGGAGGAATGGCTGCGCGCCTATCCCGGCACGCTGATCCTGATCTCCCACGACCGCGACTTCCTCGACGCGGTGGTGCATCACATCGTCCACATCGAGCACCAGCAGGCCACGCTGTACGCCGGCAACTATTCCGACTTCGAACTGCTGCGCGCCGAGAAGCTGGCGCTGCAGCAGGCGGCCTTCGAGAAACAGCAGCGCGAGGTGGCGCACATCCAGAGCTACGTCGACCGCTTCCGCGCCCAGGCCACCAAGGCACGCCAGGCGCAGAGCCGCCTCAAGGCGCTGGCGCGCATGGAACTGATTGCCCCGGCCCACGTCGATTCGCCGTTCCACTTCAGCTTCCGCGCGCCGCACAAGCTGCCGGCACAGCTGCTGCGCCTGGAAGACATCACCGCCGGTTACGGCGCACGCCAGATCCTCGGCACCACCAATCTGGTGCTCGCGCCCGGCGAGCGCATCGGTCTGCTCGGCCCCAACGGCGCCGGCAAGTCGACCCTGATCAAGCTGATGGCCGGCGATCTCGCGCCGCTGTCCGGCGAACGCGCCGAGGCCCAGGACCTGCGCATCGGCTATTTCGCCCAGCATCAGCTGGAACAGCTGCGCGGCGACGACACGCCGCTCAACCATGTGCAGCGCCTCGATCCCAAGGCGCGCGAACAGGACCTGCGTGATTTCCTCGGCGGCTTCGGCTTCCACGGCGAACAGGCCGATGCGCCCATCGCGCCGTTCTCCGGCGGCGAAAAGGCGCGTCTGGTGCTGGCCCTGCTGGTGTATCAACGCCCCAACCTGCTGCTGCTCGACGAGCCCACCAACCACCTCGACCTGGAGATGCGCCACGCCCTCACCCTCGCCTTGCAGGACTATGAAGGCGCCATGGTGGTGGTGTCCCACGACCGCCACCTGCTGCGCAGCGTCACCGACCGGTTGCTGCTGGTGGCCGACGGCCAGGTACAGAATTACGACGGCGATCTGGACGACTATCGCCAGTGGCTCAGCGAACGGCGCCGCCAGACCGAAGGCAGCGGCGACAACACCGTCGCCAACGAACACAGCGCGGCGGCACGCAAGGAAAAGCGCCGCCTCGACGCCGAGCAGCGCCAGAAGCTGCAACCGCTGCGCAAGGAGCTGCAGAAGCTGGAGGCGCAGATGGAAAAGCTGAATGCGCAGAAGTCGGAACTGGAACAGCAGCTGGCCGACCCGGCGCTGTACGAGGCCGCCGGCAAGGACCGCCTCAAGAACCTGCTGCTGCAACAGGCGCAGGTGGATCGGGAACTGGGCACGGTGGAGGAGCGCTGGCTGACCCTGGGCGAGGAACTGGAGGCCGCGCAGTCGCCGTAGGGTGGCAGCCTGGCCAGCCAGCCCGGATACCGGACAGCGCCCGCTGCCGGGCCGAAGCGGGGCCATTGCAGCGGCCTGCCAAGTTGAGTAGCTTGGTGCCATGTACGGACACGACGGCCATCGCCGATGAAAAACTGGCTCATCCAGCTGCGGGCCGGCCGCCTGCTGTTCGCCTCCGTGGTCTTTTCGGTGGTGCTGACCGAGGCCATCGTCGTCGCCATGAGCGTGTGGCTGCACGATGAAATCCGTCATGACTTTCTGCTCACCGGCTTCATCGCAGCCACCATCGTATCCTTCATCGTGGTGGCGATCATCCAGGCCATCGTGCGCGCGCTGCAGCGCGCCGACGAGCAGTTGCTGGAACGCACGCTGTACCTGGACAGCATCCTGCAGTCCACCGGTGACACCCTGATTATCGCGCTCGATACCACCTTCCGCGTCAAATATCTCAACGCCATGGCCGAGCGCGTACTGCACACCAGCGCACACGAGGCCCAGGGCCATCGCATCACCGAACTGGTGGACGGTGTACGGCGCGAACATTTCGAACAGGCCATGCGCGCCGTCAGCCCCGGCCGCGGCCATGCCTTTCAGTTCAACTACGACTTCGACGACACCAGTCATCACTTCGAGGCGACACTCACCGAGATACTGGACCACCACCAGTTGGCCGGGTTTCTGCTGGTGGCCCACGACGCCACCGATCGCCAGCGACTGGAAGAAACCCTGCGCAACCTCTCCTACCAGGACGGCCTCACCGGTATCGCCAACCGGCGCCGCTTTGACGAAAAGCTGGAGCAGGAATGGCGTCGCGCCGCACGCGAGCATCAGCCCATCTCCCTCATCATGCTCGACATCGATTTCTTCAAGAACTACAACGACCTCTACGGCCATCCCGCCGGCGATGATTGCCTGAAAAAGCTCGCCCATGTACTCGCTGAAACTGTCGCCCGCCCCGGCGACATCGCGGCACGCTACGGCGGCGAGGAATTCGCCGCCATCCTGCCCAACACCTCCCTGCTCGGTGCCGAGAAACTGGCCGACCAGATCCGCGCCCAGGTCGAGGCACTGGAACTGCCCCACGCCAATTCCAGCATCAGCCCCTGGGTCACGGTCAGTGTCGGCCTGGCCACCCGCGTCCCGACCAACGGTGAAGAACACGCCATCCTGCTGGAGGGCGCCGACCGTGCCCTGTACAAGGCCAAGCAGCAGGGCCGCAACCGGGTGGTGATCGACCACCACTAGCACGCAACGAAATCCGCGCAACGCCCCATGCCCTGCGGTATCCTATGCGGCATGGACGAACGACTCACCGACCTCGAAATCCGCCTCGCCCACCTGGAGGCCGCCATCGATGAACTGACGCAGACCGTGCTGCGCCAGCAGCAGGCCCTGAGCGCCACCGAGGAGCAACTGGAGTTCGTCAAATCCCTGTTGAGCGAGCTGAGCCCGGCGGCGGTGCGACCGCTGTCGGAAGAGACGCCGCCGCCGCATTATTAACAAACTGTAGGAGCGAATCGTATTCGCGACCGGTGGTGCCGCACGGCACTGAATCGCGGATACGATCCGCTCCTACCATTGGTGCACCCATGAAATTCTTCGCCACCGCCCCGCGCGGCCTGACCTCCGCCCTCGCCGACGAACTGCGCCGTCTCGGCGCGGAAAAGGTGCAACCCGGCGGTTCCGGCGTCACCTTCGAAGGCAGCCTGGAAACCGCCTACCGCGTCTGCCTGTGGTCGCGCCTCGCCAACCGCGTGCTGCTGCCCATCACCACCGTGCAGGCCCCCACCGCCGAATGGCTGTACGACGCGGTAAAGGAGATCCGCTGGGAGAAGCATCTGCATTCCAGCGGCAGCCTGGCCATCGACATCACCAGCACCGACGCCGCCATCAGTCACAGCCAGTACGCCGTACTGAAGACCAAGGACGCCATCGTCGACCGCTTTCGCGACCTGTTCGGCGAACGCCCCTCCATCGACACCGAGATGCCCGACCTGCGCCTGCACCTGCACCTGCGCGGCAGCCAGGCACGCATCTCCATCGACCTGTCCGGCGGCAGCCTGCACCGGCGTGGCTACCGCCGCGAAAGCGTGACGGCGCCGCTGAAGGAAAACCTCGCAGCCGGCATCCTGCAGCTGGCAGGCTGGCCGGCCATCGCCGCCCGCGGCGGCGCCCTGCTCGATCCCATGTGCGGTTCCGGCACCCTGCTCATCGAGGGCGCCCTGATGGCCGCCGATATCGCCCCCGGCCTGCAGCGCGACTATTTCGGCTTCCTCTACTGGCGCCGCCACGAGCGCGAGGTGTGGGAAAAATTGCTGGAGGAGGCGAAACAGCGCCGCGCCGCAGGACTGAAAAACATGCCACCCATCTACGGCTGGGACCAGGACGCGGCAGCGGTGGATGCCGCCCGTGCCAACATCGACGAGGCCGGCCTGTCCGACTACATCCAGGTGGAGCGCCGCGCCCTCGCCCCCGGCCTGCACACGCTGTTGCCGGAGGAGATCCAGCCCGGCCTGCTGGCGGTGAACCCGCCCTACGGCGAGCGCATCGGCGAGGTCAATGCACTGCGCGCCGACTATGCGCGCCTGGGCGAGATCGTGCGCGACGAACTGCCCGGCTTTCACCTCAGCCTGTTCACCGGCAATCCGGAGCTGGCCGGCTACCTGCCGCTGACGCAGCAACTCAGCATCGCCCTGTACAACGGCCCCATCGAGTGCCAGCTGTTCAATTACGCGCCGGCCGGCGCCGCGGGCGAGAAACCGGCACTGTCCGCCGGCGCCGCGAGCTTCGCCAACCGCCTGCGCAAGAACCTGAAGCACCTGGGCCGCTGGGCCGAACGCAACGGTGTCGACTGCTACCGTCTGTACGATGCCGACCTGCCCGAATATGCGGTGGCCGTCGATCTCTACCACAGCGAAAGGCTGTGGGTGCACGTACAGGAATATCAGGCGCCGAAAAGCGTCGACCCGTCCCGCGCGCAGCAGCGCCTGCGCGAGGCCCTCGGCGTAATCCCGGCGCTGCTCGACATCCCGCCGACGCAAATGCACTTCAAGGTGCGCCAGCAGCAGAAAGGACGCGCCCAATACGAAAAACTGGCCGAGCGCGGCCGCTTTCACGAGGTGCGCGAGGGAAAGTGCCGCCTGCTGGTGAACTTCACCGACTACCTCGACACCGGCCTGTTCCTTGATCACCGCATCACGCGCCAGATGCTCGAGGACGAGGCAAGAGGCAAACGCTTTCTCAATCTGTTCGCCTACACCGGCAGCGCCAGCGTGCACGCGGCGATGGGTGGCGCAGCCGCCACCACCACGGTGGACATGTCGAAGACCTACCTGGGCTGGGCCGAGCGCAACATGCAGCTGAACGGCTTTGACGGCAAGCAACACGAATACATCCAGGCCGACTGCACCACCTGGCTGCAGGATGAGGCGGCGCTGGGCCAACGGCGATACGATCTGATCTTCATCGATCCCCCCACCTTCTCCAACTCCAAGCGGATGGAGAACGTCTTCGACGTGCAGCGCGATCATGTCTGGCTGCTGCGCACCGCCCTGCAGCTGCTCACCCCTGGCGGGACAATCTTTTTTTCCAACAACTACCGCAAATTCAAGCTGGATGAAGCGGCGCTGGCCGGCCTGTCAGTCGAGGACATCACCGGCAAGACCATCCCGGAGGATTTCCGGCGCAACGGCAAGATACATCAGTGCTGGCGGATCACCGCGTAGCCGGAGCGCAACGCGTGCACGGTTCGCTCATGCGCCCGGTGCTGCCAGGCCGCGCAACGCCGCGATCACCGCAGCCCGATCCGTCTTGCTGAGATATTTGAGATTTATCGCCCGCTCGCCCATCGCCCCCAGCCCGATATCGATGCGACCGCGTGGACGCACCCTGAGCGCGGTCAGTGCGCCGGCCTGCACCACCATGAAGTTCGGCCGGCCGAAACGCAGCCGCTCCAGCAGGATGACCGCATCCGGCATTACCGTGGCGAACGGCACTCGGAACAGATTGATCACCCAGGACAGGGCGAATGCCAGCCACAGCAGGGCAATCAGCGTGGCCAGGTGCAGATCGTTGCTCGCATAGAACCAGGTTGCCCGCAACAGCAACAGTGACAGCACGATCCACACCAGCCGCCGCAGCGGCGTGGCGTAATAGCGCACGGTGGCTCCGATCTCTGACGGCTGCGACACACAACACCTCTGCGACTGAGTCAATGGTCCGGGAGCTGCAAGGATATACGAGGCGGCCGGGCCTGCCCATCGGCGCGGGCCGCCGGCCGCACGCCTGACATTTCACCATTTTTCATCCCGCGACCCGCGGCGGGCGCCGAATGTGCCATAGTGGCGCTGAACTATCCCCCGTCGCTGGCATCCTACCCTTCGGTACCACGCGCCATCGAACCCAACAAACAACACGCATGCCGTGCGGGCCGCGGCACAGGGAAACATCATGGAAAAACATCTGGGTCAAAAGATTGCCTTCGCCTTCGCCATCCTCTGCTATATCGCCGCCGTCGGCTGTGCCGTCACCGCCGTCATGCTGCCGGGCGACGTCAACGATCCGATCCGCGGTGCCTTCATGGCCTCGGTGGTGTTCTTCGTCGGCTGCGGCATCGTGCTGCACGTCATCGGTACCGCCCGCCTGAAAGGCATCATCTCCGGCAACAACCCCGACGCCGGCTGAGCCCGCCGGGCAGCCATCGGGACCGCGGCGTCGCGCCCCCACCAGGGGCGCGGCTGTGATATCGTTTGCGCCAGCCGGCAGCGTACCGGCACGTCCATCAATAGAAATTCGATCCTGATTCAGAGCGAGCACCGGAGTTAACCGTGGAAAGCCATGGCATTCCCCACCTGCGCGAGATCGTGCTGTTCCTCGTTGCCACCGGCATCGTGGTTCCGCTGTTCCACCGCTTCCGCATTAGCCCGGTCCTGGGCTACCTCATCGTCGGCGGCATCATCGGCCCGTATGGCCTCGGCCTGTTCGTGGAGGACATCGGCTGGCTGTCCTACGCGGTGATCAGCGACATCCACGGCGTGCAGGCGCTGGCCGAACTGGGGGTAATCTTCCTGATGTTCATGATCGGCCTCGATCTGTCGCTGGACCGGCTGTGGGCGATGCGGCGCTGGGTATTCGGCCTCGGCAGCCTGCAGGTAGTGGTGACCGCCACGGTGATCGGCGCCATTGCCTGGGGGTTTGGCAACACACCGGGGGCATCGATGGTACTGGGCGCCTGCCTCGCCTTGTCCTCCACCGCCATCGTCATGCAGCTGCTCATCGAAAAGCGCCAGCTGGGCACGCCGCTGGGGCGCTCCAGCTTCTCCATCCTGCTGATGCAGGACCTCGCCGTGGTGCCGATCCTGTTCCTGGTCGGCGTGCTCGGCACCAGGCTGGAGGGCGGTCTGGAGCTGGCCCTGCTCCTCGCCCTGGGCAAGGCGGTGGTGGTGATCGTCGGCATCTATCTCATCGGCCGCATGGTGCTGCGGCCGCTGTTCCACATGGTGGCGCGCACGCGCAACGTGGAGATGTTCATGGCCGCCACCCTGCTGATGGTGATCGGCTCCTCCGCCCTCACCGGCATGGCCGGGCTGTCCATGGCGCTGGGCGCCTTCCTTGCCGGCCTGCTGCTGGCGGAAACCGAATTCCGCCACGAGATCGAAGTGGACATCGAGCCGTTCAAGGGCCTGCTGCTCGGCCTGTTCTTCATGTCGGTAGGCATGGGCATCGACTACCGCGTGGTGGGTCAGGAGGCGTTCTGGATCGCCGCCTCGGTACTGGGCCTGTTCGTACTCAAATCGGTGATCACTGCCGGTCTGTGTCTGGCCTTCGGCCTGCCGCGCCACACCTCGCTGGAAACCGGCCTGCTGCTTGGCCAGGGCGGTGAGTTCGCCTTCGTGGTCGTCGGACTGGCCATGACCCTCAAGCTGATCCCGGGTGAGGTCGGCCAGTTCATGCTCATCGTCACCGGCCTGACCATGGTGGTGACGCCGCTGGTGGCGCATACCGCCGGCAAGCTGGCGGCGAAGCTGGAGCCGCCCGCCACCACCGCGGCACAGGAAGGCGATCTGCAAGGTGTCGGCGGCCTGGAAGGTCACGTGGTCATCGCCGGCTTCGGCCGCGTCGGCCGCATTCTCGGCCGTACCCTGGATGCCGACGGCATCCCCTATCTGGCACTGGACACCGATGCCAACGGCGTCGCAGATGCGCGTGGCAAGGGCATGCCGGTGTACTACGGTGATGCCGCGCGACTGGAGATGCTGCGCCGCGCCCACACACATACCGCGCGCGCCCTGGTAGTCACCATGGACAACCCCGGTGCGGCAGAACATGTGGTGCGCGTCGTGCACGCCGAATGGCCGCACCTGCCCATCATCGCCCGCGCCCGTGACTCGGCCCACGGCTCACGCCTGCTCGCCTTCGGTGCCACCGACGTGATCCTGGAAACGGTGGAGGCCAGCCTGCAGCTGTCCGGCCGCATCCTGCAACTGGCCGGCACGCCGGAAGAGGTGGCGCGGCGCCGCATCGACGCACAGCGCGAGATGGAGCTGGCGGCGGTGCGCCGCACCTGATCCCCGTCAACGGCGGCGCGACTTGCCCTCCTGCATCACGCCATCGACGTAATACCAGCGTCCCTCCTCGCACACGAAGCGGCTCACCTCGTGCAGCCGCCCGGCCTTGCCGTGCAGCTTGCAACGGGCGACAAACTCCACCTCGCCCTCATCGTCACCGCTGCCGCCGCGGCTATGGCGCACCTCCAGCCCCAGCCAGCGCAGCTGCGCATCCAGCACCAGTTCCGCCGGCCGCGTCGAGGGATGCCAGGTAGCCAGCAGATAGTCCACCTTCTCGAGCACGAAGGCCGCATAGCGCGAGCGCATCAGCGCCTCCGCCGTCGGCGCCGCCGTACCGTCATGCCAGGGGGCACAGCACTGTGCATAGGGTTTGCCGCTGCCGCAGGGGCATTGCGCGATATCTGTCATGCTCACTCCCAGCGGAACAGCCAGGCACCGACTGCCAGGAACCCCACCGTCATCGCCAGCAGCACGCCAAGCTGCGGCGCGATGGCGGCGAGACTGGCGCCATCGAGCATCACGGCGCGCGCGGCATCGATCATGTGGGTGAGCGGAAACGCCTGCGCCAGCTGCTGCACCAGCGGGTGGGTGCCCTCGAGCGAAAACCACACGCCGGAGAGAAACATCATCGGCCAGCTGATCAGGTTGAGCAGTCCCTCGGCCAGCTCTTCGCTGGCGATGCGCGCGGCGATCACCAGCCCCATGCTGATCATGCAGATCCCCCCCATGGCGAAGGCTATGAACAGGGCGAGATAGTCGCCGTACATGGCGAAGTCGACGAACAGGTGGGTGCCGAAGAACACCACCACCACGACCGCGACGATCAGCCACAGACGCGAAACGATCTGCGCGGCGAGAAACTCGATGGCCGACAGCGGCGTGGCCTTGAGACGCTTGAGCACACCGTTCTTGCGGTAGCGCACGATGACATAACCGACACCGTACAGTGCGCTGAACATGATGTTCATGCCCAGTACACCCGGGATCAGCCAGTCCACATAACGGATGATGCGGCCGCTCACCGCCTGCTTCTGCAGCGCGCTGCCGCCGCTGCCCAGCAGCAGCCGCTCCAGCAACTGGCCGCGCGGCGATTCGTCGTTCACCCAGTAACGGCCCCCGGTCGCGTCCACCAGCAGGTCCAGCCGGTGCCGCTCGACCTTGGTGACGGCGCCGGCGAGGTCGTCCACGGCGATGAGCTGCACCTGCGGGGTGGAGAAGAAACCGCTCTGCGGCGTGTGGCCGACGACGCCCACCTTGTACAGCGGCGCCGGTTCGCCGGAAAAGGCGAAGGCAAATCCGGCGACTATCAATACCGGAAACAGCAGATTCCAGCCCAGCGCGGCACGGTCGCGCAGGAACTCCTTGTTGCGCGCGACGAATACCGCCAGCAGACGCTTGAGCATCATGGACGCAGCTCCTTGCCGGTGAGTTCCAGAAACAGGTCGTCGAGGGTGCGGGCGCGGATGCGCAGCCGATCCAGCGACACGCCGCCGGCGAGCAGACGTTGCACCGTTTCCGTCACGGCACTGGTGAGGATTTCCACGCTGTCGCCGCAATCGAGCACGGTCAGATCTGCCACGCAGCCGGCGTTGAAGTCGCTTTTTGGCAGTTGCAGCACCACATCACGGAAATGACGCGTCAGCAGGTCATCGGGCGAGCCCTGGGCGATGATGCGGCCGTGATCCATGATGATGATCTCGTCGCACAGCTCGTAGGCCTCTTCCATGTAGTGAGTGGTGAGCAACACGGTCTTGCCACGCGCCTTGATGGCGCGCACCAGTTCCCACAACAGGCGCCGCGCCTGCGGGTCGAGGCCGGTGGTGGGTTCGTCGAGAAACACCACCTCCGGGTCGTTCACCAGGGCGATGGCCAGCAACAGGCGCTGGCGCTGGCCGCCGGAGAGCTTGCGCGTGTCGCGATCGAGAAAGGAATGCAGGGCACAGGCGTCGACAAGCTCATCGACGGCAACGCCATGTTCGTAGAGGCTGCGGAACATGTGCAGGGTCTCGCGCACGGTGATGAACTCCTGCAGCGCGGTGGACTGGAACATGATGCCGGCCTCACGGCGGAATTGCGCGCCGAGCGGCGTGCCCTTGTAACGGATGCTGCCCGCGGTGGGCTGCTTGATACCTTCCAGCATCTCAACCGTGGTGGTCTTGCCGGCGCCGTTGGGGCCGAGCAGGCCGAAACAGGCGCCGCGCGGAATGGTGAAGCTGATGCCATCCACCGCACGCACGCCCTGATAGTGCTTCACCAGATTGTCGACTTCGATCAGTGCGGACATGGCATGGACGGGCAGAAAAAGGAGGCCAAGTCTTGCCCGCCACGCCGTCCCTGTCAACCGCGCCCGGGGCCCTGATTGTAGCGACTGGCGGCGAAGAGAGTGGCCATCTGCGGACGGAAATACTGGTAGTTGTTGCGGCCGGCCTGCTTGGCCGCATACATCGCCGCATCGGCATGGCGCAGCAGCATCGCCTCGTCATGGGCGTCGCCGGGGAACAGGGCGATGCCGATACTGACGCCCACCGACAGCTCGCGCCCCTCCACCTGAAACGGCTGCGCAAAGGCCGCGATAATCTTGTCCGCCACCTGGGCGGCATCATCGCTGCCATTCACACCGGTGAGGATCACGGTGAACTCGTCGCCGCCGAGCCGCGCCACCGTGTCGCTCTCGCGCACGCACAGGCGCAACACGTCAGCGATCACCCGCAACAGGCTGTCGCCGACGGCATGGCCATGGACGTCATTGACCGGCTTGAAGCGGTCCACATCGAGAAACAGCAACACCATCTGCCGCTGCTCGCGCCGCGCCTGCACCAGCGCATTGTGCAGGCGGTCGTGAAACAGCTCGCGGTTGGGCAGGTCGGTGAGCGCATCGTAATAGGCCAGACTGTGCAGACGCTTGCGCACGTGCTCCTGGGTGACGATATCGGAGAAGATGCCGGCGTAGTGCAGCACCTGTCCCTGGCTGTCGCGGATGGCGATGATGTTGAGCCACTCCAGATAGATCTCGCCATTCTTGCGCCGGTTCCATATCTCGCCCTGCCAGCGCCCCTCCTGTGCGATCTGCCGCCACATGGTCTGATAGAAGGCGGCCTCGTGCCGGCCCGAGGCGAGCAGGCGCGGCGTCTGCCCCAGCACCTCGTCCTCGCGATAGCCCGTGGTGGCGGTGAAGGCCGGGTTGACCGAACGGATGGAAAGGTCGGCATCGGTGATCATCACGCCGTCCGGGGTGTTGTCGATGACCTTGGCGGCGAGTTGCAGTTCCTCCAGCGCCTCACGCCGTTCGTGGGTGGCAGCGATCAGGATCAATCCGGTCACCGGCCCCAGCACGGCGAACCCCTGCAGGCCGAGCTGGGTGAGCAGTTCCGACGGGCCGACGAGGGGGCCGAGGCCATGTCCGGTGTAGTAGGCGGCGACGAGACCGGTGAGCAGGGTCAGGGTGGTCATCCCGCGCACCTCCAGCCGCAGCGCCGCCCAGATGAAAAACACCAGCAGCACGAAGTCCAGTGAACCGGAGGCCGGTGCCGCGCTGAAAACCCAATGGCTGACCAGTACGGCCAGCACGGCCAGCAGCGCCAGCTCAGCACCCCGGCCCGCTGGCGGCGCATAGGCGCGATTGCTCCACGCCAGCACGACAGGAGTGAACAGCAGGATACCCGCCATGTTGCCCAGCCAGCACTCCGGCACCGCCTGCCAGCCCGCATGACCAAACTCGTCGCGCAACAACCAGCCCTCGAACAGGGCGACGGGCAGGGTCGCCAGGGCCACGGCCAGGATAGCGCGCATGATGTCGCTGATATGACTGAGCGGCAGCTCGCTGTTCACCCAGCGGCGGATCAGCCAGGTCGCCAGCATCGCCTCCGCCACCGCACCAGGTGCCAGCCACGCCAGTGTAGCGGGCAGGGGATCAAGCAGCAGGGGGGACAGGACGGCACCGAGGGCGATCCCCGGCCAGGCCTGGTAACCCAACCGCAGCATGACGGCCACGGCAAGACCGGCCGGCAGCCACAACGGCGCCACCGTGACGCGCGCCGGGGCCAGATACAGGCTCAGCAACCCCAGCGCGCCATAGGCGCCCGCCACGGCCAGCCACCACATGGGTAACCGGATGCCCTTGCCCTGCATCATGCCGCGCACAGCCATGTGCCCCCCTTTTTTCGGCCCGCTGTTTCTAGCCGGGGATAAAACACCCGCTTTTATTCCAATAGTAGACTGTTTTGCATGGTTAAACAGACCGACACCGCAAAGCCCCAGTCGCGGCGCGGTTGAATGCCATCCGCCCCGCCGCCATGTGAACGCCATGCGCCGCCTCGATCAGCTCAATCTCACCAACAGCTACGCCCGCCTGCCGCAGACATTCCATACCCGCCTGCAGCCCACGCCGCTGGCAGGCACGCGTCTGCTCAGCTTCAATCCGGCGGCGGCGAAACTGCTCGACCTCGATCCGCTGGAGGCGCTGCGCCCGGAGTTCACCGCCTGGCTGTCGGGACAGAACCCGCTGCCAGGCAGCGAGCCGCTGGCGGCGCTCTATGCCGGCCACCAGTTCGGCCACTACGTGCCGCAACTGGGGGACGGCCGCGCCATCCTGCTCGGAGAGGTGCAGAACGACCGGGGCGAACGCTGGGAGGTACAGTTGAAGGGCGCCGGGCTGACGCCCTATTCGCGCCGCGGTGACGGCCGCGCCGTGCTGCGCTCGACCATCCGCGAATATCTGTGCAGCGAGGCGATGCACGGCCTCGGCATACCCACCACCCGTGCCCTGTGCCTGTTCGGCAGCGACGAGGAGGTGTGGCGCGAGGAGCCGGAAAGCGGTGCCCTGCTGGTACGGCTGGCGCCCAGCCATGTGCGCTTCGGCTCCTTCGAGGTGTTCTACTACCGCAACCAGTTCGACCACCTGCGCCGTCTGGCCGACTACGTCATCACCCACCACTACCCGGAACTGGCAGAGGAAAAGAGCCCCTATCTGGGACTGTTCCGCACGGTAACGGAGCGTACCGCCCGCCTCATCGCCCAGTGGCAGGCGGCAGGTTTCGCCCACGGCGTGATGAACACCGACAACATGTCCATCCTCGGCCTGACCCTGGACTACGGCCCCTACGCCTTCCTCGACGATTTCGCTCCCGGCCTGGTCTGCAACCATTCCGACTACGGGGGGCGCTACGCCTTCGACCGCCAGCCCGATATCGCCCACTGGAACCTGAGCTGCCTGGGCCAGGCCCTGCTGCCCCTGCTGGGCGAGCCGGTGGAGGCGGCCGTGGAACACGCCAACGCCGTGCTGGACGAATACGCCCCGGCCTTTCATGCCCACTACCAGGAGCTGATGCAGCGCAAGCTGGGACTGCGCGAGCCTGCGCCCGGCAGCGACGCGCCGCTGCTGCACGACCTGCTGCAGCTGCTCGCCGCCCAGCACATCGACTACAGCAACTTCTTCCGCGCCCTGAGCCGCTTCGACAGCACGCCGGGGGCGCGCAACACGGCCCTGCGCGACATGTTCCCGGACCGCGCCGCCTTCGACCGCTGGGCGGCGGGCTACCGCGACCGCCTCGCTGCCGAGCAGAGCGACGACGCCGCCCGCGGCGATGCCATGCGCCGGGTCAACCCGAAATACATCCTGCGCAACTATCTGGCCCAACAGGCCATCACCCGGGCGCAGCAGGGTGACAACGGTGAAATCGAAACCCTGCTGCGCCTGCTGCACACCCCGTTCGACGAGCATCCGGGCTACGAAAACTACGCCGCACCACCGCCGGACTGGGGCCGCCGGCTGGCCATCAGTTGCTCCTCCTGAGCCGGTACGGGCGCTGGAAAACCCCATGCGTTTGGGCTAATAATCGATTTCCCCCACGCCTGTGGAGCACGCCGATGCAACAGACCCTGCGCAAGCTGCTCGACCACCCGGAGTTCCAGGAAGGGCGCGACTGGCACCGCCTGCGCTGGCCGGCCAACGAGTACATCTTCCGGGAAGGTGAGCCGGCCGATCGGCTGTACCTGCTCGAAGCGGGCCGGGTGCGCATCATTGCCGACCTGGAACTGGACGCCGGGCGCCACATCCACCCGGGGGTATGTGACCTGGAAGCGGGGGAAATCTTCGGCGAGCTGGCGCTGTTCGATCGGCAGGCACGCTCCGCCTCGGCCATGGCCATCAGCGACTGCGAGGTCATTGGCCTGGACGGCCAGCAGTTGCTGGCCTTCCTCGATGCCCACCCGGACACCGGCTATGCGGTGCTGCGCGAACTCATCACCGCCCTGGTGGGCCGGCTGCGCAACACCAACCGCAAGCTGTTCTCCATCCTGGCCTGGGGCCTCAAGGCCCACGGCCTGGAACAGCACCTATAGCCGCGGTCTCACTCCAGCAACCACACCAGTCCCATCGTCAGCAGGGCGATGAACAGGGTCTGCAGGCCGCTGCGCAACCAGTGCTGGCCGGAAACCCGCCCGAGAAACACCCCCAGCAGGAATACCGCGACGACGGCACAGCCCAGCGCCGTATGCAGGGGCAGCCAGGGCAGCGGCACCCCGGCGCGGGCCAGCCACAGCGGCAGCAGGATGAACAGCGAGATGAACAGCGGTGCGGCGCCGTTGACCAGGGCAATCAGCAGCGGTACCCAGCGTGCGGCATGACCATGGGCGCTGCCGCCCAGATCCTTGCCCATCGCCGCCTCCAGCTCGGCCAGTGCCTTGCGCCGCTCCGCCGCCTCGCTGACATAGGCACTGCTCACTCCGCTGACGCCCAGCGCAATGGCCGCGCCGAGGCAGGCATTCAGCACCACGACAAGATCACTGGCGCCGCTGATCGTGAAACCCATGATCAGCCCCAGCATGGTCAGGGCGCCGTCAAAACCATTGACGACGAAATAGCGCCGCGCAATGCCCCGCGAGCGGGTGATGTCCAGCCACAGGCGGGCACGGTGCAGCCACTGCACGTCAGGCCCCGCCGCTGCCGCCGCTGCCGCCGCTGCACACCTCGACCTCGTCGATGCTGTGCAGGGAACCGCCGCACTGGCCGATGGCCTCGTGCACACGCTCGAAATCCAGCGCGCTGCCCGTCACCTCCACCTTCAGGGTCTCGGTCTTCTCATCCACCTCCAGCACCGTCACCTGCACCCGGCAATCCGGGCTGGTCGCGGCAACGGCATGGGCGAACTCCAGCGCATTGGGGTGGTGCGGCTTGAGCACATCCAGCACCAGGCGTTTGACATTGATCATGGCGGGCTCCATCCGATGTTTGACATTCTTGGCCTGGGGTTATCCTAACGCACCCGGCAGGCGGGTGGCATAACCGTCCGCAATGGCGTTACAGTGATGCGCCCTTTCAACCCGTGAATCATGACCATGCGCCGCATACGACATTTCGCCCTCGCACTGCCCGGCCTGCTGCTGGCCCTCGATGCCGCGGCCTTCACGCCGCTGCAGCATGAAACCGTGATTCGCCTCGGTGAACTCAACGGCGTCGCCCTGCAATGCGGCTACGGTGCCGACATGCGCCGGATGAAACAGGCCCTCGTCAACACCGTGCCCAAGGTCAGCCAGCTTGGCGATCTGTTCGAACAGGAAACGCAGAAGTCCTTCCTGCGCATGGTGGAGAAGCGCCAGCCCTGTCCCAATCTGGCCCCCTTCCACAGCGAGGTGGACGGTGCCATCACCGCGCTGCAAAAGGCCTACGCACAGCCGCAACCGTAGTCAGGAGACTTGCCCATGCCGTCACTTCCCAAGGCTCGCCCCCTGTTGCTGCTGCTCCTGCTGGCGCTGATGCCCGCGCTGCACGCAGCGGAAGATCAGGCGCCCATCAACACCCGTTTCATGATGCTGAATCACTATGGCGAGATGGTGACCGATCGCGATTTCGGCAACCGCTACCAGCTGATCTACTTCGGCTACACCTTCTGCCCCGACGTCTGTCCCTCGGCGCTGATGGTGATCACCCAGGCGCTCAAGCTGCTCGGTGAGGATGCCGCACGCATCCAGCCGCTGTTCATCAGCGTCGATCCGGAGCGCGACACGCCGCAGGTGCTGCGCGAATACGTCTCCTACTTCCACCCCAGCATCGTCGGCCTCACCGGCTCGCCGGAACTGCTGGCGCGCACCGCCGCCAACTTCCGCGTCACCTACGAGAAGGTGCAGGCACCGGGCATGCCGCCCGATCAGTACCAGATGGACCACTCCGCCGGGGTGTTCCTGCTCGCCCCCGACGGCCGCCTGCTGGTCAAGTTCGCCCACGGCATCCTGGCCAGGGACATGGCGGCGCGTATCAAAGACTTCCTGTAAGAAACCCGCGCCATCCGCACTGCATGGCAGCGCGGATGATGTGCCTACTCGATCTTGATGTAGGCAAAGCCCTCTTCCTGCTGCAACTGCGCCAGCCGTACCACCCCCGACGGGATCAGCTCCACGGCACTGTACAGCCTGTCCTCCGCCAGGCCGATCTGGCTGCGCGTGATGTTGCACAGCTCCAGCTTGACGTTGTGCAGCTCCGCCAGCGTCAGCAGACGACCACGCAGGTTCTCGCGCTGCCCGGCCAGCTGCTTGTCCTCGGCGAAGGGCGTGCCCGCGAGCTTGTCATCGGTAACGAAGCGCACGCCATGTGCCACGAACACGATGCGCACGTCGTACTCGATGAATTCGTTGGCGTAGTGGTTGACCATGTTGTTGATGCTGGTCAGCATCGCGCTGAAGCGGCGCGGGTCGGCAAAGTCGGCATGGTAGACCACCTTCGCCATGCCCTCGGCACGCGCCTGTGGCACCGCCAGGGCCAGCAGCAACACGCTGCACAGGACCAGCAACCAGCCGCCGCGGGCCTGGCGCGGAAGCGGGGCATGGGCATACGAAACATGGGACATGGCCAGATTCTCCTCCGGTTAAATGAATGACGGGCGACACCTTCTCTCCAGTGTTGGTGGCACCAGGACCGGATTTCATTCCCGCAAGGAGGACAAAAGAAAAGGGCCGCAATCGCTTGCGGCCCTTTCTTGTGCTGCTGAAGATGGTGGCTACGCTCAGAATCGAACTGAGGACCCCAGCATTATGAGTGCTGTGCTCTAACCAGCTGAGCTACGTAGCCGAAGGGTAAAACCGGGGCCGGGCGGCCCGAAAAGAACGGCAATTGTCCGGATCGGGGCCGCCCTTGTCAAGGCGACTCAGACGTTGAAGCGGAAGTGCATGACGTCGCCGTCCTGCACGATGTACTCCTTGCCCTCCAGGCGCAGCTTGCCGGCCTCCTTGGCGCCCTGCTCACCGTTGTACTTGATGAAGTCTTCATAGGCGATCACCTCGGCACGGATGAAGCCGCGCTCGAAATCGGTGTGGATGACGCCGGCGGCCTGCGGCGCGGTGGCGCCGATGGGCACGGTCCAGGCGCGCACCTCCTTCACGCCGGCGGTGAAGTAGGTCTGCAGGCCCAGCAGCGTGTAACCGCCGCGAATGACGCGGTTCAGGCCCGGCTCCTCCAGCCCCATCTCGGCAAGGAACACCTCTTTCTCCTCGTCATCCAGGTCCACCAGTTCCGATTCGATGGAGGCACACACGGCCACCACCACCGCGCCCTCGGCGGCGGCAAATTCACGCACCGCGTCGAGGTGCGGGTTGTTCTCGAAACCGTCCTCCGCCACGTTGGCGATGTACATGGTGGGCTTCACGGTGAGCAGGTGCAGGTCGTACAGGTGCGCCAGCTCGTCCTTGGACAAGCCCAGGGCGCGCACCGGCTGGGCGCCGTCAAGATGCGTCTTGACCCGCTCCAGCACCGCCAGCTTGGCCTTGGCCTCCTTGTCACCGCTCTTGGCCACCTTGGCCACGCGCAGGATGCCCTTCTCCACCGACTCCATGTCGGCCAGGGCCAGCTCGGTGTTGATCACCTCGATGTCGTCGAGCGGGCGCACCTTGCCGGCGACGTGCACCACGTTGCCGTCCTCGAAGCAGCGCACAACATGGGCGATGGCATCGGTTTCGCGGATATTGGCGAGGAACTTGTTGCCCAGGCCCTCGCCCTTGGAGGCACCGGCCACCAGGCCGGCGATGTCGACGAACTCCATGGTGGTGGGCAGCACGCGCTGCGGCTTGACGATCGCCGCCAGCTTGTCCATGCGCGGGTCCGGCACCGGCACGATGCCGACGTTGGGCTCGATGGTGCAGAACGGATAATTGGCCGCCTCGATGCCCGCCTTGGTCAGCGCATTGAACAGCGTGGACTTGCCGACATTGGGCAGACCGACGATACCGCACTTGAATCCCATAATCGCGTTTTCCTAGTTCAGTGTTACTTCTTGCTGTGCAGGTGGTTCATGGCGCGCGCCATCTCGCCCTGCATGATCAGCGGCAGGGTCGCCACTGCTTCGGCAACCGCCTCTTCAATCAGGCTGCGCTCGCTCTGCGGCGGCTTGCCCAGCACGAAACCGGTGACCTGGCCGGCATGACCGGGATGACCGATGCCGATGCGCAGGCGCAGGAAATTGTTGCCCCCCATCAGGCTGCCGATATCACGCAGGCCGTTGTGGCCGGCATGGCCGCCGCCCTGCTTGAGACGCGCCACACCGGGCAGCAAATCCAGTTCGTCGTGGGCAACCAGAATGTTTTCCAGGGGAATCTTGTAGAACCGCGCCAGCGCCGCGACTGCCTGGCCGCTGCGGTTCATGAAGGTCATCGGCTTGAGCAGCCAGACCTCGTGGCCGTCGAGACGCACCTTGCACGCCTCGCCGTGAAACTTGGATTCGTTTTTGAGATTGCCGCCGGCGCTGCGCGCGACGGCATCCACAAACCAGAAGCCGGCGTTGTGCCGCGTCTGTTCGTACTCGGTCCCGGGGTTGCCGAGGCCGACGATGAGCTGAACAGGCGCGGACACAGACGCCGGCTTTGGTAGTGCGTTGCGCGAAGGCGATTAGGCGCCTTCACCCTCCGCCGCTGCGGCACCTTCCTCGGACACGCTGCCGCGGGTGGCGTGCACGCCGCCGACCGGCAGGTCGTGGCCGTGGGCCAGCTCGACCAGCTCGACGCCGGCGGGCAGCTTCAGCTCGGACATGTGGATGGAGTGGTTCAGCGCGCAGTTGGACAGATCCACCTCGATGAACTCCGGCAGGTTCTTGGGCAGGCAGCTCACTTCCACTTCGTTCATGTTGTGGGTGACGATGCCACCGCCGACCTTCACGCCCGGGGCGACGTCGCCGCCGACGAAGTGCAGCGGTACGTGCACGCGAATCTTCTCCGTGGCGCTCACGCGCTGGAAGTCGATGTGCATGATGATCGGCTTCACCGGATGACGCTGCAGGTCCTTCAGCACGGCCTGCTCGGCCTTGCCGTCCACATTGATGGTGATGATGTGGGAGTAGAAGGCCTCGTTCTCCAGGTGGTGGAACAGGTCATTGTGGTCCATGGTCAGGGACGCAGCGTCCTTGTGACCGCCATACAGCACGGCAGGAACCTTGCCTTCGCGACGCAGGCGGCGGCTCGCACCTTTCCCCAGATCGCTGCGCAGGCTGGCTTCCAATACGAAATCATTCTTCATTACGGTTACTCCAGGTTGCTATTACCACGGTCCGGCCTCGCGGCCGGACCAAACAGCCTCCCCCGCGACCAAGGGAGGCGCACAACGGATCGCTACACCAACCGGTGCATCAATCCATATACAGCGAACTGACCGACTCCTCGTTGTTGATGCGGCGCATGGTCTCCGCCAGCATCTCGGCGATGGACAGCACACGAATGCGGCTGCAGGCTCGCGCCTCGGGCCGCAACGGAATGGTGTCGGTCACCACCAGCTCATCGAGCTGGGAATTTTCCAGATTCTGCACCGCCGGCCCGGACAGCACGGCGTGGGTCGAATACGCCTTCACCTTGGCGGCACCGTGCTCCTTCAGCGCCTTGGCGGCCTTGCACAGGGTGCCGGCGGTATCCACCAGGTCGTCGACCAGGATACAGGTACGCCCTTCCACCTCGCCGATGATGTGCATCACCTGCGACTCGTTGGCGCGCGGACGGCGCTTGTCGATGATCGCCAGGTCCGCATCGTCCAGCCGCTTGGCCAGGGCGCGGGCGCGCACCACGCCGCCCACGTCGGGCGACACCACCACCACGTCTTCCTTGTGGTTGTTCTTGCTGCGCCACACGTCGCCGAGCAGGATCGGCGAGGCGTATACATTGTCCACCGGGATATCGAAGAAGCCCTGGATCTGGTCGGCGTGCAGGTCCACCGTCAGCATGCGGTTCACGCCGACGCCGGTGAGCATGTTGGCCACCACCTTGGCGGTGATGGGCACACGCGCCGAGCGCGGGCGGCGATCCTGGCGCGCATACCCGAAATACGGCACCACCGCCGTGATGCGACCGGCCGAGGCGCGGCGCAACGCATCCACCATCACCATCAACTCCATCAGATGGTCGTTGGTCGGCGCGCAGGTGGGCTGAACGATGAACACATTCTTGCCGCGCACGTTCTCCAGGATTTCCACCATGATCTCGCCATCGCTGAACTGGCCGACCACGGCCTTGCCCAGCCGCAAACCGAGATAGGCGGCGATGTCTTGTGCCAGCTGCGGGTTGGCGTTACCCGCGAAGACCATCATTTCGGAAACCATGGTTCCTCTGCTCTTGAGTGCGCGGCAAAATCAGATGGCGGCTGCCCGTCGGGCATAAAATCAATTGGCTGGGGCGCCAGGATTACTCGGGGCTTCCGCCCCTCGCCCTGCGGGCCAGCGTCGCTACGCTCCGCTGTTCCGGTTCGCCGCCGCGAACCGGTCGAACCTTACGGTTCAAATCCTGGCGCCCCAGCAACATGTTCCAGACCGCCTGCGGCGGCCTGAGTTAGGTGGCTGGGGCGCCAGGATTCGAACCTGGGTATGACGGGATCAAAACCCGTTGCCTTACCGCTTGGCGACGCCCCAAAAAAACAAAAATGTTGAATTGTGAACTCTGGCCGCCTGAAGGCGGCCAGAATTCACAATTCAACATTCTTCCCAACGCCAGTCCGAACCCGCTGTCAGCACACACCCTGCGCCAGACGCTCCAGCAATGGCGAGCGGTTGCGCCCCCGGGCCACAAAGCCACGCCACCCTGCAGGCAACTGCGCAGCCACCGCGCGCGCCGCCTCTTCATCGGCAAAGGCGGCGAACACGCAGCAGCCGGTGCCGGTCATGCGGGCCGGGGCAAAGCGGCCCAGCCAGTCCAGCGCCTCGGCAACGGCGGGGAAACGTGCCCGCACCACCGGTTCGCAGGCGTTGCCACCCCTACCCGCAAGAAAGTCGCGTATTGTGATGGGAGGGCAATCCCGTGTCAATTCTGGGGCCCCGAACACCGCTGCCGTGGCCACCTCCACCGACGGAACCAGCACCAGATACCAGGGCTCCGGCAGCTCCACCGGCGCCAGCCGCTCCCCCACCCCCTCGGCCCAGGCGGCCCGGCCGCGCACGAACACCGGCACGTCAGCCCCCAGGCGCAGGCCCAGGGCGGCCAGCCGGTCTTCATCCAGACCGAGGCGCCACAGGGCATTGAGGGCCACCAGGGTGGTGGCGGCATCGGAACTGCCACCGCCCAGGCCGCCGCCCATGGGCAGGACCTTCTCCACCGCGATGTCGACGCCGAGCGCACAGCCGGCCTCCGCCTGCAGCAGGCGTGCGGCGCGCACCACCAAATCGGACTCCGCCGCGACCCCCGGCAACTCGCTGACGCGCCGCACCACACCGTCGTCCCGCACGGTGAAATGCAGGACATCACCGTAGTCGAGGAACTGGAACACGGTCTGCAACAGGTGGAAGCCGTCGGCCCGGCGGCCCGTGACGTGCAGGAACAGGTTGAGCTTGGCCGGGGCCGGCCAGGGGGCATGGCTATGGGACAAGGCGGAGTTCACGACGAGATTTCAGAACGGAGACGCAACAGTCAGAGCCGTTCCCAGCGATCCACCACCAGGCGGATCTGGGCGCGGTGGTTGCTGATGAACAGGCGGCCGGGCAGGGTCAGTTCGCCGTGTCGGGCGTAGTCGCGGAACTCGATGCTCCAGCCCGACTGGCGCAGCCGCTCCAGCAGTCCCTGCGGATTGAGCTCCTGTTCAGCGGCCCCCGGCGCCGGCAGGCCCAGCGCCCAATAGCGCAGGGCGGCCACCGGGACGCGCCAGCCCATCTCGCGGTACAACAGGGCCTCGGCATCCTCATCCACCAGGGTGGTCTCGCCGTCGCTCAGCGAGACGAAGTGGCCGTCGCCCTGCAGATGCACGCTGCCCTGGCCCAGCGGACCGGTGAGGTGTATGGCATAGTCCTGCCCCTCCTGGCGCCAGTCGATGCCGGCCTGCCAGCCTTCATCTTCGGTACGGATGGCGATACGGCCGCCCAGCGCCCAGGCGGTGACACCGGCCAGCTGGTGCTGGTGCGCGCTCCAGGCCCGCACCGGATCGGCCACGGGTGGCAATACCGGCACGGAGGTACAGCCCGCCAGCAGCAGGAGCCCGAGGAGAATCAGGGTACGCATCACGGCCGGGTGTAGCGTTCAATTACCCGCTTGAGCAGGACGTGGCCGGGGGCACGCTGCAGGGCGTCCTGCCAGACCTGGAGCGCCTCATCGCGGCGGCCGCGCACCCACAGCACCTCGCCGAGATGGGCGGCGATCTCGCCATCAAAGTGCTTGTCCAGGGCACGGCGCAGGTGGAGCTCGGCGTCCTCCAGCCGGCCCAGGCGATAGAGCACCCAGCCCATGCTGTCCATGATGGCCGGGTCGTCCGGACGCTGCTCGTAGGCGCGGCTCACCAGGTCGAAGGCCTCCTGGTAGCGATCGGTGCGGTCGGCCAGGGTATAGCCCAGGGCATTGAGGGCCTGCACATTGTCCGGCTCCTGCTTGAGGATCGCATTCAGGTCGCGCTCCAGCAGATCGAGACGTCCCAGACCCTCGGCATTCATGGCGCGGGCATAGAGCAGTTCGATGTTGTCGGGAAACTCCGCCAGCGCCTCGTCGTAAACCTGCTGCGCGGCCTCCGCCTGCCCTGCATCGCGCAGCAGTTCTCCCTCCACCAGGCGCAGGCGCAGCTCCTGCTGCGAGGTCTGCAGTTCGATGCCGCGCAGGTAGGCACGCGCTGCCTCCAGCCCCTGCTGGCGATTGATGAGCACTGCCGAACGCACCATGGCATCGAGATAGTTGTTGCCGTCGGTCACCTGCTGATACCAACGCAGGGCCTCGTCCGGGCGATCACGGTTTTCGGCAATCTGGCCCAGGGCATAGGCGGCCTCGTCGACGCGCTGGCCCAGCTTGAGCAGGCGCTTGAAGTGCTTTTCCGCCTGCGCCAGATCCCCCGCCTGCATCGCCAGCAGACCTTCGGCATAGGCCACATCCGCATTGTCCGGCAGCTGCTTGCCGAGCAGGCGGAACTGTTCACGCGCCTCCGGCAGGCGTTCCATGTCCACCAGCATGCGCGCGTATCCGAGACGCAGGGCGCTGTCCCTGGGCAGGGCCTCCAGGGCGCTGTGGTAGGCCGCCAGGGCCTCCTCGTCGCGCCCCATCTTGCGCAACACGTTGGCCTTCAGCACCAGGGCACGCGGCAGCTTCGGCTGCATGGCCAGCAGGCGGTCCACCTGCTGCATGGCCAGGGGGAACTCCTCCACCAGATAGGCCAGATTGGCGTAGGCAAACACGGCATTGACGTCATCGCTGCGCGGGGCTACCAGGGCCTCCATCACCTGCAGGGCGCGGCGCTTGTCCTGCTCGCGGGCAAGGATGTTGGTCACCAGCATGAAGCCGTGGGCGGTGCCGTCAGGAGAGAGGGTGAGCAGTTTTTCCAGATGGGTCATGGCCTCGTCGGCCTGGCCCTGGCGGATCAGCAGGGCGGCCAGCGACTGCTGCGCCTCCACCGCCTCCGGGGACAGTTCCACCCACAGGCGGGCGGCCTTGAGCGCGGTGGTATAGTCCTGGGCATAGACGGCGATCTGGGTGGCGCGACGGGCCAGGCGCGGGTCACGGGTATAGGCGGCGGCCTGCTGGTAGGCATGGGCCGACATCTCCAGCTCACCGCGCTGGGCGGACACCTCACCCACCAGCAGCTGGTAAAGCAGGCCGGAGCTGAGCTCCACCGGCGGCGCCTTTTCCGACTCGGCGCCCGGGACCGGCGCCTCTTCCTGTACCGCTTCATCCGCGGGCAACGCAGCCTCGTCACGCGGCGCCACGGCAGTACAGCCCGCCAGCACCCAGACTCCCGCCACCAGCATCAAGATACGCTTCATCTACCCACACTCCAGACCAGATGTCCGCCAACTATACCCGACTTGCCGTCGCTTTTGCCCGGCGCGCCGAACCCTATACTTGATATTCCCGTGGTCTGTCCCGCAGAATTGCAAACCCGCCCATGCCCTGCAAACGACACATGACACTGCTCGCCCTCGGCCTGAATCACCGCACCGCACCCGTGGAGATTCGGGAGCGGGTGGCGTTCGCCCCCGAGAAGGTGCCGCAGGCCCTGCAGGAACTGACCGGCAGCGGCCCGGTACGCGAGGCGGTGATCCTCTCCACCTGCAACCGCACCGAGGTGTATTGCGGCATCGAGGGCGAGGAAAAGGGGCCGGTGCTGGAGTGGTTCCGCGACTTCCACCGCCTCAGCGCGCAGGAAGTGGACCCCTATCTCTACACCCATCCGGACAGCCAGGCGGTGCGCCACATCCTGCGCGTCGCCTCGGGCCTCGACTCCCTGGTGCTGGGCGAACCGCAGATCCTCGGCCAGATCAAACAAGCCTACGGCACCGCGCTGCAGGCCGGTTCCATCGGCCAGCTGCTCAACAAGCTGTTCCAGCACACCTTCTCGGTGGCCAAGCAGGTGCGCACCGACACGGCCATCGGCGCCAGTCCTGTATCGGTCGCCTTTGCCGCCGTCAGCCTGGCCAAGCAGATCTTCTCCGACCTGAACAAACACACCGCCCTGCTCATCGGCGCCGGCGAGACCATCGAACTGGTGGCGCGCCACCTGCACGAACAGGGCATCGGCCGCATCATCATCGCCAACCGCACGGTGGAACGCGCCCACAACCTGGCGCAGGAATTCGGCGGCTACGCCATCGCCCTGCCGGAGATCCCGGCCCACCTGGCCGAGGCCGACATCGTCATCTCCTCCACCGCCAGCCCGCTGCCGATCCTGGGCAAGGGCATGGTGGAAAGCGCGCTCAAGGCGCGCAAGCGCCGCCCCATGCTGCTGGTGGACATCGCCGTGCCGCGCGACATCGAGCCGGAGGTGGCCGGCCTCGACGACATCTATCTCTACACCGTCGACGACCTCTCAGAGATCATCCAGGAAAACCTGCAGTCGCGACAGCAGGCCGCCATGCAGGCGGAAGAGATCATCGATACCCAGGTCAGCCACTTCATGGGCTGGCTGCAGTCACTGGAGGCGGTGGACACCATCCGCGCCTTCCGCTGTTCCGCCGAGGATATCCGCGATCAGGTGCTGGAGCACTGCATGCGCCAGCTCGCCGCCGGCAAGGACCCCGACTATGTGATGCGCGAAATGGCGCGCCTGCTCACCAACAAGCTGATCCACGAACCCACCGCCCAGCTCAACCGCGCCGGTTTCGAAGGCCGCAACGAACTGCTGGACGCCGCCCGCGTCCTGTTCAATCTGAAGCACAGCGACAACTAGCCCCGTGAAACCGTCCATCCTCAGCAAGCTGGAGAATCTCTCCGAGCGGCTGCAGGAGCTCAATGCCCTGCTCGCCGATCCGGATACCATCACCAACCAGGACCGCTTCCGCGCCCTGTCGCAGGAGTACGCCCAGCTCACGCCGGTGGTGGACTGCTACAACAGCTACCGCGCCACGCTGGAGGACATCGCCACCGCCGACGAAATGATGCGCGGCAGCGATGTGGAACTGCGCGAACTGGGCCAGATGGAACTGGAGGCGGCGCGCGAACGACGTGACGCCCTGGAGCTGGAGCTGAACAAGCTGCTGCTGCCCAAGGACCCCAACGACGCCAAGAACATCTTCCTCGAAATCCGCGCCGGTACCGGCGGTGACGAGGCGGCGATCTTCGCCGGCGACCTGTTCCGCATGTACAGCCGCTACGCCGAGCTGCGCCGCTGGCAGGTGGAGGTGGTCTCGGAGAGCCTCGGCGAACACGGCGGCTACAAGGAGATCATCGCCCGCGTCATCGGCCAGGGCGCCTACTCGCGCCTCAAGTTCGAATCCGGCGGCCACCGCGTGCAGCGCGTGCCGGAAACCGAGTCGCAGGGCCGCATCCACACCTCGGCCTGCACCGTGGCGGTGATGCCCGAGGTGGACGAGGTCGAGGCGCAGGAGATCAACCCGGCGGACCTCAAGGTGGACACCTACCGCGCCTCCGGCGCCGGCGGCCAGCACGTCAACCGCACCGAGTCCGCCATCCGCATCACCCACCTGCCGTCCGGCATCGTGGTGGAATGCCAGGACGAGCGCTCGCAGCACAAGAACCGCGCCCGCGCCATGTCGGTGCTCGCCTCCAAGCTGCTCGCCGCCGAGCAGGAAAAACAGCACAGCGAACAATCCGCCACGCGCAAACTGCTGGTGGGCAGCGGCGACCGCTCCGAGCGCATCCGCACCTACAACTTTCCCCAGGGCCGCATCACCGACCACCGCATCAACCTCACCCTGTACAAGCTGGAGGATGTCATGGCCGGCAATCTCGATCAGGTGATCGAACCGCTGATCAGCGAATACCAGGCCGACCAGCTTGCCGCCATGAGCGCCGAGTGAGCCGTCATGGCGCGCGCATCCACAGCGCTTGCTGCCGCACTCCTGCCTGTCACCGCCCTGTTCTGCAGCACCACCACCGCCCAGCCACCTGACATCGGCAACGCCTTCATCGAGGAACGCCAGCTGGCCCTGCTGGCCAGGGTGGAAGACCGTGGTGCCGCCTTGTCTCCCTTCAGCAGCGACGGTTGCAGCGGCGGCATGAGCGTGGGCTGGAGCTGGCTGGCGGAACATCAACCGCACTACCGCGCACTGCTCGGCCAGGCCCCGCCCTGGGAGGCCTGCTGCGTCATCCATGACTGGGCCTACTGGCGCGGCGGCAGTACCGACGGCTATGCGCGCCGCCTTGCCGCCGACACCGAACTGCACCGCTGCGTGGTGGCCAGCGGCCGGCAGCGGGCGCCCGAACTGGCGGCCCGTCTGAAAATCACCACCAGCGCGGTGGTCCGCACCTTCGAGGCCGCCGCGGATCTGATGTTCGTGGCCGTCCGCGCCGGCGGCGCCCCCTGCACCCCGCTGCCCTGGCGCTGGGGCTACGGTTATCCACCCTGCCCGGTACTGGCGCCATGACTGCAAGCGTGCAACAGGCGCTGCTGAGCGCCCAGGCCCGCCTCGGCAGCAGCGACACTCCGCGTCTGGATGCCGAGCTGCTGCTCTGCCACGTACTGGACAAAAACCGCGCCTGGCTGCGCACCTGGCCGGAGCGTGCGCTCACTGCCGATGAACAGGCGGCCTTCGAAGAGCTCGTCGCCCGGCGCGCGGCCGGCGAACCGGTGGCCTATCTCACCGGCCGCTGCGGCTTCTGGTCGCTGGAACTGAAGGTCACCCCCGCCACCCTGATCCCGCGCCCGGACACCGAGACCCTGGTGGAGTGGGCGCTGGAGCTGATCCCCGCCGAGGCCGCCTGGCGCATCGCCGATCTCGGTACCGGCAGTGGCGCCATCGCCCTGGCCCTGGGCCGTGAGCGGCCCCGCTGCCGCATCGTCGCCACCGATGCCTCTGCCGACGCCCTGGCCGTGGCGCAGGAGAACTCCGCGCTGAACCGGACAGGCAACGTGGTATTCCGCCATGGCGCCTGGTATGCCCCGCTCGCCGGCGAGCGCCATGAACTGATCGCCAGCAACCCGCCTTACATCGCGGAACACGACCCGCACCTGGCCGGCCTGCGCCACGAACCACGCACGGCCCTCACCGCCGGCCCCGACGGCCTGGACGACATCCGTCTGCTCATCGCCGGCGCCCCGCACCACCTGACCCCCGACGGCTGGCTGCTGCTGGAGCACGGCTGGGACCAGGGCGCCGCGGTACGCGAGCTGCTGCAGCGGCACGGCTACCGTCATGTGCACACCCGCCGCGACAGCGCCGGCCACGAGCGCATCAGCGGCGGCCAGCGCCCCTGATCACTGCCGCAGTGCGCGGATGTGGTTATACTTGGGCAACGTCAAGTGATGCAGCGGGCTGGAATCAGCCGGGGTGAAACGGCATGCAGCAGGAAAACAGCGAATTTCTCAAGATCCGTGACGTCACCTTCTGTACCCTCAATCCGGACCCCAGGCAGGCCCACACCGCCACGCTCCTGCTCACCGGCATGGAGGGCATCATCGATGCACGGCCGCACGCCGACCACGTCATGCAGGTGCGCTACGACATCACCCTGATCACCCTGCGCGCCATCGAGGAAGTGCTCAGCGAGGTCGGCTTCCATCTCGCCAACAACCTGATGTGCAAGCTCAAGCGCGCGCTGTACTACTACACCGAAGACACCCAGCGCGCGAATCTCGGCCTTGATGGCCACGCCGCCCCCAAGGACGTGAAGGTCTACGTCAAGCGCTACGAGCAGCTGCGCCACGGCTGCCGCGACGACCGGCCGGAGCACTGGCGCAATTATCTGTAGGGTTGGGGGGCGGCGAGCGCAGGGCGGACTTCAGTCCGCCATCTCCACCGCGAACACAGCTGACGGCGGACTGAAGTCCGCCCTACAATCAGTTTCCGATGAACGACGACCAACTCCAGCGCTACAGCCGCCACATCACCCTGCCGCAAGTGGACGCCGCCGGACAGCGCAGGCTGATGGCGGCGCGCGTGCTGGTGATCGGCATGGGCGGCCTCGGCTCCCCCATCGCCATCTACCTCGCTGCCGCCGGCGTCGGCACCCTGGTACTGGTGGATTACGACACGGTGGAACTGTCCAACCTGCAGCGCCAGGTGGTGCACCGCACCGCCGACGTCGGCCGCCCCAAGGTGGAGTCGGCGCGCGATCACCTGCGGGAACTCAATCCGCACATCGACGTCATCGCCATCAACGGCCAGCTGACCGGCGCGGCACTGGACGAGCAGGTGCGCCTCGCCGACGTGGTGGTGGATGCCAGCGACAACTTCGAGACCCGCTTCGAGATCAACGCCGCCTGCGTACGCCAGCGCACACCGCTGGTATCCGGTGCCGCCATCCGCCTGGAGGGGCAGGTCACCGTGTTTCACAATGAACTGCCCGACGCCCCCTGCTATCGCTGCCTGTACCGCGACGAGGGCGGCGAGGGCGACACCTGTGCCCTCACCGGAGTGCTCGCCCCGGTGGTCGGCATCATCGGCACGGTGCAGGCAACGGAGGTGCTCAAGGTGCTGCTCGGCATCGGCGCCACCCTGGGCGGACGCCTGCTGCTCCTTGATGCGCTGAGCATGGAGTGGCGCACGTTGAAATTGCGCAAGGATCCGCACTGCCCGGTGTGCGGCACACCGCAGTAAAGGAACCCAATGATGACCATCCACATCGAGCGCGCCATCATCAACCAGATCCTGGGCCATGCGCTGCAGGCCCCCGAGCAGGAGGTGTGCGGCCTCATCGGTACCCGCGCCGGCAGCGCGCGCGTTTATCCGGTGAAGAACATTGCCGGTGAACGCGACCATCTGTTCGCCATGGACCCGCAGCAGCAGATCGATGCCATGCGCCGCATGCGCGAGAACGGTGAAGCGCTGTTTGCCATCTACCACTCCCATCCCCACGCCCCGGCCGCGCCTTCGGCACTGGACCTGGCACAGGCCGCCTATCCGGAGGCGCTGTATCTGATCGTCTCGCTCAACACCAAGGGCGTGCTGGAGATGCAGGGCTACCGCCTGCGCGGCCAGCATATGGAGCCGGTCGAGCTGGCGATGATTACCGATTGACCCATCGCGGCCTGCACCTCGCACACTCCCGCCGCCCCGCCTATGCTTTGCATGGAAGGGCAGCTGTCGTTCTCAACAACCATACGAATGAAAGGGGAGTGTCATGAGTGAAAAACTCATCAAAGAAGCGCGCAAGGTACTGGACGGCAAGAGTGGTCCGCTGGACGACGAGGAACTGGAATTTCTCGCCCGTGACATCACCAAGCTGGGCTTCAAACTCGGTTTTGCCCGTGCCTATGCCAGCGGTCCGCTGCTGGTGGAAAAGCTGGTGGATGAGCTGGAGCGCAAGGAGCAGCTGCTGGATCAATTCCGCGCCATGCTGAAGGCACACTAGAACAACGGACTGCACGGACTGAATCCGGCCGTCCGCCGGAGGGCCGAATTCAGTGCCGCGTGGTGCCCATATCCGGCGCCGATGGTGCAAACAACTGCCCTGCATCCACGGCATCAAAATGATAGCGCTGGTTGCAGAACTCGCAGGTCACCTCGATCACACCCTCGCTGTGCAGAATATCCTGCACCTCGGCTTCACCCAGATTGTGCAACATGCCGGCGACGCGCTCACGCGAGCAGGAACAGTGGAAGCTGACCGGCTCGGCATCGAACAGGCGCACATCCTCCTCGTGGAACAGGCGATGGATGAGCTCCTGCGCCGGCAGGGTCAGCAACTCTTCCGCTGCAACTGTGGCGCCCAGCGCCAGCACCCGCCCCCAGGCATCGGCGTCCTGCTCGGTGCCGGGCAGCTTCTGCAGCAGCAGCCCGGCCGCACTGCGGCCGTCGGCCGCCAGCCACATGCGTGTCGGCAACTGCTCGGAGCGCTCCAGATAGGCGTCGATGGCATCGGCCAGACTGCCCCCCTCCAGCGCCACGATACCCTGGTAGCGCTCGCCGCTACCTGCGTCGATGGTGATGGTCAGGCGACCGTCGCCGAACTGTTCCCGCAAATTGCCCGCGGCCACCTCGCCCTGCCACTGCGCCATGCCGCGCACGGTGCGCCGTGCCGTAGCCTCCACCACCATCAGGTTGATCGGGCCATCGCCCTGTACCTGCATGGTGACCGCCCCCTTGAACTTGAGCGTGGCGGACAGCAGCAGACAGGCAGCCATCATCTCCCCGAGCCGTGCCCGCACAACCGGCGGGTAGTCGTGCCGCGACAACACCTCCTGCCAGGCGGCGTCGAGGCGCACCACCTCGCCGCGGATCGGTGTGTGTTCAAACAGGAAGCGCTGCAGGATGTCGTTCATGGCAAACCGGCGGTTGATTCAAGCGGGGCACAATTATAACGGCTCGGTGGACTGACGCGGAGCCTCGCCACCGCCGTTGATGGGCAGCCAGACCCGGAACGTCGTGCCTGCTCCCGGCGTACTCTCCACCTCGATGCGGCCGCCATGCTTGTGCACGATACCGAACGACAGCGACAGGCCCAGGCCTGTACCCTTGCCCACCGGCTTGGTGGTAAAGAAGGGTTCGAACACCCGGTGCAGGTGCTCCGACGCGATGCCAACCCCGCTGTCCCGCACCTCGAACCAGGCCCAGTCCTCCTGGCAGCCGGTACGCAGAGTGATGGTGCCGTGTTCCGGAATGGCCTGGGCGGCATTGGTGAGCAGGTTCATGATCACCTGATTGATCTGCGACGGAATACAGAGCACCGGCGGCACCTCGCCATACTCCTTCACCACCTCGCAGCGATATTTCAGTTCGTTCCACACCACATTCAGCGTGCTCTCGAAACAGTTTTCCAGATCGGACCACTGCCACTCACCGCTGTCGGCATGGGAGAACTCCTTCAGGTCCTGCACGATCTTGCGCACACGATTCATGCCCTCACGTGACTCGCGCAACAAATCCAGCACGTCCTGCTTGATATAGTCGAGGTCGATCTTCTGCCGCAGAGCGGCAATGGCCGCACCGTGCCCGCTGTCTGTCGCCAGGGAGGCGGCGCACTGCTCGTAGGCATCGAGCATGGTCAAGACGTCGTTCAGATAGCGCTCCAGCGTGCCGAGATTGGACAGCACATAGCCGGTGGGGTTGTTGATCTCGTGCGCCACACCGGCCGCCAGCTGACCGATGGCCGCCATCTTCTCCGACTGCATCAACTGCTGCTGCGCCTGTTGCAACTGATGGTCCAGTGCCTGCTGGCGCTGGTGCTCCTCGCGCAGACGCGCCTCGGCCTCACGCCGCGTCATCACTTCATGCTCCAGTGCCGCATTGCCGTCGATGAGATGCCGGGCCTGGCGTGCCAGGCCCGTGGTCGCCACGATGATGCCGGCCATCCCCAGCAGCCACATGACGACATGCGTCAGCACCAGCCCGGTGAGATCGGAGTTTTCCTCCAGCAGCTTGTACACGGGTACCGCCACGCTGAGGCCACCGCGCACCTCACCCTCGCGGTACCCCTGCTGCGCATGACACTTCAGGCAGGCGGCGTCCACATACAGCGGACGCATCAGGCGAAAATAACGTTGCCCGTCGACCAGGGTGATTTCGCTGTATTCGGTGGCGCCCCGCTCGAAGGCCTGTAGCGCCACCGTTTCCCAGGCATCGGCCCGGTTCTCGGGACGCAGCGGCTTGAGGCTGGTGATATGGCCGAGGATGGTATTGCGCTCGCGCGCCAATTCCAGCACCTGGCGCGTCATGTAGGCCGGATTGATCAGCGTGAGGCGGCGCCCCGATGGGGTGACGATGTCACGCTCGGAGATATCGGCAAGATAGGGGTTGGGCGGCGTTGCTTCGGTGACCGGGGCATAGACGCCGCCATGACGCGCACTCCACAGGCGGTACTGGATGTCTTTCTCGAAGGCGGTTTCGGCCCATATCTTCGCCAGGCCGAGGATGTGCCTGCTGTGTTCGCGCTGTGCCCAGTGCGCCGAACCCCACACCATCATAGTCCAGAACACGGCCACCAGCACCGCATAGCGCCAGAGGCGCTGCACCACTTCGGCCTGCCGCCTGTTCCCTGCCGTATCCGCCACTGGCTCTCTCCCTGTGCTTTTGCAAAGTATAAGCAGCAATCACGTCAGTGCGCAGGCCCGCGCCTGCCTCAACTCCCCTGGCCTCCGCGCCGCCCGGCCATCTCCGGACAAACAAAGGGGGCCGTGCGGCCCCCTTTGTACCAGTTGCGGAACAGCACAACGGCTCAGCCGGACAGCTTCTTCTTCAGCAGGTCGTTGAGCTGCTGCGGATTGGCCTTGCCCTGGGTGGCCTTCATCGCCTGACCGACGAAGAAGCCGAACAGCTTGTCCTTGCCGCTGCGGTAGGCGGCGACGTTGTCCGGATTGGCAGCGAGGATGTCGTCGATGATCTTCTCGATGGCACCGCTGTCGGTGATCTGCCTGAGGCCCTTCTTGTCGATCACCGCGTCGGCATCGCCCTCGCCGTTCCACATCGCCTCGAACACCTCCTTGGCGATCTTGCCGGAGATGGTGTTGTCGAGGATGCGCCGGATCATGCCGGCCAGTTGCTCGGTCGACACCGGCGAGTCGGCAATCTCCTTGCCGTCGCGATTGAGATTGGCGGACAGGTCGCCCATCACCCAGTTGGCACACAGCTTGGCCTCGCCGCCGACGCTCTTCACCACCGCCTCGTAGTAATCGGCCAGCGGGCGGCTGGCGGTGAGGAAATCGGCGTCATAGTTCGACAGGCCGTACTCGCTGACGAAACGCCGGCGCCGCGCCTCGGGCAGCTCGGGCAGGGTGGCGCGCACCGCCTCGATGAAGGACGGTTCGATCACCACCGGCAGCAGGTCCGGGTCGGGGAAGTAGCGGTAGTCGTTGGCCTCTTCCTTGGCGCGCATGGAACGGGTCTCGTTCTTGTCCGGGTCATACAGGCGCGTCTCCTGCACCACCTTGCCACCGGATTCGATCAGCGCGATCTGGCGCTCGACCTCGTATTCGATGGCCTTTTCCACGAAACGGAACGAATTGATGTTCTTCAGTTCGGCGCGGGTGCCGAACTCCTTTTGTCCCTTCGGGCGCACCGACACGTTGGCGTCACAGCGGAAGGAGCCCTCCTGCATGTTGCCGTCGCAGATCTCGATGTAGCGCACCAGTTCGTGGATGCGCTTCATGTAGGCCACCGCCTCCTGGGCCGAGCGCATGTCCGGCTCGGAGACGATCTCCAGCAGCGGCGTGCCGGCGCGGTTGAGGTCGATGCCGGTCATGCCGTGGAAGTCCTCGTGCAGCGACTTGCCGGCGTCCTCTTCCAGATGGGCGCGGGTGACGCCGATGCGCTTCGTCGTGCCGTCTTCCAGTTCGATGTCGATGTGGCCGTTGGCCACGATCGGCAGTTCGTACTGGGAGATCTGGTAGCCCTTGGGCAGGTCGGGGTAGAAGTAGTTCTTGCGCGCAAACACCGAGCGCTCCGCCACCGTGGCACCGATGGCGAGGCCGAACTTGGTCGCCATGCGCACCGCCTCCTTGTTCAGCACCGGCAGAACGCCGGGCAGGCCGAGGTCCACCGCACAGGCCTGGGTGTTGGGCGCCGCGCCGAAGGCGGTGGAGGCACCGGAAAATATCTTGCTTCGGGTGGCCAGCTGGGCATGGATCTCCAGCCCGATGACAGTTTCCCACTCCATCTTAAAAACCCTCCGGCGCGCGCAGATGCCAGTCCGTCACCAACTGGTACTGATGGGCGATGTTCAGCAGGCGCGCCTCGTCAAAATAGTTGCCGATGAGCTGCAGGCCGACCGGGCGCTTGCCGACGAAGCCGGCGGGGATGGACATGCCGGGCAGGCCGGCCAGGTTGGCGGCAATGGTGTAGACATCGGCCAGATACATGGCCACCGGGTCGTCGCTCTTTTCGCCGACGTTGAAGGCCACCGTGGGCGAGGTCGGCCCCATGATCACATCGACCTTTTCGAAGGCGCGCCTGAAGTCGTCGGAGATCAGCTGGCGCATCTGCTGCGCCTTCAGGTAATAGGCGTCGTAGTAACCGGCCGACAGGGCGTAGGTGCCGATCATGATGCGGCGCTTCACCTCGGGGCCGAAACCCTCGCCGCGCGAGCGCTTGTACAGGTCTTCGAGATCCTTGGGATTGTCGCAACGGTAGCCGAAGCGCACGCCGTCCATGCGCGACAGATTGGAGGAGCACTCCGCCGGCGCCACCACATAGTAGGTGGGCACCGCGAGGGCGGTGTTGGGCAGGGATATCTCCACCACCTCCGCACCCAGCCTCCTGTACTCGTCGATGGCCGACTGCACCGCCTGCGCCACCGCCGGGTCAAGGCCCGCGCCGAAGTATTCCTGCGGCAGGCCGATCTTCAGGCCCTTCAGGTCGTTGCCGAGGGCGGCACGGTAGTCCGGCACCTCGCGCTCCACCGAGGTGGAGTCGCGCGGATCGAAACCGGCCATCACGCCGAGCAGCAGGGCGCAATCCTCCGCCGTGCGCGCCATCGGCCCGGCCTGGTCCAGCGACGAGGCGAAGGCGATCATGCCGTAACGCGAGATGCGGCCGTAGGTGGGCTTGATGCCGGTGATGCCGCACAGCGCCGCCGGCTGGCGGATGGAGCCGCCGGTGTCGGTGCCGGTGGCAACCGGCGTCAGGCGGGCCGCCACGGCGGCGGCGGAACCGCCCGAGCTGCCGCCGGGCACGGCGGCGGTGTCCCACGGGTTCTTCACCGGGCCATAGAAGCTGGTCTCGTTGGAGGAGCCCATGGCGAACTCGTCCATGTTGGTCTTGCCCAGCATCACCATGCCGGCAGCATCGCACTGTGCCACCACGGTGGCGTCATAGGGGGCGATGAAGCTGTCCAGCATCTTCGAGGCGCAGGAGGTGCGCACGCCATTGGTACAGAAAATGTCCTTCTGCGCCAGCGGGATGCCGGTGAGCGGACCGGCCTCGCCGCGGCTGCGCCGGGCATCGGCCGCGGCCGCCTGGGCCAGCGCCCGCTCGGCGGTGACGGTGATGAAGCTGTTGAGCCCGCCGTCGTGGCGCGCGATGCGCTCGAGAAAGTGACGGGTCAGCTCCACGCTGGAGAACGCCCCGCCGGCAAGGCCGGCGGACAGTTCGGTCAGGGTCTTGTTGTGCATGATTCAATCCAGTTGTAGGTCGGGCTTCGGCCCGACAGGTGCATTGTCGGACTGAAGTCCGACCTACAAGTCATTCGATAACCTTGGGTACCAGGTACAGCCCGGCCTCGACGGCGGGGGCGATGGCCTGGAAGTGATCGCGCTGGTCGGCCTCGGTGACCGCATCCTCGCGCAGGCGCTGGGTGGCTTCCAGCGGGTGGGCCATGGGATGCACGCCGGCGGTGTCCACGGCGCTCATCTGCTCCACCAGGGCCAGAATGTTGGACAGATTGCGGGCGTATTCCGGGATGTCCGCCTCGCTGATGGCCAGGCGTGCCAGGTGGGCGATGTTCTCGACGTCTTTGCGTTCCAGGGCCACGGCTTGCTCCTGATTTTTACCGGGATAAATAAAAGGCGAAACTTATCACAGATACCCTGCCGCCCACAGCCCCGCCCATTGCGAAACCCCTAGGCCGTTGCTAGAGTACCGGGGTTTTTTCAAGGAAACCCGCCCGTTGCCACTCCGGGCACCATAAAAAGCTGGATCTACTCTATGTTCGGACGTCTGAAGGGCCTCTTCTCCTACGATATCTCCATCGACCTGGGTACTGCCAACACCCTCATCTACGTGCGGGGCGAGGGCATCGTCCTGAACGAGCCGTCGGTGGTGGCCATCCGGCAGGAGTCGGGACCGAACAGCCCGAAGCGCATTGCCGCGGTCGGCATCGAGGCCAAGCGCATGCTGGGCCGCACCCCCGGCAACATCACCGCCATCCGCCCCATGAAGGACGGCGTCATCGCCGACTTCACCGTCACCGAGAAGATGCTGCAGCACTTCATCCGCAAGGTGCACGAGAACAAGTTCAAGTTCTTCAAGCCCAGCCCCCGCGTGCTGATCTGCGTGCCATGCGGCGCCACCCAGGTGGAACGCCGCGCCATCAAGGAGTCGGCCGCCGGCGCCGGCGCGCGCGAGGTATACCTGATCGAGGAGCCGATGGCGGCCGCCATCGGCGCCGGCCTGCCCATCTCCGAGGCCAGCGGCTCCATGGTGCTGGACATCGGCGGCGGCACCACCGAGGTGGCCGTGCTGTCCCTCAACGGCATCGTCTACTCCGCCTCGGTGCGCATCGGCGGCGACCGCTTCGACGAGGCCATCGTCAGCTACGTGCGCCGCAACTACGGCACCCTCATCGGCGAATCCACCGCCGAGCGCATCAAGCAGGAAATCGGCACCGCCTATCCCAGCACCGAACTGCGCGAGATCGAGGTGCGCGGCCGCAACCTGGCCGAGGGCATCCCGCGCAGCTTCACCCTGAACAGCAACGAAATTCTCGAGGCCATCCAGGAACCGCTGTCCGGCATCATCGATGCCGTCAAGACCGCCCTGGAGCAGACCCCGCCGGAACTGGGCTCGGACATCGCCGAACGCGGCATGGTCCTCACCGGCGGCGGCGCCCTGCTGCGCGACCTGGATCGCCTGCTGATGGAAGAGACCGGCCTGCCGGTAATCATTGCCGACGACCCGCTGTCCTGCGTCGCCCGCGGCGGCGGCCGCGCGCTGGAACTGCTGGACGAGCTGGGTCACGAAATCTTCTCGCTGGAATAAGACGGGCAGCGAACGGCCCCGGCGGGCCGCGGCAACATTCACCCGCACGACAAGCCACCGCCTTTAACAGAGGATTTTCGGTATCAAACGCCTGTTCATCCAGGGGCCGCCCGTAACCATCCGTCTGCTGCTGCTGATGCTCACATCCGTAGCACTGATGACGATGGATCACCGCCAGAATCACCTGGATACCATCCGCGCCAGCCTCTCCCTGGTGGTCTATCCCCTGCAATATCTGGTCGATCTGCCCAGTGCCATAGGCCATTGGGCCAGCGACAACCTGTCCGCCCGCGCCACCCTGCAGGATGAGAACCAGCAGCTGCGCGGGCGCCAGTTGCTGCAGGAGGTGCGCCTGCAGAAGCTCTATGCCCTGGAGGCGGAAAACGCCCGCCTGCGTGAGCTGCTCAACTCCGCCAGCAAGGTGGGCGAGCAGGTGCTGATCGGCGAACTGCTCGCCGTGGATCAGGACCCGTTCCGCCGCCGCGTGCTGATCAACAAGGGCAGCGATGCCGGCGTGTTCGAGGGCCAGCCGCTGCTCGATGCCTACGGCGTGCTGGGTCAGGTGGTAGAGGTGACGCCGTTCACCAGCAATGCCCTGCTCATCACCGACCCCAGCCACGCCATCCCAGTGCAGGTCAACCGCAACGGCCTGCGCGCCATCGCCCTCGGCACCGGCGAGGCGGGGCGGCTGGAGATCCCGCACATCCCCAACAATGCGGACATCCAGGTGGGCGACCTGCTGATTACCTCCGGCCTCGGCCGCCGCTTCCCGCCCGGCTATCCGGTGGCCACCATCATCGAATTCGAGAAAGACCCCAGCCAGCCCTATGCCCGCGTGGTGGCCGAACCCGCCGCCCACCTGGAACGCAGCCGCGAGGTCCTGCTGGTGTCACGCACTGCCGAGGATCCGCTGCCATGACCCTGATACGGCATCACGGCGGCTGGGTCATCACCTTCACCTTCGTGGCGGCGCTGATGCTCACCATGCTGCCGCTGCCCGACTGGGCGGCGCTGTTCCGCCCGGAATGGGTGGCGATGGTGCTGATCTACTGGTGCCTGGCCCTGCCTGACCGCATCGGCGTCGGTATCGGCTGGACCCTGGGCCTGCTGCTCGACGTCATCAAGGGCGCCCTGCTCGGCCAGCACGCCCTGGCCCTGGCCCTGGTGGCCTATCTGACCATCCACCTGCATCAGCGCATCCGCGTCTTTCCGCTGTGGCAGCAGGCCCTGTTCGTGCTGTTGATGGTGGCCCTCAACCAGATGCTGGTGCTGTGGGTGAAGGGCATCATCGGCCAGCCGCCGGGCAGCTGGCTGTACTGGCTCCCCTCCCTCACCAGCATGCTGCTGTGGCCCTGGGCCTTCCTGATCCTGCGCGACCTGCGCCGCACGTTCCAGGTGCGCTGAGATGTTTCGCGGCGCGCCGCTCCGAAACCCGCAGTGGGAAAACTATCTGTTCCGCCGCCGCGTCATCGTCGCAGCGGCATTCAGTATCGCCCTGCTCACCTTCGTCATCATCCGCCTGTTCTATCTGCAGGTGGTGAATCACGAGCACTACACCACGCTGTCGCGCAACAACCGCGTCGACATCCTGCCCATCGCCCCCACCCGCGGCCTGATCTATGACCGCAACGGCGTCATCGTGGCGGAAAACCAGCCCACCTTCAGCCTCGAAATCGTGCCGGAGCGTGTCGAGGACATGGAGGCCACCCTGGCGGCCATCCGCGAACTGATCAGCGTCAGCGACAACGACCTGGAGCGCTTCCGCCAGATCCTGCGCCGCAAGCGCCGCTTCGAGGAAACGCCGCTGCGTCTGCGCCTGACCGACGAGGAGGTGGCGCGCATCGCCGTCAACCGCTACCGCCTGCCCGGCGTGGAGATCAAGTCGCGCCTGTCGCGCGACTACCCGCTCGGCCCCCTGCTGGCCCACACCCTGGGCTATGTCGGCCGCATCGACGAGCGCGAACTGCAGCAGCTGGACATGTCCAACTATGCCGCCACCGCCCACATCGGCAAGACCGGCGTCGAAAGGACCTACGAAAGCGAACTGCACGGCGAGGTCGGCTACCAGCAGGTGGAAACCAACGCCCGCGGCCGCATACTGCGCGTGCTGGAGCGCACGCCGCCGGTACCGGGGCGCAACCTGCATCTCAACATCGACGTGCGCCTGCAGCAGGCCGCACAGACCGCCTTCGGCGTGGAGCGCGGCGCCCTGGTGGCCATCGATCCGAACACCGGCGCCGTCCTCGCCCTGGTCAGCCTGCCCAGTTTCGATCCCAATTTGTTCGTCAACGGCATCGACAGCGTCAGTTACGACGCCCTGGCCAACTCCAAGGAACAACCGCTGTTCAACCGCGCCCTCAACGGCCAGTACCCGCCCGGCTCCACCATCAAGCCCATCTACGGCCTGCTCGGTATGGAAACCGGCGAGATCCGCCACGACACACAGATCTGGGACCCCGGCTTCTACATGCTGAAGGGCGACGAACGCCGTTATCGCGACTGGCGCAAGGAAGGCCACGGCTGGGTGGATTTCAACAAGTCCATCGTCGAGTCCTGCGACACCTACTACTACGAACTGGCCCTTACCCTCGGCATCGATCGCATGTCCGACTACATGCGCGCCTTCGGCTTCGGCCGCACCACCGGCATCGATCTCACCGGCGAATCCAGCGGCCTGATGCCCTCGCGCGAATGGAAGCGCCGCGCCCATCGCCAACCCTGGTTCCCCGGCGAAACGCTGATCACCGGCATCGGCCAGGGCTTCACCCTCGCCACGCCGCTGCAGCTCGCCTCCTCCACCGCCACCCTGGCCAGCTTCGGCCGCCATCTCAGCCCTACCGTGGTCGGCACCCTGGAGGAGCCGGACAGCGGCAAGCGCACCCCGGTGCAGGGCCAGGAACTTGCCCCGGTGCGCGTGGCCGAACCGAACAACTGGCAGCGCGTGCACCGCGCCATGATCAACGTGGTGCACAGTCCCATCGGCACCGCGCGCAGCATCAACCGCAACCTGCCCTACACCATCGCCGGCAAGACCGGCACGGCGCAGGTGTTCGGCATCAAGCAAGACGAGGAGTACGTGGCGGAAGAAGTGGCCAAGCATCTGCGTGACCATGCCCTGTTCATCGCCTTCGCCCCGGCGGAAAAGCCGCAGATTGCCGTGGCGGTGATCGTGCAGAACGGCGGCGGCGGCGGCGCAGTGGCGGCCCCCATCGCGCGCACGGTGATGGATACCTATCTGCTCGACGACACCGGCAAACTGCGCGAGGAATTCAAGTGATGTTGCTCGACGCCCCGCAACAGTCGCGCCGCGCCCTGCTGCCGCGCCTGCACATGGACTGGCCCCTGTTCAGCGGCCTGTTGCTGCTGGCCGTCTGCGGCCTGGCCGTGCTCTATTCCGCCTCCGGCGAAAGTGGCGACATGGTGCTGAAGCAGGCCACCCGCCTTGCCGTCGCCTTCGGCCTGCTGTTTTTCTTCGCCCAGCTGCCGCCGGAGACCCTGCGCCGCTGGACCCCGCTGCTGTTTGGTGTGGGCCTGAGCCTGCTCCTCGCCGTGCTGGTGCTGGGCGAGATCGGCAAGGGCGCGCAGCGCTGGCTGGATATCGGCATCATCCGCTTCCAGCCCTCGGAAATGATGAAGATCGCCGTGCCGCTGATGGTGGCCTGGTATCTGGCGGAAACGCCGCTACCGCCGCCGCTGCGCCGCGTCCTGGTCGGCCTGATGATCTTTCTGGTACCGGCCGTGCTCATCGCCAAACAGCCGGACCTGGGCACCGCCCTGCTCATCGCCAGTGCCGGTGTCTTCGTGCTGCTGTTCGCCGGCCTGCCCTGGCGCCTGGTCAGCTTCACCGCCCTGCTCGCAATCCCCGCCGCGCTGATCCTGTGGCATTTCGGCATGCACGACTACCAGCGCCGCCGCGTGCTCACCTTCATCAATCCCGAGAGCGATCCCCTCGGCGCCGGATACCACATCATCCAGTCCACCATCGCCATCGGCTCCGGCGGCCTGTACGGCAAGGGCTGGCTCAACGGCACCCAGTCGCATCTGGAATTCCTCCCCGAACGCCATACCGACTTCATCTTTGCGGTCATCGGCGAGGAGTTCGGCCTGCTCGGCATCCTGCTGCTGCTGGCGCTGTATCTGTTCATCATCCTGCGCTGCCTGTACATCGCCAGCCGCGCCCAGGACACCTTCACCCGCCTGCTGGCCGGCGGCCTCACCATGACCTTCCTGGTCTATGTGTTCGTCAATATCGGCATGGTCACCGGCCTGCTGCCGGTGGTCGGCGTGCCCCTGCCGCTGGTAAGCTATGGCGGTAGTTCGATGGTGACCCTGATGGCATCGTTCGGTATCCTGATGTCCATCCACACGCACCGCAAACTGCTGAGAACCTGATGTCATGAACCTGCGCCGGATATTTGCCGCCCTTCTGCTGTGCAGCGCCGCCTTTTCCTGCCACGGCCGCAGCGATCTGAACGAGCGCGCCGAAGTGCGCGCCTTCATCGATGAAATGGTGCAGCAGCACGCCTTCTCGCGCAGCGAACTGGAGCAGCTGTTCCGCGAAGTGGAACTGCGTCCCGACATCATCGAAACCATCACCCGCCCGGCAGAGAGCAAGCCCTGGCACACCTACCGCCCGATCTTCCTCACCGAGGAACGCATCCGCGGCGGTGTCGCCTTCTGGCGCGAGAACGAGGCACTGCTGCTGCAGGCGCAGCAGCGCTATGGCGTGGCGCCGCAATACATCGTCGCCATCCTCGGCGTGGAAACCCGTTACGGCCGTTTCCGCGGCCGCCACCGCATCATGGACGCCCTCGCCACCCTGGCCTTCGACTACCCGCCGCGCGGCGGCTTCTTCCGCTCCGAGCTGCAGCACTACCTGCTGATGACGCGCGAAGAGACCATCGAACCGCTCAGCCTCACCGGCTCCTATGCCGGCGCCATGGGCACGCCGCAGTTCATCCCCTCCAGCTTCCGCGCCTACGCCGTGGATTTCGATGGTGACGGCCGCCGCGATCTGTTCAACAGCGTGCCCGACATCATCGGCAGCGTTGCCAACTACTTCAAGGTGCACGGCTGGATCAACGGCGGCACCATCACCGTGTCGGCCACGGTGAGCGGCGAAGACTACAAGCCGCTGCTCGATGCCGGCCTCAAGCCGCACATCGCCGCCGGCGAACTGGGCAACTACGGCGTCACGCCGCGCTGGGGCATCACGGCCAGTGCGCCGGTGGCGCTGCTGGCCCTGGAGGGCGAACAGGGCATGGAACACTGGGTCACCTTCAACAACTTCTACGTCATCACCCGCTACAACCGCAGCCCGCTGTACGCCATGGCGGTACACCAGTTGAGCGAGGCGATCCGCAAGGCCAAGGACACCAGCACCGCGCTGGCGCAGAGCGATGATCGCTAGATTCCTGCCGCCGCTCGCCGCCGTCCTGCTGCTCAGCAGTTGTGCCCTTGGCGGGCGCGACGGCGGCCCGTCCCATTCCGCCGATCTGTCCCATGTGCCCGACCCGGTGCCGCGCGCCGAACCGCGCAGCCGCTACGGCAATCCCGACTCCTACGTGGTCAACGGCCGCCGCTACACCGTGCGCAGCAGCGCCGCCGGCTATGTCGAGCGCGGCATCGCCTCCTGGTACGGCACCAAGTTCCACGGCCGCCGCACCTCCAGCGGCGAAACCTATGACATGCACGCCCTCACCGCGGCGCACACCACGCTGCCGCTGCCGACCTATGTCCGCGTCACCAACCTGAACAACGGCCGCAGCACGGTGGTACGCGTCAATGATCGCGGCCCGTTCCACGACAACCGCCTCATCGACCTGTCCTACGCCGCCGCCAGCAAACTCGGCATCGTCGAAACCGGCACCGGCCTGGTCGAGATCCGCGCGCTCACGCCCGGCGAACCGGCGCCGCCCCCCGTCACCGTGGCCCAGAGCGCGCCGGCAGCGGTGAGCAGCGGCGCCGATCTCGGCGCTCCGGTGGCCGCCTCCGCCCCGGTCGGCCTCTATCTGCAGGTGGGCGCCTTCGTCAGCCGCACCAATGCCGAACAACTGCGCAGCCGCCTCAGCAGCGAACCGTTGCCGCCGATCCAGGTGCAACAGGGCGCCGATGCCAGCAACACCCCCATCTACCGTGTGCGTATCGGCCCCATCGCCAGCGTGGACGAAGCCGACCGCCTGGCCTCACGTCTGGCCGCCCTCGGCGTCGGCACGCCGCACGTGGTCATCGACTGAATACATAGACCTGAACTTCGCCGGCCTTTGCCGGACTAACCTGAAACTGCCGTGGACGCGGCTTTTTCAGGTAAAATAACCGCGTTTTTTCCTCCGCCACCACTATCTCCCTGTGCCATGAAACGTCTGCTGCCCCTATTCCTTGTTGCCCTCTTCGCCCTCGCTCACGGCGTCCACGCCACCCCGCGTCTGATTCCCGAGGCGCCGACGGTGGATGCGCGCGGCTACATCCTGCTGGATTACCACAGCGGCCATATGCTGGCCGAGCGCAATGCCGACGAGCGCCTGGAGCCCGCCAGCCTGACCAAGATGATGACCGCCTACGTGGTATTCCACGAACTGCGCGCCGGACAGTTCCAGCTCAGCGACACGGTGCGCGTCAGCAAGAAGGCCTGGCGCATGCCCGGCTCGCGCATGTTCATCGAGGTCGGCACCCAGGTTTCCATCGAGGAACTGCTCAAGGGCATGATCATCCAGTCCGGCAATGACGCCAGCGTGGCCCTGGCAGAGCATGTCGCCGGCAGCGAAGAGACCTTCGCCGCACTGATGAACGAGCATGCGCGCAACATCGGCATGAGCGGCACCCACTTCGTCAACGCCACCGGCCTGCCCGATCCCGAGCACTACAGCACCGCACGCGATCTGGCGCACCTGGCCTCGCAGCTGATCCACGAGTTCCCCGAGTACTACGCCTGGTACTCGGAAAAGGAATACACCTACGGCGGCATCACGCAGGGCAACCGCAACCTGCTGCTGTACCGCGACAATACCGTCGACGGCTTCAAGACCGGCCACACCGAAAGCGCCGGCTACTGCCTGGTCGCCTCGGCCAAGCGCGGCGAGATGCGCCTGATCTCGGTGGTGATGGGCACCAAGAGCGAAAGCGCCCGCGCCAACGAAAGCCAGAAACTGCTCAACTACGGTTTCCGCTTCTTCGAAACCCACAAGCTGTATGACGCCGCGCAGCCGCTCAAGGCCATGCGCGTGTGGAAGGGCGCCAGCGAAACGGTGCAACTGGGCCTGAACGAGCCGCTGTACATCACCGTGCCGCGCGGCCAGTACAACAAGCTCAATGCCTCGCTCAGCGTGACCAGCGACATCATTGCGCCGACGCAGAAGGGCCAGAACCTCGGCACGGTGAACATCAAACTCGGCGACGAGGTGCTGGCAGAGCGTCCGCTCGTGGCCCTGGAAGATATCGCCGAGGGCAGCCTGTGGCAGCAGCTGTTCGACAACGTGCGCATGCTGCTGCAGTGATGAGCGAAGAGATCGTCTATCTCAATGGCAGTTTTCTGCCGGTGCACGAGGCCCATGTCTCGGTGATGGACCGCGGCTTCCTGTTCGGCGATGGCGTGTACGAGGTAATCCCGGTCTACGGCGGCCGCGCCTTCCGCCTGGAACACCATCTGCAGCGCCTCGACCACAGCCTGCAGGGCGTGCGCATCGGCAATCCGCTCGATCATGGCCAGTGGAGCGACGTTCTCACCGCACTGATCCGCCACAACGGCGGCGGCGATCAATCCCTCTACCTGCAGGTCACCCGCGGCGTTGCGCCCAGACGCGATCACGCCTTCCCGGCCGGTGTACCGCCCACCGTATTCGCCATGAGCACGCCGCTCAGCGAACCCGGCGCCACCGTGCAGGGCGGCATCACTGCGGTTACCGTGGACGACATCCGCTGGAAGCACTGCGACATCAAGGCAATCACCCTGCTGCCCAATGTGCTGATGCGCCAGCAGGCCATCGACGCCGGCGCCGCCGAGGCGATCCTGCTGCGCGACGGTCATGCCACCGAGGGCTCGGCCAGCAACGTGTTCATTGTGCGCGACGGCGTGGTGATCACGCCGCCCAAGAGCAACCTGCTGCTGCCCGGCATCACGCGCGACCTGGCGGTGGAACTGTGCCACGCCAATGACATTCCCTGCCGCGAGGCTGACATCAGCGAGGCCGACTTGCGCAACGCCGACGAGGTGTGGGTGACCAGCTCGACACGGGAAGTGGTCGCCGTGACGCAGCTCGACGGCCAGCCGATAGGAGACGGCCGGCCCGGCCCGCTGTGGCAGCGCATCAGCGCGCTGTACAGCGCCTACAAACAGGATTTCCGCGCCGGCAAGGTGCAGTGAGTCACGCCATGCAACCGCAAGAAGCCCACCTCGAATTTCCCTGCCCCTTTCCCGTCAAGGCCATGGGCCTCGCCGGCACCGACTTCGACCTGCTGGTGGTGGAGATCGTCGGCCGCCATGCCGGCCCGCTGCGCGAAGGGGCCGTCAGCAGCCGCCCGAGCAGCAACGGCAAATATGTTTCCGTCACCATAGTGGTGCAGGCGCAGAGCAAGCAACAGCTCGACGCCATCTACAGCGAGCTCACCGCGCACGAGCGCGTGCTGATGGCGCTGTAAAGGCAGATACCAGTGACGAGTTGCACGTTGCAAACGAAGGCGTGCGCCGCGCGCGCGGCCTGATCGACATGGCCACGGACATCGCCATGTGCCGCAGGTGCGCATGTTCATGAAATCGTCTCCCCTCATCCGTCGCCTCGGTATGCAGACGTATGCCCCGGTATGGCGGGAGATGCAGCGCTTCACCGAGGAGCGCACGGCCGACACGCCGGACGAACTGTGGCTGGTGGAACATCCGCCGGTCTTCACCGTCGGCCTCAACGGCAAGGCGGAGCATCTGCTCAACCCCGGCGTCATCGATGTCATCCAGGTGGATCGCGGCGGCCAGGTGACCTACCACGGCCCCGGCCAGGTGGTGCTGTACCTGCTCGTCGATCTGCGCCGCCGCGGCCTCGGCGTGCGTGCACTGGTAAATCGCATGGAACAGGCGGTGATTGCTCTGCTCGCGGACTACGGCATCGCGGCCTGTGCGCGACAGGATGCGCCCGGCGTCTACGTGGACGGCGCCAAGATCGCCTCCCTCGGACTGCGCGTGCGCCGCGGCTGCAGCTATCACGGCCTGGCACTCAACGTGGACATGGATCTGGAGCCGTTCGGCCGCATCAACCCCTGCGGCCATCCGGGACTCGCGGTGACACAGCTGCGGGACCTGGGCGTGACCGACGATCTGGCGACGACAGGCGAGAAACTGCTGGTGCAGATGGAGGAAAACCTCAACCCGTAGGAGCGAATGGTATTCGCGATAGCCCGTCCCGCGCCGGCGCTGTATCGCGCATACGATTCGCTCCTGCGGCGGGCCGGGCTATTTCTTCTCGGTGGTGATGTACACGCCGGGGATGATGGTCTTCCTGATCACCTTGGTCTCTGCCGCATCCCCCTGCTCGTGCAGGGCAAAACGCAGGAAGGTCTGCCCCAGGCGGATCACGTCGCCGTCGTTGAGCGCCTGCTCGCTCACCTGCTTGTGATTGACGAAGGTGCCGTTGGTGCTGCCGAGGTCGCGGATGATGTAGCGCACCTCCTTCGGCTTGCCCAGCACGGCCACGCGTTCGAGCAGGGCATGCTCGCGGCTGGCCAGGTCGTCATTGACCACGATGTCGTTGCCATCGCCGCGTCCCAGGCTGTAACTGTCCCCCGACAGGAACACCTTCACCCCCTCGACGTTGTTGCGAATCTGGATCAATGCCGCCATATCACACCCCTGGTCCCGGAAAATGCGTGCAGTGGGGAATATACTGCAATCGCCCCGGATTTAAAAAAACCACGTCACAGGCCACGTTATGCACGATGACGAACCACCCATCGCTCCGCCCAATCCGCTCAAGGGCGCCAGCAAGGTTTCCCGCATCCCGGTCAAGGTGGCGCCGACAACCGCGCCGCTGAAGAAGCCGCACTGGATCCGCGCCCGTGCGCCCAACAGCCCCGAGGCGCTGCGCCTCAAGGCTATCCTGCGCGAGCAGAAGCTGCACACGGTGTGCGAGGAGGCGGCCTGTCCCAATCTGGGCGAGTGCTTCGGCCACGGCACGGCCACCTTCATGATCATGGGCGGCATCTGCACCCGGCGCTGCCCGTTCTGCGACGTGGCCCACGGCCGGCCGGAGCCGCTGGATACGGATGAGCCGCAACACCTGGCCGCCACCATCGCCGCCATGGGCCTGCGCTTCGTGGTGATCACCTCGGTGGATCGCGACGACCTGCGCGACGGCGGCGCCGCCCACTTCGCCGCCTGCATCCAGGCGGTGCGCGCCGCCACGCCCGCCACCGGCATCGAGATCCTGGTACCCGACTTCCGCGGCCGCGAGGACAGCGCACTGGCTGCCTTCGACGCCGCCCTGCCCGACGTGTTCAACCACAATCTGGAGACGGTGCCGCGCCTGTACCGGCAGGCGCGTCCCGGCGCCGACTATCACGGCTCCCTGCGCCTGCTGCGGGATTTTCAACAGCGCCATCCGCAGGTCCCCACCAAGTCCGGCCTGATGCTCGGCCTTGGTGAAAGCAATGACGAGATCATCGAGGTACTGCAAGACCTGCGCGCCCACGGCTGCACCCACCTCACCCTGGGGCAATACCTGCAACCGTCGCCGCATCACCTGCCGGTGCAGCGCTACGTGCCGCCGGATGAGTTCAAACAACTGGGGGATATCGCCCGGGGTCTGGGCTTCCGCAACGTCGCCAGCGGCCCGATGGTGCGCTCGTCCTATCAGGCGGAACGGCAGGCGCGCGGCGAAGAGGTCGGCTGAAGCGATGGAGGTCGTGCTCACCCGCAGCCTCGAGGCCATGCTGCTGCCGCCGGCCGGTCCCTTGCTGCTGGCCCTGGCCGGCTGGCTGTGGCACTGGCGTGGCGAGCAGCGTGCCCGCTGGCTTGTGCTCGGCGGCCTGTTGCTGCTCTATCTGAGCGCGTTGCCGCCGTTGGCCAATACACTGCTGCGCCAGCTCGAACAGTATCCACCGCTCAGCCCGGAACAGGCACGCACCGGTGCGGCAGAGGTCATCGTGGTACTGGGGGCGGGCCGCTATGCGGGTGCCCCCGAATATGGCGGCGACACACTGTCAGCCCATGCGCTGGAGCGCGTGCGCTACGGCGCCCGCCTGCAGCAGGTGACCGGCCTGCCACTGCTGGTTTCCGCCGGCAGTCCGCTGGGCGAGCCGGTAACGGAGGCGGCATTGATGGCGCGAGTGTTGCGTGACGAATACGGCATCGGGAATGTCAGCCTGGAGGATGCCAGCCGCACTACCGGTGAGAGCGCCCGGCAGGTGGCGCGAAAATTACACACCGACGGGAAACATCATGTGCTGCTGGTGACCCATGCATGGCATATGGCACGGGCGGTGGCGGCATTCGAGCGTGCCGGCCTGACGGTCACCGCCGCCCCCACCGTGTTTGCCGTGCCAAAACCGCACAGCCCGCTGCTGCCGCAATTGCTGCCGGATGCGCACGCCCTGCACACCACGCGCCTGGCCCTGCACGAATATCTGGGCCGGCTGTGGTATCGGCTGCGTTATTGAGCCTCAGCCGCCGCCCTCATACAGCACGCGCCAGCGGCCGTCCTCGCGGGTGAGATACAGGCGCTTGCCCATGTCGCCGTTGAAGTTGTTGGAGCGGTAATGCTGGCGGAAGCTGGCCACCACCAGCTCGCGGCCGTTGCTGGCCGACGGCGGGTAGGCGAACAGCGACAGGTTGGACAGCGCCACCTGCTGGAAGGTCTTGCTGCCGGCGACGGCGCGCTTGCGCGCCTGCCACTTCGCCAGATCCAGGCCGGGACTCCAGAAGTCCGTCGCATAGTGCGACAGGTAACGCTCCACATCGCCGCTGGTCCAGTCCGCCACCCACATGTCGAGCGCATCGAGCAGTTCCTGCCGCTCGCGGCGCCAGGCCGCCTCGTCCACCCAGTCCACCCGCGCGGTGATCACCAGCGGCGTCACGCCGGGGCGGATGAAGGCCGCCGCCTGATTCAGGTCGATATTGGGCAGCACCACGCAACCCTCGCTGTCCAGCGGCGGACGGCTGTAATAGGCGTTCTCGGTGCCGTGCAGCCAGATGCCGTCGCCGGTCTTGCCGAGGCGGCGGTCCAGCTCGTTGGGATAGTTGAGCGGAAAGGCGCCGCTGCCGTACTTGTCGGGCAGGGCGCTGGACGGGATGTGGCTGGTGATGAAGTACACGCCCTCCGGGGTGCGCAGGTCGCCGCGCAACACCTTGTTGCCGTTGGCGCGCCCGGTGCTGACGTAGTAGTCGCGCACCAGCCGCGGCGGTTCACCGTCGCCCTGGCGCTCGTAGATGTACAGGCGGTGATTTTCCTTGTCGACGACGATGGCGGTCTGCACCTCTTCGCCCAGGGTCAGCAGGGCGCGCGGCAGGCGATCCTGCGGCAGGGCGTCGAGGTAGGCCCTGAGGCGCACCTCCGCCTCGGCGCGCAGCTGGGCCAGCGCCTCCTCCTCCGGCTGCAGCTGCGCCAGCAGCGGCGTGGCGCCGATGTCGGTAACGCTCTGCGTCTGGGCCAGCAGCAGATCGCCCTGCACCAGATGGGCGAGATGGAATTTGGGGGCCCGGCCGGTCAGCTGCGCCAGTTCCTGCCGCGCCTCCTCCAGGCGGCCGGAGCGGAACAGGATCAGCCCCTTCAGCAGGCTGGCCTCGTAATCCTCGGGATAGTGCGCCAGGCGCTCCTCCAGACGGGCCAGGGCACGCGGATACAGCGCCATCTCGCCGGATTCGCCCAGCTGGCTGCGCACGGTCAGCGCCGCCGCCTCGCCGTCGGCATCCTGAAAGCGATGGGCGCCGTACAGGCCGACCGACAGGGTCAGCAGCACGGCGGCAGACAGCAGTTTGGCGAGGCGGGAACGCGGCATGGCGGCTTAGCGCAGTACCTTGAGACTGGTTTCCGAAGTGATCATCCAGTTGCCATCCCGCAGCGCAAGGGTCATGCGCTTGAGGGTGGTGTCCTTGTAGCCGGGCGACGCGTAGCGCTGGCGCAGGTCGACCACCACGGCATCGGGGGCCGGTGCCGCCACCTGCACATCCTCCAGCTCGACCTTGATCCAGGCCGGGCGGCTGAGGCGGGTACGCCGCTCGTCTTCCCAGGCATGACGCGCCATCCCCTCCGGCACATAGGCCGCATCATAGTACGCCAGATAGGCCTCCACATTCTGCTGCGACCAGGCCTGCGCCCAGCCCTGCAGGGCAGTGACCACGGCCAGACGCAGGGCCTCCGGCACCTCGGGGACGGCCGGCTCCTTCGCCGCGGGTGCGACGGTCGGCGCCGCGGCTACCGCAGGCTCCGGCACAGGTGCCGGCTCCGCCACGACAGGCGCCGGCTCGATGACCGGGGCGGCCGGCACCGCGGGCGCCGGGACCGGAGCGGGTGCGGGACGCGGGGCGGAAGCGACGGGCGGGACCGGCGCAGCCTGGGGTGCCGCAACGGCCACCTGCACGGGCGGCTCCGCCACCGGGGCGCCGGCCAGTGCCGTCAGCACCGCCAGCCGCGGCGGCTGCGCGCCGGACTCCAGGCGCAGGGCCTTGGCATAGGAGCTGCGCGCCATCTCCACATATACCGTGCTCAGGTTTTCGTGCACCCGGGCGTAGCGCTCATCGGTGCGCAGGGCGCGCTCCAGCAGCTCCCTGGCCTCGTCCAGCCGGCCCTGGCGGGCGCGCAGGACGGCGAGATTGTTGTAGGCCTCGGGCAAATCCGGATGGGCGGCGATGAGGCGCTCGAACAGGGCGGCCGCCGCCTCCAGCTGGCCGGCACCGGCCAGGGCGGTGGCGCGCAGGAACTGCGGCGCCGCCGCGTCCACCGCCTCCAGCCCATCGAGGGTCGCCAGGGCCGCGCGATAGTCGCCTGCCGCCACCTGACCGGCCGCCGCCTCCAGCGTATCGGCCTGTGCCGGTCCGCCTGCCAGCAAGACCAGACCCAGCACCCAGTTCAGGCTCAGCCGCATCGTCTATCCTTTTGTTTAAATTAGCTAACCGGGCAGGGATTATATCAGTCTGGCGCGCCGTGTCATGGCGCGGCGAGAATCAGGGATACAATGGGCGCCAGGCGTCACGACAGGACACAGACATGGACCATCCGCTGGAACGCATCGAGAAACTCATCGACATCGGCATCGCCCTGTCGGCGGAAAGCAACATCGCCCGCCTGCTGGAGATGATCCTGCTCGGCGCCAAGGAGATCACCAATGCCGACGGCGGCACGCTGTACTCGGTGCAGGAAAACCAGGCGGTGAAGATGGAGATCCTGCGCACCGACTCGCTCAACTTCGCCATGGGCGGCACCACCGGCACGGACATCCCCTTCGCCCCCATCCCGCTGTACGGCGCCGACGGCCAGCCCAACCACCACAATGTCGTCACCCACGCGGTGCTCAACGACTGCACCATCAACATCCCCGACGCCTACAGCGCGGCGGGATTCGACTTCGCCGGCACGCGCGAGTTCGACCGCAAGACCGGCTACCGCTCCACCTCCTTTCTCACCGTGCCGCTGAAGAACCACGAAGGCGCCATCATCGGCGTACTGCAGCTGCTCAACGCCCAGGACGATGCCGGCCAGGTGATCCCGTTCAGCGCCGAGGCGCAGCGGCTGACCGAGGCGCTGGCCTCGCAGGCGGCGGTGGCGCTGACCAACCGGCGCCTGATCGAAGACCTCAAGCACCTGTTCGAATCCTTCATCAAGCTCATCGCCGACGCCATCGACGAAAAATCGCCCTACACCGGCGGCCACTGCCGCCGCGTACCGGTGATCACCATGCTGCTGGCCGACGCGGTGGCCAAGGTGCAGGACGGCCCGCTGGGCGACTTCACCATGAGCGAGGGCGACCGCTACGAGCTGGAGATGGCGGCGTGGCTGCACGACTGCGGCAAGGTCACCACGCCGGAATACGTGGTGGACAAGTCCACCAAGCTGGAGACCATCTACGATCGCATCCACGAGGTCGACGCGCGCTTCGAGATCCTGAAGCGCGATGCCGAGCTCGCCATGCTGCGCAAGCGCGCGGAAAACCCGGCCCAGGCCGACGTGCTGCTGAAGGAATACCAGGACACGGTGCGCCAGCTGGAGGACGACCGCGACTTCATCCACCGCTCCAACCAGGGTGGCGAATTCATGCGGCCGGAAGACCAGGCGCGCATCGAGGCCCTCGCCCGGCGCACCTGGATCGACGCCACCGGCGCGGTGCGCCCGCTGCTCACCGAGGACGAGGTGCGCAACCTCAACATCGCCAAGGGCACCCTGACCGACGACGAGCGCCAGGTGATCAACAACCACATCGTCGCCACCATCAACATGCTGGAGGCACTGCCCTTCCCCAAGCACCTGAAGCGCGTGCCGGAGTTTGCCGGCGGCCACCACGAACGCATCGACGGCCAGGGCTACCCGCGCGGCCTCACCCGCGAGCAGATGTCGGTGCAGGCGCGCATCATGGCCATCGCCGACGTGTTCGAGGCCCTCACCGCCCGCGACCGCCCCTACAAGCCGGGCAAGAAACTGTCCGATACCCTGCGCATCATGGCCTTCATGAAGCAGGACGGCCATCTCGACCCCGACCTGCTCGACGTATTCATCAAGGAGCGGGTGTTCCAGCAGTACGCCGACCAGTATCTCGACCCGGAACAGGTGGACGCCGTCGATATCGCGCGCCTGCCGGGCTACAGCTGAGCCGTGCCCGTGCTGCCGGCCTATAAGGAATCCACCGCTTTAACCCCACGATCTCTGCTGCTATAGTTGTGCGCCATAAATGTCCGTGATGCACGGGCGTACAACAATAAACGGCCAGACCAACATGCAAGATTTTTCCAACCGCCCGGTCAGCGCGGTGATGAACCGTGACGTGGCCCGGGTGGAGCCGCAGACGCCGCTGCGCGCGGCGCTGGAGCTGATGCGGGAACGCGGCATCAGTTCCATGGTGGTGGCCACCGATGACATCGCCATCGGCATCCTCACCGAACGTGACGTACTCTCCGCCCTCGCCACCCTGCAGCAACAGCTCGACGCCCCCTGCCACCGCTTCATGCACGGCCCGGTCATCACCATCCCGCCGGAGGCCGGCTATCTGGACGCCTACCACCGCATGCTGGAGCACGACATCCGCCATCTCGTCGTGCTCGACGGCCAGGGGCGCATCGCCGGCATGGTGAGCGAGAGCGACATCGTGCGCGAGCTGGGGCCGGAATACTTCATCCAGTTCCGCGACGTCGGCAGCGTGATGTCGGCACACCTGTGTCTGCTCGCCGCCGGGACCAGCGTCGCCGCCGCCGCCGCGCGCATGGCGCAGGAAGGTCACGGCTGCGTCATCGTCACCGATGAGGCACAACGTCCCGCCGGCATCCTCACCGAACGCGACGTGGTGCGCATCGGCCTGGAACAGCGCGACCCGCAGCAACTCACCCTCACGGCGGTAATGACCAAGCCGGTGCTCACCATCAGCGCCACGACCCCGCTGCACGCCGCCATGGAGCGCATGAACAAAAATGGCCTGCGCCGCCTGGTGGTGGTGGACGACGAAGGCCGTGTCTGCGGCCTGCTCGGCCAGCGCGATGTGACACGCGGCCTGGAAAGCCGCTACGCCGCCTTTCTGCGCCGCGTCATCGATCGCCAGAACGAGGCGCTGCAGCAGCAACGCTTCCGCACCATCTTCAACTCGGTCAACGACGCCATCTTCGTCCACGACGCCGACAGCGGCGCCATCATCGATGCCAACCATCGCGTCACCGAGATGTACGGCTACACCCTGGAGCAGCTCTGCCAGATCAATGTCGAACAGATCTCCGCCGGCACACCGCCCTACACGCAACAGGAAGCGGCGCACTATCTGCAACGTGCCGCCAACGGCGAACCGCAGACCTTCGAATGGCGCGCGCGCCACCGCAACGGCCATCTGTTCTGGGTCGAGGTGAACATGCGCGCCGCGCTGGTGGAAGACAAGAAACGCATCCTGGTCTCGGTACGCGACATCGGCGCGCGCAAGAAAAGCGATGAGAAGATGCGCCGTCTCAACTGGGCGCTGTCGGCGCTGAGCCGCGGCAATGCCGCCCTGGTCCATGCCGAAACCATCCAGGAACTGTACGACACTGCCTGCGACGCCATCACCGACCGGAGCGCCTATACCCTGGCCTGGATCGGCCTGCCGCAATACGATGCCGACAGAAGCGTGGAGGTCGTCGCCCAGGCCGGCCACGCGCGCGCCTATCTGGAGGACTTCAAGGTGTCCTGGGGCGACAGCCCGCTGGGACAGGGACCGGTGGGGCGCGCCCTGCGCGGCAACACCACCATCGTCTACAACGACATGCTGCACGAAGACAGCTTCCGGCCCTGGGCCGAGCGCGCGCGCAAGCACGGCCTGATGTCTGTCATCGCCGTACCGCTGCGCAGTCGCGGTGAGGCCAACGGCGTACTCGCCGTCTACGCCGAGGCCACCGACGTGTTCGGTCCCGACGAGGTGCGGCTGTTCGAGGAGCTGGCCGACGACATCGGCTTCGGCATCGACAGCCGCCGCACCCGCGCCGCCTACGAGCAGTCGCTGCTGGAACGCGAGCGCCACGCCGAGCAGCTGCAGGCCACCCTGGAACAGGCCATCGGCGCCCTCGCCGCCACCCTGGAAAAACGCGACCCCTACACCGCCGGCCACGAGCGCCGTGTCGCCCACCTCGCCGTCGCCATCGGCCGCCGCCTCGGCCTCGACGAACACCGCCTGCACGGCCTGCGCCTGGCCGGCTACATCCACGACATCGGCAAGGTACAGATCCCCTCGGAGCTGCTGAGCAAACCGTCGAAACTCACGCCGGTGGAATTCGAGCTGATCAAGCTGCACGCCGAGGCCGGCCACGACATCATCAAGGACATCGCCTTCCCCTGGCCCATCGCCGAGATGGTGTGGCAACACCACGAATGCCTCGACGGCAGCGGCTATCCGCGCGGCATCACCGGCGACGAGATGCTGCAGGAATCCAGGATCCTCGCCGTCGCCGACATCGTCGAGGCCATGTCATCGCATCGCCCCTACCGCCCGGCCCTCGGCGCCGAACCGGCGCTGGAGCAAATCACCCGACTGCGCGGCAGCAAGCTCGACCCCGCCGCGGTGGATGCCTGCCTGTACTTGTTCCGCGAAGCAGGCTATCAGTTTCCGGAGTAGGGCGCGGCGTACGCGGCGCCCCGGCCATAAGGTCGTTCACGAGGGAAATACCATGAAGCCACTGCTTGCCGCAGCCTGCTGCCTCGTCCTGCTATCCACTGCCGCCCACGCCCGGGACAACCCCGTCAAGACCGAAGTCCTGGCCCAGGCCAGCCGCAGCTGGGACTACAACCGGCTGCCGGCCTATCCGGACGGCGCACCGGAGATCAGCGTGCTGCGCGTCGAGGTGGCTCCCGGCGCGCAGCTGCCGCTGCACCGCCATCCGGTGATCAACGCCGGCTACCTGCTCAGCGGTGCACTGACCGTGGTGAAGGAAAACGGCGAAACCCTGCACCTCAAGGCCGGCGAGGCCCTCATCGAGGTGGTCGATACCTGGCACTACGGCAGGAACGAAGGCGACACACCGGCGGTCATCGTGGTGTTCTACGCCGGCAGCGCGGGAACGCCGCTCAGCGAACAGAAAGACTAGAACCCATCTCGAAAGTACTGTGCGAGGCGCTGCAGGGCCGGTTTCAACCGGCCAGGCCGGCTGAAGCCGGCCCTACGATGAAGTGCAGTGTCATTTCTGCCGGGGCAGGATAATTTTTAGATGGCTTGCAGAACCGCCCCACGGCGTGGGGCGGGGAACAGAAACTACACACCCACCTCGAACATCGACTCCAGGTCATGGCGCGAATAGGCCTTGAAGGCCAGCAGGGTTTCGGTCTTGGTGATCGCATGGATGCTCTGCAGGCGCTGCGTCACCAGCAGCGCCAGATCCTCCGCCGCCGGCACGCGGGCGATGGCGATGATGTCGTACTGACCACTCACCGAATACGCCTCGGTAATCCCGTCGATCCCCGCCAGATGCTCGGCCACCTCGTTGACCTTGTCGCGTTCGGCGTTGATGAGGATGATGGAAGTGACCATGGCGTGGCTCCTTGGTGTGGGGTTGATTGGGCAATTGCAGGATACCTGAGGGGGATGGGGCAGGCCAACGATCCGCGGCAAGGTAGGAGCGAATCGCATTCGCGACCCGCACGGTCCATCGACAGGCAGATAGTCCAAAGACATAGGTAACAGCAGGTGTGGTGCGCTGCGCGCAGTCTGATTGGGTCGGGGTTCCGCCCCCGTACGACGTGTTACTTTCTTTTGCTCGGCCAAAAAGAAAGTAACCAAAGAAAAGGCCGCCCCGATGTCTCGCCGCTAACGCGGTTCCCTGCGTTGCTCGCTCAAAACGGGGTTTCGCCGACAGCACGTCCCTGTCCTGACGGCGAAAGACGCGCCATCCATGGCGCGCCCCCTGCGGGCCTGTCCGTTTTGAACTGCGCTACTCGGCGAAACACAGGGGATTTCATACAGGCTCGCCTATCGGCATCGCGCTGTTCGGTGTGCGCAAAGCGCACACGACGTGGACGTCCTTTTTTAATCCTCCCCACGACATGGAATTCCTTTCTTTTGCTCCTCCCCCACCACGCGGACGTCCTTTCCTTTACTCCTCCCCCACGAACGTGGGGGAGGCCGGGAGGGGGCGCCAGGGCCAGCACCATCCCTAACGCCCCTCTCCATCATATGGGGAGAGCGCCACCTGTAGGAGCGGCTCCGCCGCGATTACGACCTGTGGCAAGGCTCAACGCCGAATCGCGCCAGAGGCGCTCCTACAAGTTCACGAGCACACACTGTCACCCATGTCCGTGGAACCATCTGTTACCAATGTCTTTGCACACAAACGCGCAAAGCGCGGCTTTCATCCTTTGACTTTCCTCTTCCCCCCGTCTGCCGCGCCGAGCATCGCAGCCCGAATCGGATCAAGCCCGCAGGGGAGCCGCCAGGGATGGCGGCTCCTCGCCTTCGCGCCAGGACGGCGCGTAGGCGAGCGCCGATTCGGGCGAGACAAAGCGGCAGGATTGCCGATTTGCACAGCCGCAGGCTGCCCGAAGGGTGAGGCACATGGATGTGCCGAATGAAGCGCAGGGAACCCGCAGGGCGCGGCAGTCGGGCCGACTTTCTTTGGTTACTTTCTTTGGCGGGACAAAGAAAGTGACCCGCGCGCGGGGCGGCTCCCCGCATCAAAATCAATCCGCGCGACAGCGCACAACAACCATCCTCTTGATCCAAAGCCCCGTTTGCGCGTTAATCGGCCACACAATCGGATATTTCCTTGCTGTCGTGATAGGCCGATGCGGCCGATCACCAACAGCATGTAATCGGCCTAATACACTGTTAGCAGTACAAGGTAAACATGGAAGAAATACTCAACGCAATAACATGGCATCACCTCACTTTTATATTTGCGGTGATATTTATTTTCGCTTTTAGGTCGCCTCTTTCAAACCTTATTAGAAGAACGACTAAAATCGATAAAGAAGGTCTTGTAGCAGAGCCATCAGCTGAATCACAGCGCGAAGATACCAAAACAAGCACCGAGGCCGTCCAACAGTTGCTAGATGTTGTCGGAAACTCAATCGTAATCAATGAACAAGAACAATCAATAAAAAACGAGCTGACTGCCAAGGGGCTGCCTTCCGACACCAATACCGCAAAAGTTCTTATTAAACACTTGGCTGGAGCCCAATTACTGCTCGCATTTGAAAGAATCCATAGCTCAATATTTGGTAGTCAAATTTTTCTGTTAAAGAAACTTAATGAAGTAGCTGGGCAAGGAAGAAATACTGATTTTGTACACAAGCACATAGATCGTGTTAAAGAACTATATCCGGACAACCTTGGCAGTTGGACTTATGAGCAATATCTTAATTTCTTGTTCGCGCAGTTACTTATTACTAAAAACGACAATCAAATACACATAACAAATCTAGGCGTGGAGTATCTTACTTGGGTGGCAAGAAATGGTCGCAGAGAAGATAATCCACTGTAAGTTGCTAACAACGCGCTCGTTCGGACGCTCCTTACGTCGCGCCGCACAGCTTAATCGTTGAATAGAAACTGAAAAGGACTTCCCCATGCCCCACCACACCGCCTCCTGCCACTGCGGCAAAGTAAAGTTCTCCTTCGACTGTCCGCCGATCACCAGGGGCCTGCGCTGCAACTGCTCCATCTGCGCGCGCAAGGGCGCGATGATGTCGCCCGAGCCGATTGCGCCGGAGCTGTTCAAGATTGATGCGGAAGACGGCGCGCTGGGTCTGTACCAGTTCGGCGCCGGGACGGCGAAGCATTACTTTTGCAAACACTGCGGCATCTACACCTTCCACGAAACCGCGCGCAAGATCGGTCACTTCCGTGCCAACCTCGGCTGCGTCGACGGCGTGGACACCTTCGCGCTGGAGGCGGACGTGTTCGACGGCAAGCACTTGCTCTAGCCAGAATTCGGGAACCACAGTGCAAAATAGGTCGTAACACTCCGAACTTGACACCGGAGCTATTGTTGACAAGGATATCAACATGAAGGCGGAGCTGATTTACCGCTTTGAACAGGACTTCGATGACGGTGCCATGCTCCGCATGGTGATTTGGAAGGTGCCCAGGCCGGTCCCTCCGTCTGGCCACTCTTACAAATACCGCCTCGTTTACCTCGAAGGAGGCCGACGGGTTCTCGGGTTCGACAACGAGCGTGGCAAAGGGGATCACCGCCACGATGACGATATCGAATCCGCCTACCCGTTCACCGACGTTACAACCTTGATCCGTGACTTTATTGCGGCGGTCACACGCAGGAGAAGGCCATGAGAACCCTGACCATTCGCATAGATGCTGATCCGGTGGCTGCGCTGGAGCGTGCCGGCGAGGCCTTTATTGAGGCCTGGCAGGGTGGCGCTTATGCCGGCGAGGTGATGAGTTTTGAGTCACCGGCGGCACTGTTCCGGATACTGACACCGGCGCGCTGGGGCGTATTGGCTGAATTGCAGAAGGCGGGGCCGTGCGGATTGCGTGAACTGGCCCGGCATCTGGAGCGGGATCCGAGTGCGGTGCAGCGTGACGTGAATGCGCTGGCGGAGCGTGGTCTGGTGGAAAGAAACGACGACGGCAAGCTGAGGGTTCCGTTCGGCCGCATCCACGCTGAATTCGATCTGGCCGCTGTAGCCTAGGCGTGTTGCCACCTTGCGGCGTGTCGGTGGATGCGCTGCGCTTATCCACCCTACGGTTGATGGGGCATGCCGCCCCGGAGTGAGTTGAGCCGCGCCTGACTGCCCCCCGTCAGTCAGGCGCACTCATGATGAAGCAGCGCCGATCAGCGCTTGCCCTTGCCGGCCTTCTTCTCTTCCTCGGCACCGACCTTCTCGATGCCTTCCAGCGCGGAGACTTCCAGCGCCGGCAGCGCGGGCAGGCTCTTGGCGTCTTCCACCAGCGGCTTGAGCTGGGTATGCAGGTCGCTGCACAGGGTGTGCAGTTCGCGATACTTCTCCGCCAGCTTGGCGGCGTTTTCCTGCGCGGCCTGCATGTCCTTCACCTGCTGTTCCAGGGTCTGCTTTTCCTTGCGCAGGGCGTTGTTGGCGGCGGCGACTTCCTTGCGGGCATCGGCCTCGTCCATCTTTTCCTTCTTCAGCGCCTTCAGCTTCTTCACCACGTTTTCCGGCGTGTCGGCCAGGGCGGTGCTGATGGCCTTGATGGCGCGATCCTTCTCGGCGACGGCGTCCTTCAGCTTCTTCGCCTCGGCGGCATGCTGGGCGCGCTCGGCGACCATCTGCTGTTCGAACTTCTCCAGCTTGGCCAGGGTTTCGGCGCGGGCGGCTTCGGCGATGTTGCGCGCCTTTTCGCTGTCGGCCAGCTTCTTCTCCATGGTGGAGACGGCGACCTTGGCCTGCTCCTGCGCCTTGCTGACGCTGATGTCGGCGTCGATGTAGCGCTTGATGGCGTTATCGAGGGCGGCCTTGAGTTCTTCCTGGGAACAATTCGGGTCCAGCTTGAGGGCATCGGTTGCGGCGCGCATCAGCACCTGCTTGCTGATGGCGAGGTCTTTCCAAACTTTTAATTGCAGCTCGAGATCTGCTTCAGCCACATGGTTCTCCTTGGGACTTGTTGCTAGCGGGGGGTCAAAATTTGAGGGGGCACATATTAGTCGAAATCGCGGCAAATTGCTGATTTTTCCGTAGCCTACGGAGGACACCTGTGTGGTGGAAGGGGTCGGCCGGCAGGTATCCGCCGGGCCGGCAGGGAAACCGCCAGGCCGAGGCTCAAAATAAATTCTTTTTAATCAATGGGATATGAAATCACGAGACGCATCCGCCGACACGAGAGCCCCTCTCCCCGGGGAGCCGGCTACATGGAAGCAGGCGGCTGGAAAGGCAGGAGCATGGTTCCCGGGGGCGGGGGGAGGATCAGGCGCAAAGATGGTTCACTCCCCTCTCCCTGGGGCGAGAGCGAACCCTGCCCCATGGCTTAGATGTAGGGCCGGTTTCAACCGGCCAGGCCGGCTGAAGCCGGCCCTACGGTACGGTGCCACGCTGTTGCCGTCTGGTAACGGCGTGTTTGCGATGGCCTGGCTCAGGCGAAGCGATAGCCCTTGGGCACCACCACGATGCCCTGCTCGCTGACGGCGAAGCGCTCGCGGTCGCGCTTGCTGTCGTAGCCGATCTGCTCGCGCGGCGGCACCACCACGTCCTTGTCGATGATGCAGCGGCGCAGGCGCGCGCCGGCGCCGACGCGCACGCCCTGGAACAGGATCGCGTCCTCGACGAAGGCGCCGTCGTCGACGAACACCTGCGGAAACAGGATCGAGTGCTGCACGCTGCCGCCGGCGATCACCGCGCCGCCGGCGACGATGGAGTTGATGAAGATGCCCTCGGTGCCGGAGACGCCGGGCACGGTGCGCGCCGGCGGCGTCTGCATCTGGTAGGAACGGATCGGCCAGTCGGCCTGGTACAGGTCCAGCGGCGGCACCGGCTTGAGCAGGTCCATGTTGGCCTGGTAGTAGGCATCGATGGTGCCGACGTCGCGCCAGTAGCGATCCGGCGTGACACGGCCGGTGTCGCCGCCGAAGCGGTAGGCCATCACCTTCCGGCTGGCGATGAGGCGCGGCAGGATGTCCTTGCCGAAATCGTGACTGGACGCCTCGTCGGCATGGTCGCGGCGCAGCTCGTCCAGCAGCAGGTCGGTGGAAAACACATAGATGCCCATGGACACCAGCGCCTCGTCGGGCTGACCCGGGATCGGCCGGGGTGACTCCGGTTTCTCCTCGAAGCCGATGATGCGGTCCGCGTCATCCACCGCCATCACGCCGAAGGCGCGCGCCTCGCCCAGCGGCACCTGCATCGCCGCCACGGTGACATCGGCGCCGCCGGCCTTGTGCGCCTTGAGCATCGCCTCGTAGTCCATGCGGTAGATGTGGTCGGCGGAGAGGATCAGCACCGCCTCGGCCTCGCTGCGCTCGACCAGATACAGGTTCTGGTAGATGGCATCGGCGGTGCCCTGGTACCAGCGCTCGCCGGTGCGCATCTGCGGCGGCACCGGCGTGATGTACTCGCCCAGCTCCGGATTGAAGATCGACCAGCCGTCGCGCAGGTGTTTCTGCAACGAGTGGGACTTGTACTGCGTCAGCACCAGCACGCGGCGCAGGCCGGAGTGCAGGCAGTTGGCCAGCACGAAGTCGATGATGCGGTACTTGCCGCCGAAGGGCACCGCCGGCTTGGCGCGCTCGGCGGTGAGCGGCTTGAGGCGGGTGCCGGTGCCGCCGGCAAGGATTACGGCAAGGGTCTGGTCCAGCATGATGCGTTGCACCTCGGTGGGGTTGTCGTTGCCATACCCCGAGCAAGAAGCGCACCAGGACGAGGCAGCGGGCTCTGACGGCGAAGGGAGGGCGGCATCATGTGCCGCTTTGGTGCAGGGCGTGGTGCAGGCGCACCGGAATAGAACACCCGTAGGAGCGAATCGCATTCGCGACAGGCCTGAACCGACTCAAGTCGCGAATACGATTCGCTCCTACAATTTTCCCTGCCAGGTGAAGCTCTTTTCGCGGATCAGCTTGAGGCAGGCATCCACCACCGCCGGGTCGTAGCGGACGCCGCGGAAGCGCTCGATCTCCACCAGCGCCTCCTCCAGCGGCAGGGCGGCGCGGTAGGGACGGTGCGAGGCCATGGCCTCGACCACGTCGGCCACGGCGAGGATGCGCGCCTCGAGCAGGATCTCGTCGCCCTTGAGTCCCTTGGGATAGCCGCTGCCGTCGAGGCGCTCGTGGTGCTGCACCACCATCTGCGCCACCGGCCAAGGGAATTCGATGCCCTTGACGATGTCGTGTCCCATCACCGGATGGGACTGGATGATCTCGAACTCGGTATCGCTCAGGTGGCCCGGGCGGTTGAGGAATTCCGCCGGCACGTAGATCTTGCCGATGTCGTGGATCAGCGCGCCGAGGCGCAGGCCCTCGCGCTGTTCTTCCGGCAGGCCCATCTCGCCGGCAATGGCGGTGGCCAGCTCCGCCACACGCTGCTGATGGCCGGCGGTATAGGGGTCGCGCTTTTCGATGGTGACGGCGATGGCCTGGATGGTCTGCACCAGGGAGCGCTGCAGGCTCTCGCCGATGCGCTTGCGCTCGTCCTCCACCTGCTTGCGCGCGGTGATGTCGCGGGCGATGCCCTCCAGCGCCACCAGGCGGCCGGTTTCATCGTACAGCAGGGTATTGCGCTGCTCGGTCCAGATCTGCGTGCCGTCCTTCTTGATCCAGCGCAGGGTGACGGCACTGCCCTCCTCCACCTTGCCCTCCACCATCGCCTGCAACTGCGCACGATCGTCGGGATGAATCAGCTTCAGGCCCAGCCCCGGATCGGCGTAGTGCTCCTCCGGCGTGTAGCCGGTCATCTCCAGCGCCGAGGGGCTGACATACTCGAAACGGTGCTCGGGGTAGATCTGGTAGCGGTAGATGAGATCCTGCGCGCTCTCGGCCAGGGCGCGGTAGCGCTCCTCGCTCTGCGCCAGCTCGTGTTCGGCCTCCTCGCGCCGCAGGCGGCCGCGCTGGCTGACGATGCCGAAGGCGAGGTCGTTGGACAGTTCGGTGAGCAGGGCCACCTCCTCCTTGTCGAAGGCATCCGGTTCCGCCGCGTCGATGGTGAGCACACCCACCGTCTCGCTGCCGTGGCGCAGCGGCAGGGCGATGAGCGAGGCATAGCCGCGCTTCTGCGCCTCCTCGCGCCAGGGCGTGTAGGCCGGATCACTCAACAGGTCGCGGGCGATGAAGGTTTCGCCGCTGCGCAGCGCCGTGCCGGTCGGGCCGCGGCCCCACTCATCGTCGCCCCAACTGAAATGTGCATTCTCCAGATAGCCGGCATCATGGCCGGCCCAGGCCACCGGCAGGATGCGCTTCTCCGCATCCTGCTGCGGATAGCCCACCCAGGCCAGGCGGAAGCCGCCCACCTCCACCAGCACCCTGCAGATGTCGCGCACCAGCTGGTCTTCGCTCTCGGCGCGCACCAGGGTTTCATTGCCGCGGCTCAGGGTGCGCAGGGCGCGGTTGAGGCGCTGCAGCTCGCGCTCCGCGCGGCGGATGTCGGTGACATCCTGCACCGTGCCGATCATGCGCTGCGGGGTACCGTCGGCGGCAAAGATCACCTGCCCCTTTTCGTGCACCACCTTGTGCGAGCCGTCGGGCAACACGATGCGGTGGTCGATCTCGTAGGCCGATTCCTGGCGCAGGGCGCTGTTCACCGCCTCCTGCACCGGCTGCCGGTCGTCGGGATGGATGTATTCCAGGAAGGCCTCGTAGGTGGCGCCGAAGGCCTGCGGTTCGACGCCGAAGACGCGGTAGATCTCGTCGGACCAGTACAGCGTGCCGGCGACGATGTCCCAGTCCCAGTTGCCGAGGTGGGCGATCTCCTGCGCCTCCTTCAGGCGCATCTCGCTGCGCCGCACGCGCAGTTCCGCCGCCAGGCGCTGCAGGGCGCTGGAGATGATCTCGCCGGCGGCACGCAGCATGCGCGTATCCTCCTTGACCCAGCTGCGCGGCTGCTGCGTCACATCGAAACCGATATAGCCGGCGTGGTGTTCGCCGTAACTCATCGGCACCATCAGCATGGCGCGGATGCCCTCGGCGAGGAATTCGTCGCGTTCGGCGGCCGCTTCCGGCGGCAGCGCCAGTACGTCATTGATGAGCAATGGCTCGTTGCGCTTGAGACGCCCCATCCACCAGGGCAATTTGTCCATCGCCAGCTCGGCCAGGCGGGCCGCCTGCGGTGTCACCCCCTCGGCACACCACTCGTGCACATCGACCAGACGTCCGGCATCGCTGTCGAGGCCGAAGATGTAGGCCCGATCGGCGCTGACGAACTGGCCGATCTGCTGCAGGGCGCGGTTGATCTCCTGCTCGATGGAGTCCGCGCTGACGGTGACGAAGCGGCCGGCGATGCCGCCCACCAGTGACTCGAAGGCGAGGCGGTATTTGAGCGCCGCCTCGGCCTCCTTCACCGAACTGAGGTCCATCAGCGTAAAGACATAGCCGGTATGCGTCTGCTGTTCATCATGGATGGCACTGGCCGTGAGAAATACGGGGATCTGCCGCCCGTCGCGCGCCCGCAGCAGCGACTCACCCATCCAGCCCTCCGGACGCGCCGCGTGCTCGAAGATGATATTCACCTGTTCGTGCTGTGCCGGCGGAAACAGCTCGAACAGCGTGCGCCCCTCGAGTTCGGCATGGGAGCCGCCCAACAGACCGCACAGCGCCGGATTGCAGTAGGTGATGATGCGTGCCGCATCCATGACCATGATGCCCTCGCCGGCCTGCGCCACGGCATGGCTCAGGGTGCGGCGCTGCGCCTCGGCATGGCGCTCGGCGGTGACGTCCTCCAGGATATGGATGGCATGGCGGATGCTGCCGTCGAGATGACGGATGCCGAACGACTTCGACACGAACACCTCGCCGCTGGGCAGCACCACTTCATCACCCTGCGGATGCAGGCGATCGGGGAAGGTCTGGCAGGAGGGCAGGGGGCCATCGAGGCGCGGAAAAACCTCCCAGTACGGCCGGCCGATGATCTGCCCGGCATCCATGCCGGCACGGGCGACATAGGCCGGGTTGCCGTGCACGATGCGCAGATCCTTGTCATGGATGAAGATCGGATGCGGGATGGCATCGAAGGCATCGTGCCAATCGCGCTGCGACAGCTCGATGCGGCGCCGGCTGTCCTCCAGTTCATCCAGCGCATGGCGCAGCTCGGCAGTGCGCTCGCTGACGCGCTGCTCCAGCTCGTCACGGACGCGGCACAGCTCCGCATCGGTCTGGCGCAGACGGCGGTTGATGCGGATGAAATAGACCGTGGCCGCCAGCAATGCCAGGAGCAGCAGCAGTGCCAGCCCCAGCCACACGCCGTACTGGCGCACCACATCCGCCGGCCGCACCTTGCCCAGCTCGCTGTAGGGACCGATGCGCAGCTCGCGCAGCAGTTCGTGCACCGGCTGATAGTCGGCCGGGATGGTCCAGCCGGCGTTGTTGCCGCGCAGCGCCGCCGCGCTGTCCGCCGGCATCTGCATCAGGGCCAGCGCCACGCTGTGGCCGAGGGCCTGCGGCGTGTGCTGCACCCGCGCCATGGGCCATTCCGGATAGAGCCGGGTGCTGCTCAGGAAGATGAACTCCGGGTGGCTGGTGGGCTGGATGACGTGGTAATCCTCCAGCCGGATCTTGCCCTCCTTGGCCATGCGCTCGAGGGTGTCGGTGCGCACGGTGCCGGCGTCCACCGTGCCGTCACGCACCGCGTACACCACGGCGTCATGGGTGCCGCCGAAGCGCAACGGCTTGAAGTCACGATGGGGTTCGATGCCGGCCTGGCGCATCTCGCGCCAGGCGGCGTGGAAGCCGCCGAGGGACTGCGCGTCCACCGCCATGAAGGATTTCCCCACCAGATCGGCGAAGCTGTTGAGGTCCTGGCGCTCGGCGCGGGTGAACACCACGCCGCCGAAGTGGGTGTAGGCGTGACCTTCGTCGCGGTTGCGCAGGGTGGCGATGCGGCTGACGCCGTAATCGCGCTCCATCTCGGCGTAATAGGAGGAGTTGGCCAGCACGAAATCCACTTCGCCGGCCCCCACCGCCGGCAACAGGCGGTCGAAGGCGAGCGGAACGATGACGAAGCGGTAGCCGGGGACGCGCTGCGTCAGGTAGGCGGCGGTCGGTTCCCAGGTGCGCATGGCATTTTCCGGACCGCGCAGCGACAGCACGCCGATCTTCACCTCCTGCGGCGCGGCCTGGGCCAGCGTGGCCAGCAGACACAGGGCGAAAAGCAGGGGGCGCAACCAGGCTGGTGATACGGAACGGAGGCTCATGATGGAATGATACCGTGCAGACCCTCGTTGTTACGGCAGGGAAAATCTGTCCGGGCCACTTTTCCCCACGTCATGTGGGTGCTTGTACGCAGGAACGCCCCCGCCTGCAGAAAGGGCCCGACTTTATTCTTAGTGTAGGTGCCCGCGCGGGCTGTGCAGGGAAAGCATACGTCAGACGGGATCTTTATAGAAGCGGAAAGCGTTGCGCCCCGCCTCCTTGGCGCGGTACATGGCCGTGTCGGCATGGCGCAGCAGCGCATCGGCCGTGTCGCCGTCGTCGGGATAGAGCACGATGCCCACCGAGGCCGACAGGGTGACGCCCTGCTCGTGCAGCTGGAACGGCTGCATCAGCACCTGCAACACCTTCTGCGCCACCACCTGCGCGCCGCTGACGCCGTGCACCTGTGCCAGCACCATGGCGAACTCGTCACCGCCGAGACGGGCCACGGTATCGCTGTCGCGCACGCAGGTGAGCAGGCGCCGCGCCGCCTCGCGCAGCAGCGTATCGCCGGCGGCGTGGCCGAAGCTGTCGTTGACCTGCTTGAAGCCGTCAAGATCGATGTACAGCAGGCCGGCCTGGGCCTCGCTCAGGTCCGCCTGATTGAGCGCCTGCTCCAGGCGCATGGCGAACAGTTCGCGGTTGGGCAGGCCGGTCAGGCCGTCGTAATGGGCCTGGCGCCAGATGATCTCCTCCTGCGCCTTGCGCTCGGTGATGTCCTCCTTCACCGCCACGAAGTGGGTGATCACGCCGTCGTCGTTCTTGATGGGCGAAATGCGCGCGTTCTCCCAGAACAGGTGTCCGTCCTTGGCCTTGTTGAGCACCTCGCCATGCCACACCTCGCCGCCCTTGATGGTGGCCCACAGGCGCTGATATGTCTTGAGCGGGGTTATGCCCGATTGCCACATGCGCGGATTCTGGCCGATGACCTCCTCCGGCAGATAGCCGGTCATTTCCACGAAACGCGGATTGACGTATTCGATGTTTCCCTCGCTGTCGGTGATGATGGCCGAGGCGGGACTGTGCTCCACCGCGCTGGACAGCTTGCGCAGCTGCGTCTCGGCCTGCTTGCGCGCCGTGATGTCGCTGAAGGTGACCACGGCGCCGAGCAGGCGGCCGTCGGTATGGAGCGGATGGGAACGGTACTCCACCGGAAAGCTGCTGCCGTCCTGGCGCCAGAACACGTCGCTGTCATCATGCACCACGCGGCCGCTGCGCAGCGTGGCATGCAGCGCACACTCTTCGACCGGATGCACGCGGCCATCGGCATAGCTGTAATGGATCAGTTCGTGCAGCGGCTGGCCGAGAAGATCGTCCGGCCGCGCCATGCCCAGCATGCGCAGCGCCTCGGGATTGACCAGAGTGCACAGCCCCTGCAGGTTCATGCCGATGATGCCTTCGCCGGAGGACTCGATGAACAGCCGCAACTGCGCCTCTGCCTGCTGGCGCTCCGCCACCTCGGCGCGCAGCTCGGCGGTGCGCCGCTCCACCAGTGACTCGGTCTGTGCCTTGGCCATCTCCAGCGCCAGCATCTGGCGGCGGAAGCGCGACAGGGCGAACAGCGTCAGGCCGGACAGCAGCAGCCACACGGCAAGATGGGTCAGGCCGATATTGCGCAGCTGCACCGTCTCCGGCGCCAGCAGCGGCGCGGCGGCGAAAGACACGCTGACGCCGCCGCGGATGTCACCGAGACGGTAGCCCTGATGCTCGTGGCACTTGAGGCAGGGCTGCTGCACGCGCAGCGGCGCGATGAAGCGGAATATCGCCTGCGCGCCCTGTCCCACCAGCTCGCTCACCTCGCCCGTGCCGCGCTCGAATTTTTCCAGCTGGCTGCGCTCCCAGGAGTCGGGGGCGTTGTTGGGATTGAGCGGCTTCAGGCTGGTGAGGTGCAGGCGCAGCTGGCTCAGTTCCGCCACCACGTCGGTGAGCTGGCGCGTCATGTAGGCCGGATTGATCATGGTGAGCGTGGTGCCCGACGGCGTGGTGATCTCGCGCTCCGGCACCTTGAGATAGGGATTGGGCAGGGTGTAATCGTCGACGGGGGCGTAGACGCCGCCGTGGCGCGCATTCCACAGGCGCACCGACTCCACCATCTTGAACACGAACTGGGCGCGGTCGTTGGCCAGCTGCAGTGCCTTCTGCTCGATCTGCGTCTGGTTCCACAGAAAGGAGACGAGGACCACCAGGGTCCAGATCAGGATCGGCAAGGGCCAGTAGCGGTACTGCAGGACTATCTTTCTCATCAGGCACCCGATATCTGAATAGTGCCTTCCGGTGGCGGCGGGAGCGGCGTGTGGCGCGCGTGTTCCCGTGATGATGCGGTATGGCGCAACGTGAGCGCGCTCACATTATGAATGGCCGCACCAAAAATAGGCAAATGCTGTCTGGCACGCCGCTTGCTGCCTTGGCACACAAATACACTCGGGTACTTCTTTGCCATGCCACAGCCACCTGCCAAGCCAACGCTGCGCGTCCTGCTCTGCGACGCGGATCGCGGCCGTGCGGCCCTGCTGGAGCAGGCGCTGGCCGACGCGGGCTACAGCGTCATCGCACGCCTGAGTGGCGCAGAAAACCTGAGCGCCGAGGTGGCACATCATCAGCCCGATGTGATCATCATCGACCTCGACTCTCCCGACCGCGACACCCTGGAGCAGATGCGCAGCATCAGCCGCGAGCAGCCACGCCCCATCGTGATGTTCGCCGAGGACGACGACAGCGGCACCATCAACCAGGCCATCAAGGCCGGCGTCAGCGCCTATGTGGTGGACGGCCTGAGCGGCAAGCGCGTGCGTCCGGTGATGGAGGTGGCCATCGCCCGCTTCCGCGAATACCAGGCCCTGCGCGAGGAGCTGGCGCGTACCAAGACCTCGCTGGAGGAGCGCAAGGTCATCGAACAGGCCAAGGGCCTCTTGATGCAACACCGCGCCATGAACGAGAACGAGGCCTACCAGGCCCTGCGCAAGCTGGCGATGGATCAGGGCAGGAAGCTGCCCGAGGTGGCGCGCAACGTCATCGCCATCATGGAGCTGCTGGGCTGACGCCCGGCAGCTCCAGGTACAAGGGACGAGGCAAAATGTACAAGGAACGAACTCGCTGCGCTCGTGTTGGTTTAGTCACGATGGCCGTGCGCGCAGCGCACACCTCCCTCGTATCTTGTCCCTTTCCCCTCGTACCTTCCTTGCCTTAAAACCGGGCACCGCGCTCCGTGTTGGTGCAGAGAGGACGTGCGGCAAGGCCCCGCAGCCCAGGTGATAACGCCCCAACCCCACTCCTGACGCGGCCCTGGCCCAACGTAGCCTCCCTTGGCACAGCGGTTGCAAAACACCAGACAGGCACCGGCAACGTCGCCGGTCTCATCCAGCCGCAACATCGACCCAATGGCGGGCCGCGGCGGGTGACAGCAACCGGCTGAACAGGACAAAGGCGTCCATGCGTGTGGATTTCGATCTGCACGGATGGACGCCTTTTTTATTTCCCGCAACCGAGGACGAGGCAATGACACAGGACAGACCACGCATCGGCAGCACCCGCCGCCGCTTCATGAAACATACCGCCCTGGCCCTGGCCGGCCTGCTGCTGCTGGGCGGTCAGGCCCAGGCGGCCAAGCTGGAGAAGGAAGAACTCAAGTTCGGTTTCATCAAGCTGACCGACATGGCGCCGCTGGCCATCGCCTATGAAAAGGGTTACTTCGAGGACGAAGGCCTGTACGTCACCCTGGAGGCCCAGGCCAACTGGAAGGTACTGCTCGACCGCGTCATCACCGGCGAACTGGACGGCGCCCACATGCTGGCCGGCCAGCCCCTCGGCGCCACCATCGGCTTCGGCACCCAGGCCCACATCATCACCGCCTTCTCCATGGACCTGAACGGCAACGGCATCACCGTCTCCAACGCCGTGTGGGAGGAAATGAAGCCGCACCTGCCCAAGGGCAAGGACGGCAAGCCGCTGCACCCGATCAAGGCCGATGCACTCAAGCCAGTGATCGAAAAATTCAGGAAGGAAGGCAAGCCCTTCAACATGGGCATGGTGTTCCCGGTCTCCACCCACAACTACGAGCTGCGCTACTGGCTCGCCGCCGGCGGCATCCACCCCGGCTATTACGCGCCGCACAAGGGCGACACCTCGGGCCAGATCAAGGCCGAGGCGCTGCTCTCCGTCACGCCGCCGCCGCAGATGCCGGCGACGCTGGAGGCCGGCACCATCAACGGCTACTGCGTGGGTGAGCCGTGGAACCAGCAGGCGGTGTTCAAGGGCATCGGCGTGCCGGTGATCACCGACTACGAAATCTGGAAGAACAATCCCGAGAAGGTGTTCGGCGTCTCCGCCGCCTGGGCCGAGAAGTATCCCAACACCCACAAGGCCGTGATCAAGGCGCTGATCCGCGCCGCCCGCTGGCTGGACGAGAACGACAATGCCAATCGCGCCGAGGCGGTGCAGATTCTGGCCCGGCCGCAGTATGTCGGCGCCGATGCCAACGTCATCGCCAACTCCATGACCGGCACCTTCGAATACGAAAAGGGCGACAAGCGCGCGGTGCCCGACTTCAACGTGTTCTTCCGCTACCACGCCACCTACCCCTACTACTCCGACGCGGTGTGGTACCTGACGCAGATGCGCCGCTGGGGCCAGATCAGCGAAGGCAAGCCGGACAGCTGGTACATGGAGACGGCGAAGAAGGTGTACCGCCCGGACATCTATGCCGCCGCCGCCAGGGAGTTGATCGCCGAGGGCAAGATGCAGGCCGCTGAGTTCCCGGACTTCGCCGCGGAAAGCGGTTTCCGCGCACCGCAGACCGGCTTCATCGACGGCGTCACCTACGACGGCCGCAAGCCCAATGACTACCTGAAGCAGTTCGCCATCGGCCTCAAGGGCAAGGAACAAATCTGATGCACGGCCGGCCGGGGTTCGCCCCGGCCGGCACGGAGGACCACGCCATGACCATCGCCCTGTTCAACCCGCGCACCACCTTCAACGCCCCGGCCCTGGATCGCCTGCAGACCTGCCTGCAGAGCACACAGTTCCCGCGCCGCGTCGTCGCCATGGTGCGTCACCTGCTCATCCCGCTCATCGCCATCGCCATATTTCTCGGCGTGTGGGGCGCTGCGGCAAAAAACATCCAGACCTCGCTGGGCGAACTGCCGGGCCCGGTGGCCGTCTGGCAGCAGGCCGGCGCCCTGCTGGACGAACACAGCGCAGAACGCGCCAAGGCGGCAGCGTTCTATCAGCGCCAGGAGGAACGCAACGCCGCGAAGCTGGCGGAGGACCCCGCTGCCGAGGTGAAGATCCGCCCCTACACCGGCAAACCCACCTTCATCGATCAGATCGGCACCAGCCTGCTCACCGTCGCCACCGGATTCTTCCTCGCCACGCTGATCGCCATTCCGGTCGGCATCGTGTGCGGCATGAGCGCCACCCTGTACACGGCGCTCAACCCGCTGATCCAGATCTTCAAGCCGGTGTCGCCGCTGGCCTGGCTGCCGCTGGTCACCATGGTGGTGAGCGCGCTCTACGTCAGCGACGATCCGCTGCTGGCCAAATCCTTCGTCAACTCGGCCATCACCGTCACCCTGTGCTGTCTGTGGCCGACCATCATCAACACCACCGTCGGCGTCGCCTCGGTGAGCAAGGATCTGCTCAACGTCAGCCGCGTGCTGCGCCTGGGCTGGTTCACCAAGACGGTGAAGATCGTGCTGCCCTCCGCGATACCGCTGATGTTCACCGGCATGCGCCTGTCCCTGGGCATCGGCTGGATGGTGCTCATCGCCGCCGAGATGCTGGCGCAGAATCCGGGCCTCGGCAAATTCGTCTGGGACGAATTCCAGAACGGCAGCTCCAGTTCGCTGGCCCGCATCATGGTGGCGGTGTTCGCCATCGGCCTGGTCGGCTTCCTGCTCGATCGCGGCATGCTGCTGCTGCAACGCTACTTCAGCTGGGACAAAGCGGCGGTGCTGCGCTGAACAAGGAGACACAGTAATGACCTATCTCAACATCGACCATGTCGGCATCACCTTTCCCACCGACCACGGCCCGCTCGAAGTGCTCAGGGACGTGGCGCTCAAGGTGGACAAGGGTGAATTCGTCTCCCTCATCGGCCACTCCGGCTGCGGCAAGTCGACGGTGCTCAACATCGTCGCCGGCCTGCTCAAGGCCACCACCGGCGGCGTGCTGCTGGAGAACCGCGAGGTGGACGAGCCGGGACCGGATCGCGCGGTGGTGTTCCAGAACCATTCCCTGCTGCCCTGGCTCAGCGTGTACGACAACGTGCGCCTCGCCGTCGACACCGTATTCAAAGGCAGCAAGAGCAAGCAGGAGCGGCACGACTGGACGCTGCACAACCTGGAGCTGGTGCACATGTCCCACGCCCTCGACCGCCGCCCCGACGAAATCTCCGGCGGCATGAAGCAGCGCGTCGGCATCGCCCGGGCGCTGGCCATGGAACCCAAGGTGCTGCTGATGGACGAGCCGTTCGGCGCGCTGGACTCGCTCACCCGCACCCACATGCAGGACTCGCTGATGGAGATCCAGGCGCGGCTGAACAATACGGTGATCATGATCACCCATGACGTGGACGAGGCGGTGCTGCTGTCCGACCGCATCGTGATGATGAGCAACGGGCCGAGCGCGACGGTGGGCGAGGTGCTGCACATCGACCTGCCGCGGCCGCGCGATCGCCTGCTGCTGGCCGACAACCCCCGCTACAACCACTACCGCGCCGCCGTGCTCAAGTTCCTGCACGAGCGTCATGCCCAGCCCGATGTGCCGGCGCAGCCGCGTCACAAGCCGGCGCTGAAGCTGGCGGCCGGTTGAGGAGCCCGCCATGTTCGCAATCAACGCACTGGAAAAGACCAGCCTCACCCTCGGCTTCATCCCGCTGACCGACTGCGCGCCGCTGATCGTCGCACAGGAGCACGGCTGGTTTGCCAAATACGGTCTCGATGTCACGCTGTCGAAGGAAACCTCCTGGGCCAATATCCGCGACAAGGTGGCGCTCGGCATCCTCGACGGCGCACAGATGCTGGCGCCGATGCCGCTGGCGATGAGCCTGGGGCTCGGTCCGATGCACAAGCCGATGGTCACTGCGCTCACCCTCGACCTCAACGGCAATGCCATCACCGTTTCCAACGCCCTGTACGAGCGCATGCAGCGGGCGGATGCCGCCGCCATGAATGAACGCCCGCTGAGCGCGCGGGCGCTCAAGGCGGTGATCGAGGCGGAACGCCAGGCCGGCCGCCCGCCGCTCACCTTCGCCATGGTGTTCCCCGAATCCACCCACAACTATGAACTGCGCTACTGGATGGCCGCCGCCGGCATCGACCCCGACAACGACGTGCGCCTGGTGGTGGTGCCGCCGCCGCAGATGACCGGCCGCCTGGCCCAGGGCGAGATCGACGGCTATTGCGTCGGCGAGCCGTGGAATGCGCAGGCGGTGCAGGCCGGCATCGGCCGCACGCTGATCACCAAGTATGAGATCTGGAACAACAGCCCGGAGAAGGTGCTCGGCGTGACACAGGAGTGGGCCGAGCAGTACCCCAACACCCACCGTGCCCTGCTGTGCGCATTGCTGGAGGCCTGCCGCTGGCTGGACGATCCGCGTCATCGTGTGGACGCGGCGGCGCTGATCGCGCGCAGCGTGCACGTCAACGCCCCCGAACATGTCGTGCGCATGTCGATGACCGGCACCTTCCAGTACGCCCCGGACGAGATGCCGCGAGCCCTGCCGGACTTCAACGTCTTCCACCGCTACGCCGCCAACTTCCCCTGGCGGTCGCATGCCATCTGGTTCCTCACCCAGATGCTGCGCTGGGGCCAGCTCGATCGCGCCATTGACCTGCAGGCGGTCGCCAGTGCCGTCTATCGCCCCGACCTCTACCGCGCGGCGGCGGCGCATCTGGATCTGCCCTGTCCCGCCAGCGACTACAAGAACGAGGGCCGCCACGAGAGCGGCTGGAAGCTGTACGACGGCGACCGCAGCCTGCCCATGGGCGCCGATCGCTTCCTCGACGGCCGCCTGTTCGATCCGTCGCAGCCGCTGGAGTATTTGCAGGGCTTCGCCGTGCAGCACACGAAAGTGAGTCCGGCGGAGCTTGCCATCCTCAATCCGGCCGACGGCTCGCGCCTGCAGCCCTCGGCATGACCCCGACGACGGAGATCGCCCCCATGAAAGAAAAACTGGTAGTCATCGGCAACGGCATGGCCGGCATGCGCACGGTGGAGGAGCTGCTCAAGCTTGACCCCGCCCTGTATGAGATCACCGTGTTCGGCGCCGAGCCGCACGGCAATTACAACCGCATCCTGCTCTCGCCGGTGCTCTCCGGCGAGGCGCAGTTCGACGACATTCTGCTCAACCGGCCCGAGTGGTATGCCGAGCATGGCATCACGCTGTACGCGGGCAGCAAGGCCACCCGGATCGATCGCGTGCACCGCCAGGTGATCGCTGCCGACGGCATGGCGGTTGCCTACGACCGCCTGCTCATCGCCACCGGCTCCAGACCGTTCATTCTTCCGGTGCCGGGCCACGGCCTGCCCGGCGTGGTCGGCTTCCGCGACATCGCCGACGTGGAGGTGATGCTGGACTGCGCACAGAAATACCGCCACGCGGTGGTGATCGGCGGCGGCCTGCTCGGCCTGGAAGCCGCTGTCGGTCTGGTGAAGCGCGGCATGACGGTGCGCGTGGTGCATCTCGCCGACACGCTGATGGAGCGCCAGCTCGACTCCGCCGCCGGGCAGATGCTGCAACAGGAACTGGAGTCGCGCGGCGTCGAATTCCTGATGGGTGCGAAGACCAAGGAGATCATCGGCCGCCAGCGGGTGCAGGGCGTGCTGTTCGAGGACGGCCGCGAGGTGAGCGCCGACCTGGTGGTGATGGCCGCCGGCATCCGGCCCGACATCGAACTGGCCAAGGCCGCAGGACTGCACTGCGAGCGCGGCATCGTGGTCAATGACACCCTGCAGACCTACGACCCGCGCATCTACGCCGTGGGCGAATGCGCGCAGCACCGCGGCCAGACCTACGGCCTGGTGGCGCCGCTGTTCGAGCAGGCCAAGGTATGTGCCAATCATCTGGCCAGATTCGGCATCGGCCGCTACGTCGGCTCGGTCACCTCCACCAAGCTCAAGGTGAGCGGCGTCGACGTGTTCTCCGCCGGCGACTTCCTCGGCGGGCCGGACAGCGAACAGATCGTCTACCGCGACCCCGGCGCCGGCATCTACAAGAAGGTGGTGCTGCAGGACAACCGCATCCGGGGCGCCGTGCTGTACGGCAATACCCTGGATGGCGCCTGGTATTTCCAGCTCATGCGCGAGGGTGCCGACGTCTCCGCCTTCCGCGACTCGCTGCTGTTCGGCCAGGCCCACCTGGGCGATGCCGGCCACGGCCAGCACTCGCCGGTGGCGTTGATGGCCGACAGCGCCGAGGTGTGCGGCTGCAACGGCGTCACCAAGGGCGACATCGTCCACGCCATCCGCAGCAAGGGCCTGTTCACCCTGGACGAGGTGCGCGCCCACACCAAGGCCTCCGCCTCCTGCGGCGGCTGCACCGGCCTGGTGGAGCAGATCCTCGCCTCGGTGGTGGGCTCCGATGCGGCACCGGCCGATCACCAGAAGCCGCTGTGCCCCTGCACCGAGCACTCCCATGACGCGGTGCGCGAGGCGATCCGCGCACGCCACCTTACCTCCATCGCGCAGGTGATGCGCGAGCTGGAATGGCACAACACCGATGGCTGTCCCACCTGCCGCCCGGCGCTCAACTACTACCTGATCAGCACCTGGCCGGCGGAGGCGCAGGACGACGACCGTTCGCGCTTCGTCAACGAACGCCTGCACGCCAACATCCAGAAGGACCGCAGCTACACCGTGGTGCCGCGTATCTGGGGCGGCGTCACCACGCCGGCGGAGCTGCGCGCCATCGCCGACGCGGCGGAGAAATACGACGTGCCGATGGTGAAGATCACCGGCGGCCAGCGCATCGATCTGGTCGGGGTGCAGAAGGAGCAGCTGCCGGCGATGTGGGCCGACCTCAACGCCGCCGGCCTGGTGTCGGGCCACGCCTACGGCAAGGCGTTGCGCACGGTGAAGACCTGCATCGGTTCACAGTTCTGCCGCTTCGGCACACAGGACTCGGTGCAGATGGGCATCGACCTGGAGAAGTTCTCCTGGGGCTCGTGGACGCCGCACAAGTTCAAGATGGCCGTATCCGGCTGCCCGCGCAACTGCGCCGAGGCGACCATCAAGGACTTCGGCGTGGTGGCGGTGGATTCCGGCTGGGAACTGCACGTCGGCGGCAACGGCGGCGTCAAGGTGCGCGTCACCGACCTGCTGTGCCGGGTAAAGACTGCCGAGGAAGTGATCGAATACTGCGGCGCCTTCATGCAGCTGTACCGCGAGCAGGCGCGCTACCTGGAGCGCACCGCACCGTGGATCGAGCGCGTCGGCCTCGACTACGTGAAGAAACAGATGGTCGACGACGCCGCCAACCGTGCTGCGCTGCATCAGCGCTTCGTCGCTGCGCAGCGCATTGCCCAGCACGACCCCTGGGCTGCGCGCGCCGACAGCGCGCACCGTCTCGACTTCGTTCCCATCAAGGACCTGACACCGTCGCTGCCCAATGCAGCGCGTGCCTGAACAGCCCATCCCCACGTAAAGGAGCCTGCCATGACCACCTCACTGTATGAACGCCTGGGCGGCGCCGCCGCCGTCGATGCCGCAGTCGACATCTTCTACGACAAGGTGCTGGCCGACGCCCGCATCAACCACTTCTTCACCAATACCGACATGGCGCGCCAGCGCCAGCATCAGAAGATGTTCCTCACCTATGCCTTCGGCGGCATGCCGGGCTATTCCGGCCGCAGCATGCGCCAGGCCCATGCGCCGCTGGTGGAAAAACTCGGTCTCAACGACAGCCACTTCGACGCGGTGCTGGAAAACATCGCCGCGGCGCTCACCGAGCTCAAGGTGCCGGCTGCGCTCATCGCCGAGGCCGCCGCCATCGCCGAATCGGTGCGCAACGACGTGCTGTGCAAATAGCAGATGCAGACATACGACAGTAGGGCCGGCTTCAGCCGGCCAGGCCGGTTAAAACCGGCCCTACAATCAACGAGTGAGGAAACAGCCATGAACAACTGGATCGCTATCGGCACGCTGGAAGACATCCCGCGCCAGGGCGCCCGCGTGGTGCAGACCGCCAGCGGCGAGATCGCCGTATTCCGTGCCGGCGACGACGCGGTCTTTGCCCTCGCCAACCGCTGCCCCCACAAGGGCGGCCCGCTGGCCGAGGGCATCGTGTTCGATCACCACGTCGCCTGCCCGCTGCACAACTGGAAGATCAGCCTGGAAAACGGTGAGGCGCGCGCACCCGATGTCGGATGCGCACGGCGTTATGCCGTGCGTGTCGAAAGCGGCAGCGTCTGGCTCGACATCCAGGGCAAGGCCGACGCCGCCTGAGCGGCGGGCCGATCACACGCGACGAACAACAAGGTCTGTGGCAATGGCCATACACACTACCTGTCCCTACTGCGGTACCGGCTGCGGCCTCGTCGCCGCCACCACGCCCGACGGCAGCTTCGTCATCACGGGCGACCCGGAACATCCGGCCAATTACGGCCGGCTCTGCTCCAAGGGCGCCGCGCTGAATGAAACCATCGATCTCGACGGCCGCCTGCTGCGGCCGCAGGTCAACGGCGTGACAACAGACTGGGACCGCGCGCTCGAGGCCGTCGCCGGCGGCCTGCGCGACACCATCGCGCAGCACGGTCCCGACGCGGTGGCGTTCTATGTCTCCGGACAGCTGCTCAGCGAGGACTATTACGTCGCCAACAAACTGATGAAGGGCTACCTCGGCAGCGCCAACATCGACACCAATTCACGCCTGTGCATGGCATCCAGTGTCGCCGGCCACAAACGCGCCTTCGGCAGCGACAGCGTGCCGTGCAGCTATGAAGACCTGGAGCGCGCCAAGCTCATCGTGCTGGTCGGCTCCAACGCGGCGTGGTGCCATCCGGTGCTGTACCAGCGCATCGCCAGGGCGCGGCGCGACAACCCGGACCTGCAACTGGTGGTGATCGATCCGCGTCGCACCGCCAGCGTCGATGGTGCCGACCTGCACCTGGCGCTGGCGCCGGGCTCGGATGCGGCGCTGTTCAACGGCCTGCTCGCCTACCTGCACGCGCAGGGCGAAGAGAACACCCTGTTCACCGCCCACCACACCCACGGCCTGGCGGACGCGCTGCACGCCGCGCAGCAAAGCAGCCCGGATGTCGAGGCGGTGGCCACGCAGTGCGCGCTCGACCCCGCCGTGGTGCGCGAATTCTTCCGTCTGTTTGCGCGCACCGAACGCGTCGTCACCGTCTACTCGCAGGGCATCAATCAATCGAGCAGCGGCACCGACAAGGTCAACGCCATCATCAACTGCCACCTGCTCACCGGCCGCATCGGCCGGCCCGGCATGGGACCGTTTTCCTTCACCGGCCAGCCCAACGCCATGGGCGGGCGCGAGGTGGGCGGCCTGGCCAACCAGCTTGCCGCGCACATGAACATCGAGGATGCGCAGGCGCGCGAACGCGTGCAGCGCTTCTGGCAGTCGCCGCGCATCGCCGAACGCGCCGGACTCAAGGCCGTGGATCTGTTCCGCGCCGTGGAGCAGGGCACGGTCAGGGCCATCTGGATCATGGGCACCAATCCGGTGGTGAGCCTGCCCGAGGCGGATCGCGTGCGTGCCGCGCTGGAGCGCTGTCCGCTGGTGATCGTCTCCGACTGCATGGCCGACACGGACACCGTGCGCCTGGCGCATATCCGCCTGCCGGCGCTGGCCTGGGGCGAGAAGGACGGCACCGTTACCAACTCCGAACGGCGCATCTCGCGCCAGCGCGCCTTCCTGCCCGCCCCCGGCGCGGCGCGGCCCGACTGGTGGATCGTGGCGCAGGTGGCACAGCGCCTTGGCTACACCGATGCCTTCGCCTGGAACAGTGCGGCGGCCATCTTCCGCGAGCATGCGGCGCTGTCCGGTTACGATAATGCGGGCGAGCGCGCCTTCGACATCGGCGCCCTCGGCAACCTCGACGATGCCGGCTACGAAGCCCTGGCACCGCTGCAGTGGCCGGTGACCGCGCAGGCGCCGCACGGCACGCCACGCCTGTACGGCGACGGCCGCTTCCACACCGCCGACGGCCGCGCCCGCTTCATCGCCGTCACCCCGCAACCACCGCGCGCCGCACCCGATGCGCAGTCACCGCTGCGCCTCAACACCGGCCGCCTGCGCGACCAGTGGCACACCATGACCCGCACCGGCAAATCAGCGCGCCTTTCCACGCACGACCCCGAACCCTGCGTCCTGCTGCACCCGCAGGATGCGCGGCACCACGGCATCGGCGACGGCGCCCTGGTGCAGCTCACCAACGCCCACGGCCGCGTCGTCATGCGCGCCGCCATCAGCGAGGGGCAGCGGCCGGGCGAGCTGTTCGCCCCCATGCACTGGAATGATCGCTACACCGCGCAGGGTCGCATCAACGCACTGATTGCCGCCCATACCGACCCCCACTCGGGACAGCCGGAATCCAAGCACGCCATCGCCGCCATCGCTCCCCTGCCGGCAGTCTGGCACGGCCTGCTGCTGTCGCGGCGGCGCCTGCAACCGCACAGCGCCTACTGGAGCACCAGCCGCATCGCCGGCGCCTGGCGCTATCGTCTGGCCGGAACAGGCACACCGCAGGAATGGGCGGTGTTCGCCCGCCAGCTCCTCTGCGTGCCGGAGGGTGACCCTGCCTGGATCGAATACCAGGATCAGGCCGGTGGCCGCTATCGCGCCGCGCGCCTGGCGCAGGGCCGCCTCGACAGCTGCCTGTTCATCACCCCGACCGTGGAACTGCCCGACAGCGCCTGGCTGGAATCGCTGTTCGCCGCCGACGCGCTGGACGCGCAGCAGCGCCACAACCTGCTCACCGGCCGCGCCCCGCAGGGCATGGCCACGGGCGGAGCGGTGGTCTGTGCCTGCCACGGCGTGCGCGCCGGCACCATCCGCGCCGCCATCGATGCCGGTGCCCAATCCGTCGAGGCCATCGGCGAAATCACGCGCGCCGGCACCGGCTGCGGCTCCTGCGTCGCCGAGATCCGCGGCCTGCTGCAACACCCTGCGTAGGAGCGAATCGCACTCGCGAAGGGGCAGCACCGCTCGATACCTTATCGCGGATACGATCCGCTCCTGCGGGAGCCACACCACGCACCATCCACCATCCGGTAGCGCCGGGTTATCATGTACCACCATGTCCGCCGCCCCGCCCCTGATTTCCGTCCTGCTGCCCTTCTACAACGCCGCATCCACGCTGGACGAAACCCTGCGCTCGATCCGCGCCCAGACCCTCACGCAGTTCGAGCTGATCGCCGTCGACGACGGCAGCAGCGATGCGTCGGCGGAGATCGTGCGCCGTCATGCGCAGGAAGATGCACGCATCCGCCTGTTGCAACCCGGCCGTCAGGGCGTGGTCGGCGCCATGAACAGCGCGCTGGCGGCGGCACGTAGCACTATCGTGGCGCGCATGGATGCCGATGATGTGATGGCGCCGGAGCGGCTGGAGCGGCAATACGAACTGCTGTGTGCACAGCCGCACCTGGCGGCCGTCGGCAGCCAGGTGCGGCTGTTCCCGGAAGAACAGATCCAGGGCGGCTTCCACGAATACATCCGCTGGCAGAACGCCTGCCTGTCGGCGCAGGACATCGCCGACGAGATCTACGTCGAGCTGCCCATCGCCCACCCCTCGCTGATGTTTCGCCGCGACGCCGTCCTGGCCCTGGGCGGTTACCGCGACGGCCCCTTTCCGGAGGACTATGACCTGCTGCTGCGCCTGCATCAGGCCGGCCATGCCATGGCGAAAGTGCCCGCGATACTGCTGCACTGGCGCGAAAGCGGCGGCCGCCTCACCCGCACCGATCCGCGCTACAGCCGCGAGGCCTTCGCCCGCCTGCGCACCGAATTCCTCGCCCGCGACCCGCGCCTGCATTCCGGCCGGCCGCTGGCGATCTGCGGTGCCGGCCGGCGCACGCGGCAGCGGGCGCAGCTGCTGCTGGATCATGGCTTCCAGCCGGTCGCCTGGATCGATATCGACCCACGCAAGATCGGCAACGCGGTGCACGGCGTGCCGGTGCATCCGCCGCAGTGGCTGGCACAGAAGGCCAAGCCGTTCGTGCTCAGCTACGTCACCAACCACGGCGCGCGCGACATCATTGCCGCACAGTTGCAGGCGCTTGGATATGAGCGGGGGCGGGATTATCTGATGGTGGGGTGAGCAGGGCCTGGATTTCGGGCAGCGACTATTCCCACAGCTGATGTGACCATGCCAACCCGTAGGAGCGAATCGTATTCGCGACCGTGCGCAATGATGAAGGAAATCGCGAATGCGATTCGCTCCTACGCTTCCTCTCCGCGCCAGGTAAAACCCTGCTCGCGGAACAGGCGCAGACATACCTGCACCACGGCCGGATCGTAGCGGCTGCCCTGATGCTGCTCGATCTCGTCCAGTGCCGCCTGCAGGGGCAATGAGGCACGATAGGGGCGATGCGAGGCCATCGCCTCGACCACGTCGGCCACGGCGAGGATGCGCGCCTCGATGCCGATGGCATTGCCGCGCAGCCCGTTGGGATAGCCGGAGCCATCGATACGCTCATGATGCTGCAGGATCATCTCCGCCACCGGCCAGGGGAAGACGATGTCCTTGACGATGTCGTAGCCCACCTGGGGATGTGTCTTGATCAGGTCGAACTCCACCGGCGCCAGGCGGCCGGGGCGATTGAGGATCTCGGCCGGGATGTAGATCTTGCCGATGTCATGGATCAGCCCCCCCATCTGCAGGCCGGTGATGGTGCCCTCGTCCAGGTTCATGCCGCGACCGATGGCCATGGCCAGCTCGGCCACACGCTGCATGTGACCGGCGGTATAGGGATCGCGCTTCTCCACCGTCAGCGCGATCACGCTCACCGTCTTGATCAGGATGCGCGCCAGTTCGGCCTGGGCGCGATCACGCTCGCCGGTGGTACGGCGCATGCGGATGCCGTAGGCGAGGTCGTCGGTCAGTTCCTGCAACAGCTCCACCTCCGCCGGCGCCCACGGCTCGGTCTGGCCGGAACAGACGAACAGGACACCGAGGGATTCTTCACCACTGATCATCGGCAGGGCGATCACGCTGCTGTCGTCGCCACTGATCTGGCATACCGGACAATGCTCACCGACACGCAGCGTGTCGCGCTGCAGCTCGCCGCGATCCAGCGCATTGCAGATCAGCTGGCTGACCGCATTATGCGCCGTGCATGCCAGGTTGTCGGCCACCATGTTCTGTTCACCATCCCAGGCCAGGGTATGGAGCACGCCATCGACATCGCGCGACCCGATCCAGGCGGAGCGATAGCCGGCCTCCCGTACCAGCACCGCGCAGATCTCGTGCTCGAATTCCTGCTCGCCGGAGGTGTACACCAGGGCCCGGTTGCTCAGGTTGAGGGTACGCAGCACACGGTTGAGGCGGGTCAGGGTCTGCTGGTGGATACGCAGGCCGATGATCTGGCCCAGCTGATCGGCAATCGCCTCGATCAGCTCGCGCTCTTCCTTGAAGAACGGCCCTTCATCCAGCGCGGGCAGTTCCTGTGTATAGAACACCTCGACACTCCCCACCTCCAGCGGGCCGACCATGATCAGGGCCGCCAGCGCGGCCGGTCCGGTGGCAAAGCCGGACGACAGATACTCCCGCCCCTGATAGCGGATGCGCGCCGTCGTCAGCTCGGGGTACTGCCAGGCCTCGGGCAGGTAGTCCACGGCACGCTGCAACAATTCGGGCAACGGCGTTTCGGTTTCCTCCGCCAGCTGCGCCACACGGTACAGGCAGCGGCTTTCCTTGAGCCGCTCCTGCAACTGATAGGCCAGTTCCTGCACGCGTTCCTCGGCGACACGCCGTCCCGTCACATCTTCGTGGGTGCCGACCAGGCGCTGGGCCTTGCCGGAGGCATCACGCACCACATGGCCTCTGCTCTGGATCCACACCCAGTGGCCGTCCTGATGGCGCATGCGCACCTCGAATTGCAGCTTGTCGTCGTCACCTTCCAGTATGGCCTTGACCGCCGCCTCTGCGGCGGGCAGGTCATCCGAATGGACGCGGCGGCGCCACTCGTCGATACCGTCGCCAATCTCATCGTCGCGGCATCCCAGCATGGACTTCCAGCGCGACGAGTAATACACCTTGCCCGTCGCCACATTCCAGTCCCACAGGCCGTCACTGCTGCCCTGCAGGGCCAGCGCCAACTGTTCCTCGCTGGCCGCCAGCCTGGCCTCGATGGCGAGGCGCTCGCTGGTATCGTGAAACAGCCCGAGCAGACACTGGCGACCATCCAGTTCCACCGGAGCAGCACTCACGTCGGCATATACGATACTGCCGTCATGGCGCAGCAACGGCACATCACGGGCAACCGTCATCTCGCCACGCGCCTGACGGGCAAATGTGTCCTGAATCTGCGGCAGCTGTTCTGCGGGGTGAATGTCGTCGACATTGAGCCAGTACAGCTCGGCCTCGCTGTAGCCGAGCATATTGGCCATCGCCTTGTTGGCGAGCACAAAACGCCGGGTGGCCAATTCAGCGACGAGGATGCCGTCGCGCGCCGTATCGAAGACTGTTTGCAGGCGTGACTGTGACTCACGCAGCGCCTCCTCCAGGCGGTGGCGCTCGGTGATGTCCATGCCGGACGACAGTGTGCCGGTGACCTTGCCGTCGGCATCGCGCAGCACGGTGTTGTGCCAGGCGATGAGCCGCTGCTCGCCGCTGCGCCGCACGATCCAGTTCTCGGCATAGGGATGCGACTTGCCGGCAAGGGAGTCCACGAACATGGCGCGCACCTGGACATTGCCCGGCTGCGGCACGAATTTCTCCAGCCAGCTCTGGCCCAGCAACTCCTGCTCGTCGTAACCCAGGATCTCGCAACCCTTGCGATTGATGAGCGTGATGTGCCCCTGTGTGTCCAGGGCCAGCAGCATGACAGCCGCCACATCGAGATAACGCTGGGCACGCCCGCGCTCCTCCTCCACGCGCTGCTCCATGGCACGCTGCTCGGTCACGTCGCGCAGGATGTGGATGGAGTAGCGATAATCGCCGGCGTCGTTGCGGATGGCGAAGAAACGCGAGGCATAGACATGGCCGTTGCTCGCCGCCACCTCTTCCTCCATCTGGCGCACTTCCTGGCGCGCCAGCACGCAGGCCTGGGCCGGACCGGAACCAAGAGGAAAGACGTCCCAATAATAGCGGCCGATGATATCGGCAAAATCAACACCGGCGCAGTCGGCGTAGGCGCGATTGGCGCGCATCACACGCCCGGCCTCGTCATGCAGGAAGATGGGATCGGACACGGCATCGAAGGCATCCATCCATTCGTGATGGGCATGCTCGATCAGCTCGCGGCTGAGCTCGATGGCGTGATTGGCCTCCTCCAGGCGCCGCGCCCGCAGCGCCTGGCTGTACAGGTGATAGCTCAGCAGCAGGGTAAACAAACCGCCGAGCCCCAGGGCCCACCACGCCAGTATGGGGCGATCGATGCCGTGGCCCTCCCCGGGATTGAACACCACGCGCCAGCTGCGCCCCGGCAGCGTCAGTTCGCCCTGCCAACGCAGGGAGTCACTCACTTCGGCAGACTGCAGCGACTGGAACAGCGGCCGGCCATTGCGCGCGTCGAACAGCTCGAAGGCCAGATATTCGGTTCCGGCCGCACGCTGCACCGCCGCCATCAGTTCGGCCATGCGGAACACGCCCGCCACATAGCCGCGCAGGGCCAGGCGCCGTGCCACCACGTCCTCGGGTTCCGGCACGGACTGATACACCGGCCGGAAGATCAGAAAACCCTGCCGTTCGTAGGCGGGCTGCAACAGCGCCAGCATCGGCGTGGCCACCAGGGTGCCGCTGTCGCGTGCCGCCTCCATCGCCAGGCGCCGCAACGGGTGCGAGGCGAGATCGATGCCGAGGGCGCCGCGATTTCCCTCCGGCGGTGCGGCGAATTGCACGGGGAAATGGACTTCACTCTCGTCCGCCGGCTGCAGGCCGCCGTTGGCGACAAGCTCGCGGATGACATAGTCGGAGAATCCCTCGGCCCGCACACCGGCCTCATGGGCCGCCCGCTCCGCGGCAGTCACCCGCGGCACCCAGATCAGCGCCTGCACCTCACTGCGGTGTTCCAGGCGCGCGGCGGCGAAACGCGCAAACTCCGCACGTTCAACGCTCTGCGATGCGTCATACAACGCGCCGAAACTGTCCACCATCTCCACCGCCAGGTCCACCTGGCGCTGCATGCTTTCCAGCAGGCTGGCGGCATGGCGCTCGAAATTGAACGTCGCCTCCTGCATTTCATACCGGCGCACGCCCGCAAACAGTGCCGCAGACAGCAGCGCACCGAACAGCAGGGTGAACACGACAGAACGTGGCATGGGCGAAATACCGTGAAATACCGACATGCGTCTTTCCCTGACCGAATTCCTCTCTCCAGCGCACACGACCACCCGACTTCGGCCGTTGCACAGTTGTACGCCGTTATGACGGCGCTGCCTAGGGGCGGCATGCTTATCCTGCCGGCGGAAGCGGAATAAGCCTGCCCATCATGTGTCTGCGGGGGCTCGCTGCTGCATGAAATATAGATGATGTCGTCGCGTGGAACAGGGCTCGCACAATAGCCGAATGGCGCATCGGCATCGTTGCGTCAGATCAAAGACGGAGGGGTAACAGGTTGCTGAAAAACAGTTTTGCCCCGGAGGGAGAGGGTGTTTTCAGCACTCTGTCAAAGCGCTGTCAGCGGTAGCGGTAGTTTTCCTCCACCGCCTCCCGCGTCAGCACGCCGTAGATGCGCTGGATGAAGGGGGCCGTGGTGCGCTGCACGTAGAGCACCTCGGCTCGGGTGGACTGCAGGGTTTCCAGCGCCTCCTGCAGGGTGGCCTGCAGATGGATCGGCGCCGGATCGCGGCGCCGCGCCGGGATCGCCAGCAGATCGAAGCTCGGCTCCGCACTGTCGCTCAGGGCGCGTGCCAGATCGGCAGCGGGCAGCAGGGTCAGCGGCCGCTCCTCGTCGCGCACCAGCAGCCAGCGTGGATTTTCCGCCAGCAGCTGCTCCGCCGCCGCCCGCTCCAGCTGCGGCGCGCACTCGGCGAAGCTGCGCTCCATCACCGCCGCGACGCCGACGCGGCGCAGCGACTGCGCCACCGGGTCGTTGCGGTAGTCGAGGCCGCGGGCGCGCATCAGCGCGAGATAGATGGACTCCTGCCGGAACACCTCGCGCGCCACCAGATTGGCGATCACCACCGCCAGCATGCCGGGCAGGATGATGTTGGGATTGCCGGTCAGCTCCAGCATCGCCATCAGCGCCGCCAGCGGCGCCTGCAAGGTGGCGCTCATCATTGCCCCCATGCCCACCATGGCATAGAACCCCGGCGAGGACGCCTGCCCCGGATTGAGCAGGCCGCCCAGCACGCCGAGCGCCCCGCCGGCGGCGGCGCCGATCACCAGGGTCGGGCCGATGAGGCCGCCGGGCAGGCCCAGCCCGAGGCCCAGCGTGGTCGCCAGCAACTTGAACACGGCGATGGCCAGCAGCAGGCCCAGCCCCACCTCGCCCAGCAGCATTGCATTCATGGTGTCGTAGCCCACACCCATGATCTGCGGCACCGCCATGGCCAGCAGCCCGACGATGGCGCCGGCCAGGGTGGTGCGCAGCCACAGCGGCACCTTGGGCAACGCGGCGGAACTCTCGCGCAGCAGGCGGATGAAGGCCGCCGACAGCGTGCCCAGCACCAGGCCGATCACCACCAGCCAGGGCAGCTCCCACAACGAATGCATCTCCAGCGCCGGCACGCTGAACGCGGTGGCATCGCCGAACACCGCGCGGGTCAGCACCGCGCCGCTCACCGCCGCCAGGATCACCGGCGTAAAGCCCGCGATGGTGTACTCCATCATCACCACCTCCATGGCGAAGATGACCCCGGCGATGGGCGTATTGAACGAGGCGGCGATCGCCGCCGCCGTGCCGCAGGCCACCAGGGTGCGGATGCTGTTGTTGGGCAGGCCGAGGCGCTGCCCCACCTGGCTGCCGGCGGCGGCGCCGAGGTGGATGCTCGGTCCCTCGCGGCCCACCGAATGGCCGCTCACCAGACAGATCGCCGCGCCGACGAACTGCGTCAGCAGATTGCGCAGCGGCAGATGGCCCTGGTGATAGCTCAGCCGCTCCATCACATGCACCATACCGACCATGCGCTGCGCCGGCGGCAGCACCTGCAACAACAGGCCGACCACGAGGCCGCCCGCCGTCGCCACCGCCAGACGCAGCCACGGCTCGACCGTTTCGAATGACTCCGCCTGCCCCTCCGGCAGCCAGGCCGCCTGGCCCAGATGGATGACGAAACGGAACGCAATGATCACCGCGCCGGCCAGCAGGCCGCTCAGCAGCCCCAGCGCCGCCAGCTGCGGCAGCGCCTCCATGGCGGCGAGGCGTTCGCTCAGGCGGTCGAGACGGGCGCGCAGTGCCAGACGAAGATTATTCATACGCCCATTATGACAGACGCGCCCGCAGCAGTGCCGCCGCCTGCAGTACGCCGCTTGCGGCGCAGGCCGCCGGACGCGGCGGCTGCCACAGTGCCTGCAAACGCGGCAGGAAAGCGCCGCGATCGAATTCTTCGCGCGGCACCTCGGCACAGGGCACCTGCCGCTCCAGCCAGCGCACCAGCCACGGCTCCTCCGGCCAGTCCACCCGCGGCACATACAGCAGCGGCACCCCGGCGCAGGCCGCCTCGGCGAAGGTGCCGTAGCCCGGCTTGGTCAGCACCGCGTCGCACGAGGCCAGCACATCGGCAAACGGCAGGCCGAGTTCCTCCTGGATCAGCACATCGCCGCGCCGCGGCTGCCAGTCGCGCTGCATCACATAGCGTACCCCCGGCGTTACCGGCCAGCGTTCCAGCGGCGGGCGGAAGGCGATGCCGCCCATCACCACCAGCACCAGCCGCTCATCGGCGGCCAGCCCGCAGCGCGCATCGATCGCCTCGCGCCGTGCGTTCCCCGTCAGCGCCAGCGGCCCGATGTCGTGCAGATTGTCGAGGCCGGGCATCGGCATCGCCGGCTCGGTGCGCAGAAACACGGCCGCACTGTTGTACGCCGCCAGCATCTGCGCGCGGATGCGTCCCACCTCGGGCAGCGCGTGACAGTAATAGCCGTAGATGTCCGCCCAGTTGAGGCAGCACATGGCCACGGCGGGAATACCGGCACGCGCCGCCGCCGCCAGGGTGAGATAGGGAATGTCGGCCAGGATCAGATCCGGCGCTGCCTGCTCCAGCTCGCGCGCGACTGTTTCAACGCGCCGCTCCCAGTCGTGATGGAACGCCGCATAGCGCGCCGCGCTCGCCGCCACGTCCACCGCCAGCGCATCGTGCATCACCATGCCGAAATCGTCCTCTGCCTGCTGGTGCACGAACGGCCCGGCGATGCGCCGCGCCAGCACCTCCTGCGGCAGACCGCAGCGCACCGTGAACTGCAGTTCAGGCAGCTGTGCGCGCAGCGCATTCAGCACCGGCGCGGTTTGCGCGAGATGGCCGTAGCCGTGGGCGGAGATGGCAGCGAGGAGACGGGGCATGCAGTAGGTGCTGGTCCGGAATGACGCGCGCAGTGGCAGTATGCAGCATGACTGGCGTGCTGCATGTGTATTTTGCCACGCGGCGATCCCGGCGTCAGCACGCACGACGTCACGCCGCATGTCCTGTCGGACCGGAGGCAGGAAGCAAGGGTGGGGCCTGCGGCCCCACCCCGCACCCGTCAATAGACGTCGTGTTGCGTGTTGTAGACGTTGAACTTGCCAGTGGGGGTGACCAGGCGCTGATCCTTGATCACCGCCTTGAGCGTCCGGGTCTTGTCGTCGACCACCACCAGCGCCGACTTCTGATCCTTGCCGTTCCACACCGAGAACCACACCTCGTCACCTGCCTTGTTGAACTCCGGCTGCACCACCAGCTTCGGCCCATCACCCAGTCCGGCCCACTCGGCGATGGGCAATACCTGATAGCCCTTGTCCAGGTGGTTGATATCGAACACGGCCACCGACTGGGCGATCTTCGGATCCGGGTTCAGGGTGGTGTCCACATACAGATTGCCGGACCTGGGATGGGTCTTGATGAACAGCGAGCCACCACCCTGCCCCTTCAGCGTGCGCACCACCTTCCAGGCCTGCTCCTTGTGCCTGACCGGATCGGTGCCTATCACTGCGATGCCCTCATCCCCCAGATCGCCGGTGGCCCACACCGGGCCGAATTGCGGATCGACGAAATTCGCACCGCGCCCCGGATGCGGAATGGCGCCGACATCCACCAGTGCCGCCAGTTTCTGCTCCCTGGAGTCGATTACGGCGATCTTGTTGGACGCGTTGGCCGCCGCCATGAAATAGCGGTGTGACGCATCCCAGCCGCCGTCGTGCAGGAAGCGCGCTGCCCCGATCTCGGTCAGCTTCAGATTGTCGATGTCCTCGTAATTGGCCATCAACACCTTGCCGGTTTCCTTGACGTTGACGATGAACTCCGGATGCTCATGCGAGGCGATGATGGCGGCCACGCGCGGCTCGGGATGATATTCCTGGGTATCAACAGTCATGCCGCGGGTGCTGACGATCTTGCGCGGCTCCAGCGTATCGCCATCCATGATCACGAACTGCGGCGGCCAATAGGTTCCGGCCACGGCGTACTTGTCCTCGTAGCCCTTGAACTTCGAGGTCTCCACCGAGCGCGCCTCCATGCCGACCTTGATCTCGGCCACAACTGCCGGCGTCTTCATCCACAGATCGATCAGATCGATCTTGGCGTCACGCCCGATGACGAACAGATAGCGTCCCGACGCCGAGATGCGGGAGATGTGCACCGCGTAGCCGGTGTCGATGATGGAGATCACCTTCTTCTTCGCGCCATCGATCAACGCAATCTGGCCGGCATCGCGCAGCGTGACGGAGAAGACGTTGTCGAGATCGAGCTGGTTCAGTTTCCTGGTCGGTCGCTGCTCCGGTGGAACATGCACCTTCCAGCTCGCCTTCATCTCTGCCAGACCATACTCCGGCGGAGTCGGCGGCTCGTGTTGCAGAAAGCGCGCCATCATGTCCACCTCGGCGGCATTCAGCACACCGTTGGTCTGCCACGCAGGCATGCCGGCCGGCGAGCCGTAACCGATGAAGGCCTTGAGGTAATCGGTGCCCTTGGCCAGCGTGATATCCGGCGTCAGTGGTTTGCCCGTGGCGCCCTTGCGCAACACGCCGTGGCAGCCGGCGCAGCGTTCGAAAAAGATCTGCTTGGCGCGCACGAACTCCGCTTCGGTAATCGGCGGCGCCTTCGGCCCCGTGTCCTTGCCGTCACCGTTCTGCATCGACAGCGGCGCCCCCTGATAGCGCGCCTCCGTTTCCGGTACATGATTGCTGGCCGCCAGGACCATGGAGGAAGCCAGACCAAGGACCGCGCCAAGCGCACCGATGTGCCGCCATTTCTTTCCAGGTATTTGCATACAACCCCCGAGACATTGCGTGTGATTTATGAATAACAACAGGTAATGCGGGGGCAATGTTGGGCGCTGCGGAACAACGGCCTCCTTGACGCGAATCAAGTATAAAAACTCGCAATAAACGCTTGATTCACCTCAATTTGCGCATCGTTTTTCACGATTTCAGATATCGGCTTTCACGATGTAATTCGCCGCAGCTTTGTGCGTTTACGCAAGGCGCATCCACCTGACGGGCATTGCCGGGGAGATGACGTCACGGAGGCACGCCGGCGGACGCGGAGGTCGGGAATAATCAAAACCTATGGCAAAAACAGCGGCAGGGAAGACGGAAAGCAAAACCGCCCGGTCAGCGCCTGCGGCATACCGGCAGATTCAGTCCCCAATGGATCGCCAGCACGCGCAATACCGCCACGACGACGATGCCGCTGGTGAAGGCCAGTGCCGGTGCAACCCCCAGGGATTGCAGCACGAGATACGCCACGATGCCGGCGATCGCCGCGGTGGCATAAATCTCCTTCTGCATGATGAGCGGGATCCGCGCCGTGACCACGTCGCGCAGCACGCCGCCGGTGACGCCGGTCATGGTTCCCATCAGCACCACGATCAGCGGTGAATACCCCGCCGCCAGGGTGAGCTTGGCGCCCGACAGGGCAAACAGCGCCAGGCCGAGGGCGTCAGCCACCAGAAAGCTCTTGCCCGGCGGCGGACGCAGGCGCAGGTAGATGATGGTCGCCAGGGTGGCGACGATGATGACGATCAGATACCAGGTGTCGACGATCCAGAAGATCGGATGCCGGTCCAGCAGCAGGTCGCGCAGGGTGCCGCCGCCGATGGCCGTCAGCGTCGCCACCATCAACACGCCGAGCAGGTCCAGATCCCGATCCCGCGCCGCCAACACGCCGCTCGCGGCAAACACCGCCACACCGGCCAGATCCAGGTAATACAACAACACGATGCCTCCGGAAGGAATGGATAGGGATGCTGCCGGCCGCTCCCCCGGGAGGGAGAGCCGCGGCCATGTTCAGCACCCGAAAAAGGAATTGCAGGCGGGTAAGGTTGCGCCGCAAGCAGGCGCGCAAGCATAGCATTCCGCACGAAGGCGTTCTTCCCCCGGCGTGCTGCCGTAGCCTCCTATGCCCGCCAATGCTGCGGGGCGTTCAACACATCGGCACACCGCACCGTGCCGCGCACCCGGCCGATGATGCCCGGCTTCAACTCCATCACCATCCAGGCGTCGTCATGCCCGGCGGGGATGGGATGCGGCGCGGCCAGACCCAGCGCCCGCGCCGGACGGAATCCGAAGCGGGAATAATAGTCGGGATAGCCCAGGACGAAGACCAGATCGACCCCCGCCGCTGCCAGCCATCGCAGCCCCTCCTTGACCAGCGCGCCGCCGACGCCCTTGCCCTGCGCCTGCGGCACAACCGCCAGCGGCGCGAGGATCTGGGCGGAAACATCCGGATCGGCCGGTTGAATCCCTACCGCGGTAAACAGCACATGGCCTACCACCTCGCCACCACGCTCAGCCACCAGCGAATACAGCGGCCTGGCCGTCGCATCAGCGAGCAAGCCCTCGACCAGGCTGACGATCTCCGGTCCCTCTGTGAGGCCGAAGGCCCTCGCATGGACCGCCCGGACGGCAGCATGGTCATCTGCGGTAGCGAATCTGACGTTCACCATGGGATGTCTTTCATCATGATGGCCGCCTCCCTGATATCAACCGGAGCCCTTGGTAGGTTGGCGCTGACACAGGAAGCCCAACACATCGGCACTGGGCACGTTGGGCTTGAGGTAGGTTGGCGCTGACGAAGGAAGCCCAACGCATCGGCACTGGGCATATTGAGCTTGAGGCAGGTTGGCGCTGACGCAGGAAGCCCAACGCATCGGCACGGGGCATGCCGGGCTTGAGGTAGGTTGGCGCTGACGAAGAAAGCCCAACGCATCGGCACGGGGCATGCCGGGCTTCGTTCCTCTGCCCTGTCATGCTGAGCCGACCAAGACCACTCGACGGGACGAATGAAAGTTACGCTCAAGAAGATACCGGCTGATGTTTCAGGAAACATCGCTCAGACGTCAGCCACACGCCAAGGCCATAACACGCCCCCGCCGCCATCCAGAGCAGCGACTGCCAGACCCAGTAATAACCGGCCGGCTCTGCCCGATACGGTAAGCCGAAATAGACCGGGGCGCACGCCATCACCAGGAACATCGGCAGCCCCCAGCGGATGACGCCATTGAAAACCACAAAACGCCATTTGCCTTGCCTGCGCGTTTCGCCCCAGGTCAGGTGGCGTTTTTCGGGGTAGTACCAGGAAAATTTCGGCATTGCATGCTCCTTTAACTTCGAGCGCGAGTTGTTACTCTGACCCTGAACTCCCACGTTCCCGCTCAGCCCCTGTTGAGCGCAGATTTATACGGTATTTGGAAACCGTTCTTTGAGTTGCTCATTTGTTCCGTGTGTATGACGGACAGTGCTCCATTGATCCACGAGCTCGAGAACGCCGCTGGTTACCACAGCAAACGCATTAATCAACTGAGACTTGTGCTCTGGTTCAATATGTTCATCGTCATTTCCTATCGCAAAATCTCTCATTCCTTCGCAATTCTTCTTTGAACGCAGGAGAAAATGCTGAAGATGTTGGTCGGATAAATGAATATATCTACACGCAAGCGTGTATACGTGATTGACCCATGGGTTTCTCTCCGCCAGCAACTCGACAAGCCTGGCGTCAGTCATTTTTTTCCCGGCGCGATCTTTCAGAGTGCGAAGTTGCACTCCATGAAAAAGCTCATTGGCAATGCCGTGTGGTTCGGCTGACGTTACTACAGCATGGAACCGGAGAACATTGTCGAGTTGCATTCGAAGCAAACCGACCCCAGCTGTGTAGCCACTGTGCGAAAGCAAGAGAGTGAAGCCCTTCAATAAGTTCAGCGAGCGTTCAAGAACAGCAAAAGCCAGGGCATCGCAAGGAAAGAGTTCAGCGCTACACGCGGTGAACAATTTCCGTCCCCGCTCTCCGTGCGTATCGGAAAGCTCTACCAAAGCTGTCAGGTGCGTATCCATGGTAGCTGTGCCGTATAACGCTTGCGTTCACAGGCATAATTGCGAGCGCTAGCGAGTAATTTTGTCCTAGTGCAGCGCATTGCTAGCCAACACACTTTAGGAACTCGATAGTATTTTCGTGTTTGACCATAACCTCTTCTGGCAGAGTTTCAGGCTTCCCGAATGCATAGAAATGCTGCGCCAGCCTTACTGGCACTAACTCCTTAAGCATCTTCAGTTCTTGCTCACAAATCGCCGGCCAATTTAGAACTGCGCGATTCGATCTCACGCCTTTTTTAAGGGGCACCGGGTAATCCTTGATCACAACCGCACCCGAGGGAAACGAAAACAGCGGGCGCCCCATAAACCGTTGCCGCACAACGTCACACAAACAGATGCCGATCATCTGCTGAGACTCCCCCAACTCGTAAGCACGAAGAAGCGCATCACCAGTGAAAAGCTCTCTACCATTCTCATTGAGCTCAAACCAAGACCCAAATGCAACCCCGCCCCTCAATGGTATCGATCGACGGAATGCGACCCTAAACAACTCAAGCACACGAACGAGAATTGCATAGAGGGAATCATCGGTATCATCACGAGTGGAGATAACTACCGTATCCGAAAAGAACCTCTCATTTAGGGATGCTCTGAATAAGTAACCAACCATGAGAAAATCGTCGCTCCCAGCGAGTCATCACGCGCCGAATCGCACCGGCAAGGCCGGTATTTGCTCATCCCTGCGGCCTTTTGGCCGCGTTTGGCG
>JBFLWM010000040.1:0-44353 GCA_040755915.1 Pseudomonadota bacterium | reverse complement strand
ACGGCCTTCTTCTTGGCGGCGACCTTCTTCTTCGGCGCAGCCTTCTTCTTGGCTACGGCCTTCTTGGCAGCAGCTTTCTTCTTCGGAGCAGCCTTCTTCTTGGCTGCAGCCTTCTTCTTGGGGGCGGCCTTCTTTACTGCCTTCTTGCGGGCCGCGGGTTTCTTGGTGGCGGCCTCGGCGGTTGCCGGTTTATTGGCCTCGTTCTGCTCAGCTTCCATGGTTTTTTCCCCCTTGTGCTTGGTTGAGGTTTTCAAGGTTCCGTTAATCGCATCGAAGATCTCGTCGATCTCGCCGATGCCGTTGATTGTATGGAGTTTCCCTTGCCGACGGAAGTACTCGATCAGCGGAGCGGTCTGCGCCTCGTAGACGCGCAGGCGGTTGCCGATGGTTTCCTCGTTGTCGTCGGCGCGGTGGCGCAGGTTGCCGCCGCACTTGTCGCAGCGATCCTCCAGACGGGGTGGCGTGGTGTAGATGTTGTACATCTGGCCGCAGGATTCACAGGTACGGCGGCCGGTCAGACGCTGCAGCAGGATGTCGAAGTCGACATCGATGAGCAGGGCGGACTCGATGGGCATCCCCAGCTTGGCCAGCATGGCGTCCAGCGCCTCGGCCTGGGGGATGTTGCGCGGGAAGCCATCGAGGATGAAGCCCCGCTTGGCGTCCGGCTGCGACAGGCGCTCCTCGATGATGCCGAGGACGATGTCGTCCGATACCAGCTGACCCGACTCCATCGCCGCCTTGGCACGCTGGCCGAGGGGGGAGTTGGCGGCCACGGCGGCACGCAGCAGATCACCGGTGGAAATTTGTGGAACGTGATATTTGTCGACCAGAAGTTTGGCCTGTGTACCCTTGCCCGATCCGGGCGCCCCCAACAATACGATTCTCATGTATCCCTCTCTGTCAGGTGACCTAAGCGGCAGTTATATAGGATTATTAAGTTTTTTCCATGCCCACATACACAAATTGCATTACCTTTACAAGTAGCATGCGATTAAGCTAATCGCACTTAATACTCAAGTCAATGTATCCGAGTGAAATTGATACAAAAAATGCGTTGTGATTGGCGTTGGTGATCGATGAATTCCATTCCTGACTTTACCGAGTCCGAACTGTGGACCGTGCGCGACACCCTCAAGCAGCGTTATGGCCATGACGTCGAGATCGACATGGGCGATGCCGAGCTGCGGCTCGATCCCCATTCCAGCACCCTGACCCCCTGCCCGATTCTGTTCTGGCGCGATGAGCACGGCACCAATTTCGTCGTCTGCAAGGTGGGCGACCGCCGTTACCGCGGCCAGTTCTTCTATCGGGTACACCAGCAATTCGGCACCGGCATCGACGAGTTCGACAATCTGGCCGAGTGCACAGTCACCCTGCTGCAGGTGCAGGCGGACCATGAAGCGAAGCAAACGGCAAAACAAGACCGCTAACTTACTATCGAACGGGAGCAACCAAGCACCATGGCAAAGAAAAAGAATGCCTTCTATGCCCAATCCGGCGGCGTGACCGCCGTGATCAACGCCTCTGCCTGCGGCGTCATCGAGACCGCCCGCAAGCACAAGGACAAGATCGGCAAGGTCTACGCCGGTCGCAACGGTATCATCGGCGCCCTCACCGAGGACCTCATCGACACCTCCAAGGAGTCGGCCAAGGCCATCGCCGCCCTGCGCCACACCCCGTCCGGCGCCTTCGGCTCCTGCCGCTTCAAGCTGAAGAGCCTGGAGGCCAACAAGGCCGAGTACGAGCGCCTGATCGAGGTGTTCAAGGCCCACAACATCGGTTACTTCTTCTATAACGGTGGCGGCGACTCCGCCGATACCTGCTACAAGGTGTCGCAGCTGTCCGAGGCTCTGGGCTATCCGGTGCAGGCCATCCATGTGCCCAAGACCGTGGACAACGACCTGCCGATCACCGACAACTGCCCCGGCTTCGGCTCGGTGGCCAAGTACATCGCCGTCTCCACCCTGGAGGCGACCTTCGACGTGCGTTCCATGTGCGCCACCTCCACCAAGGTGTTCGTGCTGGAGGTGATGGGCCGTCATGCCGGCTGGATCGCCGCCGCCGGCGCCATGGCCTCCACCAAGGACCAGGAACTGCCGATCGTCGTGCTGTTCCCCGAGGTGGAGTTCGACCAGACCAAGTTCCTGGCCAAGGTCGAGTCCATGGTCAAGAAGTTCGGTTACTGCACCGTGGTGGTGTCCGAGGGCTGTCACTGGCCCGACGGCAAGTTCCTCGCCGAGCAGGGTACCCGCGATGCCTTCGGCCATGCCCAGCTGGGTGGCGCCGCGCCGGTGGTCGCCAACATGATCAAGGATGCCCTGGGTTACAAGTTCCACTGGGGCGTCGCCGACTACCTGCAGCGCGCCGCGCGCCACATCGCCTCCAAGTCCGACGTGGACCAGGCCTATGCCATGGGCAAGGCGGCGGTGGAGTTCGCCCTCAAGGGCCACAACTCGGTGATGCCGACCATCGACCGCGTCTCCAGCTCTCCTTATAAGTGGAAGGTGGGCATGGCGCCGCTGTCCAAGGTGGCCAACGTCGAGAAGATGATGCCGAAGAACTTCATCACCAAGGATGGCTTCGGGATTACCGAAAAGTGCCGCGAGTATCTGCTACCGCTTATCAAGGGCGAGGATTACCCGCCGTACAAGAATGGTCTGCCGCAGTACGCGACGCTCAAGAATGTCGCGGTGGCGAAGAAACTCAAAACAACCTTTGAGTTGAAGAAGTGATGGTGACAAAGGGGAGCGCAAGCTCCCCTTTGTGCTTTATGGGGCGTAATTGCGTTTAATCAGTTTCTGTTCAAAAACAAATGCACCAAAACAGGAGGAAGCGAGCATGAGTAGTGGATTGTGGTTTGCGTTGGCCTGTGCCGTCGCGGCACTGGTATATGGCGCGGTGTCCATCAAGTGGATACTGGGCAAGCCCACCGGCAATGACCGCATGCGGGAGATCGCCGCGGCGGTGCAGGAGGGTGCGCAGGCGTATCTGAACCGCCAGTACACCACCATCAGCATCGTCGGCGTGGTGTTGTTCGTGGTCATCTTCGTGGCGCTGGGCTGGCAGACGGCCGTCGGCTTCGCCCTCGGTGCGGTGCTGTCCGGTGTCACCGGCTATATCGGCATGAATGTGTCGGTGCGTGCCAACGTACGCACCGCGCAGGCCGCCAGCGAAGGCCTGAATGCCGCGCTCAATGTGGCGTTCAAGGGCGGCGCCATCACCGGTCTGCTGGTGGTCGGTCTGGGCCTGCTCGGCGTGGCCGGCTACTTTGCCGTGCTCACTGCCATGGGCGCCAGCTCCTCCGAAGCCACCCACGCCCTGGTCGGCCTGGCCTTCGGCAGCTCGCTGATCTCCATCTTCGCCCGTCTCGGCGGCGGCATCTTCACCAAGGGCGCCGACGTCGGTGCCGACCTGGTGGGCAAGGTCGAGGCCGGCATTCCCGAGGATGACCCGCGCAACCCGGCGGTCATCGCCGACAACGTGGGCGACAACGTGGGCGACTGCGCCGGCATGGCCGCCGACCTGTTCGAGACCTACGCCGTGACCATCATCGCCACCATGGTGCTGGGCGGCCTGATGATCACCGGTTCCCCCGAGGCGGTGATCTATCCGCTGGTGCTGGGCGGCGTCTCGATCATCGCCTCCATCGTCGGCACCTTCTTCGTCAAGGCCCGTGACGGCGGCAAGATCATGAACGCGCTGTATCGCGGCCTGATCGTCTCCGGCGTGCTGGCCGTCATCGCCTTCTACCCGGTGACCACCATGATCCTGGGCGAGGGTGTGCAGATCGGTGACACGATGGTGTCGTCCATGAACCTGTATCTGGCGTCCCTGATCGGCCTGGCCCTGACCGCGGCGATGGTGTGGATCACCGAGTACTACACCGCCACCGAGTTCAGCCCGGTGCGTCACATCGCCCAGGCCTCCACCACCGGCCACGGCACCAACGTCATCGCCGGCCTCGGCGTGTCGATGAAGTCCACCGCCGCCCCGGTGCTGGCCGTGTGCGCCGCCATCGGTGCCGCCTACGCGCTGGGTGGCCTGTACGGCATCGCCATCGCCGCCACCTCCATGCTGTCCATGGCCGGCATCATCGTGGCGCTGGATGCCTACGGTCCGGTGACCGACAACGCCGGCGGCATCGCCGAGATGGCCGAGCTGCCGGAGGCGATCCGCAACATCACCGACCCGCTGGATGCGGTGGGTAACACCACCAAGGCCGTGACCAAGGGCTATGCCATCGGCTCCGCCGGTCTGGCCGCGCTGGTGCTGTTCGCCGACTACACCCACGCCCTGACCGGTGCCGGCAATGCCGTGCTGAGCTTCGACCTGTCCAACCACATGGTCATCATCGGCCTGTTCATCGGCGGCATGGTGCCCTACCTGTTCGGTGCCATGGGCATGGAGGCCGTCGGCCGCGCCGCCGGTTCCATCGTGGTGGAGGTGCGCCGTCAGTTCAAGGACATCCCGGGCATCATGGAAGGCAAGGCCAAGCCGGAATACGGCACCTGCGTCGACATGCTGACCAAGGCCGCCATCAAGGAGATGATCATCCCGTCGCTGCTGCCGGTCGCCGTTCCGGTGCTGGTGGGCCTGCTGCTGGGTGCCCAGGCCCTCGGCGGCGTGCTGGTGGGTACCATCATCACCGGCATCTTCGTGGCCATCTCCATGACCACCGGTGGTGGCGCGTGGGACAACGCCAAGAAGTACATCGAGGAAGGCAACTTCGGCGGCAAGGGTTCCGAGGCCCACAAGGCGGCGGTCACCGGTGATACCGTCGGCGACCCCTACAAGGACACCGCCGGCCCGGCAGTGAACCCGCTGATCAAGATCATCAACATCGTGGCGCTGCTCATCGTGCCGCTGCTGTAAGGTGCGGAGGCCGCGGGAATGGAGTGGGCTGTGCCCGCTCCACCCCCGGCCTCAGCACCCTGTACCTTTTATACACAGATAAGGCCGGTATATAATGCCGGCCTTTTCTTTTTGTCATTCCGCACGAGGTTTTCCCCATGAATCTGGACCGCGTGACGTCCGGCAAGGACGTTCCCAACGACATCAACGTCATCATCGAGATCCCGGCCCATTCCGACCCGGTGAAGTACGAGGTGGACAAGGAGACCGGTGCCATGTTCGTGGACCGCTTCATGAACACCGCCATGCACTACCCCTGCAACTACGGTTATGTGCCGCATACCCTGTCCAATGACGGCGACCCGGTGGACGTGCTGGTGGTGACCCCGGTGCCGCTGATTCCCGGCTCGGTGATCCGCTGCCGTCCGGTGGGGGTGCTGAAGATGACCGACGAGTCCGGCGACGATGCCAAGGTGCTGGCCGTGCCCATCGACAAGCTGTGCCGCATCTTCCGTCAGGTGAAGGATATCGGTGACGTGTCGCCGGCGCTGCTGGAACAGATCGCCCATTTCTTCGAGCACTACAAGGATCTGGATGAAGGCAAGTGGGTGCGCGTGCAGGGCTGGGCCGGCGTCGAGGAGGCCAAGGCCGAGATCCTGGCCAGCGTGCAGATGTACAAGGATGCGCCGGTCAAGCCGAATTTCTGACAGCTGTTCGCAGTAGAGAGCAATCTGAAGGAGCCCGGCGTTGCCGGGCTCGGTGTTTATTCCGTCAGTCCCTTTTCCTTCTTCTGGCGCAGGCGCGCCGACTGCAATTCCAGCGTATGCCGTACCAGGGCATCACGGGCCATCTCTGCCAGGTGGGTGAACTCCACGCCGATACGGTAGGGCTGCGGTGCGCCGCCCGGCACCGCATTGCAGTGCACCACCCGGCCCAGGGTGTTGACTACGGTGTGGCCGGGAAACAGCATCAGGCGCAGTTCCAGTTTGCTGTCGCCATCCAGCGGTTCGGCACTGAAAAAGGCGATGCCGTTGCCGCTCAGGTTGACCTTGTGGTTGGGGCCGCTGATGTGGCCGAGCTGACTGCCGAGCAGGGCGCGGCTGAGCAGTTCGACCTTGCGGTCGATGATCGCCAGGTACTGCCCCACCTCCGGATCGCGCTTGCGGATTTGCGCCAGGATGCTGCTCGACTGGCTGGTGAGGCCGTGCAGTTGCAGGGCCAGTGCCGAGGTGTCCTGGCGTGAGCCGGCCGGTTGTTGCAGGCGCTGCTGGTAGTCCTCCTCCGGCAACAGGCGGTATTCCAGATAGACCTCGTCGTCGATGCGAAAAAAGCGGCGGCGTTCCTCTCCGCGCCCGGGCATGGGTGTACTCATGGCGTTTCACTCCGATCCTTGATGCGTATTTCCACACGGCGATTGCGCGCACGGTTGGCCTCGCTGTCATTGGGCAGCAGCGGGCGTGTCTCGCCGAAGCCTTCGGCGATGAGGCGCTCGGCCTCCACGGTTTGCATTTCCAGCAGGCGGTGCACCACCGACACGGCGCGGGCGGTGGACAAGTCCCAGTTGGAGCGGAAGCGTGCCGTGCTGATCGGCCGGTCATCGGTATGTCCGGCGACGATCACCGTACCCCGGGTGGTGGCGATGAGCCTGCTGATACGGTCGATGACCGGATAAAAATCCGGCAGCAGCACGTCGCTGCCCGATTCGAAGGCAGCCTCGTGGCGGAAACTGATCAGCAGCTCCCCTTCCGCATTGCGGCTGACCTCCAGCAGTTCGTTGCGCAGCGCGTCCAGCAGTCCGTCACGGAAACGCTGCAGATTGCCGTCTTCCTGCGGTTCGGCCACCTCTTCCCCGGCGGGCGCCGGAGGGGTCTGGGTCGGCAGCTCCACCACTCCCTGCGGCTTGCCTTCCAGCAGAACCTCGTGTCCCGGTGACTCGCTGCGCTGCTCCAGCCACTGGATGCCGAAGGCGCGCTCCAGCGAGCCGGCGATCTGGCGATAGCGCTGGGCATCGATTTCCGACACCGAAAGCAGCAGCACGAAAAAGGTGGTGAGCAGGGCCATCAGGTCTGCAAAGGTGACCATCCAGGAAGGGGCGCCGCCACGGCTCTGTTTGGCTGCCATGGCCAATTCACGACGGCGGTGCGCCGTCCGTCTCCTGGCCGTGGCCGGCCAGCAGGGCGGCGAGCTTTTCCCGTTGCTGATGCGGCAGATAGGCCTCGAGCACCTCGTCCATCAGGCGCGGATTCTGCCCCTGCTGGATGGCGCTCATGCTTTCGATCATCAACAGTTTGTTGACACGCTCCTGCAGGCCGCGCAGCTCCAGCTTGTCGGCGATGGGCAGGGCGATGAGGTTGGCGATGAGGGCGCCGTACAGGGTGGTGAGCAGGGCCACCGCCATCGCCGGGCCGATGCTGGACGGATCCTGCAGATTGGCCAGCATCTGTACCAGGCCGACCAGGGTGCCGATCATGCCGAAGGCCGGGGCCGATTCGCCGATGGCGCGGAAGATGCGCTGGCCGATTTCGTGCCGTTCCATGGACTGCTCCATGTCCTCGCGCAATGTCCTGCGCACGAATTCCGGCGGCAGGCCGTCCACCGCCAGCTGGATGCCGCGGGCGAGAAATTCGTTGTCTATGGGATGGCCGTCCAGTGCCAGGATGCCGCTCTTGCGTGTCACTGCCGCCAGGTCGTTGGCCTGGCGGATCAGATCGATGGGGTTGTCGATTTCGTCGCGGAACGCCTTGAATGCCACCCGCACCGCGCTGAGGCAGTGGGTGAGCGGAAACTTGATCAGGGTGGCGGCAATGGTGCCGCCGATGACGATCATCAGGCCGGGCAGGTTGATGAAGATGGCCAGATCGGAGCCGGTGATGATGGCGGCGAAGATGACAGTGATGCCGCCGATGAGTCCCAACAGGGTTGCTATGTCCACGCCCGTTCCCTTGCCGCCGTTATGCCGTGGAGTTTAGCGCCTGAGGTCGTAACGGGAAAAGCGCGCATTGCCAGGGCGTGACAAAAACCTGCCGCCGGCGGTTACATTGCTGTAGCCGCCGGCGGCAAATGGATTTTGTTACAGCGCCTTGACCCCACCCGGAGTACCGATCAGCACTACGTCGGCCGGGCGCAGGGCGAACAGGCCGTTGGTGACCACGCCGACGATATTGTTGAGGCGTGCCTCCAGCTCGGTGGGTTCCTGGATCTGCAGGCCGTGTACGTCGAGGATGACGTTGCCGTTGTCGGTGACGAAGCCGTCACGGTAGACCGGGCTGCCGCCCAGGCGTACCAGCTCGCGGGCGACATAGCTGCGTGCCATGGGAATGACTTCCACCGGCAGCGGGAACTTGCCCAGCACGTCCACCACCTTGGTTTCGTCGACGATGCAGACGAACTTCTTGCTCGCTGCCGCCACGATCTTCTCGCGCGTCAGCGCGCCGCCGCCGCCCTTGACCAGGTGCATGCGGCGGTTGGTTTCGTCGGCGCCGTCCACGTAGACGGAGATTTCGCTCACCTCGTTCAGGTCCAGCACCGGGATGCCGTGCTTCTTCAGGCGCTCGGCGCTGGCCACCGAGCTGGCGACGGTGCCGGCCACCTTGTGCTTGATCTCCGCCAGGAAGTCGATGAAGTGGTTGGCGGTGGAGCCGGTGCCGATACCGATGATGGTATCCGGCACCACATGCTCCAGGGCGGCCCTGGCAACGGCCTTTTTCATTTCGTCTTGTGTCATGGGTGCTCTCCGATGTGCCCTGAATTGTTGTCTTGTAATTGCCGCTGCAAACGGTCGTGTCTTGAGAAAGTGCCCGATTATACGCCAAGCGCGCGCACTGACACCGGGGCGACAGAACTGGTATCGTAGCCGGATGCTCGAACATTACGCCAAAAAGATATTGCAGGCCCGGGTTTACGACGTGGCCCGGGAGACCCCGCTGGAGCCTGCCCCCGGCCTGTCGCGCCGTCTGGGCAACAAGGTGTTGCTCAAGCGCGAGGACCTGCAGCCGGTGTTTTCCTTCAAGCTGCGCGGCGCCTACAACAAGATCGCCCTGCTGACGCCGGAGGCCCGCGCCCGCGGCGTCATCGCCGCTTCCGCCGGCAACCATGCCCAGGGTGTGGCCCTGGCAGCGCAGAAGCTGGGGCTGGATGCGCTCATCGTCATGCCGCGCACCACCCCGGAGATCAAGGTGCAGGCGGTACGCCGTCGCGGTGCCCGCATCGAACTGCACGGCAATGCCTACGATGAGGCCTATGCCCATGCCCGCCAGCTGGCGGATGAACAGGGGCGCACCTTTATCCATCCCTATGACGACGAGGATGTCATCGCCGGCCAGGGCACGGTGGCAATGGAGATCCTGCGCCAGTACTCCGCCGACGACCTGCACGCGGTGTTCGTCCCGGTGGGGGGCGGCGGTCTCATCGCCGGTGTCGCCGCCTATATCAAGTACCTGCGGCCCGAGGTGAAGGTGATCGGCGTCGAGCCGGATGATGCCGCCTCCATGCACGACGCCCTCCGGGCCGGCGAGCGGGTGGTGCTGGAGCAGGTGGGCATCTTCGTCGACGGTGTCGCGGTGCGCCAGGCGGGGGCGGAGCCGTTCCGCGTCGCGCGCCAGTGCGTGGACGAGGTGATCCTGGTGTCCACCGACGAGGTATGCGCCGCCATCAAGGACATCTTCGAGGACACCCGTGCCATCGTCGAGCCGGCCGGCGCCCTGGCCGTGGCGGGGATGAAGCGCTATCAGCAGCGCGAGGGTCTGCGTGATAAGGCACTGGTGGCCATCAACTCCGGCGCCAACATGAACTTCGATCGCCTGCGTCACGTGGCCGAGCGCGCCGAACTGGGCGAGCAGCGCGAGGCCCTGTTTGCCGTCACCATTCCGGAGCGGCCGGGCAGTTTCCGCCAGTTCTGCGAGGCCCTGGGGCAGCGCGCCATCACCGAATTCAACTACCGCTATGCCGATGCCCGCGAGGCGCACATCTTCGTCGGCGTGGAGATGCGCGACGGTGCGCGTGGCAAGGAGGAGCTGGTCTCCCTGCTGAAGAGCCAGGGCTATCCCTTGCTCGACATGACCGACAACGAAATCGCCAAGCTGCACGTGCGCTACATGGTGGGTGGTCATACCGGCGGCCTGGCCGATGAACGTCTGCTGCGCTTCGAGTTTCCCGAGCGCCCCGGCGCTTTGCTGCGCTTCCTCAACCACATGGGGCAGCACTGGAATATCAGCCTGTTCCACTACCGCAACCATGGAGCGGACTATGGCCGCATCCTGTGCGGTATCCAGGTCCCTGCCGGCGATGAAGCCAAGTTCCAGGATTTCCTCGCCCAGATTGGCTACCCGCACTGGGATGAAAGCGCCAACCCGGCGTATGACCTGTTTCTGCGCTGAACGGAAAACGTTAAACGCAAAGGACGCCAAATGCGCAAAGTCTGGATTGCCCTCGCCGGCGTGACTGAGGCGTCCTGTCGCGGCAGAAGCGATTCTGCCCAAGAAATCTTTGCGGCCCTTTGCGTTTAAGGCGTTTCTCCGGCGTTATTCCAGCGCCAGGATCGCCTCCCATTCCTGTGGCGCGACCGGCATCACCGACAGGCGGTTGCCGCGCCGCACCAGAGGCATGTCCGCCAGCTCCGCTCGCTGCTTCAGTTCCTCCAGGCTGATGGTGCGCTTCAGCTTGCGCACCAGGCGCACATCCACCATGTACCAGATGGGCTTGTCTTCCGTGCTCTTGGGGTCGTAGTACTTGCCCTCGGGATTGCGCGCGGTATGGTCGGGATAGCCGGCACGGACGATCTCGGCGATGCCGACGATGCCCGGCACCTTGCAGTTGGAGTGGTAGAAGAACACCTGATCGCCCACCTGCATCTGGTCGCGCAGCATGTTGCGGGCCTGGTAGTTGCGCACGCCGTCCCAGTGTTCGGTCTGCTTGGGGCGGTTTGCCAGGTGGTCGATGCCGAAGACATCGGGTTCGGACTTCATCAGCCAGTAATTCATGGGAACATGCTCTTCCGGGGGACAATAGGTCGATATGGTAGCTAAAACGGGCAAAAAGAAGGCCAAACGGGCATTTTTGTGACCCAGGCCTCTTGTCAGGCAAAAGACCATGCGCTATATAGGCCATTCGCAATGAGGCGACGGATGCCAGGGAGGCAGGGAAGAGGTAGTGGAGGTCAGGATGAGAAGACGCAAACCCGACTTGCTCGTGGTGCTTGCTGCCCTGATAGCGATGGGGGTCCTCTTTACCGGAATTACGCAGGCGATGATGCGTGACTCAGCGCCGGCGCCCACGGTGGCCGAGGCCAACAAGAACAACTAAGCCACGAGAGTTGCAACACCGAAACCCGCCGCAAGGCGGGTTTTTTATTGGCCGGTCGCGCAGCGGTACAAGGCCTGTTCGGTGGCCACCCCGTGCAGCGGCACGTCCCAGGTCGCGTGGGGCAGTTGCGTCACCTGCTGGAACTCGTAGGCGGTGCCGATGAGGAGCGGCTTGCGCCAGTGGTTGCGATGTTGCAGGTAGGCCAGGGTGCGATCGTAGAAGCCGCCGCCCATGCCAAGACGGTTGCCCGCCGCATCGAAAGCCACCAGCGGCGTGAGCATCAGATCGATGGCGCTGGCTGGGCGCATGGCGTGCCAGGACAGTGCCGGTTCCAGGATGCGGAACTGATTGCTGCGCAGCGGTGTGTCGGGGTGGTAGGGGGCAAACCACAGGCGGTTGTGGAAGGCGGGACTCAGTACCGGCAGGTAGCACTGCTTGCCCATGGCCCAGGCGCGCTCGATGAGGGGCTGCAGGTCCACCTCGCCGTCGTTGGCAAGATAAAAGGCGATGTGTTCGCTGCGCAGGAACAGGGCGGAGTTGCCGAGCTGCCGTGCCAGCGCCAGCGCCGCCGCACGCCTCGCAGCCGGCGACAGGGCGCGGCGCTGGCGGCGCATCTGGCGGCGGATGGCGTTGCGGTCGGGGGGGGCCGCGAGATCGTTGGTCGGTGGCGCGCGGTTGATGTTGCTCATCTTACGCTTTGTCGATCTCGCGCAAATAGGGAGGGTGCCCTCCGCCTGGGCCGTCGTCGCTGTTGCTCCTTGAACCCAATGGCTCAAGTGGGACTGCCGGTCGGCGTATCAGGCTTTCCGCAGCGCGGACATGCACACAACACCGTCGCAAGCAGCCCCGGGGGTGTGATTATCGGCTCAAGAAATCCCCAGCGACTAACGAACCCCGCAGGGGGCACCCATAGTTGAACGGGTCTTGCTGATTCTACAGCTTGAGCTGGCGGTCTTCGCTCTCCAGGGCGCCTTCGATGCGTTCCTGCAGGCGGCGCAGACGCCGGCCGAGGTCACCAGTATAGCCGCTTCCGTTGTGGCGTTGTTGCAGCAGTTCGTGGGTGATGTTGAGTGCCGCCAGGACGGCAATGCGCTCGCTGCCGATGACCTTGCCGCTGCTGCGGATATCGCGCATCTTGTCGTTGAGAATGCGCGCCGACTCCAGCAGTCCTTCGCGCTCCTCCGCCGGGCAGGCGATGGTGTATTCCTTGTCGAGGATGCGCACCGGCACCTGCAGGATGTCATTGGCGGCCATGTCAGCCCTGCTCCATCGCCTTGATGCGGTGAATCATCGCCTCCACGCGGGTGCGCGCCAGCTCGGTCTTTTCCAGCAGCTTGGCGCGCTCGGCCAGCAGCGAGGACTGCTGTTCGCGCAGGGACAGGTTTTCGTCGCGCAGCCGGTCCACGGCGCGGATGAGTTCATCCACACGGCGTTCCAGAATGTTGATGTCCAGTTCGTCCTTCATGGTCGACGGGCGGCGTTGGTTGGGTGATGACACGAAAGCGGCAGCTGCCGTAAAAAGCGAATCCACTATAGAGCGGTGGCGATAAGCGGTCAATGTCACGTCCGCTGTGGGGTGTTGTCGCCGTGGTGGCGATGCTACGATCATCCCACTTTGCGCGGCCTGCCCGCCGTCTTGCCTGGAGAGTCCATGAGTGATACCCCCAATGATGCCGGCGCCCTGGTCGACGCCGCCCTGCGCCGTCTCGATGCGGAGATGAGCGTGGCCGAGTGTCACGGTGTCCTGGCCGGCTGGTTGTGCGCAGCCCACGGTCTGACGCGCGAGCAGTGGCTGGGGCATGTCGCACCGGAGCTGAATGCCGGTGATGTCCTGGCACAGGAGGCCGCGGCCACGCTGGAGGGCCTGCGTCAGGCGGTGGTCGCCCAGCTCAATGATTCGCTGCTGGATTTCCAGCCCCTGTTGCCCGGCGATGATCAGCCGCTGGCGGAGCGGGTGGAGGCGCTGGGCGAGTGGTGCCAGGGCTTTCTCCTCGGCATGAGTCTGGGCGGCCTGAAGGATGTGGCGAAGATGCCGGGCGACAGCGGCGAGGCGCTGCGTGACCTGGTGCAGCTGTCGCGTGCCGGCAGCTATGACGTGGGCGACAGCGAGGAAGACGAAGAGGCCTACACCGAATTGCTGGAATACGTGCGTACCGCGGTCCTGCTGGTGAATGAGGAACTCAACCCCACCCGTGCCGCGCCGCAGACGGACCCTACCCTGCACTGAGCCTGATTGCACCATGACCCGTAGCGAATTTGCCAAGCGGCGCAAGCGCCTGATGCAGTACATGGGGGCGGACTCCATCGCCATCCTGCCCACCGCGCCCGAGCGCGTGCGCAGCCGTGATACCGAATACCACTATCGCGCCGACAGCGATTTCTACTATCTCACCGGTTTCCCCGAGCCGGAGGCGGTGGCGGTGCTGATCCCCGGCCGCGCCCACGGCGAATTCCTGCTGTTCTGCCGCGAGAAGGATGCCGAGATGGAAACCTGGCACGGCCGCCGCGCCGGGCTGGAGGGCGCCATGGAGCAGTACGGCGCCGATGATGCCTTCCCCATCACCGACATCGACGAGATTCTGCCGGGCCTGCTGGAGAACAGGGAGCGCGTCTACTACACCATGGGCGCGCATCAGGACTTCGACCGCCAGGTGATGGACTGGATCAACACCCTGCGCAAGAAGTCGCGTGCCGGCGTGCATACCCCGGGCGAGTTCGTCGCGCTGGATCACCTGCTGCATGACATGCGCCTGTACAAGAGTGCCGCCGAGGCGGCCACCATGCGCAAGGCGGCGAAGATCACTGCCCAGGCCCATCTGCGCGCCATGCGCGCCTGCAAGCCCGGTGTGCATGAATATCAGCTGGAGGCGGAGATCCTGCACGAGTTCATGAGCCACGGCGCGCGCTTCGCCTCCTACAACTCCATCGTCGGTGGCGGAGCCAACGGTTGCATCCTGCACTACACGGAAAACACCGACGAGCTGAAAGATGGCGACCTGGTGCTGATCGACGCCGGCTGCGAATACGATTACTACGCCGCCGACATCACGCGCACCTTCCCGGTCAACGGCAGGTTCTCACCGGAACAGCGTGCGCTGTATGACCTGGTGCTGGAGGCCAATTACGCCGCCATCGAACAGGTGCAGCCGGGCAATCACTGGAACCAGCCGCACGAAGCGGCGGTGAAGGTGCTGACCCAGGGGCTGGTGAAGCTGGGGCTGCTCAAGGGACGCGTTGCCCAGCTCATCAAGGATCAGGCCTACCGCCAGTTCTACATGCACCGCACCGGCCACTGGCTGGGCATGGACGTGCACGACGTGGGCGAATACAAGGTTGGTGAGGAGTGGCGCGTGCTGGAGCCGGGCATGGTGCTGACCATCGAACCCGGCCTGTACATCAGCCCGGCCAAGGGCGTGGCGAAGAAGTGGCACAACATCGGCATCCGCATCGAGGACGACGTGCTGGTCACCAGGACCGGCCACGAGGTGTTGACCCGGGATGCGCTCAAGGATGCCGATGAGATCGAGGCCTGGATGAGCGGCAAGAAAGCTTCCGTTACCCGTGGCAAGAACTACCGTCTGGCGCTGGCGCCTCATGATGTATAGCGTGCAATCATGATCTACGACATCGTCATCATCGGCGGCGGCATGGCCGGTGCCAGCCTGGCGCTGGCGCTCAAGGACCTGCCGTTGTCCATCGCCCTGGTGGAGGCGGTGCCCTACGATTCCGCGGCGCAGCCTGCCTTCGATGCGCGCGCCATCGCCCTGGCGGCGGGCTCGCAGCGCATCCTGCACAGCATGGGTGTATGGGAGGCGATGGCAGCACGCGGGGTCACTGCCATCGAACACATCCATGTCTCCGAGCGCGGCGGTTTCGGCACGGCGCATCTGGAGGCGATGGAAGAAAATGTTGCCGCCCTCGGCTACGTGGTGGAGGGTCGCGTCATCGGCGCCACGCTTACCGCCGCGCTGGCGCAGTGCGCCAACGTCGAGCTGTTGTGCCCGGCCGAACTGGTTGCCGTGCAGGTGGAGGAGGATGGCGTGGCGGTGCAGTTGCTGCACACGGGTGCGCCGCGCACGCTGCGTGCGCGCCTGCTGGTGGCGGCCGACGGTGGCCGTTCCACCGTGCGCGAGCAGATCGGTGCGCGCACCTGGGAACTGGGCTATGGGCAGACCGCCGTGATCGCCACCGTCACCAGCGATCGGCCGCACGGCAATACCGCCTACGAACGTTTCACCGACACCGGCCCGCTGGCACTGCTGCCCTGCGATCCGCCCGGCGATGCCGACCAGGCGCTGCGCGGTCGGCGCTGGTCGCTGGTATGGACGGCGCGCGATGGCCAGGTGGACCCACTGCTCGCGTTGAGCGACGCGGAATTCCTGCAACGGCTGCAGCAGCGCTTCGGCTACCGTGCCGGCCGTTTCCTGCGCACCTCGGAGCGCCAGGCCTACCCGCTGGTGCTGCGCTTCGTGCGCGAGGCGGCCAGTGCACGTGTCGCCTTCATCGGCAATGCCGCCCATGCCATTCACCCGGTGGCCGGGCAGGGCTTCAACCTCGGCCTGCGCGATGTGGCGGCGCTGGCGCAGGTGATCGCCGCTGCCGTGGCACGCGGCGAGGACATCGGCAGCATGACGGCGTTGCAGGACTATGCGCGCTGGCGCCGGCCCGACTACCTGCGTACCGCGGCCTTCACCGACGGTCTGGTGCGCACCTATTCCAACAACCTGCCGCCGCTGAAGCTGGCGCGCAACCTCGGCCTGCTGGCGCTGGACGCCCTGCCGCCGGCCAGGCATCTGCTGGCACGGCAGGCGATGGGGCTGATCGGTCATTTGCCGCGGCTGGCTTGCGGATTGCCGTTGGCGCACGGCGTCAACAAATGAACGCATAGCGTTCATTGGCGGACACAGATTGGTGGGCAGAAACGACATGAAAACGGATTACGACATCGCCATCATCGGCGGCGGCATGGTGGGCGCCTCGCTGGCCTGTGCCCTGGGCGGCTCACGGCTGCGCGTGGCGGTGGTGGAGCCGGTGGCGGCACCGCGCAGCTTCCCTCCCGGTGATTTCGACATCCGCGTCAGCGCCATCACCCGCGCGACGCAGAACGTGTTTGCCGCCGTCGGCGCCTGGGAGGGCATGGTGGCGCGGCGCGTGCAGCCCTACGAGGCGATGCATGTGTGGGATGCCTGCGGTAACGGCGCCATTCATTTCGACTGCACCGAGCTGGGCGAGCCCGACCTCGGCCACATCGTCGAGAACCGGGTGATCCTCGCCGCGCTGCTCGATCGCCTGGGCGAGTTCGACAACATCGACTTTCTCTGCCCGGCCCATGCCACCGGCCTGCAACTGGGCGACGATACGGCGCAGCTGTTCCTCGCCGACGGCCGCACCCTCACGGCGCAGCTGCTGGTCGGCACCGACGGCACCACCTCCTGGGTGCGCGAGCAGGCGGGTATCGACAGCACCGGCTGGGCCTATGACCAGAGCGCACTGGTGGCCACCGTGCAGACCTCACGCCATCACCAGAACGCGGCCTGGCAACGTTTCCTGCCGACCGGCCCGCTCGCCTTCCTGCCCCTGCCCGAGGGTTACAGCTCCATCGTCTGGTCCACCGGCCATGAGCAGGCCGAGGTGCTGCGCACCCTGCCGGCGGGCGAGTTCCTCGATCAGTTGCAGCAGGCCTTCGGCGACAGCCTGGGGCGCATGGAGTCGGTGGGGCCGCGCGGCGTGTTCCCCCTGCGCCTGCAACACGCCGACCGCTACGTCCTGGCGCGCCTGGCCCTGGCCGGCAATGCCGCCCACGCCCTGCATCCCCTGGCCGGGCAGGGACTCAATATCGGTATGCTGGATGTGGCTGCCCTGGCCGAGGTGCTGCTCCATGCCGGGCACCGCGATATCGGCAGCCTGAGCCTGCTGCGCCGCTACGAGCGCTGGCGCAAGGGCGACAACATCGCCATGGTGGGGGCGATGGATGTGTTCAAGCGCTTGTTCAGCAACGACAAAATTCCGCTGGTTCAGTTGCGCAACCTCGGCCTGGGCCTGGCCGACCGCCTGCACCCGGTGAAGAATTTCTTCATGCGTCACGGCATGGGACTGGCCGGCGACCTGCCGCCGCTGGCGCGGGGGCCTCGCCATTAAACCTGCGCCCGGGTTATAGTGCCGCACCGACCCTAGAAGTCGTGGGAGAGAGCAGGCCCGCCCTGCCGCCGAAGGCGCAAACCGCCCGGACACTCGCTCAGGCAAAAGGACCGCGTCATTCCGGTCGGCTCTGGAGAGAGGCTGTTGATCAGCCCGCCGAAGGGGTTAAAGCTCTCAGGTGCAAGGGACAGAGGGGCGACGCAAGGCTGGGGCCTTGCGTCGCCCCTTTTTTTTGGCAGTTGTGTAGGCGCGATCTCCCGATCCCGCAGGGGTAAAAAGGCATGAGCCGCAGCAGCACCGTCATTCCTGTCTTCGACCACTCGGCGCAGCCCAACGTCGGACGCATGCCGGCGTGGGTGCGCCAGTCACTGGCGGCGGGAGACTATGCGGCCACCGCACAGCGGGTGCATGGCCATGGCCTGCACACGGTGTGCGAGGAGGCGCGCTGCCCCAACCGCGGCGAGTGCTGGAGCCGCGGTACCGCCAGCATCATGCTGCTGGGCGACACCTGCACCCGTGCCTGCGGTTTCTGCGCGGTGAAGACCGGACGGCCCGGCACCGTGGACCTGGACGAGCCGCGCCGGGTGGCGGAGGCGGTGGCGCAGATGGGGCTGGATTATGTGGTGCTCACCTCGGTGAACCGCGACGAGCTGCCCGATGGCGGTGCCGGCATCTTCGCCGCCACCCTGCGCGAGCTGCGTGCACGGCGGCCGGCCATCGGTCTGGAGGTGCTCACCCCGGACTTCCGCGGCTGCCAGGAACTGGCCGTCGCATCGCTGTGCGCCGCCGCGCCGGCCTTCGTCTGGGGCCACAACGTGGAGACGGTGCCGTCGCTCTACCGCACGGTGCGCAAGGGGGCGAAGTACGAGCGCTCGCTGCGCCTGCTGGAACTGGCCGCGGCGCAGGCGGGGGTGGAGGCCAAGTCGGCACTGATGCTGGGACTGGGCGAGAGTTTTGACGAGGTGGTGGCGGTGATGCGCGACCTGCGCCGGGCCGGGGTGAGCCGGCTGGCCCTGGGCCAGTACCTGCGTCCGACGCGCCAGCACCTGCCGGTCCGGGAGTATGTGCACCCCGACACCTTCGCCGCCTATGCCCGTGAGGCGGAGGCGCTGGGGTTTGCCTGGGTCAAGGCCGGCCCGCTGGTGCGCAGTTCGTATCACGCCGAAGAATAGATCGCAGTCTGACAGGAGAAGCATTTTGGGCAACAGAACACCGTTGTATGAGGCGCATGTGGCGCTGGGGGCGAAGATGGTGGATTTCGCCGGCTGGGACATGCCGATCCACTACGGTTCGCAAATCGAGGAGCACCATCAGGTGCGGCGCGATGCCGGCATGTTCGACGTGTCGCACATGTGCGTGGTGGACCTGCGCGGGGCGCGGGTGAGCGACTTCCTGCGCTATCTGCTGGCCAATGACGTGGCACGTCTGACCGTGGCCGGCAAGGCCATCTACAGCTGCATGCTCAACGAGCGCGGCGGGGTGATCGACGACCTGATCGTTTACTATATGGACCCGGTCTGGTTCCGCATGGTGGTCAACGCCGGCACCCGCAACAAGGACATCGCCTGGCTGCGCCGCCATGCCCCGTCCTTCGGGGTCGAGGTGGACGTGCAGGAGGAACTGGCGATGATCGCGGTGCAGGGCCCCAACGCCCGTGCCAAGGCACAGGCCGCGCTGGGCACGCGCATCGGCGCCGCGCCGCAGCTGGCGCGTTTTGCTGCGGTGGAATCCGGCAGTCTGTTCATCGCCCGCACCGGCTATACCGGTGAGGACGGCTACGAGATCATGGTGCCGGCGGAGCATGCCGAGGAGCTGTGGAACGATCTGTATGCCCAGGAGGTAAAGCCCTGTGGCCTCGGCGCGCGCGACACGCTGCGCCTGGAGGCGGGCATGAATCTGTACGGCCAGGACATGGACGAGGACACCACGCCGCTGGTGTCCGGTCTGGCCTGGACCGTGGCCTGGGAGCCGCAGGGGCGTGATTTCATCGGCCGCCCGGTGCTGGAGGCGCAGCGCAGTGCCGGCGTGCCGCAGCAGCTGATCGGCCTGGTGCTGGAAGACAAGGGTGTGCTGCGCAGCCACCAGCAGGTATTTACCGCGCAGGGCGCCGGCGAGATCACCTCGGGCACCTTCTCCCCCAGCCTGGGGCGTGCCGTGGCGCTGGCCCGCGTGCCGGCGGGCGAGGTGACGGAGTGTGAGGTGGACATCCGCGGCAAGCGCCTGAAGGCGCGCGTGGTGAAGCCGCCCTTCGTGCGCAACGGCCAGTCCTGCATCGATTGAATGGCATAACCGAATTTGAGACCGAGGAGACAACAATGAGCAACGTTCCGGCCGAACTGAAGTACACCAAGACCCATGAGTGGGTGCGCGCGGAGAGCGACGGCACCGTTACCATCGGCATCACCGAGCATGCCCAGGATCTGCTGGGCGACATGGTGTTCGTCGAGCTGCCCGAGGTGGGCCGCAGCCTGAAGTCCGACCAGGACTGCGCTGTGGTGGAGTCGGTGAAGGCCGCCTCCGACGTATACGCCCCGCTGGCCGGCGAGATCACCGCCGTCAACGACGACGTCACCGACAGCCCGGAGCTGGTGAACAAGGACCCGTACGGCGACGGCTGGCTGTTCCGGATGAAGCCGGCCAATGCGGCCGACCTGGCCGGCCTGCTCGATGCCGCCGGCTATGCGGCGGTGGTGGCGGAAGACAGCCACTGATTTTACGGAAATGTAGGGTGGGCAAAGCGTAGCGTGCCCACCATGAGCGGTGATGGTGGGCACGTCGCTGCCGCTCCTTTGCCCATCCTACGCACGAGAGCAAGATTATGCCGTTCATTCCGCATACCGAAGATGATGTGCAGGCCATGCTGGCGGCCATCGGCGCCGACAGCATCGAGGCGTTGTTCGACGAGATTCCGGCCGAGTTGCTGGCCAAGGGGCTGCCCAATGTGCCGCCCGGCATGAGCGAGATGGCGGTCGCCCGCCTGATGCATCAGCGTGCGGCGCAGGACGGCATGCCGGTGTGTTTCATCGGCGCCGGTGCCTACGAACATCACATCCCGGCGGCGGTGTGGGAGATCGCCGGTCGCGGCGAATTCTACTCGGCCTATACGCCCTACCAGGCGGAGGCGAGCCAGGGCACGCTGCAGGTGTTGTACGAATACCAGACGATGATCGCCAGCCTGACCGGCATGGATGCCTCCAACGCCTCGCTCTATGACGGCGCATCGGGGCTGGCCGAGGCGGTGCTGATGGCGGTGCGCGCCAACCGCAAATCGAAGAGCAAGCGCGTGCTGATGCCGGCCACGGTGCACCCCATCTACCGCAAGGTGGTGCAGGCCATCGTGCGGAACCAGGGCATCGAACTGGTGGAGCTGGATTACTCCGGCAGCGGCAATATCGAGCCGGAATATCTCAAGCGCTACGCCGGCGAGGACTATGCCGCGCTGGTGATCCCGCAGCCCAACTTCTTCGGCGTGCTGGAAGAGGTGGATGCGCTGACCGACTGGGCCCATGCCAACAACGCGCTGGCCATCGGCCTGGTGAACCCGACGGCCATGGCGGTGCTTACGCCGCCGGGACAGTGGGGCGGCAAGGGCGCCGACATCGCCGTGGGCGAGGGCCAGCCGCTGGGCGCGCCGCTGTCGTCCGGCGGTCCGTATTTCGGCTTCATCACCTGCAAGCAGGAACATGTGCGCCAGATGCCCGGCCGCATCATCGGCCGCACCGTCGATCTCGACGGCCGTGTCGGTTACACGCTGACCCTGCAGGCACGCGAACAGCACATCCGCCGCGCCAAGGCCACCTCCAACATCTGCTCCAACCAGGGGCTGATGGTCACCGCCGCCACCCTCTACATGGCGCTGGTAGGCGCCGAGGGTCTGGCGCGCGTGGCCCACGCCTGCCATGCCAACACCCGCGCCCTGGTGGAGCGGTTGACGCAGATCGACTGCGTCGAGCAGGTGTTTTGCTCGCCCTATTTCCACGAGGTGGTACTGCGCATCAACCAGCCGGTGGCCGAGGTGCTGCGCGCGCTGGCGGTGCAGGATATCCTCGGTGGCTACGATCTGTCCGCCGACTATCCGGAACTGGGCAACGCCATTCTGGTGTGCGCTACCGAGACGCGCACGACGGAGGACATCGAGCGCTACGCCCAGCACCTGGAGCGTATCCTGTCGCGGCGCAAGGACGGTCCGATCTGCACCAAACTGCGGCCGAAGGAAGGCACCATCTGAGTCATTGGCTACACTTCGGATTCCGACCCGACAACCACAGGAGAGGCACACCATGGCCACTATCACCCTGAGCGGCAACCCCATCACCACCAATGGCGCACTGCCCGCCGTCGGCAGCCAGGCGCCGGCCTTCAAACTGACCCGCGCTGATCTGAGCGATGTCACGCTGGCCGATTTCAAGGGCAGGAAGAAACTGCTCAACATCGTGCCGAGCCTGGACACCGGTGTCTGCGCCACCTCCACGCGCAAGTTCAACGAGGCGGCGAAGAAGCTGGGCGACAAGGTGGTGGTATTGATCGTTTCCGCCGATCTGCCCTTTGCGCAATCGCGCTTCTGCACCGGCGAACACCTGGACAACGTGATCAGCCTGGCCATGATGCGCGACAAGAATTTCGCCAAGGACTATGGCGTGCTGATCCAGGACGGCCCGCTGGCCGGCATCTGCGCCCGTGCCGTGGTGGTGCTGGATGAGAACGACAAGGTGCTGTACACCGAACTGGTGCCCGAGATCGTGCAGGAACCCGATTACGACAAGGCCCTGGCAGCCCTGTAACCCGATACGGTTAACCCACAGGCGATCACCGACATGCTGATCTTTGAACACTCCCGCAGCGGCCGCGTCAATGCGGCGCAGAATCCCGGCGCGCAGCCGGCCTATGACGGCATTCCTGATCGGTTCCGCCGCAAGGACCGGCCGTTGCTGCCGGAGGTGTCCGAGCTGGAGGCGGTGCGTCACTACACGCGCCTGTCGCAGAAGAATTTTTCCATCGACACGCAGTTCTATCCGCTGGGTTCCTGCACCATGAAGTACAACCCGCGCGGCTGCCACACCCTGGCTTCGTTGCCGGGTTTCCTGGCGCGCCATCCGCAGGCGCCGGTGGCGACCCACGGTCAGGGTGTGCTGGCCTGCCTGTACGATCTGCAGGAAATACTGAAGGATGTCACCGGCATGAAAGGCTGTTCGCTCACGCCGGCGGCCGGTGCCCAGGGTGAGTTCGCCGGCGTGGCGATGATCCGTGCCTACCACGACGCACGCGGTGATACGGCGCGGCGCGAGATACTGGTGCCCGACGCGGCCCACGGCACCAATCCGGCGACGGCGGTGATGTGCGGCTACGAGGCGCGCGAAATACCCACTGACGAGAATGGCGATGTGGACCTGGCGGCGCTGAAGGCGGCCGTGGGGCCGCAGACCGCCGGCATCATGCTGACCAATCCTTCCACCCTCGGCGTGTTCGAGCGGCGCATCAAGGAGATCGCGCAGATCGTGCATGAGGCCGGCGGCCTGCTGTACTACGACGGCGCGAATCTCAACGCCATCCTTGGCAAGGTGAAGCCGGGCGCCATGGGCTTCGACGTGGTGCATCTCAATCTGCACAAGACCTTCTCCACCCCGCACGGCGGCGGCGGCCCGGGTGCCGGCCCGGTGGTGGTGGGCGAACGCCTGCTGCCGTTCCTGCCCATCCCGATGGTGGGCTACGACGGCCGCGAATACCGCTGGCTGGAGGAAAAGGACTGCCCGCAGTCCATCGGCCGCCTGTCGGCCCATGCCGGCAATGTCGGTATCCTGCTGCGCGCCTACATCTATGCGCGCCTGCTCGGCCGCGAAGGCATGGAGCGGGTGGCCGACTACGCCACCCTCAATGCCAATTACCTGATGGCCCGCCTGCAACAGGCCGGCTTCGAGGCCGCCTTCCCCGAGCGACGTGCCACCCACGAATTCATCATCACGCTGAAAAAGGAAGCCAGGGAGTGGGGCACCAGCGCACGCGATTTCGCCAAGCGCCTGCTCGACTACGGTTTCCACGCCCCCACCACCTACTTCCCGCTGCTGGTGCCCGAGTGCCTGCTCATCGAGCCCACCGAGACCGAGAGCAGGGAGACGCTGGATGCCTTCGTCGACGTGCTGGCGAAGATCCGCGAGGAGGCGCAGCAGACTCCGGATGTCGTCACCGGCGCGCCGCATACCCTGCCGGTGAAGCGTCTCGACGACGTCAAGGCGGCGCGTGAGCTGGATCTGGCCTGGAAGAAACCGGCATAAGAACCATGGCCGAGATCAACAAGCCCGATCACAAGGGGCTCAGCCATGTCGTCAAGGCCTTCGGCTATTCCGTGCAGGGGCTGAAGGCCGCCGTACAGTATGAAGAGGCCTTCCGCCTGGAACTGCTGGCTCTGCTCGTGATGCTGCCGGCGGCACTGTGGCTGGGCGGCAACGGCGTCGAGCGCGCCCTGCTGGTGGGCAGTCTGCTGCTGGTGCTGGTGGTCGAACTGATCAATTCCGCCATCGAGGCGGTGGTGGATCGCGTCGGTGTCGAGCACCATACCCTGGCCGGTCGCGCCAAGGACATCGGATCGGCGGCGGTATTCATGGCGCTGATGAATGTGGCTGCCGTGTGGGGTTTCGTGCTCTACGATCGATTTGTGGCTTAGAACGTCAGACACAAGATACAAGTGAAAAGATACAAGGGAATGAACCTGCTGCGCTCCTCCACTTGTAACGTGCAACTTGTATCTCGTTTTTTATAACAGGGGATAATTCATGTCGGCACTGATCTGCGGCTCCATCGCCTACGACACCATCATGGTGTTTCACGACCGCTTCAAGAACCATATCCTGCCCGATCAGGTGCACATCCTGAATGTCTCCTTCCTGGTGCCGGACATGCGCCGCGAATTCGGCGGTTGCGCCGGCAACATCGCCTACAATCTGAAACTGCTCGGCGGCAAACCCTTGCCGATGGCCACCGTGGGACGCGACTTCGAGCCGTATGCCGCCTGGCTGGAGCAGTGCCGCATCGATACGCGCCACATCAAGGTGCTGGACAACACCTACACCGCCCAGGCCTTCATCACCACCGATCAGGATGCCAACCAGATCACCGCGTTCCACCCCGGTGCCATGAGCTTCGCCCATGAAAACCGTATCGGTGACGCCAAGGGCGTGACCCTCGGCATTGTCGCGCCCGATGGCCGCGACGGCATGATCGAGCACGCCACGCAATTTGCCGAGGCGAACATCCCCTTCATCTTTGATCCGGGCCAGGGCCTGCCGATGTTCGACGGCGACGACCTCAAGCGTTTTATCGACCAGGCCACCTGGGTGGCGGTGAACGACTACGAGGCGCAGTTGCTGGAGGAGCGCACCGGCCTGTCGCCGCACGAGATCGCCGAGCGTGTTGAGGCCCTGATCATCACCAAGGGTGCGCACGGCTCGCACATCTACACGCAGGCGCGTCGTCTGGAGATACCCACCGCGCCGGTGCGTGAGCTGCACGACCCCACCGGCTGCGGCGATGCCTATCGTGCCGGCCTGATCTACGGCCTGATGAACGGCATGGACTGGGAAACCACCGGCCGTGTCGCCTCGTTGATGGGCGCCATCAAGATCGAGCACCCCGGCACGCAGAACCACCGCTTCACCTTCGACGAGTTCAAGAACCGCTTCCACGAGGCCTTCGGCTATCACCTGTAGGCCGCAGGATTCATACCGGCACAAAGAACAAGGCCCGCTTGCGCGGGCCTTGCTCGTTACAGCAGTCAGAGCAGATTACTTCGCAGCCTTGGCCTTGCTGCTCTTGGCCTTGCGGCTGCCTTCAATCATGCGGTGGATGATCGGGGCGAGGATCAGCTCCATGGCAAAGCCCATCTTGCCGCCGGGCACCACGATGGAGTTGCGGCGCGACATGAAGGAGTTGGGGATCATGTTCAGCAGGTAGGGGAAGTCTACGTTGAACTTCGCCGGGTCGCGGAAACGAATGACCACAAAGCTTTCATCCGGGGTCGGGATGTCGCGGGCAATGAACGGATTGGAGGTGTCGACGGTCGGCACGCGCTGGAAGTTGATGTCGGTACGGGAGAACTGCGGGGTGATGTAGTTCACGTAGTCCGGCATGCGGCGCAGGATGGTGTCGACGATGGCCTCGGCGGAGTAGCCGCGCTGGGCGTTGTCGCGGAAGATTTTCTGGATCCATTCCAGGTTGACGATGGGCACCACGCCGATCAGCAGATCGGTTTGCGCGGCGACGTCGATCTTGCCGTCCACCACGCCGCCGTGCAGCCCTTCGTAGAACAGCAGGTCGGTCTTGTCGCTGATGGTTTCCCACGGCGTGAATTCACCGGCCTTGTAGTTGGCGTTCAGGCGCGCGTTGTGCTCGACGGCCTCGGCATCGCTGTGGATGTAGTAGCGGCGCTTGCACTTGCCGGTGCGGCTGTAGGTGGCGAAGGTCTCGGCCAGCAGGTCGAAGTGGTTGGCGTCGGGGCCGAAGTGGGACAGGTTCTTGCCCTTCTTGGCGAACTCTTCCAGGGCCTTCTTCATGGAGGCGCGGTCGTAGCGGTGGAACGAATCGCCTTCCACCACCAGCGGCTTGATGCTTTCGCGGTGGAAGATGTGTTCGAAGGCGTTCTTGACCGTGGTCGTACCGGCACCGGAGGAACCGGTGACCGCGATCACTGGATGCTTCTCGGACATTTCATGTGCTCCTTAAGAAAGAAAAAATAAAGCTTTAGTTTTGTGTTCGTTGAATTCGTTTTGCCGCTGTCGGGGCGATTTCGCGCGCACAGGTCCTGGCATGATACGCAAATACCGGGGGTAAAGGCCAGACACCCGGCTAGGCCTCGGTGACCGTGAGCCGACCGCCGTCGGCCAGCAGGCGCTCGACGCGGTCACGCCAGGCACTGCGGAAGCGCTGTGTGGTGGCGGCATCGGCGTGGCCGGCGAGCACTGCCTGCATGTCCGCCGTCATGCCTGCGGCCGGAGGGATGGCGGACGGGTCATAGGCCAGGGTGACCCGCCGGCCGTTGTCGGCGCGTTCGAAGGTGCAGCGCAGCGGGCCGGCCGCTGCGTCGGGGACGAAGCGCAACAGGCCGTGACGCACCTGCCTGCCGGCCAGGCCGTGAAAGCCGTTGTCGGCGGCGGCGCCCGTGAGCAGGGTGAGGATCTGGCTGAGCGGCCCGGTGGCGCCCTGGTCGACGGCGGCGTGCACGGTGACGCGCAGGCCACCGCGCTGCGGAACTTCGCCGCTGTCGTACAGCCGCTGTACCGCCCCCAGCACCAGCAGGAAGCCGCCGGCCACCGTGGGGCAGGCGTGGCCGGCCAGTTTCACCGCATCGTCGAAGGTGTAGCGGTAGCGCCCGTCGCCGGCCCCCAGCAGTTCACCCAGCGGGTCGTGGAGGGTCAGTGCCGGGCTGGCGGGGAACACCGCGTCAGCCCCCTTCACGCTGGATGGCGCGCCAGGCGATGTCCCGGCGGTAGAACAGGCCGTCCCAGCCGATCTTGCCGGCGAGGGCGTAGGCGCGGGCCTGGGCCTCACTGACCGTGGTGCCCAGGGCGGTGGCGCACAGTACGCGGCCGCCGGCGGTGACCACCTGGCCGTCCTTGCCGGCGGTGCCGGCATGGAACACCTTGGCATCCGGGGCCGTGGCCTCGTCCAGGCCGGAGATGACATCGCCCTTGCGGTAGTCGCCCGGATAGCCGCCGGCGGCCAGCACCACGCCCACCGCGGCGCGGCTGTCCCACTCGGCGCTGACTTCGTGCAGGCGGCGGTCGAGTGCCGCCTCGCACAGCCCCACCAGTTCGGACTTGAGGCGCAGCATGATGGGCTGGGTCTCCGGGTCGCCGAAGCGGCAGTTGTATTCGATGACCTTGGGCGCGCCGTCGGGGGTGATCATCAGGCCGGCGTAGAGGAAACCGGTATAGGGGTGGCCTTCGGCCGCCATGCCGCGCACGGTGGGCTCGATCACCTCGCGCATCACGCGCGCATGCACTTCCGGCGTGACCACCGGGGCCGGGGAGTAGGCGCCCATGCCGCCGGTGTTGGGGCCGGTGTCGCCGTCGCCGACACGCTTGTGATCCTGGCTGGTGGCCATGGGCAGGATGTGCTCGCCGTCCACCATGACAATGAAACTGGCCTCTTCGCCTTCCAGGAACTCCTCGATCACCACGCGATGCCCGGCCTCGCCGAAGGCGTTGCCGGCCAGCATGTCGCGCACTGCGTCCTCGGCCTCGTCCTCGGTCATGGCGACGATGACGCCCTTGCCGGCGGCGAGGCCGTCGGCCTTGATGACGATGGGGGCGCCCTGTTCGCGCACATAGGCCAGCGCCGCCTCCATGTCGGTGAAGTTGGCGTAGGCGGCGGTGGGAATGCCGTGGCGGGCGAGGAAGTCCTTGGTGAAGGCCTTGGAGCCCTCCAGCTGGGCGGCCGCCTTGCTGGGACCGAAGCAGCGCAGGCCGGCGGCGGCAAAGGCGTCCACCACGCCGAGCACCAGCGGCACTTCCGGGCCGACGATGGTGAGGGCGACAGCGTTGTCGCGCGCGAAGGCGACCAGCCCCTGGATGTCCTCCACCTTGATGGCGACGTTCTCCAGCTTGGCTTCGCGTGCAGTGCCGGCGTTGCCCGGCGCCACGAAGACCCTGCTCACGCGCGGCGACTGCGCCGCCTTCCAGGCCAGGGCGTGTTCACGCCCGCCGCTGCCGATTACCAGTACGTTCATCTGCTTGCCCTTCTTGTTCTGTGTGCACTGAAAAGATGCCGCTGCGGGACCGGTGACACCGCCTGTCCCGCTCCCTCTGCCTAGTCCGTCGTGACCGGCTTGTTGTGATACAGCATGTACTTGGCGGTTTCATGGTAGGCCCGCGTCATCTGTTCCATGCGTGCCGCCACGTCCGGATAGCGCTCGAGCACGTTGTCGCGCGGCTTTTTGCTGTCCAGCCGGTGCAGATGGCGATAGCTGCCATCCGCGTTGGTCTCGAAATAGAACTCGTCGCCGATGAGACCGATACGCACCGGGGTGTTCTGGATGATCTTGAAGGCATAGCGTTCGCCGTCGAAGCGTGGGTCGAGCAGGTTGCGGCCCAGTGTGGTGTTCACATAGCGGTGGCCGGCCAGTGCGGCCAGGGTGGCGAACACGTCGGTTTCACTGGCGACGGTGTCGATGCGGCGCCCCTGCGGAATCAGTCCGGGGTTGTAGATGATGAAGGGGACGCGATTGCTGGTGAGATCCAGCTGCACATCGGCCCGGCTGGCATGCTCCGCCATGCCCGGCAGGCCGTGGTCGCCGAAGAAGGCGAATACGGTGTTGTCGGCATAGCCGGCTTCCTGTGCCAGGCGCATGAACTCGCCGATGCTGTGATCCATGAAGCGATAGGCGTTGAATTCCTCCACCGAGTGGAAACCTGCACGCTCCAGTTCGCTCGGCGACGGGTGCAGCAGTTCGAAGCCGGCGTTGTCCTCGGGGATGGTATAGGGGCGGTGATTGCCCGAGGTCTGCACCACGGCGACGAAGGGTTTCTGCTGCTGGCGGAATACCTTGTCCGCCTCACGGAACAGGTCCAGGTCGGAAATGCCCCACACGTCGACGACCGGCGCGCTGTAGCTGCCTTCCTCATACAGGCGCAGGTCGGGGATGTTGTTGGTGAGCAGGCCGCGGATGTTGCCCCAGCTGACGCTGCCGCCGAGGAAATAGAACTTGTCGTAGCCGGCAAAGCTGTTGAACAGCGTGTGTTGATCGACGATGCGCGGATTGCGCGTCGAGGTGCCGTTGGTCTCCACGTCGGGAATGCCGGTGATGGCGCAGAAGATGGAGCGCGCCGTGCCGGTCTGCGGCGTGTAGAAATTGGGGAAGAAATAGCCGTCGGCCGCCAGCCGGTCGATGTGCGGCGTCGGGTCGAGGGGATTGCCGGACAGGCCCGCCTTGTAGCTGGCGAAGGACTCCATGATCACGATCACCACATTGGGCGGGGTGCTCGGTGTCTGGCCGGGAACGTGGCGGCGGCGGAAGTCGAGGCTGGCCGGATCGGGGCTGTCCACCCCCAGCCAGGCCGCCATCTCCGGGTAGTAGCGGCGCACCTGTTCGGTATCGAAGGTCACGCCGCCGCCGTTGCGCACCGTATCGACGAAATACAGCAAGGGGTTGAACGTGAGCTGGGCGGAGAAGGTGTGGGTGCCGAAGAAGGCGTCACTCCAGCGCAGCGGATAGGCGGAGACCTTGCCGTACAGGCCGCCGAGCAGCAGGGTGGTGGTGACCAGGCCGGTGAGGCTGCGGGTTTTCCAGTTCAGTTGCGGCGCCGGCATGGCCGCACAGCGTTGCAGCAGACGCTGCATGCCCCAGGCCTGCAGGGCGGTGGCGGCGAACAGCGTCACGCCCAGCGTGACGACCGGATAGGTCTCCCAAACCATGCGCAGGGAGATATCGAGGTTTTTCAGAAAGCGCAGGGCGCCGGCATCAAGGCGGGTCTGCAGATAGGCGTAGTGGCCGAAATCCACCATGTAGAAGGACAGCGCCACCATCCCCGCCAGCGCCAGGTAGCCGGACCAGAACAGGCGCGCCGCACGCCAGCGGAACGGGCTCAGCCAGGGCAGCCAGGCGAGCAGGAACAGCGGCAGCAGGATCAGCAGGGTCAGGCGCAGGTCGAACTTGAGGCCGAGGTACAGCGCCGTCAGCAGCTCGCCAGCGGGCAGCGGGTCACCGGCGGCATCGAAATACAGCCAGAACCCCAGCCGCAACAGGCTGAAGGCCAGCAGGTACAGCACGGTGGCAAGGGCCAGGAAGCGCGGCAGGCGGGGGATCTTGTGCATGGATGCGTGAGCGGGTGCTGCGGATAAAATGGGGTCGGCATTGTACCATAGGGCGGCCAGCCGCCATGGCGGCGGCGCCGGTCTGTCCGTTGGTGTATTGCAGCGCCCGAGGAGTTCCCATGCCTGTTGCCTTTGTCCGAGTCTTTCTGCGCTGGTTGCGGCGCCTGCTGCTGGGGCTGCTGGTGTTGGTGGCGCTGTGGGGCGTGGGCCGGCTGGGGCAGGTGGCCTGGCAGAGCGCTTATGACGGTGCCCGCGAGCCCTACCTCCAGGTGGTGAGTCACGACGGCATCACCCTGCGCTGGCAGAGCGGTAGCGAGGAGATTGGCGTGGTGCGCTATGGCACCGACCCGGCGCGGCTGGAACACGCGGTGCGCGAGACGGCGGCACGGCTGTCCCATGAGGTCCGTCTGACCGGACTGCAGCCGGCAACGCGCTATTACTATGCCGTGGGCACCGATGCGGCGGTGTATCGCGGCGGCCCGGACTACTGGTTCCATACCGCGCCGCCTCCCGGCGACCGCGGCCCGACCCGCCTGTGGATACAGGGAGACCCGGGCTATTGGCACGAGGGGACGCGTACGGTACGTGATGTCGCCTTGCAGTGGTCGGCGCAGCATCCACGGCCCGGCCGCCCCCCCCTCGACCTGTGGCTGACCACCGGCGACAACGCCTACAGCTCGGGCAAGGCACGGGAGTTTCAGGAGGCCCTGTTCGAGCCCTATGCCGGGCTGCTGCGCAACATTCCCTATCTGCCGGTGTATGGCAACCACGATGCCCGCCGCTGGACCTTTTATCGTGTCTTCAGCTTTCCGGCCGCCGGCGAGGCCGGTGGCGTGCCATCGGGCAGCGAACGGTATTTCGCTTTCGACTACGCCAATATCCATGTAGTGGTGCTGGACTCGGAGTCCGGTGACCTGTCCGCCCAGGGGCAGATGCTGCGCTGGTTGCAGCAGGATCTTGCCGCCAACCGGCTGCCGTGGACCGTTGCCCTGTTCCATCATCCGCCGTACAGCCGCGGCGGGCACAATTCCGACAGCTGGCGCGACAGCTGGGGGCGCATGGTGGACATGCGCACCACTTTCCTGCCGGTGCTGGAGGCCGGTGGTGTCGATCTGGTGTTGAGCGGCCACAGCCATGTGTACGAGCGCAGCCATCTCCTGGCCTGCCATTACGGTACGGCCGATACGTTGCGGCCGGAGATGGTGCTGGACAGCGGCGGTGGCGGGCCGGAGGCGCCCTATCGCAAGCCGGTGGGGCGCGTGGCCCATGGCGGTACGGTGTATGCGGTGGTGGGGTCAACGGCCAAGCTTGATGCCGGGCCGCTCGATCACCCGGCACACGCGGTGAACCGGCGCGAGCTGGGGTCGCTGCTGATCGACGTGGAAAACGGCCAGCTGGATGCGTATTTCATCAACGCCCACGGCCAGGTGAGCGATCGCTTCCGCATCGTGAAGTCAGCGGATATCGCGCCGGTGGAACGCCGCTGCAGTACGGGGGGATAGGCGGCCGGGGCGCATGCGCCCCGGCGCCCAGGATGTCAGCCGCCGAACATGCGGCTCAGGGTCTTGGACAGCCAGCCCCTGTCATGATCGCCGTTGAGGTGGGCCTTGACGGTGGCGGTGTAGTCGCGATCTTCCTGCTTGATGTGGTTGGTCAGCCAGATGCGCAGGTCGGACAGCAGTTTCTTGGAGATGTCCTCGCCCTTCTCGAAACGGTTCTTGTATTCAGTGATGCGGGAGGTGAAGGCCTCGTGCACCTTGCGGTGGGCCTCCACATGGCCGTAGCCGGCCTTTTCCTGCAGGCTTTCCTCGAAGGTGAAGTGGGTAACGGTGTAGTCGATGAGCTGGTTCAGCACCTGCTCGACATCCTCTTTGCTCTTGTCGGCGATGGCGTCGTGCAGCTGGTTGATGTAATCAACGATGCGCTTGTGCTGCGAATCGATGATGTCGATACCGGTTTCCAGACTTGAGTCCCAGACAAAGTAGTACATGGGTTGATCTCCGTATGCTGCTTATTGTTGTGTTTCCCTGCACAGGCAGGCGCTTGGGCGTGTGGTGTTGTGGTGTGTGATATCGCTATCAGATCTTGTGAAATAACAAAAATCCCTACCTTATTTGGTGAATTTAATCACATTTTTTGTGTGGTAGAAAAGGGCGCAGACATGAAAAAGGCCGGTTTCCCGGCCTTTCCCGACAGCAACCAACTGCAACAGCAGGCAATCAGTGGCGGAAATGACGCATGCCGGTGAACACCATCGCCATGCCGTGTTCGTCGGCGGCGGCGATCACCTCTTCGTCACGCATCGAGCCGCCGGGCTGGATCACTGCGGCGATCCCGGCCTTGGCGGCCGAGTCGATGCCGTCGCGGAACGGGAAGAAGGCATCCGACGCCATCACCGAACCCTTGACCTCCAGTCCGGCATGCTCTGCCTTGATGGCGGCGATGCGCGCCGAGTTGACGCGGCTCATCTGGCCGGCGCCGACGCCGATGGTCATTTTGTCCTTGCCGTAGACGATGGCGTTGGACTTGACGTACTTGGCGATGCGCCAGGCGAACAGCAGGTCTTCCATCTCCTTCGGCGTGGGTTGGCGCTTGCTGACCACCTTGACCTCGCCGGAGAGGAGCAGATCGGCATCCTGCAGCAGCAGGCCGCCGGTGACGCGCTTGAAGTCCAGGCGCTGCGCCGCGTCCGCTGGCCACTGGCCGCACTCGAGCAGGCGCACGTTCTTCTTGGCGGCGACGGCCTCGACGGCGGCGGCCGAAACCTTGGGTGCGATGATCACTTCCACGAACTGGCGCTCAACGATGACCCTGGCCGTCTCGCCGTCCAGTTCGCCGTTGAAGGCGATGATGCCGCCGAAGGCCGATTCCGGATCGGTCTTATAGGCGCGCTCATAGGCGTCGAGCAGGTTGCTGCCGATGGCCACGCCGCAGGGATTGGCGTGCTTGACGATGACGCAGGCCGGGCCTTCCGGGAACTGCTTGACGCACTCCAGCGCGGCATCGGTGTCGGCGATGTTGTTGTAGGACAGTTCCTTGCCCTGCAGCTGGCGCGCACTGGCGACGTTGCCGGCCTCGGGGCTGTGCTCGACGTAGAAGGCAGCCTTCTGGTGCGGGTTCTCGCCGTAGCGCATCTCCTGTACCTTCTTGTATTGCAGGTTGATGGTGCGCGGGAAGTCGACCTTGTCTTCGTCCAGCAGGCGGCCGAAGTAATTGGCGATGGCGCCGTCGTAGCGCGCGGTGTGCTCGTATACCTTGATGGCCAGGGAGAAGCGGGTGGCATGCAGGGTGGCGCCGTTGTTCGCCTTCATCTCGTCCAGCACGGTGGCATAGTCGGCAGCATCGACCACCACGGTGACGTCCTTGTGGTTCTTCGCCGCGGCGCGCAGCATGGTGGGGCCGCCGATGTCGATGTTCTCGATGGCGTCTTCCAGCGTGCAGTCCGGTTTGGCCACCGTCTGCTCGAAGGGATACAGGTTCACCACGATGAGATCGATGGGCTTGATACCGTGCTGAGCCATCACCGCGTCGTCGGTGCCGCGACGGCCGAGGATGCCGCCGTGGATCTTCGGGTGCAGGGTCTTGACGCGGCCGTCCATCATCTCGGGGAAGCCGGTGTGGTCGGAGACCTCGATCACCGGCACGCCATTCTGTGCCAGCAGCTTGCAGGTGCCGCCGGTGGAGAGCAGTTCCACGCCCATCGCGGACAGGGCCTTGGCAAACTCCACAATGCCGGTCTTGTCGGACACGCTGAGCAGCGCGCGCTGAATCTTGTTCATGTTGTTTCCCTTTGAGACAGAGTTAACCGCAAAGTCCGCCAAGTTTGCGCTGTGGGGCAAACCTGCTGTTGCCGCCTCTGATTGCCGGCTGTGGGTTTGTCGACTTTGTGTGCCTGGCGTACTTGGCGGTAGATGATTTTCAGTTGTCCAGACCGTACTGCTTGAGTTTCTTGCGCAGGGTGCCGCGGTTGATGCCCAGCGCCTGGGCGGCGCGGGTCTGGTTGCCCTGCGCATAGTGCATCACGGCCTCCAGCAGCGGGCGCTCCACTTCGGACAGCAGCAGCTGATAAAGGTCGTTGGGCTCATGGCCGTTCAAATCCTGGAAATATTGTTGCAGCGCGTTGCGCACCATGCCGTTGAGCGGGATGGCGCGGGCTGCGGTGGTGGTGTTCATGCCGCCAATTCCTCCCCATTGATTATGCGGTCGAAAAAGTCCCTGACCATTTGTAGTTGCTGCGCCGCGCCCTCCACGCGGTTGACCTCCTGGCGAAAGGCGGCACCGTGGCGCTGGCCCTTGCTGTACCAGGAGATGTGCTTGCGTGCCATGCGCACGCCGGTGTACTCGCCATAAAAGGCGTACAGGTTGTTCAGGTGACCGAGCAGGATGTCGCGTACTTCCTGCGCCGTGGGCTCCGGCAGCAACTCGCCGGTGGTCAGGTAATGCTGGATATCGCGGAAGATCCACGGCCGCCCCTGGGCGGCGCGACCGATCATCAGGCCGTCGGCGCCAGTGTAGTCGAGGACCTGTTTGGCCTTTTGCGGCGAGGTGATGTCGCCGTTGGCGATCACCGGGATATCTACCGAGGCCTTGATGGCGGCGATGGTGTCGTACTCGGCCTCGCCGGAGTAGCCGTCGGCGCGGGTGCGGCCGTGCACGGCGAGGGACAGGATGCCGACGTCTGCCGCGATGCGGGCGATGGTGACGCCGTTCTTGTGCTCGCGGTCCCAGCCGGTACGGAACTTGAGGGTGACCGGCACCTCGGGCACCGCGCTCACCACCGCCTCCAGGATGCGCCGCACCAGGTCTTCGTCGCGCAGCAGGGCGGAACCGGCGGAGACGTTGCACACCTTCTTGGCCGGACAGCCCATGTTGATGTCGATGATCTGGGCGCCGTTGTCCACGTTGTAACGGGCGGCATCGGCCATCAGTTTGGGGTCTGCGCCCATGATCTGCACGTTGCGCGGTTCCACCTCGCCGTCATGATCGGCGCGGCGCTTGGTCTTTTCACTGCCCCACAGCAGGGAGTTGGATGACACCATCTCGGAAACGGCCATGCCGGCGCCCAGCTGCTTGCACAGCTGGCGGAATGGCCGATCGGTGACCCCTGCCATGGGAGCGAGCACCAGATTGTTGGCCAGTTTGTAGGGTCCGATCTGCATGGGCGGCGCGGGGCTGAAAATGCGGGAACCGCGAATCATACCCTACGGAGGGCGAAGAAGGTACAAGGGGCGGGGTACGAGGGACGACGGAGATGCGCACAGCGCACGCAAGTAATTGATATCTGGCGCAGCGACACCTGCTCCGTATCTTATGCCTCGCCCCTCGTACCTGGAGCGCGAAGCGCGCCTAATGGAAGGTGAATTCGAAGCCGACGGCCTCGCTGCCGGGATCGACCACCTCCAGCGTCAGCTGGGCGGTGGCCTGCGCTTCCAGCAACGCAGGTACCGGGCCGCGGAGGTATTCCTGCGGCAGAAAGCGGCGCGCCGCCACCACCTTGCCGCCGAGGTCGCGCATCACCACCTCCACGGCCGGATAGGGTTGGGCGAAGGCGGCGCGGTTCTGCAGGGTGGCGTGGATGGTCAGTGCGCCCTGGTACTGTTCGTGGGAGCGGATATCACGCTCCAGCAGGGTGAGGGCGGCGAGGTCGCGCTGCGGCGGCAGCCGGCAGGCGGTGTACCGGCACAGTATTTCGAGCAGCGGCCGCAGTTCGGCCTGCTGCACGAAGGCGAGGCGGTTGAGATAGACGTACTGCACTGCCAGGGCGGCGATGAGCAGCAGGCTGCCCAGCATCCAGCCCAGCGTGGCCAGCAGGCGGCGCGGTGGTGTCTCATCCTCCGTGGCCAGCATGGCCGACAGCGAGGGCAGCGCCGGTGTGCTGTTGATACTGTGGGCCGTGGTCAGTGCCGCCGCGGGTTGATCGAAGTCGGCCAGGTTATCCGGTGCGGTATCGCTATCCCGCGCGTCATCGGCGGCGGCAGAATCTGTCGCCGGCGGCTCGTCCCAGGGCAGGGCAAAGTTTTCCGGTGTCTCGTCGATCCGGCTGCCGTCCGGGGTGAGCAGCGCCTCGATATCCTCCTCGCCATAGGTTTCGCTGACAGCCGGCGACTCTGCGGCGGGCGCTTCCTCCTGCAACGGCTCTGCCGCGTACTCCGATTCCACCGTTGTTCCGCCGCTGAACAACTCGTCGAGGTCGATGGCCAGATTGTCTTCCGCCTCTTCCTCCGCTGTGGGCTGGGGGCCCCCCGGTTCTGCTGCCGGAGACTCGGTCGGCACATCGCTTTGCTCCGGTGCCGGAGCGGCCTCTGCGGAAGGTTCTTCCGCCGCGGGTTCACGCAGCAGTTGTTCGTAATCCGGTTCGTCGGGTAGCAGCTCGTCGGCAGGGATGCCGGGGAGGGTGTCGGTGAGAAAGTCCGGGGCGTGGAAGACGTTGCGGCATTCGCCGCAGCGCACCTTGCCGCCGGCGGCCTGCAGCTGCTCAGGGGTGATGCGGAAGTAGGTGCTGCAAGCCGGGCACTGGGTATACATGCGGCGAAATTAATCTATTTCCGCTGGCCTTCCAAGCGTATCCAGCCGTCATGCTCGGCAGGCGCTGCCATGTCGAACCACGGCCGGTAGGCGGCCAGCACCTCCTCGGCCTGCTCGGGCAGGATGCCGGACAGCACGATGGCGGCGCCGGGATGCACCAGGGTGGCGAAGTGTGGCGCCAGCTCCATCAGTGGTCCGGCGAGGATGTTGGCGATGAGCACATCGCTCTGGCAGGACGGCAGGCCGTCGGGCAGGGCGGTCCTGATGTGCGTGGTGACGGCGTTGCGCTCGGCGTTGTCGCGGGTGGCGATGAGGGCCTGCGGGTCGTTGTCTATGGCCCATACCTCTTCGGCGCCGAGCAGGGCGGCGGCGATGGCGAGGATGCCGGAGCCGCAGCCGTAGTCGATCACCTGCTGTTTTGCGGTGGGGTGGGCATCGAGCCACTCCAGGCACAGGCGCGTGGTCGGGTGGGTGCCGGTGCCGAAGGCGAGGCCCGGGTCGAGCAGGATGTTGGTGCCCGCCGGATCCGGTGCCTCGGTCCAGCTAGGCACGATCCACAGTCGCGCGCCGAAGCGCATCGGCTTGTAGGTGTCCATCCACTCGCGGGTCCAGTCGCGATCTTCCAGTTGTTCCAGGCGCCAGTGCGGCAACTCGCCGGGCCAGGCGGCGCCGATGTCGGCGAGACTGGCGGTGATGTCGTGTTCCGCCTCGAACAGCGCCACCACGCGGGTCGCCTGCCACAAGGGTGTGGCGCCCGGCGGGGGCTCGTACAGCGGCTGGTCGGCATCATCTTCCATGGTGACGGCCACGGCACCCGCCTCATCCAGCAGGGCGGCCAGGGCGGGGGCGTGGTCGGCGTCGGTTTCGAAGATCAGTTGCAGCCAGGGCATGGGCAGGGTCGCGGCAGTGGCAAAGGGCGCATCATACCCGATTGGCGCCGGTCAGCCGAACAGCGACTGCCACAACCGGCCGGCGACGGAGCGCTTGTCACTGGTGGCGACGGCACCACGGGAGAGGAAGAAGGGGCTGTAATGCTGGTCCTCTTCCATGATGTGTTTGGTGAGCCAGGTGCGCAGGAAGTGCAGCAGCTCGAAGGTGACCGAGGCCTTGCCGCTGGACAGTTTGTCCTGCAGTTCGTGGATTTCATCGATCAGATGGTCGTGCTGCTGCTTGTGGTCGGCGTAGGCCGGGTAACCGAGGATGCGCATCAGGCTCTCTTCCACGGCGAAGTGGATCTTGGTGTAGTCCACCAGTTCCATCAGGATGGCCTCGGCGGCGGCAGTGCCCTGACGCTGGTGGATGGCGCGGTGCAACTTGTTGAGCAGGTCGACCAGGAACTGGTGCTGGTCGTCGATCTCCTGGATGCCGACGCTGAGGTTGTCACTCCATTCGATGAGGGTGTCGCCGGCGCTGTGCAGAGGGGTTGCGGTCATGGTGGGCTCTCCCGGGAAGCAAGGTTGTCATATGTATTAGTTCTTATTGATATACCGATAATGATCGCCGAAGCCGGAGCCGGCTGTAAAGCAAAAAGGCCGTCATTGGAAGATGACGGCCTTTTGCACAATCGCGACAGGATCGCCGAAGATTACAGCTTGAGCTTCTTTTCCAGGTAATGAATGTTGGTGCCGCCGGCCTGGAACGACGAGTCACGCAACAGATCCTGGTGCAGCGGGATGTTGGTCTTGATGCCGTCGATGAACATCTCGCTCAGGGCCGTACGCATGCGCGCCAGGGCCGCATCGCGGTTCTCGCCCCAGGCGATGAGCTTGCCGATCATCGAGTCGTAGTAGGGCGGCACCTTGTAGCCATTGTAGATGTGGCTGTCGACGCGGATGCCGGGACCGCCGGCGAAATGCACCTGGTTGATGGTACCGGGGCAGGGCATGAAGGTGGCCGGGTCCTCGGCGTTGATGCGGCACTCGATGGCATGGCCACGCAGGGTGATGTCGCTCTGTTTGTAGGACAGCGGCAGCCCGGCGGCGATGCGGATCTGTTCCTTGACGATATCCACGCCGGTGATCATCTCGGTGACAGGATGTTCCACCTGTACGCGGGTGTTCATCTCGATGAAGTAGAACTCGCCGTTTTCGTACAGGAACTCGAAGGTGCCGGCGCCGCGGTAGCCGATCTCCTGGCAGGCGCGGGCGCAACGCTCACCGATACGCTTGCGCTGTTCCTCGGTGATGCCGGGGGCCGGGGCCTCTTCGATCACCTTCTGGTGGCGACGCTGCATGGAGCAGTCGCGTTCGCCCAGATAGATGGCGTTGCCGTGGGTGTCGGCCAGCACCTGGATCTCCACGTGACGCGGATTCTCCAGGTACTTCTCCATGTACACCATGTCGTTGTTGAAGGCAGAACCGGCCTCGGCACGGGTCAGGGAAATGGAATTGAGCAGGGATGCCTCGGAGTGCACCACGCGCATGCCGCGTCCGCCGCCGCCACCCGCTGCCTTGATGATCACCGGGTAGCCGACTTCGCGGCCGATGCGGATGCACTCATCCGGGTCGTCGGGCAGGGCGCCGCCGGAGCCGGGCACCGTGGGCACGCCGGACTTGATCATGGCGTCCTTGGCCGACACCTTGTCGCCCATCAGGCGGATGGTGTCGGCGCGCGGGCCGATGAAGGCGAAGCCACTCTGCTCCACGCGTTCGGAAAAGTCGGCGTTTTCCGACAGGAAGCCGTAACCCGGGTGGATGGCCTGGGCGTCGGTGACTTCCGCCGCGCTGATCAGGGCGGGAATGTTGAGATAGCTTTCCTTGGACGGTGCCGGGCCGATGCACACCGATTCATCGGCCAGGCGCACGTGCTTGAGGTCGCGGTCGGCGGTGGAGTGCACCGCCACGGTCTTGATGCCCATCTCGCGGCAGGCGCGCAGGATGCGCAGCGCAATTTCACCGCGGTTGGCAATGACGATTTTGTCGAACATAGGAGATAGGGTGCTCGCGTTCGGCTTGGATTATTCGATGATGAACAGCGGCTGGCCGAATTCCACCGGCTGGCCGTTCTCGACCAGGATGGCCTTGATCACGCCGGCCTTGTCGGCCTCGATCTGATTCATGATCTTCATCGCCTCGATGATGCACAGGGTATCGCCGACATTTACGCGCGAGCCCACTTCGACGAAGGCCTTGGCCTGCGGCGAGGGCGAGCGGTAGAAGGCGCCGACGATGGGGGAGGTCACGGCATGGCCGCTGATCTCTTCCTTCTTTTCCGCGGTGGATGCTGCTGCAGGGGCTGCCGGCGCAGCGGCTACCGGGGCTGCTGCCGGTGCAGCGATGGCCACTGCGGGTGCCGCATTCTGGCTGTAGCGGCTGATGCGTACCGACTCTTCGCCTTCGTGGATCTCGATCTCGGCGACGCCGGACTCTTCCAGCAGTTCGATGAGTTTCTTGACCTTGCGAATATCCATTGTGAGGGGTCCTGTTCAGTTGTTGTTCGCAGAAATTTGTTTGAGCGCAGCAAGAAGCGCCAGTTCGTAAACCATCGGCCCCAGCCCGCTGATCACGCCGCGGGCGAGGTCGGAGAAATAGGAGTGCTTGCGGAACGGTTCGCGTGCATGCACGTTGGACAGATGTACCTCGATGAACGGAATGGCCACTGCTGCCAGGGCATCGCGCAGGGCGACGCTGGTGTGGGTGTAGGCCGCCGGATTGATGATGATGAAGGCGACACCCTCGTCCCGCGCCCGATGCACGCGCTGCACCAGTTCGTGTTCGGCATTGCTCTGGAAACATTCGACAGTGTGACCGGCGGCCGTACCCTGCTGCTGCAAACGGGCATCAATCTCCGCCAGGGTGGCATGGCCGTAATGACCGGGTTCGCGCGTTCCCAGCAGGTTGAGATTGGGGCCGTTCAATACCAGCAGTTTTGCCATGGAGCTTCCCTGGAGGATGGTCGGGCGTGGTTGTAATGATTTTCCCGCGCATTCCCGTCTGATTGCCGCAACTTCCGCCTTGCGACACCTTTTACCGCAGGCGCGGTACGGGATACGGCGTGAGATTGTGCACCAGCCGGAGGGGTTTGTCTACGAAATGGGAGTTACCGCCCGTTCAAAGCAGTTCCGGGCAAAATTCGCTCATATAAAGCTGTGACGGGGTGCTCATTTACAACAGCCGTACCCTGTTTACAACAGGGGAAGTACCGCCTGTTCGGCCTGTTGCAGGGTGATTTCGCTGCGGTGGGTGTAGACGGCGCGGCCCTGACGGTCGAGCACTACGGTGTAGGGCAGGGCGCCGACCTTGTTGCCCAGGGTCTGCGCCAGTTCCAGGCCGCCTTCCTCGCCGATGAGGATGGGGAAGTTGATGCCGAGGCTGTCGGCGAAGTTCTGTGCATTTTCCCGCGTGTCGATGGTGATGCCGACCACGGTAAGGCCGCGGGCGGCATATTTTTCCTGCAATTCCATCAGCGCCGGCATCTCCTTGCGGCAGGGCGGACACCAGGGAGCCCAGAAGTTGACCAGCACCACCTGTCCGGACCATTCACTCATATCCCGCTGTTTGCCTTCCAGATCGGGGAAGTTGAACGCGATGGGCGCCGCGGCCTGGGGCGCCGGCGCGACCGGCACGGCATTGCTTTCCGTGCCGCAACCGGCAACGAGCAGGGCGGCCCCCAGGGCCAGGACGGGCAACAGATGGTGCATCGCAAAAACCTCGGGTAAAAAATGGTCCGCAAATGAACGCGAATGGACGCAAATTAAAGATGAGGGAATCTATTTGCGTTGATTCGCGTTCATTCGCGGATGAAGGATTTTCAGGTTCAACGCAGAGCCCGCTCCACGTGGGCGCGGAATTCTTCCGGCCCCATGAAGCCCACCACGCGGAACGGTTGGCGCTCCTGGCCGTCGGCGCCGAAGAACAGCAGGCTGGGCGGGCCGATGAGCTTGAAGTGGCGCAGCATGGCCTGGTCGGCGTCGTCGTTGGCGGTGACGTCGGCCTTGAGCAGCACGGCGCCGGACAGGGCCTGGATCACGCCGGCATCGGAGAAGGTGTACTTGTCGAATTCCTTGCAGGACACGCACCAGTCGGCATAGAAGTCCAGCATCACCGGCTTGCCCTGGGCGGCGGCGGCGGCCACGGCCTGTTCCATCTCGGCCACGGTCTTCACCTTGCGGAACTCCAGCTTGGCGGCCTGGGCCGTTGCACCGCCGCCGAAGCCCACGCCACGCAGCGGCTGCAGCGGGTCGTTGCCGCCGGCGGCGGCGCCCACCAGCAGCAGGGCGCCGTGGATCAGCAGGGCCAGGCCGAGGCCCTTCCACAGCTTGCTCCAGCCGGAGGCGCCGTCCTTGAGCGGTTCCAGCGCGCCCATGTAGATGGCGGAGATGATGATGAGCAGCGCCCAGGCCAGCATGGTGATGAAGGCCGGCAGCACGCGCTCCAGCATCCACAGCGCCACCGCCAGCAACATCACGCCGAACACTGCCTTGATGGCGTTCATCCAGCCGCCGGCGCGCGGCAGCAGCTTGCCCGCCGAGGTACCGATGAGCAGCAGCGGTGCGCCCATGCCGATGGACAGGGCGAACAGGGCCAGGCCGCCCAGCACCGCGTCGCCGGTCTGGCCGATGTAGATCAGCGCACCCATCAGCGGCGGTGCCACGCAGGGGCCGACGATCAGCGCAGAGAGCAGGCCCATGATGGCCACGCCGATGAGGCTGCCGCCCTGCTGCTGGTTGGAGATCTCGCTCAGCTTGGTCTGCAGCGCCGAGGGCAGTTGCAGCTCATAGAAGCCGAACATGGACAGGGCCAGCAGCACGAATACCACGCTGAAGCTTCCCAGTATCCACACGTTCTGGAATGCCGCCTGCAGGTTGGCACCGAACAGGCCGGCCAGTACGCCGGCCACGGTGTAGGTCAGTGCCATGGCCAGCACGTAGACCAGCGACATGATGAAGGCCCGGCGCGTGGTCAGCCCCGCGCCCTGGCCGACGATGATGCTGGACAGGATCGGGATCATCGGGAACACGCAGGGGGTGAAGGCCAGCAGCAGGCCGAGGCCGAGGAAGGTGAGCACGGTGAGCAGGCGGTTGTCGCCGGCCAGGGCGGCGGCGAGGGAATCCTGTTCCGACTGCGGCGCCGCCGCCGCCGTGGTGGCCGGTGCCGCGACGGCGGTGCTGACGGCGGCAGCGGCCGGGTCCAGATTCACCTCCTTGCGGATCGGCGGATAGCAGATGCCGGTCACTTCGGCGCAGCCCTGATAGCTCACCAGCAGGGTGGCGGCGCCCTGGCCGCTGCGCTGCAGCGGGATGGTCAGCTCCACCGCGTCGTGGAACACGAAGATGCGGCCGAAGAACTCGTCGTTCTTCTCCTCGCCGGCGGGCAGGGTGTAGCTGCCCAGGCTGGCGGCGCTGCCGTCCTTCAGCTGGAAGGTGAACTTGTCCTTGTACAGATAGTGATCGGGGGCGATCTGCCAGCGCAGGGTGACGGCATCGGCGCTGACGTCGGCAGCGAAGCGGAAGGCCACCTCGGGATCCAGCACGTCGTCGTCCTGGGCGGCTGCGCCCAGCGTCTGCTGCAGCGGGGTCAACGCCTTGGCCGGGGCAGCGGCCGCCTTTGCCGGCAGGTTGACCTTGACGGTATTGCGCTGCGGTGGGTAACACACGCCGATCTCGGCGCAGCCCTGGGAGCCGACGGTGACGTCGAAGCTGGCGGGTGCCGCGGCGGTGCGGGTCAGCGGGATGTCGACGACGATGCGGCCGGCATAGGTTTCCACCTTGCCGAAAAATTCGTCCTGCTTGACCTTGCCGGCAGGGAACCTGGGGGTGCCGAGGGTGACGCCGGGGGCGTCGGTGCTGAAGCTGAAGCGCTCCTTATATAGATAGTAGCCCGGGGCGATAGTCCACTCCGCGCGCAGGGTGGCGGCATCGAGCGCCGTCAGCTTGAGCGCGAAGGCCTGTTCCGGCGCCAGCAGCTCATCCTCCTCCGCCAGGGCGGGGGTGGCCAGGAACAGGGACAGGACGAGGAGGGCAAGCCAGGACTTCAGCACGGTTCTCATGCGGTGTTTTCCGTTTGTTGGTTTATCCAGTGGAGATAGGCCGGCAGGCCTGCCGTCAGTGGGACAGCAATGATCTCCGGCAGTTCATACGGGTGGTTGCGGCGCAAGGTCTCTTCCAGCGCGGCGTAGCGCTCGCTCCTGGTCTTGATGAGCAGCTGGCATTCCGTCTCCTGCTGCACCACGCCCTGCCATTCGTAGACCGAATGCACCACCGGCACGATGTTGACGCAGGCCGCAAGCCGCTCGCGTACCAGCAGGTCGGCCAGGCGACGGGCGCCAGCGAGGTCCGGGCAGGTGGTGAGGACGAGGTAGTGCTGCATCGCTGCAAGATATCGGATTCGCCGTGCGGCTGCATCATCGGGCATAATCGTGGGGTCGATTTTCCCGCTGTTGAGAGTAGTGATGTCCCTGCCGCGTCTTTTATTCCTGTTGTTGCTGTTGCTGCCCGTGCTCGAGATCTATCTGATGATCCAGGTGGGCGGCGTGATCGGTGCCATTCCCACCATTGCCCTGGTGGTGTTCACCGCCGTGCTGGGTGCACTGTTGCTGCGCCATCAGGGGCTGGCGGTGTTGCAGCGGGTGCAGCAACTGGCGCAGCAGGGTGAGGCGCCGACCGCAGCGATGCTGGAGGGGGTGGTGATCCTGCTGTCCGGGGCCATGTTGCTGCTGCCCGGTTTTTTCACCGATGCGCTGGGCCTGCTTGGCCTGGTGCCGCCGCTGCGCCATGCCCTGGTGGCGGTCATCCTGCGCC
>JBFLWM010000004.1:0-165174 GCA_040755915.1 Pseudomonadota bacterium | reverse complement strand
CCCCCCCGCCGACACCCCGAATCGCGACATCTACACCGTTTCGCGCCTGAACGCCGAGGCGCGCGCCGTGCTGGAAGGCAGCTTCCCCCTGCTGTGGGTGGAGGGTGAAATCTCCAACCTCGCCCGCCCCGCCTCCGGCCACTGGTACTTCTCCCTCAAGGACAGCGCCGCCCAGGTGCGCTGCGCCATGTTCCGCCAGCGCAACCAGCTGCTGCGCTTCAAGCCGCAGGACGGGATGCACGTCCTGATCCGCGCCCGCATCTCGCTCTACGAAGGGCGCGGCGAATTCCAGCTCATCGCCGAGCACATGGAAGAGGCCGGCTCCGGTGCCCTGCAGCGCGCCTTCGAAATGCTCAAGCTGCGCCTGCAGAACGAAGGACTGTTCGATACAGCACGCAAGCGGCCGTTGCCGCGCCTGCCGCGCCGCATCGGCGTGGTGACCTCGCCCACCGGTGCCGCCATTCGCGACATCCTCACCGTGCTGGCACGGCGCTTCCCGGCCATCCCGGTGGTGATCTATCCGGTGCCGGTACAGGGCAGCGGCGCCGGCGAACAGATCGCCGCCGCCATCCGTCGCGCCGGCGAGCGCGCCGAATGCGACGTGCTCATCGTCGGCCGCGGCGGCGGCTCGCTGGAAGACCTGTGGGCCTTCAACGAAGAGGTGGTGGCACGCGCCATCCACGCCTCGCCCCTCCCCATCGTCAGCGCCGTCGGCCACGAAATCGATTTCACCATCGCCGACTTCGTCGCCGACATGCGCGCACCGACGCCGTCCGCCGCGGCGGAACTGCTCAGTCCCGACCGCGAGGAGATGCGCACGCAGCTGCTGCAACAACGCATCCGCCTGGCGCGCAGCTTCCAGCGCCAGATGCGCCACAAACGTGAGCAACTGGACACGCTGCAGAAACGCCTCAAACATCCCGGCCGCCGTTTGCAGGAGATCGCCCAGCGCCTGGACGAGATGGAACAACGCCTGGGCCGCGCCAGCCAGCACCTGCTGCGGCACGCCGGTTCCCGCCTCGCCGCGCTGCACGCGCGGCTGGAACGCCACACCCCGCTGTATCGCGTACAGGCCCTGCAGACGCGGCGGGAGGAGCTGCAGCGCCGCCTGCGCAGCGCCGCCGCGCAACACCTGGAACGACTGAACCGCCGCCTGGCCCAGGCCGCGCACACCCTCGACGCCGTCAGCCCGCTGGCGACGCTGGGCCGCGGCTACGCCATCGTCACCAGCGCCGACGGCAGCGTGCTGCGCGCCGCCGCGCAGACTGCACCAGGCGCCCAGGTGCAGGCCCGCCTCGGCCAGGGCCGCCTGCTGTGCCGGGTGGAAGGAGTGGAAGAATGAACCGCGTTATCGAAGCAATTCATCGCGAATACGATTCGCTCCTACGAAGCGCCGTTGTAGGAGCGAATCGCATTCGCGATGCCTTCCATAGGAGCCCACTCCGTGGGCGAAGAAACACCCCCTTGGCACTGTTCGCTGCGGGAACTCGGCTCCTACAGGCGTGCATTCTGTTGTTGTGCGCCAACGCCGCCTTCGCCCTGCCGCAGAGCGCCGCCGTTCCCGGCGGAATCGCCATCGTCGCGCTGGGCGAACACAACAATGCGCCACAGGTCTATTACCTGGGCAAGCGGGTCATGGTGTTGCAGGATGGCGGGCACTGGCAGGCCGTCGTCGGCATCCCCCTCAGCGCCAGGCCCGGCCGCCACACCCTGCGCGTGCAGCCGCAGGGAGCGAAGGACCGCAGTGTCACCTTCACCGTCAGCGCCAAGCGCTACGAAGAACAGCATCTCAAGGTGCCGCCGCGCATGGTCAATCCCAGCCCGGAAGATCAAAGGCGCATCGCCCGCGACCTGCAGCTCGGCGCCGAGGCCTACCGCACCTTCCAGCCGGCAAACGCCGTCACCACCCGCTTCATCCTGCCGGTGGAGGGCCGCTACAGCAGTCCCTTCGGCCTGCGCCGTTTCTTCAACGGCGAGGCACGCAATCCACACAGCGGCATCGACCTCGCCGCCCCCACCGGCACACCGATCCGCGCCCCCGCCGCCGGCCGCGTCATCGCCACCGGCGACCTCTACTACAACGGCAACACGGTATACCTCGACCACGGCCAGGGTCTCATCACCATGTACTGCCACATGGACAACATCGCCGTGCAAACCGGGGACCTCGTCGAAGCCGGCCAGCCCCTCGGTACCGTCGGCGCCACCGGCCGCGTCACCGGCCCGCACCTGCACTGGAGCGTCAGCCTCAACGACGCCCGCGTCGATCCGTTGCTGTTCCTGGCACCGGAGATCGTGGCGCAACTGGTGCAGTAGTTCGAACGGTCACCACAACAATCGATGTCTCTCGCCCGAAACATCCGAACTGCGTGACATGGATTGACCCGTTCCCCAAGAAGCCGCGTTCGCAACAACCATCATCCACCGCCCTGCTGATGCGGCTTACTTCCCGGGGTATGTACCACGCTTTATGGACAGGATGAGAGCTGTGACATATGTTGCCGGGAGCACAGCACCGTAGACTAACAGAAACGCGCCAATTGGCCGACCAATGGGGTTAACAAACATAAAATGAGAGACATAAAACGTTGGCCTGTATGACATCCAAAACAGAGAAAATACGGAAACCAACAACAGCAAAAATATACGCAACAAATGCAATGACCAATCAATCTCCCTCTTCTTCTCAACGTCCACAACTTCAATAAGATTCAATTGCTCCTTAATGACCAGCGGCAGGAAGAGCGGAGAAACGGCCCAGAGCGCCGAGTACAGAAAGCGATTGGTATCCGAATGCAGATTGACGCGTGAGACGTTGTCGATCTGCGGAATGATCTTGGCCATGAAGTCGGTAAACTTTTGTGCCCATGAGTTGGCGACAACAATGTCCTCTGGGATTATCAATCCGAACAACACAACCGTCGCAAATGCGATGTAGGAAAAACGCCTGTGCGCGGGCGTCCATTCCGGCCGGGCGCCTGGAAACCAGAAGTTCCGCAATGCCGTGAGAGCGTGATTCATGAGCAACCCACACTGATCGAAGCAGCAGAAACACTGCGATGAAAGAGCTTATGCCACATGGTCGCTGGCACGCGAAGGGAGGCAGGCAGACGCGCACCCATGGCACCCAGCGGGATTCCGTTCACTGCAATTGCTAGAGTTGAAGGCGTGCGGCGGCTTGGCTGGTACGTCAACATAGCCAGGCGCCTCTCCCTACAGCACTGCCACTTGGTACCGCGCTGCCAAAGCTCGTTCAGTTATGATATTCATCGTAAACAAGCGTGGAGAGTTCATGTTCACTCTCAATAATATGTGGTTGGATATCAACCGACGCCGAGTAGGCATCGGACGCCAGCAACGTCGTCAGATTGAAGGCCTGGACCGATGACATGTCATCCCCCGGCACATCCTGTACGTCGAAGTATACAACCCCCAACTCACGTTCCATGCCTTCACCATCCAGATAACGCCCCAATCCAACAACCTTGTTGCCATCGAGCACCGTATCCGTGGAAATATAGTCAAGCGGAATGGCGGTTATCCCCCGTTCAGAGAGAGAGAGAAACTCTCCTTCATTGGAAATGCCATCCTGGTTACCGTCACGCCAGACACCGAACGAATGCCATTTGTCGTCGTTGGAATCAAACACGCCATCCCCGTTCGTGTCGAACCGGTAACGCAGGGTTTCCAGGTCGTTCATCCCCTCTTCGAAAAAGGCCAGTTCCGACATATCATCCACACGACCGTCGCCGTTCCAGTCATACGCGAGCAGGCCATCATCGGGACCTACCCAACCTGTCACCATATCCATAGCACCGAAACTGATCCCTGCCTGAACGCTGACCAGCTCGATACCATCTCCATCCATGTCCAGAACGATGGGCTCCCACCATGTCCCGGAACGATACACCCCCGCCGAAATGGATGTGGTGCCGACATTCAGCCCTGTAACCGGCTCACCGCCATCTGACACGACAATGGTAAAAGGCCGCATTTCCTCGCTGATCCAGTAGTGGTAAGCGATTGGAGACTGATAACCCTTGTAGCTGAACTCCAGCTCAACCGTGTTTCCGGATACTACAGGCGCTGTCGGCAGAAATTGTCCCATCTTTGTGAATCGACCTTCTGAAGGCATGATTTCACCAGTAGGCCGCCCCAGATCGTCAGTCACATCACGATAGGACGTCGCGACAAACTTCTCGGAATATCCTGGTAAATAGTAGGTCCCATCAACTGGGTTGTAGTTGTATATCCTCCATCCGAACAAACCACTCGGGACATCTACAGTCTTTGAGATGGTCAGATCTGTCGCGGTAAATTTCAGTTCCTCCGGATTCGAATCAATATCCGTGGCGACCACAGTTCCCTTTCCTGAAATCGAACCCGTCACGGAGAATGGACGCCCCCTAGTCATCGTTGGTGCATCATTCACTGGCGCCACATCCACTGTCACGCTGGCAGAGTGTTCCGCACCGTTGCTGTCACGGAGGGTGTAATCGAAACCGGCTGCGCCGTAATAGAGCGCGGCATGGATGTCGTACTCGTTATTGGTGCAGCTGTTGTAGTTGGCATTGGGCGTGAAGGTGATGGTACCGTCGCCATTCCAGCGCACTGTGCCGTTGCTGGCATTGCCGACATCCACCAGCCCGATGCCGTCGCCGTCGAAATCGAAGTCGTTGGCGAGCAGTTCGGCAACGGAGATGGTGATGGACTGGTCTTCGTCCACGTGGAGCATGTCCGCTACCGCCTCCGGGCGGTTGTTGCGGCCATCCAGGTGGATGGTGCGGTCGTCGAAGCGCAGTGCCGCGATACCGTACAGCGTGTCGCGGCCATCGGTGCCGTCCACAGTGTAGGAGCCGTTTGCGTTCCTGGTGATCCCGAGGAGATCGTGGCCGTTGTAGTAGTCGGTGAACCTGCCAGAAAAGACCGCAGTGTCGAATCCCGTGTCACCATATAGAGCGTCATCGCCGCCGCCGCCGGTCAGGACATTGTCGCCGCCGTCGCCGCGCAGCACGTCGTCATGATTGCTTCCCATGACGTTTTCGAATCTGCTCAGTACGTCGCCCTCGGCAAAGCCGCCACGCCCGGCGCCGGCGGCCAGGTCCACCTCGACCCCGGCAGTGGAGCGGCTGTAATCCAGCGTGTCGTTGTCCTCGCCGCCGTCGAGCCGGTCCGCACCGGCGCCGCTCTGAACACGGTCGCTGCCGGCACCTGCGAATATATCGATGGCGGCCGCCTCAGCGTAAAGAAACGTGTCGCCTCCTGCGCCGCCGCTCACCCACTCGAACGATCTGCCGTCCAGATCGAACACCACGCCTCGTTCATCGGCCACCAGCGCCGTGTCGAGCCCCTCGCCGCCGGTGACGTAGCCGGACTGCAGGTCTTCGCGGTCGACGTGGATTTCGTCGTCGCCGACGCCGCCGATCAGGGTGTCGGCACCGCCGCCGCCGATGAGGAGGGTGCCGCCGGCGCTGGCGATAAGCGTATCGGCGCCTTTGCCGCCGACCACCTTTTCCACCTCGGCGAGGCCCGCGTGGAACCACATGCCGCGGTCATCATCGATGAAGGCCGTATCGAAGCCATCGCCGCCATTGATGTCATAGGGATCGTCGTCGGCGTCGATAATCAGGATGTCGCCGCCTGCGCCGCCATGCAGCCGGTCGCGCCCGTAACCGCCTACCAGCAGGTCGTCGCCGGCGCCGCCTTCGAGGTAGTCGTTGCCGCTGCCGCCGTACAACTGATCATTGCCGACGCCACCATACAGACTGTCATTGCCCGCACCGCCATCGAGATAATCGTCGCCGGGACGGTCGGGCAGATACACGTCGGCCAACAGGGTGGTAACCCGCGTGGCACCACCGCCAGTCGGCAGCGCCACCGCGCTTACCGTCATGGTGAAGTCGCCGGCGGAAGCGGGCACGGTGAGCACCAGGCCGCTCAAGTCCGTCGCCGTCAGCAGCCAACTGCCGTCGGGCTGCCGATCGCCGGCGGAAAGGGCCGCCCCGTCCGGCAGATCGGCGATCACCACCCGCAACATCTGTGACCCATCCGTAGTGGAGAGTTCGGCCTGAATCTGGAGCTGCACGGTTGCCGAGGCATCGCTGCGGTCGCCCCACAGCTCGTCGTCGCCGCCCAGCCCGCGCAGAACGTCTTTGCCGCCGCCGCCGTACAGCCGATCCACGGTGTTGACGCCGATCAGCGTGTCGTCGTCCATGGTCGGCGAACTGACCGCCAACGGGCGCACGCTGAGGAACGGCGCCCCCGTTCCCTGGTAGTGCACGGCAAGCGTCGACGCCACCTCGGCAACGTCACCGCTGCTCTCCATCGCCCGCGCCGTCACGTCGATATGGAAATCCGCGCCGGCACCCCCGGGCAGCGTCATGGTGAGTCCACCCAGGTCTGCCCGGGTCAGCGTCCACACACCACCGGACTTCGTTCCGGCGGACAGCGTCGCGCCACCGGGCAGGCCGCGCAGTTCGATGCTCAAGGTTTCAGAACCATCGGTGTCGTTGAGCCAGGCCGCGATGTTGAGCGGCACGGTGGCACCCGGCTGCGCGGCGACGTCGACCAGCGCCAGCCCCGGCACGTCCGCCACCGCCGCAACGGTGACCGCCAAGGTGGCGGTCTGCTCCAGGGTATGTCCGTTGGCCAGTTCGCGCGTGATCGCGCGCACCCCCAACTGCAATTCGCCGCTCCAGTCTGCCGGCGGCTTGAGCATCAGGCCGTTGAGCTGGGCGGCAGTCAGCGACCACACGCCCGGTGCCAGTTCCGTGCCGGCCGACAGCCTCGCCCCCGCAGGAACACCGCTGATCTCCACGGTAACCGCTTCCGAACTGTCTGCGTCGCGCAGGACCGCCTTCACCTTGAGTTCGACAAAGCCGTCCTCCAGTCCCGCCGACGGCGCGGCGACGAGATCGACGCCGTCGGCGCGCGCCTCGATGCGCGCCGGGGCCGTTGCCGACACCCGCTGGGAGATGCCAGGGTAACCGGGCACCTCGGTGATGGCGCTGACCTGCAGCGTGAAATCGTGGTCGTCGTTCAAGGGAGGCGTCAGCATAAGACCGGCCAGTTGCTGCGGTGTCAGCCGCCACACGCCATCGGCGCCGCGCGTCCCTGCCGACAGGGACGCCCCGTCGGGCAGGCCGGCGATCTCGATGACGAGACGCTCATGGGCCTTGAGGACGGAAGTGTCCACGGTAATGTTCATCGCCAGCGGTTCGTCCTCCACACCGGCCAGCGGCGCCACCGACAGACCCGGCGTACTCGGCTGCGGAATGACGTTCACGTCCAGCACGTTGTGATTGACTGCGATATCGCCGTTGGCGACCTCCGTGGCAAAGCTGGTAACGGTGAGGCGGAAGCTGCCGATCGCATCCAGCGGAGGGAGGATTTTCAGCCCGGCCAACTGCTCGGTAGTAAGACGCCAGACGCCATCCCCGCGGTCGGTACCCGCCGAAAGGGTGGCGCCGGGCGGGACGTTGCTGATTTCGACGGCCAGAGACTCTGAGCCGTCGCCATCGATCAGTGTGGTGTCGATGACCAGGTCGATGAACTGGTTCTGCTGGCCGGTGGCGGCCTGGGTATCGATGATCGCGCCGTCGGCGCGGGCATTGAGGGTGACGTTGAGCAGGCGCACGGTATGGGCTTGATGGCCGTTTTCCTGCTCGGTTGCAGTCGCCGTGATGCGCAGCTGGAAATCCTCGTCGCTGTGCTCGCGGGGAAACAGGATCAGCTCTTCCATATCCTGTGGTTCCAGGCGCCACACCCCGGGGGCGAACTCGCTGCCGTGGGACAGGCGGGCACCTTCCGGAACCCCCTCAATGAGCACCGACAGCAGTTCGCTGCCGTCCATGTCCACCAGCGCCGCACCGATATCCACGGGCGGAATGGTGTCCTCGTCGGTAACGATGTCCAGCACGTCGAGCAGCGGCGCGTCGGCCACGGCGTTGATGGCCACTTCGAACTGTGTTGTCGCCACCGCCTCGCTGCCGTTGGCCCGCTCGGTGGCAAAAGCACGCACGGTAACGGTGAAATCCACGTCGCTGTGCTCGGGTGGCGTGAGCGTCAGGCCGTCCAGCTGTTCCGGAGCCAGATGCCAAAGCCCGGCATCGTCGCGCCAGCCGGCGGACAGCACGGTCCCGGCCGGAATGCCCTCCAGTTCGAGACGGTGAATTTCCGAGCCGTCCATGTCGGCAAAGCGGGCGCCGATGCGCAGTGGAATGGCAGTATCCTCGTCGCCCGCCGCGTCCAGAGCGGCAAGCTCCGGCATGTCCGCCACCGCATGGATGACTATCTGCTCCTCGGAGATGGAAGCGGCCACACGGCCCTTGCCGTCGTATACCACTACGGTAACGCGGAGCACAAAATCCAGATCGCTGTGCGCGGGAGGTAAAAAAATGAGCCCAGGAACGTCGGCCTCGGTAAGCGCCCATTCACCCGGCTTCACTTCAATGCCAGCAGACAGTTTCGCCCCCGGCGGCAGGCCGGTAATCCGGATCATCATTTGAGAATCGGGATTGGCATTCAGCAACTTCAGGACCACAGGTACCGGCAGATCTTCATCTGTCTCTATGGGTTCCAACGAGACCCCCGGTGGTATCAGTGGTTGCTCTGGACAATAGGCGTGCGTTGCACGGTCACCCTCGTGGTACGAGTTTTCGCCAGAAATCGGCCCATCCGCCATAGACTCCTGCACCAGCGGCGAAAAAACCTTGCCTTCAGGCAATACCAGGGAGACATGCTCATTCACTGGCGGCAGCGTAGCCCCAGCCATATCAGCATCCTGCACGCCGACGTTGCCGAAAAGTAGGTGCCACTGAGACAACCAGGGCGCCGCTCCCTCCGCCGACGGCGCGATACTGATGCCCGCAGCACCCAACGCAGTACCGTCAGCGGCCACATTGCCATCATTCAAACCAGCGTCATTCGGCCTGGTCGAATTGACAGCGCCCCCGGCTGCGGCCTTGTCGGCATACAGCGCGGCCGCCGTACCGAACACTGCGGCCAAGGCGATCTCCGCCGCACGGTTTCCGGCGGCAATGACATCACGTTCACGCCGCTGGCCCTGCACGACCTCGCCGCCGTCATCGACGGTGTAGCCGGTATCGAAATACTCAATGAGGCTGCTCACCTCATACACGTGGCCGTTGAAACTGGCGTACTCAACATTGAGCAGCACATCCTGGCTGTCATCTCCCTCCACCACCAGCGCGCCGTTGCGCACGCTGAAGCGATAGGACTCGAACTCGCCGTCGAACAAGGCCACGTCGGTGCCGTCCCCGCCGTCGAGCAGGTTGCGCCCGCCGCCGCCGAGCAGCATGTCGTCGCCATCGCCGCCGAGCAACACGTCATCGTCGGCGCCGCCGTCGAGGTAGTCGTTGCCCGTGCCTCCCAGCAGCACGTCGCGCCCCGCGCCGCCGAACAGCACGTCATCGCCGGCCCCGCCGTCGAGGATGTCGTTGCCGGCGCCGCCGTCGAGGCGATTGACACCGTCGTCGCCGATGAGCACGTCGTCGTGCGCCGAACCTGACAGATTCTCGATGTTGATCAGCACATCGCCCTCGGCGTCGCCGCCGCGCAGGCTGACGCGCACTCCCGCAGCGGAATCGCCATAGTCGACGGTATCGCTGCCCGCGCCGCCGTCGAGCACGTCGGCGCCGCCGCCGCCGCGCAGCAGATCATCGCCGCCGCCGCCGTACAGCCGGTTGCCGCCGGCATCGCCGATCAGCACGTCATCGTGGGCCGAGCCCACCAGATTCTCGACGTTGCGCAGCGTATCTCCCTCGGCGTGGCCGCCGCGGCCGATGCCGTCCTCGAGGCTGACGAACACCCCGGCATCCGAATCATCGTACAGGGCTGTGTCGCTGCCCGCGCCGCCGTCAAGCGCGTCCGCGCCCGCCCCGCCGCGCAGTACGTCATCGCCGACGCTGCCGACGAGGGTGTCGTTGCCGACGCCGCCGTCCAGCCAGACGGTTTCGTAGCCGGCGCGCAGAACGTCGTCCGCCCCGGTGCCGCCGATGGCCTGCCCGACCCTCGGCGCATCGATACCTTCCACGTTTACAAAGCGCAGCGCCGCCGCCTCGCCCATATCCACCGGGCCACCGCCGTCGGTGATGCCGTAGGCAGTGATGAGCGCCTGGAGGTTGACGCGGCTGCCGTTTTCCAGGCGGATGTGGCTGTTGTCCTTGTCCCAGCTCTCCCAGTTTTCGATCGCCAGTTCTTTTTGTTCCGCGCCCTGATAGTCCTTCTCCGCCGTGCGCAGGATGAGCTTTCCATCCTGGAGTTCCACTTCGAGGTCGGCCAGATCGGTGCGGTGCAGGAAGTCGGGGTCAATCTGCTCGATGAGCGCACCGAGGCGGGTGACGTTGTCGGACCAGTGCGGCTGGTCCAGGGCCAGGGTGGCGGCCTGGTCGAGGGTGGACTGCCAGTGCAGCGCCTCGTCGATATTTGGATGGGCGTCGTGCAGGTGGTCGAGTTGTTCTGCGATGGCCTCCTGGCGCGCGGTAAGTTCGGTCTGGCGCGCTTCGAGTTCGGCGATATGGGCGGTGAGCTTTTGGCGGGCCTGTTCGGCGGCTTCGCTGTCGTTATCCAAGGCGGCGCTGATGCTCTGCTGCAAGAGTTGTTTGCGCAGGGCGTCCAGTTCACCGGGCAGGCGGGCGAGTTCCGCGGCGTTGGCCTGCTGTTCGGTGAGGAGGCTTTGGTAGTCGCTCAGGGCATCGGCGGGAATGGCATCGATGATGCCGTCGACGTGGGCCTGGACGGTGGTGAGGCGGTAGCGGGCGTTGAAGTCTTCCGGGGAAAGTTCGCCGGCTTCCAGCGCCTGACGGTCGGCTTCGAAGCGTTGCAGTCCTTCGGCGTCCAGCGGCCGGCCGTTCTCGTCGAGGACGAGGCGGCCTTCTTGGTAGTTGCGCCAGGCCTGGGCGGCTTCCAGGTCGGCGGCGAGTTCGGCCATCGTGGTCGCCTCGGAGTTGTACAGGGCGCGCTTGAGGAGGGGGTCGCCGCCTTCGATTTGTATCTGGTTTCTGAAGGCGTCGAGGATGGCCTTTTCCAGGCCCTGCCCGGCGTGGCTGAAGTCGTAGCGTTCGCCGCCTATATACAGGCGCGTGTCGCTCTGCACGAAGTCGATGCTCTGGATAAGGTCGGTGCGCGCCAGCTGGCCGCCGGTGAGCTGGATGAGCTGGTCGAGGCCGGCCTGGTAGCCCTGGGCCAACTGGCGCAGGGTGTCGAGGCTACCGCCGTCGGCGGACTCGGCGTCGTGCTCGACAAACTCGCCGGTGGCTTCGTCGTATTCCCAGCGCGAGTGGGCGGTGGGTGGTGGAGCATCGCCGCCAAGGAAAGAGCTGGCGAGCGAGAGTACGAAGCCCGCTGCCATGACGTAGGGATTACCACTGTACATCATGGCGCTGGCAACCGCGCCAATGGCATTGCCCTGGGACAGCGAGACGGCCATGGCCACCCAAGGCACGGCCTGGCCGAGCGTGTTGGCGAGGGCGGTGTTGCCGGCCATAGAGGAGACCTGCTGGGCCAGTTGCAGGCCGCTGCTGAGAGCGGCGGCGCTGTCGCCGCTGTCCAGGGCATTGAGCAGGCCGGTGAGGGAGGACGCGGTACCGAGGTTGCTTTGCATGCCGCCCAGTGCCCCCCAGTCGGCACTGCCGTCCAGGCCATCGATGTAGTCGAGGGTTGCCAGGCCGTATTTGAAGATGGCGGCGCTGTCGCCGTTTTGCAGGGCGGTGTGCAGCGCGGCCACGGCGCCGAGGCCCTGGAGGGTGGCATTTGAATCCAGGTCGAGTTCCAGCCCGTCGAAACCGAAGGCGTCTACCAGCCTGCCGCCGGAGGTAAGCAGACCGATGACGTCGCCGCGGTCGAGGGCCTGACTGAAGCGGGTGGCGTCGTCGAGGAGCTTGAGTGTGGACGGGTCGATGTTGATGGCATCCTCGCCGGTCAGGGCATGGGAGGCTGTGTTGAGGAAGTTTTGTGCCAGGCCCGCCGCCTTGCCCCAGTCACCGGCGTCCAGCGCCGCTTGCAGGACTTCGTATTGGTTCTTGAGCTGCGGGGCGGCGTCGACCAAGTTTTGGAAGGCGGGCGGGAGTTCGAGGTGGCCGAGGTTGAGGCCGGCGCCGTTGAGACCCAGGCCGCCGAGGTTGAGGGTGAAGCCGGGACTGGGGAACTGCCAGTTGGGCGACAGATTACCGAGGTCGAGTTTGATGTCGAGGTCGAGGCCCCCTATCTGGCCGAGGCTGATGGGGGGAATCTTGGGACTGCTGGGGAGAGGGGTGGTGGGATAGGGTTCCGGGGCGGGTGTGGGTTCCGGGCCGGCGATGGGAGCTTCGCCATCCAGCAATCCATCATCACCGGGCAGCAGGTCGTCGGTGGGAACGTTCGGCAACTGCGGCAGCGCATGCGCCGGGATGCGCTCGATGGCCGCGAGATACTGCGCCGTGGCTTCGTCCCCCGCCAGCAGCTGCGCGCTGTCCACGGCCCACTGGGTCAAGGCGCGCAGGCCGTCCAGATAGCCTTGTGCCTCGGATTCGAAAGGCGTCCCTTCGGGAAGCAGCAGCTTTTGCCCGACGCTGAGTTTGTTGGGATCGGTGATGCCGTTGAGGTCCTGCAACTCCTGCTGGCTGATGCCCAGCGCCTTGGCGATGGCCCCCAGGCTGTCGCCCTTCTTGACGATGTAATGGGGTTTCAGGGTGCCGTCGTCGTTGAGCTCGACGTCCTGCCACTTGCCGTTGCTGCCGATGTAGTGGAATGTGCTGTGCCCCTCGGCATCGGTGACCAGCACGCCTTGCCGGGTGACGGTGTAGAGGCTGCCGTCGGACATAGCAACCACGGTGGCGCCCTGCGGGTTGACGCTTTGCAGCATCTTCCAGGTGGCTTGGCTGGTCTTGGCGTCCGTCCAGAGGGGAATGATGTTGCCGGCTTCGTTGTGCTGGTGAATGAACGCCAGGTCGTAGTGATCGTCCACCGGAAAGGACCAGTTGATCACATACTCATTGGAGGGTGCTCCGTACCTGACATGGTAGGCCGCGATTTCTCCCTGCCGGTCGATGCACAGCTGATTGAACTGATCCCATTCCTCGGTGGTGTGCGGGCGGAAGGCGTCGGCCTCCTTGAAACGGCGACTCGCGATTCCGCTACTCTTGTCGCCGTTGGTCCGATAAGCTATTTCGAACCAGGCGGCGGCGCGGTCGCCTTGCACAAGGGCGGCAAAAAACTTGTTTGACTCCGCAATAATATCGGGGCTGTTATAGGAGAGTGAGGTAAGTGTCGCCAGCTCTTCCGTGCCTTCCAGATTCAGCTTCCATGCTTCGTCGTCATAGTACACCCCGGCCTCAGCACAGGCGGACTTCAACTTTATCCATATGTGGCTTTCATATTCCTTGATGATGACATCGTAGAGTTGCTGTGCCTGGTTGGCGCCAAGGGTGAATTCAAAGTTCGAAAAAGGCGCAAGATCGGGATCGACCGCATCCCAGCCCACAAGTTCCGTAGCACCAGAAATACGTTGCATGGCAGTTAACGACGAGTCGTTTAACGTCCTTATAATATCTCTCAAGATTTCATAGTCATCCGCAAACTCCGAACGGAAGGTCTCACCATCACTCAATACGCCGATGGCGCGCAGGTGCTTGTCGATATCATTCCTAATAACAAATATTTTGTTGCCATCTGCGTCCTGTGTCTGAATTATTAGAGCATAGCCAATCCCGACCGTAGGAATTCCTTTTGTGTCCGCGTACACGTGATCGACATTGCTTTCCTTGCCGAGAATGAAATTCTTCAGGTAGGAATCGTAACTTCCATTTACTTCGTATGTATTCAGCGTTGTCATGATGACATTCCTTGCTATTTTCCACTCAAGCGAAACTTGCCAACGGGATGTATAAGGTTGGACATAATAGACACCGACATTCGTCCTCTACCCAACCGATACCCGTCAAATAGATACACATTCCCCTCAAACTCGATTACGCCAGTGATATTTCCAGACGGAGAAAATGTTTCGGATCCGACTACATCTTCAATAACCATCCTGTCTCTATATTTACATCTATTGAGATCAAGAATCATGTATTGTGAATCTCTACCAAAGAAGTCGCCAATCTCCTTATAGCGACCTGGAAAATTATTTATATAATTCAGGCCGCCGCCATAAAACACCCACTCATCACCGTTCACTGACTCGTTATCTATGTTGGCGTGATACAACTTGAAGTCGTAATGATGAACCATTACCTCCCCGTTCTTGTTCTCAAACTCCATCCGCTGCGACTTCGTCCAATTTGGATGCAGCCGTTTTAGCTCCTCTTCTTGCCACCCCTCTAAACGTGCGCTACGGTGAATCGCCCACTCCACGCACCGCCCCTGCCGCGCCTCATCCAGCGCCTTCTGAAACTCCGGCGCAAAGTAATCGTGGTTCCTGGCGATGGGCTTGATGAGCGTGATTCCTTCCCCCCGGCGCGCCGCCTCCTTGAGCCGTTCCGAAAAGGCAATCTGCTTTTCGTCGAGGTATTTGCGGTCTATCGTCCCCTCCCGCACCACCTCAAGAAACCGCTCGAACATCTCCTCGTCCGTCGGCGCGACGATCTTGCTGCGGTCAATCTCCCGCGTGTAGTCGGCGGCGAGTGCATTCCCGCAGGCGAACAAGAGTAGAAGTGAAATAACAAATGCGATGGCGGAAGTTTTCATAGGAAATATCCGGTGCGCCGCTCTGCGGCGCAACAGCTGAGAGATGAGTAAAAAGAGAAGGTGCATTCCATAGCTGACCCTGTTTCCATGCAAGGCATGTCCCTCGGGGATTTCCTAGTGGAGGGCCATGCCAAGCATGCCAGCAGCTGCATGGTCAACCAACCAGAACCATCAACATCCGCCCCGGTATCGCCGAAGGCATGCCGCGCCTTTTCCTTCGTTGCGCTGTCTGGGTCGGGGGCGGCGTTGATGGAGGTCGAGAGTGGCTGGCTGCGCAAGGCGTCCAGTTCGCCGGGCAGGCGGGCGAGTTCCGCGGCGTTGGCCTGCTGTTCGTGAGAAGAGCCTTGTAGTCGTCCCTCAGGGTGTCGCCGGGAATGGTATTGATGATGCCGTCGACGTGGGCCTGGACCACGGTGACGCGGTAGCGTGCGTCGAATCCCCCGTTGAAAGGTGCGCCCGGCTCCGGGGCCCGGCGGCCGACTTCGAAGCGGGCGAGGCCGTCGGCGTCTCGATTCAGGCGGCATGGGCGGTCGCTAGTGGCTCGTTCGCCATCCCATGAATTAGCGTTCACGTAGTGCCTCATCCTTGTACCGGAAGAAAGGTGATAGAAGATATTCAATGACGCGCCTTTCTCCGACCCGAACATCCACAACGCAGGTCATGCCGGCTCGCAATCCAATCCAACGCCCGTCGGCCTTGATTTGATTGTCGGCCAGTTCGATCACGGCGGGATACACATCACCCAGCTTTTCATCCAGAACCGATGCCTGCTCTACGCGCTTTATCACGCCTTCCACGTAGCCATAGCGGGTAAACGGGAAGGCATCGAGCTTAACTTTCACCTTCTGACCTGGCGTTACGAATCCGACATCACGGTTAAGTACCTTCGCCTCGACTTCCAGCGGGCTATTTTCCGGAACAATTTGCATCAGTACCTGACCCGATTGCACCACCCCGCCAGGGGTGTGCACTGCCATGTTGTGCACTATCCCGCCGAGCGGTGCGACCAGGTAGCGTGCCGACAGCTCACTCAACGCCTTGCTCAACTCAGCTTCGCCTGCGGTCAGTTCCTGTTCGGTTCTGATCCGCTGATCGGCGATATCCCGACGAAAGTTATCGGACAGACCGCTCAATTCGGCACGCACCATGCGAATCTCGCTTTCCGTCTTGTCGAACGCATGGCGCTTTATGCGTAAATCTTCCTCCTTGGAAATCAAGTCCTCCATTGCCACATCGTATTCGTTGCGTGACAACAGCCCCTGCTCCGCCAGTGACTTGTTACGATCCCTGCGCGTTTCGGCATACGGAATTAATTTTTCCAGACGGGTGATTTCTGCCTTGAGGCCGTTACGTTCGGCCTGCGCACTTTCAAGCTTGCTTTTCAGTCCCCGATACTGTCCGTCATAACTGGCCCGTTCACGCTCCAACAGGCTGCGTTCCTGCTGCAGGTATTCATCCGGGATATCCTCAGCCCCGCCCAAGCTTGCCTTGCCGCTGGTAAGGTAATTCTCCAGCGCGCTAAGGCGCATACGCTTGGCGCGCAGGGTATACACCGCGTTTTGCAGGCGACCGACATCCGCCTGGGCGTCAGTTCCACGCAGTTGCAGCAGCAATTGCCCCTGTTGGACGTGGTCACCATCCTTGACCAGGATGGCCTCGACCACACCTATCTCCTTGGACTGGATGAGCTGCATGCGGCTGTTGGGGATAATCCTGCCTTGGGCCGGGGAAATCACATCAATGTGTGAGAAGGCCAGCCACAGGATCAGGACAATGACCAGAACGTTGATGGTGACAGGCACGGCCCAGACAAGGGCACGCGGATGGCTTTCCAGTATCCCCTGGATGCCGGGCCTGTACTCCGGTTCGTAGAGGTGGTGGGTGATGCGGTCGATGAAAGCATTCCCGCGGCTCATGGCGCTCTCCTTAGCCGGCTACGCCGTGCAGGGCATAAAGGGCGGCAAAGCGGCCTTTTCCCTTCAACAACTCATCGGGACGACCGTCCTCGATGACATGCCCGTTTTCCAGGGTCAGGATGCGATCGGCGATGCGCAGGCTGGAGAGACGATGGGCGACGATAAACACCGTACGGTCCTCACAGATGCGGCGCATATTGTCCTGCACCTGGCGTTCAGATTCGTAATCGAGGGCACTGGTGGCTTCATCCAGGATCAGGATTTTCGGATCGGTTAACAGGGCACGGGCCAGGGCGATGCGTTGGCGCTGCCCGGCGGAGAGCAGGGCGCCGCGCTCACCGACGACGGTATCGTAAGCCTTGGGCAGCGCACGGATAAATTCATCCGCACCGGCCAAGTGTGCCGCCGCTTCGACCCGCTCCATGGGCGCGGCTGGGTTGGCAAGTGCGATGTTATCCCGGATGGAACGATTCAGCAGCAGGGTTTCCTGCAGCACCACGCCAATGTTGCGGCGCAGCCAGGAGGGGTCAATTTCGGCGAGATTGATTCCATCGATATACAGGCGGCCCTTACTGGGCAGGTACAGGCGTTGCAACAGACGCAGCAAAGTCGTTTTTCCGGCGCCGGAACGACCGACGATGCCGACAACCTGGCCTTGGGGAATGTCCAGATTGACGTCCTGCAGGATGAATGGCGCATCCGGTGCATACTGGAAGCTGACGCGTTCCAGTGTGACGCGACCTTTCAAACTCGGCAGGCTGGAACGTGCGGCATGCAGTGCCGGCTCCTGTGGCGTATCGAAGATATCGGCGACGCGCTTTACTGAAATGCGGATCTGGTGCAATTGATGCAGCAATTGGGCAATACGCTGGGCCGGTCCCATTACACGACCCACCAGCATATTGAAGGCGATGAGCTGGCCGGCGGTCATGGAGCCATCCAATACCGCGACCGCGCCGATCCAAAGACACAGTGCCACGGTCAGCTTGTTGATCAGGCCTGCCAAGTGCGTCAGATGGCCTGACAGGTGTTCTACCGCAGCGTTATAGCGTGACTGGGTCACCAGATGATTTTCCCACTGCCGGTGCATCTGCGGTTCCACCGCAGTGGCCTTGATGGTCTCCATCGCACCGACCGCCTCGATCAGGAACGACTGGGAATCGGTCCCCTGGACAAACTTTCTTTGTAACGCATCCTTCAAAGCCGGACCGGCCAAACCATACAGGCCGAATGACAGTAACAGCGCGACGAACACGATCCCGGTCAGCGGCGGACTGAACAGAAACATTACCGCAAGAAAGACGAAGGTAAAGGGAAAATCGATTATGGCCATCAAGGCACTGCCGGTTATGAAGCTGCGGATGCCCTCGACTTCCTTCAGCCGGGCCACGGTATCACCCGTCTGACGGCCTGAAAAAAAGGCCATCGGCAAACGCGTCAGATGACGGAACAGGCGCGCCACCAGAACCACATCGATCTTGTTGGAGAGGTGATGTACCAGATAGCGGCGAAAGGTATTAATAAGAAAATCAAATAATGCAATGATGAAAAGTCCAATGATCAGCACCTCCAGGGTGCTGACACCGCTGGAACTGAATACCTTGTCGATGATCACCATCGTGAACAGTGGTGTCACTAACGCAAATATCTGGGCGATAAACGCCGACAGCATCACCTGCCCGCCGAGGAATTTGTCATGAAAGAACTCGGCGAAGAACCAGCGCAGGCCGAAATGGCGGATGGCGTCGTGATGCTCCCTGCCGTGCTGTTCACCGATGAAGATCAGGCGACGGGAGAAATTCGCCAGGAAGTCGTCCGTGGCCAACTTCTCCGGGGTGGGCTTATCCGACTCCTGCACTATCACGAAATCGGCCTCTGCCTTGGCCAAAACGACAAATCGCCCGTCATTCATTTGGGCAATGGCCGGCAGCGGGTAACGGTTCAGGTGCTGAATGCGGACCGTCCGCTGCTTTGCGCGCAGACCAAGATGGTCTCTGGCGAGAAACAGAATGTCGGAAACAGCGAGGTTCTCGTGTTTCCCTGATTTGTGAAGCAGGTCGTCCTTCGTCGCGGGGATTCCCAACACCTTGAGCAGGACAAGCAGTGCGGTGAGACCGCTATCGTTTTCCTGCCGGCACCCGACAAGCGCATCGATTCCTTCATTCATCTCGACAAATTCCCTTTGTGATTGCCATGGGTGTTGTCACTCAGGTCCGCAAGACATGCTGTCTCACGGCATACAAATGACCGGCAATAATGAACTGGAAGGGAATATACCTGATGAATTCAAAGCTTAATATCAGGAAATTCCTGCATAGTGTTGATCTGGATCAACAAAACAGCGAGGGGGAAACGCCTATCAGGCCCGAATATGTACCCACAGCTTCCGGGAACAGTCCAGGCATGCGGCTCATAGATGGGGCGGCAGGATGCCCTTGGCGCATCGCAGATAGTTATCGACCACGTTTCGAAATTATCACTGGTCGAAGGCCGGCGGCGTCTCCCGCAGCTTCTTCATCTCCGCCTCGAGCAGGGCCTTGGCGGCGAGACGGCGGCGGGCCTCATCCTTTTCCAGTTCGGCCTTCTGCAGCGCAGCGGCCTGACGCGCCTGTTCCTCCTGCAGCTTGCGCATTTCTTCACGGCTGCGGGCCAGCTCCTGTTCCAACGCACGGCGTTCCCGCTCTGCCTGCTCCAGTTCCTGCCGTGAGGCGGATGGCTGCGGTGTAGCCGGTGCGGCAGGTGGCACCGCTGCGGCATTTACCATCGGCTCGCCTTTGGCAAGTGCCGCCAGCTTGCGTTGTGCCGGTGCGTAGCCCTGCCCCGCCGACGCCTCGTACCAGTGGCGGGCCTGCTCAGGATCGGCCCTGGTACCCTGTCCCTGGGCATACATTTCGGCCAGCTTGTACTGTGCCTCGGCATTGCCGAGGTTGGCCATTTTCTGCTGATAATTGAACAACCCTTCCCAGATCTTGCCTTCATCCTGTGCCAGAACTGGTGCGGCCACCCCGAGTGACAGCAGCAGGACACATATCGCCCACGAACGGTATCGCGGCAATGGTAACGGCTGGTGTTGTGCCATACCCCCTCTCCCTTGCATGTACTGGAAGGTGAGATGCATCCCGACCACCATCTATTCCATGTCGCCATCCGGCAAAACCGCCGTTTGCAGCGGAACACATACGCACGGTGGATTCAGTCGGCCTCGCGCTCGATGGAACAGCAATGGGAGACCGACGGCTCCTGCGGTTGCAGGATGGCACCGGTGACCGGGTTGGGGCGGAAGGTGGTGCAGCCCTTGAGACCGAGGCGATGGGCCTCGCGGTAGATGGACTGAAACTGCTCGAAGGGGTAGTCGGCGGGAATGTTGATGGTCTTGGAGATGGCACTGTCCACATACGGCTGCAGTGCCGCCTGCATGGCGAGATGCGTCTGCGGCTCCAGTTCCAGTGCGGTGACAAAGCAGGGTGGCAACACAGCATCATCATGCACCTCGCGCCACAGGCGCCAGGCATGGTCGCTCACTTCGTACTCCCCATAGCGGCCGTCACGTTCCAGCAGACGACGGCGATAGGACCAGGCGAACACCGGCTCCAGGCCGCTGGAGATGTTGTCGGCCAGCAGACTGATGGTGCCGGTAGGCGCAATGGCGGTGAGATGGCTGTTGCGGATACCGTGGGCCGCAATGCCGTCACGGATATCCGCCGGCAGGCGTTGCACAAAGGGCGCGGCCAGATAGGCCTCCCGCTCAAAAAATGGAAAGGCCCCCTTCTCACGCGCCAGTTCAACCGAGGCACGATAGGCGCAGTCGCGCAGTTCACGCATCACACTGGACGCAAGTGTCCTGCCCTCCGCGCTGTCATAGCGCAGGCCAAGCATGAGTTGCGCATCGGCCAGGCCGGTGATGCCCAGCCCAAGACGCCGCGTACCGCGCGCCTGCGCCTCCTGTTCCGGCAGCGGAAAGCGCGAGGCATCGATGACGTTGTCCATCAGGCGCACCGCCACCTGCACCGCCTCGCGCAGCGCCTCGCTGTCGATACGCGCGTTGGGCGTGAACGGTTCGCGAATGAAACGCGTGAGATTCACCGAGCCGAGATTGCAGGCGCCGAAAGGCGGCAGCGGCACCTCCCCGCAGGGATTGGTGGCAGTGATGCGTTCGCGGTAATAGAGATTGTTCTCACGGTTGATCTGATCGATGAACAGCACGCCGGGCTCGGCATAGTCGTAGGTGGCGCGCATGATCTGCTGCCATAACTGCCGCGCCGGAATGCGTTTGATGACACGACAGGGGACCTCGCCGTCATGGCCGGGCCAGGCACGCATCACCACCTCGCCCTCAGCGCCATCCAGCGCTGCGACGGGGAACAGCAACGGCCAGTCACCGCCTTCTTCCACCGCCTGCATGAAGGCATCGCTGACCAGCACCGAGAGATTGAAATGACGCAGCTCGCGCGGGTCCTGCTTGGCGGTGATGAATTGCTCGATATCGGGATGGTCGCAGCGCAGGGTGGCCATCATGGCGCCGCGCCGCGCACCGGTGGACAGCAGGGTGGCGCACATGCTGTCCCAGATGCGCATGAAGGAGACCGGACCGGAGGCAATGGTGCCGGCACGATGGGTCAGCGTGCCGGACGGACGCAGGGTGGAGAAGTCGTAACCGACGCCGCCGCCCTGCTGCATGGTCAGCGCCCCCTGCTTGAGGGCATCGAAAATGCCATCGAGGGAGTCCTCGATGGTCCCCATCACGAAGCAGTTGAACAGGGTGACGTTGCGCTCGGTGCCGCTGCCGGCGAGGATGCGCCCGCCGGGCAGAAAACGGAAATTGTCCAGCGTGGCGTAGAAGCGGCCTTCCCACCCATGCACATCGCCGCGCTCCTGCCGCGCCAGCGCCAGGGCCACACGGCGCCAGGTATCCGCGACAGTCTGATCATGAATCAGCGCACCGTCACGATAACGGTATTTGCTGTCCCAGACATGGCGGGATATTTCGCTGCTGAAGAGGTCGCGGCTCATGGCTGCAAGCATAGCCAAAGCGGGGCATGTCGGCATGCCCCGCCGCCGTGCTCAGATCTTCACGAAACGGCAATAAACAAAGCGCTGTTCCTTTTGCGCCGGGGTGATATGCCCCTCGGTGAGGGTTTCCACCAGGCGGTAATCCGCGCCCAGCTCGGCACTGAGGGTTTCCGGGCTGTAACGCTGCACCGGCAGGTTGCTGCACTTCTCCGGCCCGTCGAGGGCGAAGGTGGCAATGATCAGCTGTCCGCCGGAGCGCAGGCCGCGCTCCAGGCGTTGCCGATAGGCCTGGCGATCGGCCGCTGCGGTGAGGAAGTGGAAAACGGCGCGGTCATGCCACAGGGCATAGCTTTTCGGCGGCTCGAAGGCGGTGGCATCGGCCTCGATCCAGGTCACCTGCGCAGCAGGTGCGCCGAGACGCTCGCGCGTATGCTGCAGGGCCGCAGCGGAGATATCCAGCACACTGATGTCGCCGTAGCCCTCAGCCAGCAGATTGTCCACCAGGCGCGAGGCGCCGCCTCCCATGTCGATGATCGGCTGACTCTTGTCGATCGCCGCCGCGGCGATGAGGCGCAACGAGTATTCCGGACGCGGCTGGAACCAGCTCACCTCGGTAGGCTGCTTCTGTGCGTACACCTGCTCCCAATGCTGCTTGCGGTCCATGGTCTCCTCCAGGATGCGCACACCACCACATACCACATCTATCGCGAATACGATTCGCTCCTACATCACATCTTCTTTTTGCGGGCGCGCTTTTTCTCGGCCTTCTTGATGTGCGCCACCATGCGCTTGCGCTTCTGCGCCTGGCGCGGTGTAAGCACGTTCTTCTTGCCGGCATAGGGATTGTCGCCGGACTTGAACTCGATGCGTACCGGCGTGCCTTCCAGCTTGAGGTGTTCGCGGAAGAAATTGATCAGGTAGCGCTGATAGCTGTTGGGCACCTGTTCGGTCTGGTTGCCGTGAATGACAATCAGCGGCGGATTCTTGCCGCCCTGGTGGGCATAGCGCAGCTTGATGCGGCGGCCACCGACCAGCGGCGGCTGGTGGGCGGCGATGGCCGACTCCAGCAGGCGGGTCAGTTCGGGGGTGGAGAACTTGCGCAGTGCCGAGGCATAGGCACGCTTCACGGAACCGAACAGCTCACCGACGCCGGTACCGTGCAGGGCCGAGATGTAATGCAGCTTGGCGAAATCCATGAAGGGCAGCTTCAGATCCAGTTCGCGGCGCACGTTGTCGCGCTGATCCTGGCTCAGGCCGTCCCATTTGTTCACCGCCAGCACCAGGGCGCGGCCGGCATCGAGCACGAAACCGAGCAGGGTGGCGTCCTGTTCGCTGATGCCTTCGCGCGCATCCAGCACCATCACCACCACATGGGCCTCTTCGATGGCCTGCAGGGTCTTGATGACGCTGAACTTCTCGATGGCCTCGTCGATGCGCGCGCGGCGCCGCACGCCGGCGGTGTCGATCAGGGTGTAGTCCTGGCCGTCGCGCTCGAAGGGAATGAAGATGCTGTCGCGCGTGGTACCCGGCATGTCGAACACCACCACCCGCTCTTCGCCAAGGATACGGTTGACCAGGGTGGACTTGCCGACGTTGGGGCGACCGACCACCGCCACCTTGATGCGATCCTCGCCCTCCGCCTCGGCCTCGTCCTCCTCTTCCTCCGGCAGGGCCGCCAGCACACGCTCCATCAGGCGCGGCACGCCGCGGCCGTGCACCGCGGCGATGGGGACCGGCTCACCCAGACCAAGGGAGTGGAACTCCGCCGCCAGCAACGAGGGTTCGCCGGTGTCGGTCTTGTTGACCACCAGCACCACATCCTTGCCGCGCTGGCGCAGCCAGCGGCCGATGGCCTCGTCGCCGGCACTGAGGCCGTCGCGGCCGTCGACCATGAACAGCACGACGTGCGCCTCGTCCACCGCCTGCTGCACCTGACGCACCATCAATGACTCGACGCCCTGCTCGTCGCCGGACAGGCCGCCGGTATCGACCACGATGTAGGGACGCTCGCCCACCTTGCCCGTGCCGTACTGGCGATCGCGCGTCAGCCCCGGCATGTCCGCCACCAGGGCATCACGCGAGCGCGTCAGGTAATTGAACAGGGTGGATTTGCCGACGTTGGGCCGCCCCACCAGGGCGATGACCGGTTTCATGACTGTGGTTAGGCCTTAAGTAAGCAATTAATCCGGCAATACGCGCAGGGCGTTGAGAGTGCCGCGCTTGTCCATCGCGTAGACGTGATCGTCCAGCACCTGCGGCGCGGCCAGCACGGCGCGGTCCTCGCGGTAACCGTTGTGCGGCCAGTAGGAAGGCACCGGATACAAGGCCTCCCAATCCTCAACCCGTGCCCGTGCCAGCAGCGAACCTTCCTCGCGCGCCAGCCAGTGCACATAGCCCTCGAAATCCGCCACCACCACAGCGCCGCCCTGCACCGCTGGTGCTGACAACGTGCGGCCCCGCAGCGCCGTCTGTTTCCACAGCGTACCGCCATTGCTGCGTGCCAACGCCCACACGCTGCCCTCGGCATCGGTGACATAGATCTCGCGTCCGGCCACGGTGAGTCCGGACCAGGTGGAAAAATCACGCGTCCACAACAGGCGGCCGCTGTCGAGGGTCAACGCCGCGATGCGCCCCTGATAACCTGCGGCATACACCACCCCGTCGCGCACCATCAGCCGGGCATCCACATCGACCAGGCGCTCCAGCTCGGTACGTCCGCGCGGCACGGCCAGCACGATCTCCCACAGCGGGCGCCCGTCCTGCAGCGACACGGCGGCCAGGCGGCCATTATCGAAGCCAGCCACCACGATGGCGCCCTCGATCTGCGGTTCGCCCACCCCGCGCAGCGACAGCAGCGGCACCGGCTGACTGTAGCGCCACAGGCGGCGGCCATCGCCGGCATCCAGACCGAACAGCGCGCCATCGACACTGCGCACCACTACGACATTGCCGCTGCGCTGCGGCGCTGCCAGCACCTCACTGCTGACCGGGACGCGCCAACGCAGCATGCCGTCACGCTTGTCCAGCGCGATCACCTCGGCATCACCGCCGAACAGCAGGACATCGCCGCCGTCACCGGGGCCGCCATTGATGGCCGCCTCCAGCTCGGTGCGCCAAACGCTCGTGCCGGACTCGAGCTCGAAGGCCTCCACCCGCCCCTTGCGGTTGGCGGCGTAGATGCGGTCGCGCTCCACCAGCGGCGGCAACGCGATCATGTGCTTGTCCACGCCCTGACCCAGCTGGCGCGCCCAGCGCGCCTCCACCTGCAACTGCGGCGTGAAATCGCTCAACTCGGCAGGCGGATTGAGCTCCAGGCGGCTCGGGCTGCCGCCGCAGGCGGCGAGCAACAGCACGGCAACGATGACAGACAGACGCATCACTGCGCGGCAACTCCGGCATCGGCCAGGTCATCCACCTTCATGCGCAGCATCTGCTGCTTGGCGGGCACATCGGCAGCGGCCGCCAGAGCGGCCTGATAGGCCTTCAGGGCATCGGCCCGGCGGCCCTGCGCCAGATGGGCATCGCCCCGCACCTCTTCCACCACCACGACATAACTGCCGCCGCTAATCGTGGCCAACTGCTGCAGCGCCTCGTCAGCGCGCCCCTGTGCTATCAGTACACGCGCCAGGCGCAGCTGCGCCAGAATGCGCACCTCACCCACCTTCGCGTTGTCCATCACCCAGCGCAGGTGTGCGGCGGCGCCATCCAGATCACCCTGGTCCACCGCCTGCTGCGCCAGACTGAGCGATGCCAGTGCCGCATAGGGCGATGCCGCATGCTCGGCGATGATGCGGCGTGCCGTTTCCACCACCTCGCGCCCCTCACCGGCATCCAGTTGCATCAGCATCTGCTGGTACAGAGTGGAGGCCGCCTCGGCCTCCGAGCGTGTCGTATCCTGCCAGTAGCGCCAGCCAAACACCGCGGCCAGGGCCAGGACGGCGCCGACGATCACGCTGCGGCCGTTTTCCTTCCACCAGTCCTTGAGCGCCTCAACCTGTTCTTCTTCGGTACGATAGACTTCCACCGCGCATTCTCCTCAGGGTTATTTGCGACCCGCCACATAATCCCGCAGGAACGGGACGATCTGATCCAGGGCCAGGGTCTGCTGTTCTGCCTGCTCGCGCAGGGGCTTGATGCCGACAGTGCCGTTGACGACTTCCTCTTCGCCCATCACCAGGGCCAGCGCGGCACCGCTCTTGTCCGCACGCTTCAACTGATTCTTGAAACTGCCGCCGCCGTGATTGAGCTGCACGCGCAGGCCCGGCACCTCGTCATGCAGCCGCTCGGCCAGCAACAGCGCGTGCTGCTGCGCGGCATCACCAACCCGCGCCAGATAGACGTGGGGACGGAACTGCTCCAGCGGCACGACGCCCTCATCGAGCAATGCGGTGAGACGCTCCAGGCCGATGGCAAAGCCAATCGCCGGCGTGGCCTTGCCGCCCAGCTGCTCGACCAGGCCGTCGAAACGGCCGCCGGCACACACGGTGCCCTGTGCGCCGAGCTTGTCAGTGACCCACTCGAACACGGTGCGGCCGTAGTAGTCCAGGCCACGCACCAGGCACGGGTTGATCTGGTAGCTGATGCCGGCCGCCTCCAGCTGCGCGCACAGGCCATCGAAATGGAGCTTCGATTCCGCGTCCAGATGTTCGGTCAGCTTGGGCGCAGCGGCGATGAGCGCGGCCATGTCCGGGTTCTTGCTGTCGAGGATGCGCAGCGGGTTGCTGCTCAGACGGCGCCGGCTGTCCTCGTCCAGCTGGTCCATGTTCTGTTCGAAGTAGTGCACCAGCTTTTCGCGGTACATGGCGCGCGCATAGGACGAGCCGAGCGAGTTGAGCTGCAGGGTGACCGAATCCTCCAGACCGAGCAGGCGCCACAGACGCGCGCTCATCAGGATCAGCTCGGCATCGACATCGGGGCCTTCCAGACCGAACACCTCGACACCAAGCTGGTGAAACTGGCGATAGCGTCCCTTCTGCGGCCGCTCGTGGCGGAACATCGGGCCGAGGTACCACAGCTTCTGCGTCTGGTTATAGAGCAGACCGTTCTCGATGGCGGCGCGTACGCAGCCGGCCGTCCCTTCCGGACGCAGGGTGAGCGAGTCGCCGTTGCGATCCTCGAAGGTGTACATCTCCTTCTCGACGATATCGGTGACCTCGCCGATGGAGCGCTTGAACAGTTCGGTTTTCTCGACGATCGGCATGCGCACCTCGCTGTAGCCATAGGAGGCCAGCAAGGCACGCAGGGTCTGCTCCACGAACTGCCAGGTCGGCGTCTGCTCCGGCAGGATGTCGTTCATCCCGCGCACGGCCTGAATATTACCGCTCAATGTTTCTCTCCATTAGTGCAGCCAGCCGGCTCGCCAGATGACAACAACAGTCGTTGCGTTACCTGGCGAACTTTGCGGTTAACCGTTCTTGTCTTTGCGCCGTGCCAGTTCGGCGCGGATCTGTTTTTCCAGTTCGTCCACCAGGTCGGCGTTGTCCACCTTGTGATCCGGCTTGCCGCCGACGTAGAGCAGGTTGGGCTGGCCACCGGCCAGGCCGATGTCGGCCTCGCGCGCCTCGCCCGGACCGTTGACCACGCAGCCGATCACCGCCACGTCCAGCGGTTCCAGCACATCCTCCAGCCGCTGCTCCAGGGCGTTGACCGTGGCGATGACGTCGAAGTTCTGCCGTGAGCAGGACGGGCAGGCGATGAGATTGATACCCTTGCTGCGCAGATGCAGGCTCTTGAGGATATCGAAGCCGACGCGGATCTCTTCCACCGGGTCCGCCGCCAGCGATACGCGGATGGTGTCACCGATCCCGTCCACCAGCAGCATGCCGAGGCCGATGGCCGACTTCACGGCACCGGCGCGGAAGCCGCCCGCCTCGGTGATGCCGAGGTGCAGCGGCTGCTCGATCTGCGTCGCCAGTTTGCGATAGGCCTCGACGGTAAGAAAAATCTCCGACGCCTTGAGGCTGATCTTGAAGTCCTGGAAATCGAGCCGGTCGAGGATCTCGATGTGGCGCAGTGCCGACTCGACCAGCGCATCGGCGGTGGGCTCGCCATATTTCTTCTGCAAATCCTTTTCCAGCGAACCGGCATTGACTCCGATGCGGATCGGGATATTGCGATCACGCGCCGCGCTCACCACCGCACGCACGCGGTCCTCGCGGCCGATGTTGCCCGGATTGATGCGCAGGCAATCGGCGCCCAGCTCGGCGACACGCAGCGCAATTTTGTAGTCGAAGTGGATGTCGGTGACCAGCGGCACCTGCACCTGCTTCTTGATCTCGCCGAAGGCCTCCGCCGCAGCCATGTCCGGCACCGAAACGCGCACGATGTCGGCACCGACCGCCTCCAGTGCGCGAATCTGCCGCACCGTCGCCGCCACGTCATGGGTGTCGGTATTGGTCATGCTCTGCACCGAGATGGGCGCATCACCACCCACCGGCACGTTGCCGACCATGATCTGACGCGACTTGCGCCGCTGGATGGGAGAAGGCTGATGCATGGCTTACTCGGCGATGAGCTGGTTGTCGGCGGCCTTGCCGAGACGGAACTTGGCCACTTCACGGCGCTGGAACGGTGCGTGATCGAACACCTTGCCCTGGTAATACACCGTTACCGCCGGGGCGTTGCCGAGGAAAATCTCGAACGGCGCCTTGCCACGCACAGTCCGGGTCATCCCGTCCTGCAGCAGCTCGTATACCAGCTGCTTGCCGTCCGCATCCTTGACCTCCAGCCAGCAGTCACCGCCGGCAGCCTCAAGCTGCACCTCGGTCACCTGCAACGGTGCCGGTACCGGCGGCGCGGCACTGATCACGGGCGGCGGTTCGGCAACCGCCACCTCCTGTGGTTCAGCTTGGGGCGGCGTCTCCGTCACCGGCGGCAGCGTCAGGCTCACATTGCCATCGGGAGCCAGCAGCATGGCGGCATCACCGGCAGGCTCGTCTTCAGCCGGCTGGCGCGACAGCCACCATACCGCGAGCAGGCCCAGCAACAGCAGGACGATCAGCCAGGTCACCACCTTGACCGGCCAGTCACTGCTGCGACGCTGGTGGGGCGGCATGACCGGCGATACCAGTGCCGGCGCTTCGTCGCGTCGCTCCAGCATGGCCACCAGTTCCTCTGCCGGCAGTTCCAGCAGACGGGCATAACTGCGCAGATAACCACTGACAAAGGCCACCGGCGGCAGGTGGGCGTAATCATCCTCCTCCAGCGCACGGATCAGCTCGAGGCGCAGGCGCAGGCGCGTGGAAACTTCCTCGCGGCTCAAGCCCGCCGCCTCGCGTGCCAGACGCAGGCGCTGGCCGGGGCCGGCTACCGCCGCGACCTCTGCGGTCACGGCCATCTCTTCGCTGGTGGACGCGTCGTTCACGGTCATTTGGATTTCAGATAGAGCTTGGTTTCTTCTGCGGCGGGAAAGTTGTTGCGCAACAACATACCGTAGCTGGACAGGGCGTTGCGATCGCCCAGCACGCGTTCAATCTGGATGCCCAGCCACAGACTGCGCGGCGTATGCGGCGCCACCACCGCGTAGCGCTGCAGGAACGCGCGCGCGGAAATGTGGTTGCCCTGCTGCAGGGAGATATCCGCCATTGCCAGCAACGACTTGGACAGATTGACGTTGACCTTGAGTGCCTCGCGGAAATATTGCTCGGCGCGGACGACATCTCCCTTTTCCTGCAGGCACTGGCCGAGGTTTTCATAGGCCTGACCGCGCCCCGGCCACACCGGATTTTCCACCGCCTTGAGCAGGCGGGTTACGCCCTCGTCATAGCGCTTTTCGCTGCACAGGAACACGCCGTAATTGTTCTGGATCGCCGCATCAGCCGGGGCCAGATCCGCCGCACGGCTGAAATGCTCCCCCGCCTTGTCCCTGCGGTCCAGGCGCCGGTACAGTTCGGCGATATAGTGATTTGCCTCGACCGACTCGGCGTCGTATTCCACCGCCTTCAGCAGCTTCTCCATGGCCATCTCGTTCTTGCCCTGAACCATGTAGTTCAGGCCCAGCTCGGCATTGAGCTGGGCGGCCTTCTTGAAGTCGGTGGCATCGCGCTCGGGCGTGCCGGCACAACCGGCCAGCAGCGCGAAGGCGGACAACAGGAGGAGCGTGCGCAGACGTATCATGAGGCGATCCTTTGCATGGTGATGGTCTTCTGGCTGCGGCGGGTGCGGTCCTGCACTTCACCCACCAGCTGGCCGCAGGCGGCGGCGATGTCATCGCCGCGGGTCTTGCGGGTGACGGTCATCAGGTTGCCCGCCATCAGGATGTCGCGGAAGCGATCGATAGCCTCCTGGCTGGAGCGGCGGTAGCTGGTGCCGGGGAACGGGTTGAACGGAATCAGATTGACCTTGGCCGGGGTGCCGCGCAGTACCTTGAGCAGGGCGCGGGCATGCTCCGGCGAGTCATTGACCCCCTCCAGCATGGCGTATTCGAAGGTGACGCGACGATGCGGCACATCGGCGCAGTAGCGGCGACAGGCGGCCAGCAGTTCGGCGATGGGATACTTGCGGTTGATCGGCACCAGCTCGTTGCGCAGTGCATCATCGGGCGCATGCAGCGACACCGCCAGGCTGACGTCGATGGCCTCGCGCAACTCGTCGATGGCCGGCACCACGCCGGCGGTGCTAACGGTGACGCGGCGCTTGGAGATGCCGAAGGCGTAGTCGTCCTGCATCAGCTCCATCGCCTTCACCACATTGTCGAAATTGAGCAGCGGCTCGCCCATGCCCATCAGCACCACGTTGGTGATCACCCGCTCGCCCTTGTTCTGCGGCAGGCCGATGAGGCGGGTGGCGAGCACCACCTGGCCGATGATCTCGGCGGTGGTGAGATTGCGGTTGTAGCCCTGCTGGGCGGTGGAACAGAAGGAGCAGTTGAGTGCACAGCCTACCTGGGAGGAGACGCACAGGGTGGAGCGATCCTTTTCCGGGATGTACACCATCTCGATGGAATTGCCGTCGGCCAGGCGCAGCATCCACTTGCGCGTGCCGTCGCGCGAGGGCATGTCGACGGCCACTTCCGGCAGGCGAATCTCCGCCTTTTCCTTCAGCTGGTCGCGCAGGGACTTGCTCAAATTGCTCATGGCGTCGAAATCATCGACGCCATGATGGTAGATCCACTTCATGACCTGAGAAGCACGAAAGGCCTTCTCACCGAGGGCGGTGAAGAAGGCCTCCATGTCCTGCCGGTTCAGATCCAGCAGATTGGTCTTCATAGGCAATCGCCTCTCAGGCCGCGCCGCGCCCCTTAGCGGGTGCGCGGGCAGATCTCCTCGGGCTTGAAGAAGTAGGCGATTTCCGCCTTGGCAGTGTCCGGGCCGTCGGAGCCGTGCACGGCGTTTTCGTCGATGGAAACGGCAAAGTCCGCACGGATGGTGCCGGGGGCCGCATCCTTCGGGTTGGTGGCACCCATTACCTCGCGGTTCTTGGCAATGGCGTTCTCGCCTTCCAGTACCTGCACCATCACCGGGCCGGAGGTCATGAAGGAAACCAGATCCTTGAAGAAGGGACGCGCCTTGTGCACGGCGTAGAAGCCTTCGGCCTGCTCCTGGGACAGGTGCAGCATCTTGGCGGCGACGATCTTCAGGCCGGCCTTCTCGAAGCGGGCGTAGATCTCGCCGATGACGTTCTTGGCCACAGCGTCGGGCTTGATGATGGAAATGGTGCGTTCGATGGCCATCTACTCTGAATCTCCGTTACAAACCAATGGATTAAGGGTGTTGAAAATGCGTTGAACCGGCGATTATACGCGGGCTACGGGGGGCATTCCAGCAGAGACTGACAAGGCACGCCCCCGTCCGGGAACCGCACCAAGACGAGGGAAATCAGCTCCGTTCGTCGATCCAGGCCATCTGGATGGCTTCGAGGATCTTCTCGTTGGAACTTTCAGGATCGTCGGCGAACTCCGGCAGGGCGCAGACCCAGGCGTGCAGATCGGTAAAGCGCACCCACTGCGGGTCCACGTCCGGATGGGCCTCGTCCAGGGCGATGGCGATGTCGAGGGTGTCGTTCCATTTCATGGTCGCTGCGCTCCAGTCTCAAGTGGCAAGTTCCAAGTTACAAGTGGCAAGAAAAGGCCAGCAGGGCTCATCTGCCTGTAACTTGTCACTTGTAACTGCCGTCAATGCCTCTCCGACACCATGTTGATGGTGTACTTGGGAATCTCCACCACCAGGTCGGTCTCCCCCACCACCGCCTGGCAGGACAGGCGCGAATCCGGCTCCAGGCCCCAGGCCTTGTCCAGCATGTCCTCCTCCAGCTCCTCGGCCGGATTGAGGGAGGCGCCGCCCTCGCGGATGTAGACGTGGCAGGTGGTGCAGGCACAGGATTTCTCGCAGGCGTGCTCGATCTCGATGCCGTGGGCCAGGGCGGCATCGCACACGGTGGTGCCGGGCTCGGCCTGAATCACGGCCCCCTCGGGGCAGATTTCCTCGTGCGGCAGAATGATGATTTGGGGCATGGCGCAGGTTCCTGGTTCAAATCTCGTCTACGTGATGGCCCGCCAGGGCCTTCTTGATGCCGGCGTCCATGCGCCGGGCGGCGAATTCGGCGCTGGCCTGGTCGGTGGCCTCGATGGCGCGCTTGATGGCGCGGTGATCGTCGCCGTCGCGGGCGGCGCGCAGGGCGGCCATGGCCTGATCTATGGCGGCGCGCTCCTCGGCATTCAACAGTTCGGCGCCGTCGGCGGCCAGGGCGGCGGTGAGCGCCTCCAGCACACGATCGGCCTCCACCTGCTGCTCGCGCAGGTTGCGCGCGGCGACATCGTCCTCGGCATGGGCCAGGGAGTCGCGCAGCATCTGCTCGATCTCGCCGTCGGTCAGGCCATAGGACGGCTTGACCTGGATGCTGCTCTCCACCCCGGAGGTCATCTCGCGTGCCGACACCGACAGCAGGCCGTCGGCATCCACCTGGAAGGTGACGCGGATACGGGCGGCACCGGCCGCCATGGGCGGGATGCCGTGCAGCTCGAAGCGGGCCAGGGAACGGCAGTCGCTCACCAGATCACGCTCGCCCTGTACCACATGCACTGCCATGGCGGTCTGGCCGTCCTTGAAGGTGGTGAACTCCTGGGCGCGCGCCACCGGGATGGTGGTGTTGCGCGGGATCACCTTCTCCACCAGCCCGCCCATGGTCTCCAGGCCGAGCGACAGCGGGATCACGTCCAGCAGCAGCATCTCGCCGTCGGGCTTGTTGCCCACCAGCACGTCGGCCTGCATGGCGGCGCCGACGGCCACCACCTTGTCCGGGTCGATGTCGGTCAGCGGGGTGCGGCCGAAGAATTCGCCCACCAGCTCGCGCACGCGCGGCACACGGGTGGAACCGCCCACCATCACCACCTCCTTCACCGCGTCGGCGGTGAGGCCGGCATCCTTGAGGGCGCGGCGGCAGGCGGCGAGGGTCTTGCGGATCAGCGGATCGGCCAGGGCATGGAACTGCTCGCGCGACAGCTCGCCCTGCCAATGGCTGCCGTCGGCCAGTTCCACCTTGAGCGGCGCCACCGCGGCGCCGGTAAGCGCCTCCTTCGCGGCACAGGCGTCGCGCAGCAGGCGGCGCATCTGGCGGTGATCGGCATCGTCGGCGATGCCGGCCTGCGCCATGATCCACTCCGCCACGGCGTGGTCGAAATCATCGCCGCCCAGGGCCGAGTCGCCACCGGTGGACATCACCTCGAACACGCCCCTGGACAGGCGCAGGATGGAGATGTCAAAGGTGCCGCCGCCCAGGTCGTAGATGGCAATCACCCCCTCCTCGCCGCGATCCAGACCGTAGGCCACGGCGGCAGCGGTGGGCTCGTTGAGCAGGCGCAGCACGTTGAGGCCGGCCAGCCTGGCGGCGTCCTTGGTGGCCTGGCGCTGGGCGTCGTCGAAATAGGCCGGCACGGTGATCACCACGCCGGTGAGGTCGCCGCCCAGGGCGCTCTCGGCGCGCTGCCTGAGGGCCTTGAGGATCTCGGCGGAGACCTCCACCGCACTGACATCGCCGCCGGCGGTGTGCAGGCGCGGCACGGCGCTGTCGGCGGCCACGAATTCATAGGGCAGACGTCCACCGAGTGCCTTCACATCCTTCACCCCGCGCCCCATCAGGCGCTTCACCGAGGCGATGGTATTGAGGGGGTCGGCCGCCGCCATGGCCTTGGCCTCGAAGCCCACCTGCGGCGTCGCATCGGCCGCATAGCGCACCACCGACGGCAGCAGATGGCGGCCCTGCCCGTCGGGCAGGGTTTCGGCCAGGCCGCTGCGCACGGTCGCCACCAGGGAATTGGTGGTGCCAAGGTCGATGCCCGCCGCCAGCCGGTGCTGGTGCGGAACGGTGGATTGGCCGGGTTCAGCGATTTGCAGTAGTGCCATGACTTGTTCCGTTTCGCCTTACCGGCGCAAAAAACCTCAGTCCGCAAATGCACGCCCATAAACGCAAATCATCGCATCACCATATTCGCGTCCGTTGGCGTTCATTCGCGGACTAATTCTTAGTTGTTATGCGCCAGGTCGTCCTCGCGCGCATCCACTTCTTCCAGCAGCTTGCGCATGAACTGCAGCTTGCGCAGCCGTTCCGGCGCCTGTTGCAAGGCATCGGCCTCACCGCGCACAAACAGGGCCGCCAGCTCCTCCACCAGGCGCCGCTCGGTGGCCTCGGCCGTGGTACGCACCTGGTCCAGGGCGACATGGGGGTCCGCGGCCCGGGGCGCGGCATCCAGCGCCTCGCGCAGCTCCATCTGTTCCATCAGGAACATGGGATCCATCCGGGTATCGGTATCGGACAGGGTGATGCCATTCAGCTCCAGCAGATAGCGGGCACGGGCCAGGGGATCCTTCAGGGTGCGGTAGCCCTCGTTGATCAGCGCCGCCTGCTGCACGGACAGCAGGCGCTCGCGCTCGGAGGCGCCGGCATAGCGATCGGGGTGGGCGGCGCGCTGCAGGTCGCGATAACGCAGCGCCAGGGCCTCGGCATCCACCGCGAACCCCACCGGCAAGCCGAACAGCTGGAAGTAGTTTTCGTTCATTAGCGTCCCAAAAACTTGGCCACAGGGGCCGCCGCGCAGACAGAGCAGTACGTCACTCTGGGGCCGCGGCGTCCGCTGTGGCCAAATTCATCCCGCCGTCAGACGTTGAAGCTTTCGCCGCAGCCGCAGGCATCCTTGACGTTGGGGTTGTTGAACTTGAAACCCTCGTTCAGCCCTTCACGGGCGAAATCCAGTTCGGTGCCGTCGAGGTAGAGCATGCTCTTGCTGTCGACGATCACCTTCACGCCGTGCCCCTCGAACACCTGATCCTCCGGCTGCAGCTCGTCGACGAACTCCAGTACGTAGGACATGCCGGAGCAGCCGGACGGCTTCACACCCAGGCGGATGCCCACGCCCTGGCCGCGATTGGTCAGGAACTTCTGCACGTGGCGGGCAGCGGCTTCAGTGATGGTGATGGCCATGGTGAACTCCTCTTCAGGCGCGCGACTGCTTGGCCTTGTAGTCCTCGATGGCGGCCTTGATGGCGTCCTCGGCCAGCACCGAGCAGTGGATCTTCACCGGCGGCAGGGCCAGCTCCTCGGCGATCTGGCTGTTCTTGATCTCCAGCGCCTGATCCAGGGTCTTGCCCTTCATCCATTCGGTGACCAGCGAGCTGGAGGCGATGGCGGAGCCGCAGCCGTAGGTCTTGAACTTGGCATCCTCGATGACGCCGTCGGCACCCACCTTGATCTGCAGCCGCATCACGTCGCCGCAGGCCGGCGCGCCCACCATGCCGGTACCCACATCGGACGCATCCTTGTCCATGGAGCCGACGTTGCGCGGATTTTCGTAGTGATCGATGACCTTGTCGCTGTATGCCATTTCGTAGAACCTCGCCTTACAAACCGCCCGGACGACACCGGGACCCGCGATGATAAATCAATGCGCCGACCACTGCACGGAGGAGAGGTCGATGCCCTCCTTGTACATGTCCCACAGCGGGGACAGCTCGCGCAATTTGGCAATTTTCTCGTGGATCAGCGCCACGGCGCGGTCGATGTCCTGCTCGGTGGTGTAGCGGCCGATGGAGAAACGCAGCGAGCTGTGCGCCAGTTCGTCGGGGCGGCCGATGGCGCGCAGCACGTAGGACGGCTCCAGGCTGGCCGAGGTACAGGCCGAACCGGAGGACACCGCCAGGTCGCGCAGGGCCATCATCAGGGACTCGCCCTCGACGTAGTTGAAGCTGATGTTGAGGTTGTGCGGCACGCGGCGCTCCATGTCGCCGTTGACGTACACCTCCTCGATGTCCTGCACGCCCTTGAGCAGGCGGTCGCGCAGCATGCGGATGCGCTCGTTCTCCTGCGCCATCTCCTCGCGGGCGATGCGGAAGGCCTCGCCCATGCCGACGATCTGGTGGGTGGCCAGGGTGCCGGAACGCATGCCGCGCTCGTGGCCGCCGCCGTGCATCTGCGCCTCCAGGCGCACACGCGGCTTGCGGCGCACGTACAGGGCACCGATGCCCTTGGGACCGTAGGCCTTGTGGGCGGAGAAGGACATCAGGTCGACTTTCAGCTTGTCCAGGTCGATGGGCACCTTGCCGGCGCTCTGCGCCGCATCGACATGGAACAGGATGCCGCGGGCGCGGGTCATCTCGCCGATGGCGGCGATGTCCTGGATCACGCCGATTTCATTGTTCACGTGCATGATGGACACCAGGATGGTGTCGGGACGCATGGCCGCTTCCAGCCCGGCCAGGTCGATGAGGCCATTGGCCTCGGGCTGCAGATAGGTGATTTCGTAGCCGAAGCGTTCCAGATGGCGGCAGGTGTCGAGCACCGCCTTGTGTTCGGTCTTGCTGGTGATGATGTGCTTGCCCTTCTTGGCGTAGAACTCGGCCACGCCCTTGATGGCCAGATTGTCCGACTCGGTGGCGCCGGAGGTCCACACGATCTCCTTGGGGTCGCAGTTGACCAGGGCGGCCACCTGCTTGCGCGCCTCATCGATGGCCTGCTCCGCCTCCCAGCCGAATACGTGGGAGCGAGAGGCGGCATTGCCGAAGCGGCCGCTGTCGAGGGTCAGGAAACTGCACATCTTCTCCGCCACCCGCGGGTCGACGGGGGTGGTGGCGGCGTAATCCAGATAGATCGGTTTGCTCATCACTCGCTCCATTCCAACTTGCCGGTATCACCAGGCCATGGCGGCCATGGTCTGCAACCGGGCCGCCTGCTGACGCAGCGCGGCGATCAGGGTGTCCACGTCTTGCTCCGTATTGCCGGCGCCGAGGCTGACGCGCACGGCGCAACGCGCCAGGTCCGCCGCCACGCCCATCGCCCGCAACACATGACTCGGCTCGCTGTAACCACTGCCGCAGGCCGCGCCGCTCGACAGCGCCAGCCCCAGGCGATCCAGCTCCAGCAACAGGGTCTCGCCGTCGATGCCGGGCAAGGCCAGAAATACCGTATTCGGCAGGCGCTCCGCCTGGGCGGCGAACACCACCGCCTGCGGCACCTGCTCCTGCAATCCCCGCTCCAGGCGCTGGCGCAGATCCAGCAGGCGCTCGCGGCGCGGCGCAAGTTCGGCTGCCGCCAGTTCGGCGGCACGGCCGAAGCCGACGATGCCGGCCAGATTCTCGGTGCCGCCGCGGCGGCCCTTTTCCTGCCCGCCGCCATGCAGCAGCGGCTCCATGTCCACCGCCTTGTCCAGCAGCAGCGCACCGACCCCCTTGGGGCCGTTCAGCTTGTGCGCCGACACACTCATCAGGTGGGCGCCGCTGGCGGCAAAATCAACCGGCAATTTGCCCAGCGCCTGTACCGCGTCGGTGTGCAGCACGGCACCCGCCGCGCGCGCCACCCCGGCGATGGCGCCAATATCGTTCACCACGCCGGTCTCGTTGTTGGCCCACATCACCGAAACCAGGCGCGCACCTTCCCGCAGCGCGGCCTCGACTGCCTGCACCGTTACCTGTCCCTGGTCCGTCACCGGAATGCTTGCCACCGTCCAGCCCGAGCGGCTCAGTGCCGCCAGCGGCTGCTGCACCGAGGCATGCTCCACGGCACTGGCAGCGAGGCGTGCGGCCGGAAGACGCGCAGCCACACCCTTGAGAGCGGCATTGTTGGCCTCGGTCCCGCCGCTGGTGAAGATCACCTGCGACGGATGGGCACCGGCCAGCGCCGCCACCTGCTCCCGCGCCTGCTCCAGCGCCGCGCGCGCGGCGCGTCCCAGGGCATGGACGCTGGAGGGGTTACCCCAGCTCCCCCGCAACCAGGGGAGCATCGCCTCCAGCACCCGCTCGTCGAGCGGGGTGGTGGCGTTGTGATCCAGATAGATCACAGCCTGCGATTACAACGGGTGTCAGTTGACGGCAGCCTTGCGGCCCGCCTCCAGCGGCACCGCCTTGTGCTCGTGCTTGTGGCCGCTGGCCTCACGGCTGTGGTGCTGCGCCACCAGCTTGGCCAGGCTGATGCCCTGCAGGAAGGCATAGATCTGGTTGCTGAGGTCGCACCACAGTTCGTGGGTCAGGCACTCGCCGTCTTCATGGCAGTTGCCCAGCCCGTTGCAGCGCATGGCGTCCACCTTTTCGTCCACCGCGGTGATCACGTCGGCGACGCAAATCTCGGCCGCATCGCGGCTCAGGCGATAACCGCCGCCGGGGCCGCGGGCGGAGTCGACCAGCCCGTTCTTGCGCAGTTTGGAAAACAGCTGCTCCAGGTAAGACAGGGAGATCCCCTGGCGCTGGGAGATATCGGCCAGCGTGATGGGGCCATCCTTATAGTGGAGAGCCAGGTCGAGCATTGCAGTGACCGCGTAGCGGCCTTTCGTAGTCAGCCTCATTGCCTTGTCCCTATTGACCCAGTAAAGTTGTGGATGTCGGTAGCGCGTAAATTAGCAATACCAAGCAAATCAGTCAACTTTTTTTTCCGTTCTTTCCGCAGGGCATCCGCTGCACTCCTCGGCGCTCTTGCAGCCCCCCGCCGGCTCGCTGCTGCTGCGAATCTCGCAGGAACCCAGCGGCGGCACCGGGATGTCCCCCAGCTCCGCCCCCAGCGCCTTCAGCCCCTTGCACATCTCCTCCATCTTGCTGTCCATGGCATGGATGTGGTCCAGCATGCAGTTGATGGCGTTGGCCACCGGGTCGGGCATGTCCTGGGTGGTGCCGTAGGCGTCGAAGCCGATCTTCTCGGCGATGGCGCGGCGCCGCTCGTGGTGCTCATCGGTCTTGCGGCTGACGATGCGGCCGGGGATGCCCACCACCGTGGCGCCGTCCGGCACGTCCTTCACCACCACCGCGTTGGAGCCGACGCGGGCACCGTTGCCGATGGTGATGGGACCGAGCACCTTGGCGCCGGCGCCGACCACCACGTTGTCACCCAGGGTCGGGTGGCGCTTGCCCTTGTTCCAGCTGGTGCCGCCCAGGGTGACGCCGTGATACAGGGTGCAGTCGTCACCGATCACCGCCGTCTCGCCGATCACCACGCCCATGCCGTGGTCGATGAAGAAGCGGCGGCCGAGGGTGGCGCCGGGATGAATCTCGATACCGGTGAGCCAGCGGGCGAAGTGGGACAGGACACGTGCCAGCCAGCGCCAGCCCCAGTGCCACAGGCGGTGGCTCATGCGGTGCACCAGCACCGCATGCAGCCCCGGATAGGCCGTGAGGATTTCCAGGGTACTGCGCGCCGCCGGGTCGCGCTCGAAGATGCAGCGGATGTCCTCGCGTAGGGTATCGAACATGGAAGATTAGGCCGTCAGGGATTTCCGATTAAACGAATCGGCTTCATTCTCGCATAGAAGTCATCCGCAAATGAACGCCAATAAACGCGAATGTCCGCATGTCGCTTCACGCTGCCCCCCCCCGGGAACAGATGAACGCCGCGGCCGGGCATCAAACCAGGCTCTTTCGGGCTCCCGCTTCGGGATTATTTGCGTCCATTCGCGTTCATTTGCGGACTCACCGTCTTACCCGCTTCTGGGTCTCGGTGAGGATGCCGCGCAGGATGTTGAGCTCGACGCGCTCGGTGCGGGCGCGGTTGTAGAGGCGGCGCAGGCGGCGCAGCACCTGGCGCGGATTGGCCGGGTCGAGAAACCCGATATCGACGAGGGTTTGCTCCAGATGGGCATAAAACGACTCCAGCTCGTCGGCACTGGCATAGTCGCCCTCGTCCGGCGCCAGCGGCTCATCGCCGAGCAGGGCCATGCGCAGCTCGTAGCTCACCACCTGCACCGCAGCCGCCAGATTGAGCGAACTGTAATCGGCGTTGGCGGGAATGTGCAGCAGATAGTGGCAGCGCTGCAGCTCCTCGTTGCTGAGGCCGGAGTGCTCGCGGCCGAACACCAGGGCCACCTCCTGGCCGGCCAGCGCCGCCGCCGCGGCACGCTGTGCAGCGCTGCGCGCATCGGACAACGGCCAGGGCAGCGAACGCAGGCGCGCGCTCGCCCCCAGCACCATGGAACAACCGACCAGGGCGTCGTCCAGACTGTCGCACACCACGGCGCCGGTGAGCAGGTCATCGGCGCCGGAGGCGCGCGAGGTGGCCTCGGCGCAGGGAAACTGCTGCGGCCGCACCAGGTACAGGCGTGACAGGCCCATCACCTTCATGGCCCGGGCGGCGGCACCGATGTTGCCCGGATGGCTGGTCTCGATGAGCACCACGCGCAGGCGCGGCAGGGCCATCAAATTGTCTGCGGCAGGCTGCATTGTTCGCCTTTTTTCATTAGAATACGCGCCTTCCCTGCTCTTTATTCTTTGACAATCGGAGAGTGCCTCCATGCACCCCATGCTGAACATCGCGGTCCGCGCTGCGCGCCGGGCCGGCGACATTATCGCCCGTTCCGCCGAACATGTGGATGGCCTCACCGTCACCAGCAAGTCACACAACGACTTCGTCAGCGAAGTCGACCGCCGCGCCGAGCAGGAAATCATCCAGATCATCCAGAAGGCCTACCCGCACCACGCCATCCTGGCGGAGGAAAGCGGCGAACAGCGCCCCGGGGCCGACACCTACCAGTGGATCATCGACCCGCTGGACGGCACCACCAACTTCCTGCACGGCTTCCCGCAGTACGCCGTCTCCATCGCCCTGATGGTGAAGGGCCAGCTCGATCAGGCCGTGGTCTACGACCCGGTGAGCCAGGACCTGTACACCGCCAGCCGCGGCGGCGGCGCCCAGCTCAACAACCGCCGCCTGCGCGTCTCGCGCCGCAACGAACTGGAAGGCACCCTCATCGGCACCGGCTTTCCGTTCCGCCAGCCGGACCTGCTCGATCCTTACCTGAATACCTTCCGCGCCATGGCGCCCAAGGTGGCGGACATCCGCCGCGCCGGCTCTGCCGCACTGGACCTGGCCTATGTCGCCGCCGGCCGCCTCGACGGCTTCTGGGAGTTCGGCCTGTCGCCGTGGGACATGGCGGCCGGCGCCCTGCTGATCCAGGAGGCCGGCGGCGTGGTGAGCGACTTCGGCGGCGGGCAGAATTACCTCGGCAGCGGCAACATCGTCGGCGGCAACCTCAAGCTGCACGGCGCCATCCTCAAGACCATCCAGCCGGCGCTGCCGGAATCGCTGCGCCGCTAGGCGCCGTGCTCAAGGAGCACGGCAGTAGGAGCGGATCGCATCCGCTCCTACAGTCCCACCCTCAAGTTCCCGGGGCACCGACCGACAAACTGAAGGACTATTCACTTCAGCAACGGAACAGCCGCGTGCAGGCACTACGCATCAACACCATCAGCCCGCTCGAACTCACCATGCGCGAGGTGCTCGACGGTATGGACGATCTGGCCAGCGGTTTCGCCTGGCAGAGCAGCCCCGACGTGTTCGAGATCATCGCCATCGAGCCTCCCGAGGCGGCGCACGATGCGCACGCCGCCGCCTGAACCTCAGCGATTGAAATCCCCTGCCGCCTCCGGCTGATAGGTCACCGCCAGCACACGCAGCCGCAGTACCTGCCCGCCCGGACCCGGCCAGTCGATCTCCTGCCCCGTCGCCAGACCGAGCATCGCCGTGCCCACCGGCGCCAGCACCGAGACGCGCCCGGCGCTACCGTCCGCCTCGGTCGGATAGACCAGGGTCAGCTCGTATTCCCTACCCTCCCCCTCCTCCAGACAACGCGCCGTGGAGTGCATGGTGATCACCCCGGCCGGCATCTGCGCCGGCTCCACCACCTCGGCCCGCTCCATCTCCTGGCGCAGGGCCTCTGCCGCCGGCAGGTGGCGGTACTGCGGGCGGGCCAGCAGGGTATCCAGCCGATCGTAATCGCTGCTGGTGATCTTGATTGCGGGCATGGTCATTTCATTGTTCCTCACTCACTTCATTGCTCGCCGGCCACAAAAAGCACAGGGCCGGCACCTTGCGGCCCGGCCCTGTGTCTTCGTCACGGGCCGGCCGGCGTTTTGCCAGGCTGCCCGGATAGGTTCCGTGCAGCCTAAGGCAGGTTCTCCATCTCTTCCTCCCCCTCGCCTTCCTTCTTCACCGGCATCAGGTTCTCCTTGCTGATGCCCAGGGCCAGGGCGGCGGTGCTGGCAACGTACACCGAGGAATAGGTGCCGATAACGATGCCGATAAGGAAGGCCACGGCAAAGCCGCGGATCATCTCGCCGCCGAAGACCACCAGCGCCAGCACCACGAACAGGGTGGTGCCGGAGGTGAGCACGGTGCGCGACAGGGTCTGGTTGATGGAGGCGTTCACCACCTCCACCGGCGTCGCCTTGCGCAGCTTGCGGAAGTTCTCGCGGATGCGGTCGTAGATGACGATGGTGTCGTTGAGGGAGTAGCCGATCACCGCCAGCATCGCCGCCAGTACCGTCAGGTCGAAGTTCCACTGGAACAACGCGAACAGGCCGAGGATCAGCACCGGATCATGGATCAGGGCGATGATGGCGCCGACGCCAAGACGGTACTCGAAGCGCAGTGCCACATAGATCAGGATGCCGATCAGGGCATACAGGATGGCGAGACCGCCGTTCTCCAGCAGCTCGTTGCCCACCTGCGGACCGACGAACTCCACCCGGCGCAGCTCCAGCGACTGTCCTGCCGCCTGCTGCAGGGCCTGGTGCACGGCGTTGCTCAGCGAGGCCGAGGTCATGCCCTCGCGTACCGGCATGCGCACCATCACCTCGCGCGCGCTGCCGATGTGCTGCACCACGGCATCGCCATAACCGTTGGCGACCAGCGCCTCGCGCACCACCGCCAGCTCGGTCGGCTGGGCATAGCCGAACTCCATCAGGGTGCCGCCGGTGAAGTCGATGCCGAGGTTGAGGCCACGGCTGACCAGGGCGCCGATGGACACCACGAACAGCAGGATGGAAACCATCACCGCCAGCTTGCGCTGGCCGAGGAAGTCGACGTTGGTATTCTGGAATATCTGCATGATTCAGTTCCTCAGGCCAGCGGCAGCTTGGCCAGACGACGCTGGCGACCGTAGGTCAGGTTCACCACCGCGCGGCTCACCATCACGGCGGTGAACATGGAGGTGAGGATGCCGATGGACAGCGTCACGGCAAATCCCTTGACCGGGCCGGTGCCGAAGCCGAACAGCACCACCGCGGCGATCAGCGTGGTGATATTGGCGTCGGCAATGGTGGCGAAGGCGCGCTCGTAGCCGGCATTGATGCTGGCCTGCGGCGAATTGCCGTTGTGCAGTTCCTCACGGATGCGCTCATAGATCAGCACGTTGGCGTCCACCGCCATGCCCAGCGTCAGCACGATGCCGGCGATGCCGGGCAGGGTCAGGGTGGCCTGCAGCAGTGACAGCACCGCCACGATCAGCACCAGGTTGAGCAGCAGCGCCAGATTGGCGATGAGACCGAAGGCGCGGTACCAGAACACCATGAAGGCCACCACCAGGGCAAAGCCGATGACCACCGAGGCGACGCCCTGATCGATGTTGTCCTGGCCGAGGCTCGGGCCGATGGTGCGCTCCTCCACGATCTCCATCGGTGCCGCCAGGGCACCGGCGCGCAGCAGCAGGGCCAGGTTGCGCGCTTCCTCGGTACTGTCCAGACCGGTGGTCTGGAAGCGCTTGCTGAAGCGATCGCGGATCACCGCCACGCTGATCACCTCTTCGGTACGCGACGTCACGCGCTGCGGCTGGCCGTTCACCGTCTTGGTTTCGGTCTTGGTCTCGATGAACACCACCGCCATGCGCTTGCCGACGTTGTCGCGGGTGGTGTTGTCCATGCGCCGGGCCCCCTGGCCGTCCAGGGTGACGCTGACCATCGGGCCGCCGCTCTGCGAATCGATGCCGGAGGCGGCGTCGATGATCTGGTCGCCGGTGATGATCACCTGGCGCTGCAGCAGGATCGGCTGGCCGTTGCGCTCGTAATACAGGCGGCTGCCGGGCGGCACGCGGCCGGCCACCGCCTCCGCCACGCCATGCTCCTCGTCCACCAGACGGTACTCCAGGGTGGCGGTGGCACCGAGGATATCCTTGGCGCGCGCCGTGTCCTGCACGCCGGGCAGCTGCACCACGATGCGCTCGTCGCCCTGCTGCTGGATCACCGGCTCGGCCACGCCCAGCTCGTTGACGCGGTTGCGCAGGGTGGTGATGTTCTGCTGCAGGGCAAATTTCTTGATGTCACGCAGCTCTTTTTCGCTCAGGTGGGCCTGCAGCAGGAACACGCCGTCCCGCTCGGCGCTCTCCAGCAGCAGATCACGGTATTCCGCGTGCAGCAGCTCCTGGGCGCGGTCGCGCTCGGCGGCATCGCGGAAACGGGCCTCGACACGACCGGCGTTGGTGGCGACCGTCAGATAGCGCACCTTCTTGTCGCGCAGCAGGGTGCGCCAGTCGCTGACATAGCGCTCCAGCGCCTGCGCCCCGGCGGCCTCCATGTCCACCTGCATCAGGAAATGCACGCCGCCGCGCAGGTCCAGGCCCAGGTACATCGGCATGGCATCGAGCGAACGCAGCCAGCCGGGAGTGGCCGGCGCCAGATTGAGGGCCACCGAGTAATTGCTGCCGAGGGTCTCGCGCACCAGTTCGTAGGCCTTGAGCTGCGGCTCGGTGCCGGTGAAACGCAGCAGCAGGGTGTCGCCGAGCAGCTCGGCGCGCTTCAGTTCGATCCCCTGCGCCTTCAGCGCCTGCTCCAGGCGCCCGAGCGTACCCGTGTCGACCTTGCCGGCGCGGCCCGCCAGCACCTGCACCGACGGGTCGTCGCCGTACAGGTTGGGCAGCGCATAGACCACCCCCACCAGCAGGACGAGGGCGATGAGCAGGTTCTTCCACAGGGGATATTTGTTCATGGATGCAACTCCAAGGGCCCGCCGCCAGGCGGCGGGCCGGGATACTTTTTATTCTTGTGTGGGATTACAGACCGCCCTTGATGGTTCCCTTGGGCAGGACGGAGGCCAGCATCTGGCGCTGCACCTTGACGCGCACGTTGTCGGCCACCTCGACCTCGATGAAGTTGTCGCCCAGATCGGTCACCTTGCCCACCAGGCCGCCGCCGGTCACCACCTCGTCGCCCTTGGCCAGGTTCTCGACCATGGTGCGGTGCTCCTTGGCGCGCTTCTGCTGCGGACGGATGAGCAGGAAGTAAAACACGACGAACATAATGGCGAACATCGGTAAAACATCCCACGGACTCCCCTGCTGAGCAGCGGCGGGTACAGCTTCGGCCCAAGCGTCGGAAATAAAAAAGCTCATAACAACTCCTTAATCACCATTTAGATTCTATAAAATCAATGGGTTACTTTGCTGCGATACAACTCTGAACCACATTGCCGGCAGATATGAACATTAGTTCGAGAACGTGGGCTAGTTTCTGCAACTTGGATATGAATATCCCGCGCACCGCAGTTATAACACCCAACCTTCCCTTCACTCACATGCTTCGGATACTTACGCTTGTAATCGTCAAAAGATATTGGTGCTTTTCCACGTCGCCGCACAAACAAGAACCAAAATACAGCGAAAAGAACAATAAGGGGCAACAATCCTTCAAAGAGAGAGGGCTGCTGCGTGGTGTGGACTGTTTCTGCCCAAGCATCAGCAAATAAAAAACCCATGGCATTTCCCCACGTTTATATGCTGGCTATGTCTAACCTAAGACAGTAAAAAACGGCCGGCATTATGGCATAGGCGGCACGGCTTGTCCCCGCCGGCCATAGAACTCCGCCACCGCCTGCTCCAGGCTGCCGGCCTGAATGGCGGCGCGCAGGTCGCGCATCAAGCGCTGGTAGTAGTGCAGGTTGTGGATGGTGTTGAGGCGGGCACCGAGGATCTCGCCGCACTTGTCCAGGTGGCGCAGGTAGCTGCGGCTGTAATGGCGGCAGGTGTAGCAGTCGCAGTCCGGGTCCAGCGGACGGGTATCGTGCTGGTACTGGCTGTTGCGGATGCGCACCGCCCCCTCGCTGGTGAACAGGTGGCCGTTGCGGGCATTGCGGGTGGGCAGCACGCAGTCGAACATGTCGACGCCGCGGCGCACCGCCTCGACGATGTCCTCCGGGGTGCCGACGCCCATCAGGTAGCGCGGCCGGTCGGTGGGCATGTGCGGGGTGATGGCCTCCAGCGTATGCAGCATCTCGTCCTTGGGCTCGCCCACCGACAGCCCGCCGATGGCATAGCCGTCGAAGCCGATCTCCACCAGCCCGGCCAGCGATTCCCGGCGCAGCTGCGGATACATGCCGCCCTGCACGATGCCGAACAGGGCGTTGGGATTGTCGCCATGCGCGACCTTGCTGCGCGCCGCCCAGCGCAGCGACAGCTCCATGGACTCGCGCGCCTGCTGCTCGGTCGCCGGATAGGGGGTGCACTCGTCGAAGATCATCACGATATCGGAGCCCAGCGCCCGCTGCACCGCCATGGACTCCTCCGGCCCCATGAACACCTTGCTGCCGTCCACCGGCGAGGCGAAGGTGACACCCTGCTCGCTGATCTTGCGCATCTCGCCCAGGCTGAACACCTGGAAGCCGCCGGAGTCGGTGAGGATCGGGCCGTCCCAGTGCATGAAGTCGTGCAGGTCGCCGTGCAGGTTGATGATGTCGGTGCCGGGACGCAGCATCAGGTGGAAGGTGTTGCCGAGGATGATCTCCGCGCCCAGCTCGCGCAGCTCCTCCGGCGTCATCGCCTTCACCGTGCCGTAGGTGCCCACCGGCATGAAGGCCGGCGTCTCCACCGTGCCGCGGGCAAAGTGCAGGCGGCCACGGCGGGCCTGGTGGTCGGTGGTGAGCAGTTCGAAGTTCATCGGGAAAGTCTCAAGTTCCAAGTCCCAAGTTACAAGCGTTCTTTTCTTGCCACTTGCAACTTGTCACTTGCCACTTTGGGTAGAACAAACATGGCGTCGCCATAGCTGAAGAAGCGGTAGCGCTCGGCCACCGCGTGGCGGTACGCCGCCATCACATTCTCGTAGCCGGCAAAGGCCGACACCAGCATCAGCAGGGTGGACTCCGGCAGGTGGAAGTTGGTGAGCAGCGCATCCACCACGCGGAATTCATAGCCCGGATAGATGAAGATGTCGGTCTCGCCGGCAAACGGTTCCAGTGCGCCGCCGCGCGCCGCGCTCTCCAGGCTGCGCACCACCGTGGTCCCCACCGCCACCACCCGGCCGCCGCGGGCACGGGTCGCCGCTATGGCGGCGCAGGTCTCCGCCGAGACCTCCAGGTACTCGTGGTGCATGACGTGCGCGCGGATGTCGTCCACCCGCACCGGCTGGAAGGTGCCGGCGCCCACGTGCAGGGTGACGAAGGCGCGCTCGATGCCCTGCTCGGCGAGGCGGGCCAGCATCGCGTCATCGAAATGCAGGCCGGCGGTGGGGGCCGCCACCGCCCCTTCGCGGCGGGCATAAACGGTCTGGTAGCGCTCGCCGTCCTGCGCGGCGGCATCACGCTCGATATACGGCGGCAGCGGCATGCGGCCGTACTGCTTGAGCAGCGGCAGCGCGGGACCGGGGAAGCGCAGCTCGAACAGGTCACCGGCACGCCCCAGCGTTTCCACCTCCACCGCGCTTTCCAGCACCAGCCAGGTGCCCGGCCTGGGCGACTTGCTGGCGCGAACATGGGCCAGCACCCGATCCTCGCCGACGATGCGCTCCACCAGCACCTCCACCTGACCACCGCTTTCCTTGCGGCCGAACAGGCGCGCCGGAATCACCCGTGTGTCGTTGAACACCAGCAGGTCGCCGCGGCGCAGCAGCCCGGGCAGGTCGCGGAACAAAAGGTCACGGCGCGTGCCGTCGGCACCGTCGAGGAAAAGCAGCCGGCTGCCGCCGCGCTCTGCGGCGGGATGCTGGGCGATCAGCTCCGGGGGGAGGTCGAAATGGAAGTCCTGGCGGCGCATGGGCCGCGCATCGTATCAAAAAAGGGGCTTTGCCGCCGCGTACACCTTTCCCTATAATGCGCCCTCCCCAGCCGGGGTGGCGAAACTGGTAGACGCAGCAGACTCAAAATCTGCCGGGGGCAACCCCGTGTCGGTTCGATTCCGACCCTCGGCACCATCCTGACCATCCGTGCCAGAGCCTTGCCCCGTCGGCAGACGCCTCCGGCAGAAACGAGTAAAGTAGGAATTATACCTACACTTCGTCCAAAGCCGGACATACCGCATGAGCTCTGTGCAACGCCTGCTGCTCCGACTGCTGCCCCTGCTGGCCCTGTGTCTCGGCGCCCCCCTCCACGCCGCACAGGACGAATTGCGCGCGGTTACCGTGCAGCTCAAGTGGTACCACCAGTTCCAGTTCGCCGGCTATTACGCCGCCGCGGCCCAGGGCTACTACCGTGAGGCCGGCCTGGAGGTCACCCTGCGCGAGGGCCATCCGGAACAGAACCCGGTGGCCGAAGTGATGGCCGGCCGCGCCGACTTCGGCATCGGCGCCTCGGATCTGCTCCTGGCCCATGCCTCCGGCGAGCCGGTGGTGGCCGTTGCCGTCATTTTCCAGCACTCGCCGCTGATCCTGCTCGCCAAGCGCCGCCCCGACGTGGAGACGGTGCATGACCTCATCGGCAAGACGCTGCAAATCGTCCCCCACGAGCACGAACTGTTCGCCTTCATCCAGGCCCTCGGCCTGCGCCCGGCCGACTTCACTCTGCAACCGCGCAACGAGCGGCTGGACGACCTCCTGACAGAGCGGGTCGCCGCCGTGGCCGCCTACTCCACCGACGAACCGTTCGAGCTGCAACAGAACAAAATCGATTATCTGGAGATCACGCCCCGCTCCGCCGGCATCGACTTTTACGGTGACAGCCTGTTTACCAGCCGTTCCCTGGCGAAACAGGACCCGGAGATGGTCAGCGCCTTCCGCGACGCCAGCCTGCGCGGCTGGGCCTATGCCCTGGCCCACCCCGAGGAAACCGTCGACCTGATCCTGCAGCAGTACCCCAGCGACAAGAGCCGCGACCACCTGTTGTACGAAGCGCGGGCCCTGCAGCGCCTGATCCTCCCCGAGCTGGTGGAGCTGGGGTACATGAATCCGGGGCGCTGGAAACATATCGCAGACAGCTATGCCAGTCTCGGCATGCTGCCGCCGGGCTACGACTTCGACGATTTCCTGTTCGGCCCCCACCCGCAGGTCGACCTGACCCTGGTCTACTGGATTGTCGCTATTGGTGTCCTGGTCACCCTGCTCGGCGGCGGCATCATCCTCTACATCGTCCGCCTCAACCACCGCCTGCGCCTCAGCGAGCAGCGCTACCGCGTGGTGTACCAGAACGCACCGATGGCCATCGTCGTATCCGACGCACAACACCGCATCACGGCATGGAACCGGCAGGCGGAAAGGATCTTCGGCTGGCGTGCCGACGAAGTGCTGGGACGCGATTTCTTCGACTTCATGGTGCCGCCGGACGAACAGCCGCAGGTGCGCTCCGCGGTGCAGCAGGTGATAGACAGCGCACCCGATAGCCACTCGCTGAACTGGAACCTGACCAAGTCCGGTACGCCCATCCTGTGCGAGTGGATGAATGCGGCCCTGCGCGACAGCGACGGCAGCCTGGGCGGCGTGGTGGCGCTGGCCGTCGACGTCACCGAACGCAGCCGCCTGCAGGAACAGTTGCGCACGTCGGAAGAAAATTACCGCGCACTCGCCGAAACCGCGCCCTTCCCGGCGGTGGTCACCAGCCTGAGCGACAACACCGTGCTGTACATCAACCAACGCGCCGAGACCCACTTCGGCATCCGCCGCGAGGAGGCGATCGGCAGCCATGCCCCCGACTACTGGGTCGACCCGGCGCAGCGCGCCATCCTGCTGGGCCTGTTGCGCAGCCAGGGCCAGGTCAGCGACTTCGAGGCGCAGCTGCGCGACGGGCGCGGAAACAACTTCTGGGGCTATCTCTCCGCCGCGCTCACCACCTTCGACGGCAAACCTTCGGCCTTCGTCTCCTTCAACGACATCAGCGAGCGCAAACGCATCGAGCAGGCGCTGCGCGACAGCGAACGCCACTACCGCCTGCTGGCGGAGAATGCCTTCGACGTCATCTGGACCATGGACCTGCAGGGGAGCTTCACCTACGTCAGTCCGTCGGTGGAGCGCCTGCGCGGCTACAGTGTGGGAGAGGTGATGCAGCAGACGGTGGAACAGGCGCTGACGCCGGAATCGGCACAGCGTGCTGCGGCCGGCATGCGCCATATCCTGGAAGCCGGTGAGGTACTGCAACACCACTGGGAACTGGAACAACCCTGCAAGGACGGCTCCACCGTATGGACCGATGTGATGGTCAGTCTGATGCACGACGCCGACGGCAAGCCGAGCGGCCTCCTGGGCATCACCCGCGACATCACCGAGGAGCGGCACATACGCGAAGCCCTCAACACCCGCAGCGTCGCCATCGAGGCGGCGGCCGAGGCGGTGATCATCACCGACCCGGAAGGCCATATCGAATACGTCAATCCGGCCTTCAGCCAGATGACCGGCTACAGCGCGGACGAGGTCATCGGCAAGAAACCGAGCATCCTCAAGAGCGGGCACCAGTTTCCCGCCTTCTACCGGGAACTGTGGGAAACCATCACCGCCGGCAAGATCTGGCGCGGCGAGACCATCAACCGCCGCAAGGACGGCAGCGTGTACACCGAGATCATGGCCATCGCGCCGGTGCGCGACAGCCAGGGCCGCATCACCCACTACGTCGCCATCAAGCACGACATCACCAAGCGCAAGGAACTGGAGGCACGTCTCGAGCACCTGGCCCATTTCGACGTGCTCACCAACCTGCCCAACCGCCCGCTGTTCTACGACCGCCTGGAGCGCGCCATTGCCAGCGCGCGCCGCAACAGCGAATCCATCGGGCTGCTGTTCATCGACCTCGACGGCTTCAAGCAGGTCAACGACACCTGCGGTCACGACATGGGTGATCGCCTGCTGCAGGAGGTGGCGCAGCGCCTGCTCGACAGCGTGCGCGAATCCGATACCGTGGCACGCATGGGCGGCGACGAATTCACCGTCATCCTGCGCAATCTGGCCACCCCCGGCAACGCCGAGGCCGTGGCCGGCAAGATCATCGCCACCCTGAGCGATCCCTTCATCATCAACCAGCAGGCGCTGCATATCGGCGCCAGCATCGGCATCAGCCTCTATCCGTTGCACGCCGACACTCTGGAAAGCCTGGTGAGCTACGCCGACCTCGCGATGTACGGCGTCAAGCACCGCGGCAAGAACAACTACGCCGTCTACACGCCCATCGCCGACGACGAGCCGGCGTGAGCCCCCTGACATTTAGCAACTTTCACGCGCCGCCTCTGTGGCGCACCGCCTCCCGTACGTCGTTTGAAAAATGCGGACCAGTCTCTACGCTTGTACAGACACCACCGCACTACAAAAACAACACCACAGGAGGATAACCATGCGCCACCACACCAGCCCCACACCACTTTCCGTGTTGCTGCTGCTGGGCCTCAGCCTGCTGCTGCCTGCTCCCGCCAGCGAAGCCATGCCGGTCTTTGCGCGCAAGTACAACATCAGCTGCAATACCTGCCACAGCGCCTTTCCGCGCCTCAATGCCTTCGGCGAACAGTTCATCGCCAACAACCTCCGGCTGCCCAACTGGAAGGAGACGGCCACCAGGGACATGGGCGATCCACTGCTGGTCCTGCCCGAGTCGGTGCCACTGGCGATCCGGGCGCAGGCCTTCGTGCAGAGCCGCGACGGCCGGGCCATCGACGAGGCCACCGGCGCCACCGTGGCCGATTCCAGCACCGACATCCAGTCGCCCTATCTCATCAAGCTGCTGTCCAGCGCGCCGCTGTCCGAGCACATCACCTATTACTTCTACGGCATCTTTGCCGAGAAGGGCGGCAACGGCGAGACCTTGATCGAGGATGCCTGGTTCAGCCACGACGACGTGTTCGGCAGCGGCGTCGGCATGATGCTGGGGCAATATCAGGTGTCGGACCTGATGTTCCCGCGCGAGACGCGCCTGACCTTCCAGGACTTCATGGCCTACCGCATGGCCGGCATCACCTACGATCGCGGCATCCAGTTCGACCGCGCCCTCGGCCCGCTGGATGTGGCCCTCGGCGTGGTGAACGGCAACGGCGTCACCAGCAACTTCGCCATCAACACGCCGGGCTACCAACGCGCCGACCGCCTGTTCGACAGCGACACCCACAAGTCGCTCTACGGCCGCATCGGCATGGAGGTCGGCGGCGCCACGATCGGCCTGTTCGGCCTCAGCGGCGAACAGCGCAGCGTCGCCGTCGGCAATGCCGGCCTCGATTCCGGCGCGCGCGATACCGACAAGCGGGTTGCCGGTATCGATCTGTCCGGCGCGGTCAATGAAAAGCTGTACTGGTTCGCCCAGGGGCTGTGGAACACCTGGGACGGTTTCCTCGATGCCGACCCGAACAAGGGGTACAAATGGTTCGGCGGCTTCGCCGGCCTGGACTACGTCGCCAACGAGCGCTGGGTGTATTCGCTGCTGTACAACTACGCCGATGCCGGTGACCTCAAGGACACCGACACCATTTACGAAGGCATCGACATGCGCAGCCTCACCCTCGGCGCGTCCTACTACTTCATGCGCAACGTGAAGGGCGTCATCGAGGTGAACTACGACCTGCTGGATGAAAAGGCGAAGACCGGGACCTACTGGACCGGCCACCTGAGCCAGGAACACTACCTGCTGCTCGGCTTCGACGCCGCCTTCTAGCAGCCTGCCCGCCTGCCGTCCCGGCGGCGTCCGGGCGGCAGGGCCCCCGCCCCTTCCTTTAAGCGTGAATTAAGCCAGCGGTGGAATAGTAGCCTCACGCCCGAAATACCGGGCCCTGCGAGGAGATACCGCCATGCAAACGACATACGAGGTAAAGGTGTGGGACCCGCTGGTGCGGGTATTCCACTGGAGCCTGGTGACCGCCTTCGCCGTCGCCTACATCACCGAGGATCACTATCTTGGCCTGCATACCCAGGCCGGCTACACCATCATCGGCCTGGTGCTGTTCCGTCTGGTGTGGGGTGTCATCGGCACGCGCCACGCCCGCTTCAGCGACTTCGTGCGCGGCCCCGGTGCGGTGCGCGATTACCTGAAGCGCCTGCTCCACAAACGCCCGGCCCATTATCTCGGCCACAACCCGGCCGGCGGCTGGATGGTGATTACGCTGCTGGTTGCCCTGCTGCTGACCACCCTGAGCGGCCTGCTCACCTACGGCATCGGCGAGAACGCCGCCGGCCCCTTCGCCGCCCTGGCAGGCAACCCCGAGGGGTTCATGAGCGAGGCAATGGAAGAGGTGCATGAGTTCCTGGCCCACTTCACCGTGCTGCTGGTATTCGTGCATATCGCCGGCGTCGTCGTCAGCGGCTGGCTGCACCACGAAAACCTGGTGCGCGCCATGCTCACCGGCCGCAAGCCCCTGGTACCGAGCGAGGACTGAACCATGAAGATACTGCCCATCGTGATATTGTTCCTCGTCGGCCTGTCCTCGGCCCATGCCGGTGCCGTCGACGAGCTGCTGCAGGAATACCGTTCCCAGGGCGCCGGCCCGTTCAGCGCCGAGGCCGGCGCCGCACTGTGGACCCGCAGCGGCGGTGCCCAGACCTGTGCCGCCTGCCACGACAGCGACCTGCGTGCCGGCGGCAAGCATGCCAAGACCGGCAAGCCCATCGCGCCGATGGCGCCCTCGGTCAATGCCAAACGCCTCACCGACCGGGCCTTCATCGAGAAGTGGTTCAAGCGCAATTGCGACAGCACCTGGGGCCGCGCCTGCACGCCCCAGGAAAAGGGTGACTTTCTCAGCTACATTCGCAACCAGTAACGGAGGGACGGATCATGCACATCAAACATTTCTGGCCGCTGCTGGCCGGTATCGGCCTGGTGGCCACCAGCCTGTCCGTCGTCGGTGACGACGATCGTCGCGGTTCGGACGTCGCCCCGGTATCACTGCCGCTGTACCAGCAGGAATGCGGCAGCTGTCACTTCGCCTATCCGCCCGGCCTGCTGCCGGCCCGCTCCTGGGCCCAGGTAATGGCCGGTCTCGGCGACCACTTCGGCGACAGCGCCGCACTGGATGCCCTGGATCAGCAGGCGATACAGGAGTACCTGCTTTACAATGCCGCCGATCGGGTCAAGGAGCGCCGCGCCGTGAAGATCGCCCGCTCGCTGCGTGCCGATGAGGCGCCGCTGCGCATCAGCGAGGTCCCCTACATCGTGCAGAAGCACCGCGAGATCCCGGCGCGCCTGATCAAGGACAACGCCAAGGTGGGTAGCCTGAGCAATTGCACGGCCTGCCATACCCGCGCCGACAGCGGTTCGTTCAGCGAGCGGGAAATCGACATTCCGGGGTATGGCGCATGGGACGACTGACGGCGGTTGCATTCCTCCTGGCGGCGCTGCTGGCCGCGGCCGGCGGCGCCAGTGCCGAGAGCGATCACGACCGTGCCCGCCGCCTGCGCGATGCCGGCGACATCCTGCCGCTGGAAACCATCATCGAGCGGGTCCGCAGCGAGCGTCCCGGGCGCATTCTGGAACTGGAGCTGAAGGAAAAGAAGGAGCGTATCCTCTACGAGGTAGAGATGGTGGATGAACGGGGTATGGTGTGGGAATTGTATTTCGATGCCCGCAGCGGCGAGCTGCTGAAGAGCGAACAGGACGACTGACTTGAGGCTGCTGCTGGTAGAGGACGATGCCGCCCTGAGCGCGCAACTGCGCAGCGACCTGGAGCGTGCCGGGTTCGCCGTCGATGTCGCCGCCAACGGCATCGACGGCGAGGCCCTGGGCGACACCGAACCCTATGACGCGATCGTGCTCGACCTCGGCCTGCCCGGCCGTCCGGGCCTGGAGGTGCTGAGCCACTGGCGCCAGCGCGGCAACGCGGTGCCGGTGGTGATCCTCACCGCACGCGATGCCTGGCACGAAAAGGTCGACGGCTTTCGCGCCGGCGCCGACGACTACCTCGGCAAGCCGTTCCACACCGAGGAGCTCGTCGCCCGCCTGCTGGCGGTGACGCGGCGCGCCAGCACCCAGACCGTCGGCACCCTGCAGGCCCCCGGCCTGACCCTCGACGAACAGCGCCAGACCGTCACCGATGCCGCCGGCAACGAACACTCCCTCACCGGCACCGAGTTCCGCCTGCTGCGCTACTTCATGCTGCACCCGGGCCAGCTGCTGTCCAAGTCGCGCCTCACCGAACACGTGTACGATTACGACTCCGACAAGGACAGCAACGTCATCGAGGTCTATGTGAACCGCCTGCGCCAGAAACTGGGCAAGGACATCATCACCACCCACCGCGGCCAGGGCTACATGTTCGGGGAGCGGCACTGATGGCCTCGCTGCAGGGCCGCCTCAGCATCGGCCTGCTCATCACCCTGCTGGCGGTGTTCCTGCTGCAGGGCGCGGTATCCAGTCTGGCCCTGCGCGACATGACCCAGGACTACATCGCCTCACGCCTGTTCCACGACAGCGAGAGCCTCCTCGCCGCCATCCAGCCGCAGCCCGACGGCACACTCGGCATCGACACCACCCGCATCGACGGCATCTACCAGCGCCCCTACTCCGGCCACTACTACCGCATCGAAAGCGGGCAGCAGGTGCTGCGCTCACGCTCGCTGTGGGACCAGGACCTGCCGGTGCCGGTCCTCGCCAGCGACGCAGAGCAGCGCCTGCAGCGGCACGGCCCGCAGCATCAGCCGCTGCTGGTGGTGGTGCATGGCTACAGCAAGGATGGCCGCGACATCACCATCGCGGTGGCCGAGGACCTCGGCCTGATCCGGGCCAGCGTGCACCACTTCCAGTGGCTGTTCGTCCTGGTATCCCTGGGCGCGCTGGTTTCGCTGTTCCTGCTGCAACGCTGGCTGGTGCGGCGCAGCCTGCGACCGCTGGTGCAGGTACGCGCCGACATCGACCGTCTGGAGCGCGGCGACATCGCCAGCCTGCCGGAGCAGGTGCCGGCGGAGTTGCAGCCGCTGACCCGCGAAGTCAACCGCCTGCTCGTCGCCTTCGCCGAGCGCCTGCAGCGTTCGCGCAATGCCCTCGGCAATCTGGCCCATGCCCTGAAGACCCCGCTCAGCCTGCTCGGCCAGGTGAGTGAAGACCCGACGCTCACCGCCAACCCTGCGCTGCACGAACGGCTCACCACGCCGCTCACCACCATGCGCCAGCTCATCGATCGCGAGCTGAAGCGGGCGCGCCTGGCCGGCGGCAACGTGCCGGGACGCCGCTTCGTGCCGGAGCAGGAGCTGCCGCCGCTGCTCGACGTGCTGCGTCGCATCCATACGGGAAAGGACCTGGCATTCGATTGCCGACTCGCCGCCGGGCTGGCGGTGAATGCGGATCGGGAAGACATGCTGGAACTGCTCGGCAACCTGCTGGACAACGCCTGCAAGTGGAGCCGCGGGAAAATCCGCATCACCACCGCGGAGCGTGACGGCTTCTGCCTGTGTGTCGAGGACGACGGCCCCGGCTGCTCGGATGCGCAACTGGCATCACTCACCGCCCGCGGCGTGCGCATCGACGAATCCACCGCCGGCCACGGCCTCGGCCTGGCCATAGCCAGCGACATCGTTACCGGCTACGGCGGCACCCTCCGCTTCGGCCGCTCGGAATCCCTCGGCGGCTTCCGCGTCGAGGTCACCCTGCCGCCGCTCTGAGCGGCGGATATGACTCACGGGCCGAACGGGGTCTTACTTGCCCAGCACGGTCAGCAGATCGCGCTTGTGCTCCTCCTCCTGGATCAGGATATCCTCCAGCACGCGGCGCAGGCCGTACTCCTGCAAGGCCTCCGCCTGGGCAATGCGTTCCTTGTAGCGCTTGATGGCGTTCTCCTCGCCCGACAGGTCCTGTTTCAGCATTTCCTTGCTGCTGTCCGCTATCTCGCGCTTCTCCACATCCACCGTCGGCACGCCGCCGAGAAAACCGATCTGGTCCGACAGCATCACCGCATGGGCCATCTCCTCCTGCGAGTGAATCAGCAGTTCCTTCTGGATGGACTCATATTCCGGCCCGGTGATCACCGCTGCGTGCTGCACATACTGGATGGCCGCCGCATATTCCCACTCCAGGTCCTTGTTCAGTTCATCGATCAGCTTCTTCTTGGTGATTTTCATCGCACACCTCGTCCGTTATGCCGGAAGATCATGCCGGGAGGCATGAAGACACTGTCCTGTAATCAATACTAGAAAAAGACCGGACGATTGCCAGCCGACAGGAGGGATACGCGGCGGGATGCGGCATTGTGCGCCCGACCAAAAAGAAACCCCGCCGAAGCGGGGTTTCTCTGTAACCAGACGCCGGAGCGACTTAGCAGGAAACGATATTGTTCGCCTGCGGACCCTTCGGGCCCTTGCTCACGTCGTAGCTGACCTTCTGGCCTTCCGGCAGGGTCTTGAAACCGGTGCCCTGGATGGCGGAATAGTGCGCGAACACATCGGCGCTGCCGTCATCGGGGGTAATGAAGCCGAAGCCCTTGGACTCGTTGAACCACTTTACAGTACCTGTAGCCATGATGATTTACCTATTGAACAAATGATTGGGAAGTGTGCGTACAGGTAATGCAATGGGAAATTCGAGAAGTAACCAGGAGGGAACCGCTTAAACTGCCAATAACAAATCTGACGCCGGGCCACTGTATGCCTATTCCGGACAAATAGCTACAACTAATTGCGCTGCCCGGGAACGGGCTACTCATCCTTCCGCGCCGCTTGCTGCGGCCGCAGGCTGTCATACACCAGGAACACAAACCCCGAGACCAGCAGCCCTACCGGACCGGCAATGAATTTGGCAAAGAAATAGCCGGGACCGGCACCAAACAGGTAATGGACACCAGCGGTCAGCACACCACCGATCAACAGGGCACCCAGCAGGAGCGCCACCAGATATTTCATCGGTCCAAACCTGAAGGCATCGCAAAGGATGGCCTCATCCGTCGAGATCGTTCCCCGCGTCCTTGACCAGTACAGAGTGATGAATGATCCAGTAAGCCAGCAATCCCCACGCCCCTGTCACGAAGCAAAAAAAGGCCCACCAGCCCGGATGCACGCCCAGCGCCAACGGCATCCGTTTGATTCCATCCTGATACACATAGTAGGCCGCCACCAGCCCCGGAATGATGAACCATACCAGCCAATAGAACGACATCGGCGCCCACGACAGGATCAATTGTGTAAAGATATTTTGCGATTCCTTTCAGCCATTACCTTCTCAGGAGTTCTGCACAATCAATCACGCCCGTCACTTGCCCATAGAGCTACAACGCCCCACCCCGCTTGATGGCGAAATACTGGTTCACCAGCGCCACCGGCAGCTGCGCCGGGCGCAGGTCGAGCAGGCGGGCGCCGTGGTAGGACAGGCGTTCGTGGCTGTGGCGGCGGCGCGCCAGGTAGTCTTCGGTGGCGTGAAATTGCAGCGCCTGATCGAGGGTGTTGACCTGGGCGGCGACGAGTTCATCGAGCAGGGACTCGCGCAGATCGGCGACCAGCAACAGGTGGCGGGTACGCAACAGCTTCACTGCCGCTTCCAGATCGGCCTGGTCTTCATCGCGGGTGTTGGTAATCAACACGACGAGGGCGCGACGGCGCTGGCGCGCAAGCAGTTCGCTGGCGGCAGCGCGGTAGTCGGCGGCGTCGGTGGTGGATTGCAGGTCGTAGGTGGCGTTGAGCAGACCGTTGACCACATGCTGACCCTTGCGCGGCGCGAACCAGCGGCGCACGCCGCCGAAGGTCATGAAACCGACGGCGTCGCCCTGGCGCAGCGAGACGTAGGACAGCAGCAGCACGGCATTGAGCGCCTCGTCGAGATGGACGCGGCCGGCATCGGCGTGGCGCATGCGGCGGCCGCAATCGACCATGAACAGGATCTGCTGATCGCGCTCGTCCTGGTATTCGCGCGAGATCAGCTTGCGGTAGCGCGAGGTAGCCTTCCAGTCGATCTGGCGCAGGGTGTCGCCGACGCGGTATTCGCGCAGCTGGTGGAAGTCGCTGCCCTCACCGCGGCGCTGGCGGCGGCGCACGCCCATCTGGCTCAGGCGGTTGTCGGTGGCGAGCAGGGTGTAGTGGGCAATCTCGGCAAAGTTGGGATAGACGCGCAGCGTCTGCGCGCTGCCGTCACCGCGCCGCTCGCGCCACAGCCCCCAGGGCGAGCGGATGAGAAATTCGGTGCCGGTGGCATGAAACGCGCCGCGGGTGGGCGGGCGCAGCTGGTAGCGCAGCTCGGCCCACTGCCCCGGCACCAGAGTCAGACCGGCCGGCTGGCCGCGCACCGCGAATTCCACCGGATGCAGATCATGTACCTCGCAGGCCAGCGGCAGGCTGTCGCCGTTGCGCACCTCCAGCGTCACCGTTGACCAGGCGCCTACCGGCAGGTTGCGATTGAGCCGTCGTGTTACCTGAGGTGTCGGCCGGCGCCGCTGACGCAGCGCATCGGCCAGCGCGGCCGCGCCGAGCATGACGCCGCCTCCCTGCCAGACCACGACCAGCTCGGGCAGGAACGCGGCGCCGGCACCGAGCGCAGTCCACAGGACCGCCAGTGCGACCAGCCGCGATGCGGGCGTGAATCTCACTGCCGCGGCGCCTCGACGTTGGCAAGGAGGTCTTTCAGCACATCATCGGGACGATAACCCTCGATCTCCAGATCGGCGGACAGCTTGACGCGGTGACGCAACACCGCCGGGGCGATGGATTTGACGTCATCCGGAGTGACGAAGAAATTGCCGTTGGCCAGCGCCTGGGCGCGGGCGCAGCGCAGCAGGGCGATGCCGGCGCGCGGACCGGCGCCGGTTTCGATGCCCTGCCAGTCGCGCGTGGCGCGCACGATGCGCACGATGTAGCCGAGGATCGCCTCGTCCACCTGCACCTGCGCTGCCGCCTTCTGCACCTCGATGACCTGTGCCGTCGTCAGCACCGGTTCGATGGTGGAGACGTCGAGCTGATTGCCCACGGCATTGGCGGTGACCTGACGGATCATCGCGCTTTCTTCCTGCTCGTTCGGGTAATCGATGTAGACGTTGAGCAGGAAGCGGTCGAGCTGCGCCTGCGGCAGCGGGTAGGTGCCCTCCTGCTCCACCGGGTTTTGCGTCGCCATCACCAGAAAGGGCTGCTCCAGCGCATGGGGCTTGCCCTCGATGGTGACCTGTTCCTCCTGCATCGCCTCCAGCAGCGCCGACTGCGTCTTGGCCGGGGCGCGGTTGATTTCATCGCCGAGCAGGAAGTTGCAGAAGATGGGGCCGCGGCGGATGCGAAACTCTTCCGACTTCATGTCGAACATGGCGTGGCCGCTGATGTCGCTCGGCATCAGATCGGGGGTGAACTGCACACGGGAGAATCTGCCGCCCACGGCCTTGCTCAACGAGCGCACCAGCAGCGTCTTGCCCAGTCCCGGCAGGCCTTCCACCAGCACATGGCCGCCGGCCACCAGGGCGACGATCACCTCGCGGATCACCTGACGCTGGCCGATCACCGCGCGGCTCACCATCGCCTCCAGATTGCGCACATGATTGCTGGCCTGGGCCAACGCCGGATTTTGCATGTTCGTTTCGCTCATCATTCCTCCCTCTGGGAATTCAAAATCCAAGACACGGGGTCCACGCGCCAGCCTCGAATTTTGAGTCTTGAATTCATAGTGCCGTCCGCAACACCTGCAAATAACCGCTCAACTCGATGAAATCGCTTTCGCCGCCATATTCTGCATACAGCGCACGCTCCACCGCGCGCGGCGCCAGGCCGCTGCGTGCCGCGATCCACTGGCAGCGTTCGGCCGGCGTCATGGCGCGCAGCACGTAATGCTTGGCCAGCCAGGCCTGCTCGATGCGCTGGCGGTTGTGGCGGAACAGTGCCTGACCACGGTCCAGGCGCCACAGATAATTGGCACTGGCGGCGAGATGCTCGCCGATATCGCGACGCGGGGCATGCAGCGGCGGCAGCAGCGGACCGAGACGCGCACCCAGCTTCCACAGCCACAGCAGCACTGCGGCCAGCAGGGCCACCAGTGCATAGGCGGCATGTTGCCAGGCCAGCTGCAACAGCGAGGGCATCACCACGTCGTGTACCAGCCACACCTTGCCCTCCGGCTCGATACCCACCAGCAGGGCCAGCGCCAGGGCATGGTCCTCATCGCCGATCTCGCGGTTGGTAAGGAAGGTGTTATCGGCCAGTACCGTCACCAGCCCTTCTCCCACCTCGTATTGCAGCAGGCCATAGCCTTCCTCCAGCGGCACCCCGGCGCGCGCCAGCTCCTCGCTGTCCTCCAGATAGCGCCGGGTGGACATGTTCACGCCCACCGGCGTTTCCAGGTCGGCAAACTCGATCTCGATGCGCGTCTGCCAGGGACGATCCGGCAGCCAGTCATCCTCATATTCGTGCACACGCACACCCAGCTCCGCCAGCAGCCCGGGAATCCTGCGGTCTTCTTTCTTGCCGATGCGCAGCGTGCTGTCGGCACCGACGATCAGATGACCACCGGCTTCAACCCATTCGCGCAACAGCTTCTGCCGCTCCTCACCGGCGGGTGGCACGTAACGGTACACCACCAGCACATCATCGCTGGCCGGCAGGTTGCGCCACAGATCGGAGCTGGAGACACTGGCGGCGTCACGGCCGATGCGCTGCAGATAGCGCTCGGCGGCGAGAAACGGATTGCGCCGCGCCTCCTGCGAATAGCCGTCCGTCACCTCCCGCTCGGCCAGCTCGAAATTGTTGAAAAACCAGATCACCGCCAGCAGCGCACCGATGCTGAGCACGCCGCCGACGATCAGCCGCACCAGGCGCTGCTCATTCATGCTCTGGTACTCCGTACAGCTGCTGCCAGGTTGCGGCCAGTGCGGCGATATCCTGCGCCGCCGGTGCCACGTGGCCGTAGGCACACCACACCCACACGCGGGTCAGGCGGGCAAAGAAGTCCCCCTCCGCCTGCGGCCGCTGGCTGCCGACGATACGCTGGCACTCGCCCTCGGTGGCGCTGTCGGGAATGCGCACATGGTGTTCGTGGATCAGGCGCACCAGGGTGGCACGATAGAGCAGGCTCAGCGCCGGACGGATGCGCCCCTCTGCGAGCAGGGCGGTCACGGCGGCAACGACATCCTGCGGCAGGGATTCCGGCGTCACCGGCAGACCGAACAGTACCGACGGCGGCGCCGCATTGCGCGCGGTACGGCGTTGCGGCAGCCAGTCGGTCAGGCGCAACAGGTAAAGGAGCAGCCAGCCGAGCAGCACGACGGCAGCCACCCACAGCAGGTATTCAAACAGTTCGGCGACGATGGGCACCCAGGAGGTATTCCACTCCGGCCGTTCCTTCTCTTCCGCGTCGCGCTCGCCGATATAACGCCAGTACTTTTCCGTACGCTTGCTGCCGAAGTCCTCGTGCGCCAGCACCTCTTCGATGATCTGCTTCGATTCGGCATGCTCCAGCGCCCAGCTGTCGCTGGCCGGCCAGACCATACCGAACAGCAGGGCACAGCCGAGCAGCAGCGCCGCCGTGGCGCGCGCCGGCTTGAAGCGCGGTGCCATGCGGCGGAAGGCCAGTTCCAGATCCCAGGCCTCCAGCACCGAGCGGCGCGTCAGATACAGCGCAAATCCGCCCGCCACGTAGAACGGCGCCATGATGGACATCGCCAGCAGGCCGAAGCCGTTGCTCAGCCAGGCGGATACCGGCTCCTCGCCCTGCAGCATCTCCAGCCAGTCGTCGGGGCGCAATTCATCGGGGATCAGGTACAGCAGCAACAGCAGGAAGGAAAACTGCAGCACGCCCTCGAAGTGGATGCCGCCGACGGTCAGCCAGGTGCCGACGGACTGATTGGCGGACAGCACCTGCAGGCGCTTGCTGCGCGCCTCGCCCGTCAGTCCTTCCAGATGCGACACCGGCATGAAGAAGGAACGATTGGCGCTGAGACGACGCAGGGTGAGATTGGCCAACAGGCGCGGCCGCAGCACTGCGCGCCATTGCCCCAGCGTCTCGCGCAGCGTCAGCTCCTCGCCGAACAGGCGGCGGCTGAGCCAGAACAGCAGCAGCGGTTCATACAGCGGCTTGAACCACCACATCACCAGGGCCACTGCCCATGGCCATTGCTGCAGCAGCACCACGGCCAGCAGCGTCACCGGCAACGCCGTTGCAAACCACAGGCGCCACAGCGGCCAGAACCACTGCCGCGCCATCACGAAACCGAGGTCGAGCCCCTCCCACGGCGTGCGGTAGCGAATGTTGGCGCTGATCCGGTCAAGCTGCATCGCGACCCCGCCCGGCAAACCCCAGATACAGGATCAACACCGTCCACATCACGGCCGACACGGCATACTTCACCGCCGGCGCCACCGCGCCGTTGGATGACCAGAAGGCCTCGATGAAGGCGGCGCCGAGCAGCAACAGCGCTGCCCCCAGCACCAGCGTCACCGCCTCCAGCGCCGCCCACTTGAGCGCCTCGCCACGCGTGCGGCGGCCCGGTGCAATGATGGCCTTGCCCAGCAGCAGGCCGGCGGCGCCGCTGATGCAGATGGCGGTCAGCTCGAAGGCGCTGTGGCCGGCGACGAAGGTCCAGAAGGTGGCGGAGAAGCCGAGCTGGGTGAGGTGTCCGGCAACACCGCCGATCACCACGCCGTTGAACAGCAGCAGCAGCACGGTGCCGACGCCGGCCAGCATGCCGCTGGCAAAGGTGCGGAAACCGATGCCGATGTTGTTCCAGATGTAATAGCCGAACATGGCAAAGTCGGTGGCGGAGGCACGATCCTCGCTGCGTCCGGGCATCGGGTTGGCCGGGTCGTACATGAATTCCATCGACGCCACCTCGAAGGGGTCGAGAATGGTGTAGATGAAGTCGGGGTCGAGATAACAGGCGAGCCCCATGGCCAGTGCCGGGCCATAAAACAGGAATGTCGCCAGCCAGAAGGCGCGGGCATGGCAGCGCAGGGTATTGGGAAAACCACTCCACAGGAAGGCCACCATGCGCCACAGCCACAGGCTCTTGCGCTGATACAACAGACGATGACCACGCTGCACCAGATCGTGCAGTTCATCCACCAGGCCGGTGCTGTAGTGGCGGTGACGCACCAGCGCATAGTCGGCGCACAGGCGCCGGTACAGCTCCGGCAGGCGCTCCAGCTCCACCGCGGCACGGCGGCGCGGCGGTTTCTCCAGCTCGTCGGCGAGCTGGCGGAAACTGTCCCACAGCGGGCGCTGCTGCTCGATGAACTGTTGCTGCTTCATCGGCCGCGCTCCAGCCAGCGGGCGTAGCCCAGCACGGCCTGCACCGCCGCCGGGCCGTGTTCATCGGTGATGATCTCGGCCAGTTCCTCCACGCGTCCCGGTGCCAGCGTGGTGCTGCGTTCGGCAAAATCGAGCAGCGCGCGCTGCTCCTCCACCGCCAGCGGCACCGGCAGGGCGCGCGCCTCGGCCTCGATCACGGCGTCATTGCGCCGCGCCGCCTCGGTGTACACCACCAGGGTACCGGCGGCGAGATCGCCGAGGCGCTGGAAGCGGCGGTTGATCAGCATCGACAGCAGGCCGATGCCGTAGAACAGGGGAAAGAAATCGACGACGCGCAGCAGGTTGCGGATCAGGGAGGCGGCCCAGCTGACCGGTGTGCCGTTGTCATGCACCACCGTGAGTCCCATGGCCTTCTTGCCCGGCGTGGCGCCGCGGGTCACCTCGAAGAAGACCGGGTAGAACCACTCCATCAGGAACAGCATGATGAGAAACGCGCCGACCCCCAGTTCGGCCATGGGCAGCAGGATCATGGACAGCACGAACAGCACCGTATAGCGAATCAGCGTGTCCAGCACAAAGGCCAGGGCACGCGGCACGGGACCGGCCACCCGCAGACCGAGGTCCACACCTTCGGGCGTCTCGAAGGTGTGGACCGTGTCCAGTTGCAACATGGAGGGTAAGGTCGGATTAACGTGCCATCAGCGGGATGAGAACGGCGGCAAAAATACCAATCACGCCCAGGATCATGAAGCCGATGCCGATATAGCCGAGCACCTTCTCCCAGCCGCGTGTCACCCGCGGCGCGGCGAAGCGGTTGGCGCCCTCAGTGCCGCCCTTGAGCATCAGCACCAGACCGAAGATCGCGTTGGCAATGGGGACGATGAACAGCAGGCTCCACCAGCCGGAGGCATTGAAGTCATGCAGGCGGCGGATGGCAAACAGGATCATCACCACCAGCATGGCGACCTGGAAGATCATCGCCAGCGGCCCCATGGCCATCATCGAGCCGGGGTCCATGGCGGCCATGCCACCGCCCAGCATGGCCATCAGGATCGTGCCGCCACCACCCAGCAACATGCCCCAGGCGATATAGCTCAAACGGCCGAAACGGCCCTTGGGAGAGAATGGTCCGGTCTCGTCAAAGCCCCCCTGACCGGGAACAGCGGAAACATCGGCGGCAGGCGCCTGATAGGGATTGATGGACTCCATGACTACAGCTCCTTTGTTTGTTGTTGTCGGCGGCACCGTGCATACGGTGCCATCCCCCTGGAGTGGCGACCAAGGCCGAAGCGGATGGTCGCCGGCTACTATAACAAGCCGCCTGCTGAATTGAATACCGGCCGCACCATTGCATGCAGAAAATGTGAGACCTGTGCTGTAGGCGGGCGACTTATGTCTTGCGAGCGCGGTAATAGTTGATCAAACCGTTGGTGGAACTGTCGTGGGAGGCCACTGCGCTCGGCGCCGCCATCTCCGGCAGTATCGCCTTGGCCAGCTGCTTGCCCAGCTCGACGCCCCACTGATCGAAGGAGTTGACGTTCCAGATCACGCCCTGCACAAACACCTTGTGCTCATAGAGCGCAATGAGCCGCCCCAGGGTGCGCGGCGTCAACCGGTCGAACAGCAGGGTATTGCTGGGGCGGTTGCCGGGGAAGATCTTGTGATTGAGCAGCGCATTGATCTCTGCCTCGCCCTTGCCTTCCGCCTGCAGCTCGGCGCGCACCTCGGCCTCGTTCTTGCCCTTCATCAGTGCCTCGCCCTGGGCGAATACGTTCGACAGCAGGATGGCGTGGTGGTCGCCGATGGGATTCTGGCTGTGCAGCGGGGCGAGAAAATCCACCGGCACCAGCTTGGTGCCCTGATGGATGAGCTGGTAGAAGGCGTGCTGGCCGTTGGTACCCGGCTCGCCCCAGATGACCGGTGCGGTGGACCAGGTGAGGTTTTCGCCCTCACGGCTGATGCGCTTGCCGTTGCTCTCCATGTCCAGCTGCTGCAGATAGGCGGGGAAGCGGTGCAGGTACTGATCGTAGGGCAGGATGGCGTGGCTCTGCGCGCCGAAGAAGTTGTTGTACCAGATGCCAAGCAAGGCCAGGATCACCGGCATGTTCTTTTCCAGCGGCGCACTGTGGAAATGCTGGTCCATGTCGTGACCGCCGGCCAGCATCTCCTCGAAGTTGTCCATGCCGATATACACCGCGATGGACAGGCCGATGGCCGACCACAGCGAATAGCGCCCGCCGACCCAGTCCCAGAACTCGAACATGTTGCGCGTGTCGATGCCGAAGGCGGACACCGCGGCGGCGTTGGTGGACAAGGCGACGAAATGCTTCGCCACTGCCGCCTCGTCGCCGGCGGCCTGCACCAGCCACTGCCGCGCCGTGCGCGCATTGGTCAGCGTCTCCTGGGTGGTGAAGGTCTTGGAGGCGACGATGAACAACGTGCTTTCCGGACGCAGCTTCTTCAGCGTCTCGGCAATGTGGGTGCCGTCGACATTGGAAACGAAGTGCACATTGAGACCGGGCTGCGCATAGGGCTTGAGCGCCTCGCAGGCCATCAGCGGGCCGAGGTCGGAACCACCGATACCGATGTTCACCACATCGGTAATCGCCTGGCCGCTGTGGCCGGTCCACTGCCCGCTGCGGATGGCGGTGGAGAACTCGCGCATCTTCGCCAGCACCGCCGTCACCCGGGGCATCACATTCTCGCCATCGACCAGGATCGGCTGCGCGCCGCGATTGCGCAACGCCACGTGCAGCACCGCGCGCTGTTCGGTGTTGTTGATGGCCTCGCCGCGAAACATGCGGTCGCACCAGCCGGTGACATCCCGCTGCCGCGCCAGCTCCAGCAACAGCTGCATGGTCTGCGCCGTGATGCGGTTCTTGGAATAGTCCAGCAGCAGGTCATCGAATTGCAGCGTAAACGCGGCAAAGCGCTGCGGGTCGCGGGCGAACAGATCGCGCATGTGGATATGGGCCACATCCTGGTAATGGGCTGCCAGCGCCTTCCATGCAGCGGACTGGGTCAAGTCGGTCATTCCTGTTTCCTTTCCTAGATGTTGTCTTCGTCCGGCGCATCCAGTGAATCGCGCCAGTGTTGATCTTCGCGGTCGAACAGCCGGTTGGCCTCCTGCGGCCCCATGGAACCGGCCGGATAGGTATGAATGAAGTCGCGCTCCATGGACCACACCTTGAGAATCGGATCCACAACCTGCCAGGCCCAGCGCACCTCGTCGTAGCGCAGGAACAGCGAGTGATCGCCCTCGATCACATCCAGCAGCAGCGCCTCGTAGGCATCCAGCTGGCGCTGCGCCAGGCCGCAGTAGGCGGCATCGAGACGGGTGGTGCCGGTGCGCATCTCCAGACCCGGCACCTTCACCTGAATCTCCACACGCAGGCACTCCTGCGGCTGGATCGACAGCAGCAGCCAGTTGGGCTTGAGCTGGTCGACCTGGGTGCGGCGGAACAGCTGCTGCGGCGGATGCTTGAAGCGGATGGCGATCATCGAGGTATCCGCCGCCATGCGCTTGCCGGTGCGGATGTAGAACGGCACGTTGCGCCAGCGCCAGTTGTCGATGTAGAACTTGAGCGCGGCATAGGTCTCGGTGGTGCTGTGCGGCCCGACACCCTCCTCATCCAGATAGGCGGGAACCTTCGCCCCCTTCACCGCACCGCGCGCATACTGGGCACGGAAGGCGTGGGCGTGCACCGCACTGGGCGGTATCGGCCGGATCGACTTCAGCACCTTCACCTTTTCGTCGCGCAGCGACTCGGCATCCAGCGCTGCCGGCGGCTCCATGGCCACCAGGGTCAGCATCTGCAGCAGGTGGCTCTGCAGCATGTCGCGCAGGGCGCCGGCACCGTCATAGTAGTCGGCACGGGACTCGATACCCTTCGACTCGGCATGGGTGATCTGCACATGGTCGATGTAGTTGCGGTTCCACAGCGGTTCCAGCATCAGGTTGGCGAAGCGGAACACCAGCACGTTCTGCACCGTGCTCTTGCCCAGGTAGTGATCGATGCGGTAGAGCTGCGACTCGCTGAAGCTGCGGTGCAGTTTCTCCTCCAGAATCTGCGCACTCTCCAGGTCATAACCGAAGGGTTTTTCGATCACCACCCGGCGCCAGCCGGAATCCTCGGTATTGAGCCCGCTCTGCGCCAGCAGCTCGCCCACCATGCCGAACTCGGCCGGACGGATCGCCATGTAGAACACCACGTTGTCCGGGAAGTGCGTGCCCTCGCTGAGGACGCGGCGCAGGCGGTGATAGGACTCCACATCACCGAGGTCGCCCTGAAAGTAATGCACGCGCTGGGCGAAACGCTGCATCACCTCCGGCTTCAGACCGTGCCGCGCCCGCGGTATCAGCGTCGACTCCACCTCCGCGCGCCACGCGTCATCGCCATACTCGCGGCGCCCGAAACACAGTATGCGCATCGCCTCCGGCAGGCGCTGCGCCTCCTCCAGGTGATACAGCGCCGGCAACAGCTTGTTGGCCGCCAGATTGCCGGTGGCGCCGAAGATCACGAAGGTGCATGGGTCAATCATCTGTTCACCGCTCCGTTGGCATTCAGAATATATTAGGAGTGGCTTCGCCACGAATTGTTATTGATGCGGGGAACCGCCCCGCGCGCGGGTCACTTTCTTTGTCCCGCCAAAGAAAGTAACCAAAGAAAGTCAGCCCCAATGTCTCGCCCTGCGGGCTGTTTCCGCCTTGGGCTGCGATGCTCGGCGAGACATGGGGGGATGCATCCTTGCCACCCTCCAACGCCGTTCCCGACACGTTCAAATAAACCCAGCAAACAAATTGTTAACCCTTCTCCACCTTATGCCCGCCAAAGGCATTGCGCATCATCGCCAGCAGTTTGGCGGGATAGCCCTCCGCATCCTGGCTGGTGAAACGCATCTGCAGAGCCAGCGAGATCACCGGCAGGGCGACGCCCTGATCGATGGCCTCGATGGCGGTCCAGCGGCCTTCGCCGGAATCCGCCACCACCGGGGCGATGTCCTGCAGCTCTTGGTCGGCGGCGAGGGCATCGGCGGTGAGGTCGAGCAGCCAGCTGCGCACCACCGAACCGTGGCGCCACAGTTCGGCAATCTGCGCCAGGTCGAGGCTGAATTCCTGCTTGCCGCGCAACAGCGCAAAGCCTTCCGCATACGCCTGCATCATGCCGTACTCGATGCCGTTGTGAACCATCTTGGTGAAGTGGCCGGCGCCGATCGGGCCGACGTGGGCCCAGCCGTTTTCCGGTGCCAGGGCGTCGAACAGGGGTTGCAGCGTCCTGACGGCGTCATGCGACCCGCCGGCCATCAGGCAGTAGCCCTTGTCCAGGCCCCATACGCCGCCGGAGGTGCCGACGTCGACGAAATGGATGTCGTGCTCGGCCAGCAGCGCGCCACGGCGCTGGGAATCGTGGTAATTGGAGTTGCCGCCGTCCACCAGGATGTCGCCCGCCTCCAGCAGCGGAATCAGCTGGTGGATCATCTGCTCGGTGGGCGAGCCGCTGGGCAGCATCAGCCACACCACGCGCGGCGTCGGCAGGGCACGTACAGCCTCGGCGGCCGAGGCTGCGGCCAGCATCCCCTCCTCCGCCGCGAGCTGGCGCACGATCTCCGGCGAGCGGTTGTAGCCCACCACCTCGATGCCGCGGCGGCGCAGGCGGCGCACCATGTTGCCGCCCATCCTGCCCAGGCCGATCATCGCCATCTTCATCACTTGCCCCTCCGTCCCTTACATAAAAATACGTGTTGCATGCACATCTTGCCGCCGCCCATCGCCGCACCAACCGTCATCGGCAGCATGCGACATTCCGGGCGCGAACTGTGGGGCCGGTTTGGTTTACCATAGGCCCCCTCTGCCGAACTTTCTCACCATAGCATTTAACCTTTATGTCGCGAATCCTGTTTGCCAGCAGCGAGGCCCACCCCCTGATCAAGACCGGTGGCCTGGCCGATGTCAGTGGTTCACTGCCCCCGGTGCTGCGCGCCCTGGGTGACGATGTGCGCCTGGTGCTGCCGGCCTACCGCAGCGTGCTGCAGCACCTGCCGATGCTGCCCATCGTCGCCGAACTGGCACTGCCCGGCAGCGACGATCCGGTACGCATCCTGGCCGGCACCCTGCCGCATACCGAGGTTCCGGTCTGGCTGGTCGATGCGCCGGCCTTCTTCGACCGCGACGGCGGCCCCTATCTGGGCCCCGATGGCCACGACTGGCCCGACAACGCCGCCCGCTTCACCCTGTTCTGCCGCGCCGTCGTAGAACTGGCGCAGGACCGCGCCGGGCTGGGCTGGGGTGCGGAGGTGGTGCACTGCAATGACTGGCAGACCGGCCTGATACCGGCCCTGCTGGCCCAGGAGCCCGCCCGCCCGGGCACCGTGTTCACCATTCACAACATGGCCTACCAGGGCCTGTTTCCCTACAGCACCTTCGCCGCCCTGGGCCTGCCCGCCGGGCTGTGGCACTGGCAGGCAATGGAGTTCCACGGCCAGTTCAACTTCCTCAAGGGCGGGCTGGCCTTCGCCGACTGGATTACCACCGTCAGTCCCACCTATGCCCAGGAGATCCGCAGCGCCGAGTTTGCCTACGGCCTGGAGGGAGTGCTCAACCACCGTGCCGACCGCCTGCGCGGCATCCTCAACGGCATCGATTACAGCGCCTGGGACCCGGCCCACGACCCGCTCATCCCGCACCACTACAGTGCAGCCAAACCGGGCGGCAAAAAAAAGAACAAGGCGGCGCTGCAACGCCAATTTGCCCTGCCGGTGGCGCCGGACGTGCCGCTGCTGGGCCTGGTCGGACGCCTGGTGGAACAAAAGGGCATCGACCTGGTACTGGCGGTACTGCCGGAACTAATGCAACAGGGTGTTCAGGTGGCCGTGGTAGGCACCGGGGCAGCCCAATACGAACAGGCCTTCAGGGCCCTCGCCGACCGCTATCCGGACCAGGTAGGCGCCTTCATCGGCTATGACGAAGGCTACGCCCACCTGGTGGAGGCCGGCGCCGACATTTTCCTCATGCCGTCGCGCTTCGAACCCTGCGGCCTGAACCAGATCTACAGCCTGCGCTACGGCACCGTCCCGGTGGTGCGCCGCACCGGCGGCCTGGCCGACACCGTGGTGCACACCAATGCCGCCACTCTGGCCGACGGCACGGCCACCGGATTCGTCTTCGACGCTGCCGCCCCCGATGCCCTGCGCCAGGCCATAGCGCAGGCCCTGGCGCTGTACCGCCAGCCGGAGGCCTGGCGCCAGGTGATGCAGAGCGGCATGCGGCGCGACTTCAGCTGGGAGCAGAGCGCGCGCCAGTACCAGGAGCTGTACCGCCAGATCTGCTGAGCAAGGCGCGACGCCGGATACCCACAAGCTTCGCTCAAGCATTACGGCAGCAACACGCTGTCCGAGGCAATATCCGCCCTTTCGGGTATACTACCGCCCCCTGTGCGGACGGCGAACGCCGTCACAGATATCCATCATCCCGCAACAAGCGGGAATACAGGCCAACAACAATGATCAGCTTGAACGACAAGCAACTGCGCAGCCGGGTGAAGCTGTTCGGCGCGCTGCTCGGGGAGACACTGCGATCACAGGCCGGCGAGAAGGTGTACGCCGCCGTGGAGACCCTGCGCAAGGGCTATATCAGCCTGCGCAAGGAAGACTCGCCGCGCCAGCGCCAACGCCTCAACCGCTTCATCGCCAATCTCGACGCCGAGACGCTCACCCACGTGGTGCGCGCCTTCAGCACCTATTTCAGTCTCGCCAACATCGCCGAGGAGGCGCAGCAGTATCGCAGCCGCCGCCGCGCCATGCGTACCGGCGGCCCGCTGTGGACCGGCTCCTTCGACGAGGCCCTGCGCGACTTCAAGTCACGCGACGTCAGCCCGGAACAGCTGCAAGGACTGCTCAACCGCCTGGCCTACATGCCGGTGTTCACCGCCCACCCCACCGAGGCCAAACGCCGCACGGTGATGGAGGGGCTGCGCCGCATCTTCCTGCTGTCCGAGCGCCTCGACGACCCGCGCATCGGCAAGGAGGAACAGCAGGACATCCGCGCCCAGCTGCGCACCGAGATCCTGATCCTGTGGAAGACCGACGAGGTGCGCGCCCAGCGCCCGCAGGTGCGCGACGAGATCAAGAACGGCCTGTTCTATTTCCGCGAGAGCCTGTTCCAGGCCGTACCCGCCACCTACCGCAACATGGACAAGGGCGTGCGCCGCATCTACGGCGCCGACAGCGGCGTGACCGTGCCCAGCTTCCTGCGCTTCGGTTCCTGGATCGGCGGCGACCGCGACGGCAATCCCTTCGTCACGCCGGAGACCACGGTGATGGCGGTGCGCCTGCACCAGCGCGAAATCCTGCGTGAGTACGTCGAACGCATCACCCACCTGAGTCATGTGCTGACCCACTCGCACCTGCTGTGCACGCCGAGCGAGGCATTCCGTGCCAGCCTGGAGCGCGACGAGGTGTCCTTCACCGACGAGGCCTTCGCCGACAAGCCGCACCGCTTCATCAGCGAGCCCTATCGCCGCAAGCTGTACATCATGCGCCACCGCCTGATGCAGAACCTGCGTACCGTGGATGCGCGCCTCAACGGCAGCGAAGTGGAAGGCGCCACCGCCGGCTATCATTCGGAAAGCGGCTTCCTGCACGACCTGTACCTGATCCGCGACTCCCTCATCGCCCACGGCGACATCATGATCGCCGACGGCGATCTGAAGGACCTCATCCGCCTGGCGGAGACCTTCGGCTTCTTCCTGGTGCACCTCGACGTGCGCCAGGAATCCACCCGCCACACCGAGGCGGTGGTCGAATTGCTGGCGCAACAGGCTGAAGCGGTGGACTACAAGTCCCTCGACGAGGCCCAGCGCATCGCCCTGCTGTCCGAACTCATCGGTCACAGCCCGCTGCCGGTGGATCGCAGCACGCTGAGTGAAAGCGTGCGCGAGACGCTGGAGGTGTTCAAGGTGATGGCGCGCATGCGCAAGGAGGTCAGTCCCAAGGCATTCGGCAACTACGTCATCTCCATGACCCATGCCGCCAGCCATGTGCTGGAAGTGATGCTGCTGGCGCAGCAGGCCGGGCTGGTCGGCCGCCGCGGCGACGAATGGTTCTGCGACATCCGCGTCTCACCGCTGTTCGAGACCATCATCGACCTGGAACACATCGAGCCGGTGATGACCACCCTGCTCAACAGCTCCACCTACACCGCCCTGCTCAAGGCCTCGGGCAACCAGCAGGAAGTGATGCTGGGCTACTCCGACTCCTGCAAGGACGGCGGCATCCTCGCCTCGTCGTGGAATCTGTATCAGGCGCAGAAGAAGATTGCCGCGCTGGCCTGCACGCGCGGCATCGGCCTGCGCCTGTTCCATGGCCGCGGCGGCACCATCGGTCGCGGCGGCGGCCCGACCCACGAGGCCATCCTGGCCCAGCCCGCCGGCACCGTGCATGGCGAGATCAAGTTCACCGAGCAGGGCGAGGTGCTGTCCTACAAGTACAGCAACGCCGAAACCGCCGTATTCGAGCTGACCATGGGCGTGTCCGGCCTGCTCAAGGCGAGCCGCGGCCTGATCGCACCGCCGGCGCAGGACCATCCCGAGCACATCGCCATCATGCAGCAGCTCGCCGACTCCGGCGAAGACGCCTACCGCGAACTGACCGATCGCACCCCCGGCTTCCTCAACTATTTTTACGAGGCCACGCCGGTCAGCGAGATCGGCATGCTCAACATCGGCTCGCGGCCGTCGCACCGCAAGAAGGGCGATCTGTCCAAGGGCTCGGTGCGTGCCATCGCCTGGGTGTTTGGCTGGGCGCAGTCACGCCACACCATCCCGGCCTGGTATGGCATCGGCAGTGCGCTGGCACAGTGGTGCGGCAACGATCCGCAGCGCATGGAGCAGTTGCAGACCATGTACCGCGAATGGCCGTTCTTCCGCGCCCTGCTCTCCAATACGCAGATGTCGCTGTTCAAGGCAGACATGGGCATCGCGGCCCAGTACGCCGGGCTTTATTCCAACCGCGAGGTGGCCGACAAGGTCTACAACATGATCGCCGATGAGCACGGCCGTACCGTCGGCAACGTGCTGCAGGTGGCGCAACTGAAGGAACTGCTGGAAGAGACGCCGGGCCTGCTGCTGTCGCTGTCGCGCCGCAACCCCTATCTGGACCCGCTCAACCACATCCAGATCATGCTGTTGCAGCGCTACCGCGACACCAGCCAGGGTGACGAGGCGCGCAACATCTGGCTGGAGCCGTTGCTGCGCTCCATCAATGCGATTGCGGCGGGCATGCGCAACACCGGCTGAGTCACATTGCCGCAGCACAAAACAAAAGGGGCCTTGCGGCCCCTTTTGTTTTGCTGCGCTGCTGTATGCCGTACTTACGCCGCCTGCACCGGAATGGTGTTGCCGGTACGAATGACGTTGTTGTTCTCGTCCAGATAGACCAGGGTCGGCTTGTAGGTGGCCAGCTCCTGCTGGCTCAGGCCGACGAAGGCGCAGATGATGATCACATCCCTGGGCGAGGCCTTGTGGGCGGCGGCGCCGTTGATGGAAATGATGCGCGACCCGTCCTCGGCACGAATGGCATAGGTGGTGAAACGCTCACCGTTGGTCACGTTGTAAATCTGGATCTGCTCATACTCGCGGATCCCTGCCAGATCCAGCAGCTTGCCGTCGATGGCGCACGAGCCCTCGTACTCCAGCTCCGAGTGGGTCACCCGGGCGCGGTGCAGTTTGGCTTTGAGCATGGTCAGGTGCATGGGTCAAGCTCGTTCGGTCACAAAACAGGGGCGACAATTATGGGGCTTCGCCCGTCCCGGTTCAACGAAAAATCGCAATTGCCGCCGTTTTTCAAAAAATTACTCCATATCAATCAGCATGTTATCTATAAGCCGGGTCTTGCCCAGGCGCGCCGCCACCAATACCACCAGGCGGCGTTCCCGCGCCTGCGGCAAGCCCAGATCCTCCGCCCGCCGCACACTGACATAATCGGGGCGGAACCCTGCCCGCTCAAGGCGCGCCACGGCCGCCGCCTCCAGGGCCGTGTAATCCTGAACCCCCGCCCGCACCTCGGCCGCCAGCGCCTGCAACGCGGCATAGACCTCGGTGGCCAGCCGGCGTTCGTCGGCGGCGAGATAGCCGTTGCGTGAACTCATCGCCAGACCATCGGCCTCGCGCACCGTGGGCACGCCAATGATCTCCACCGGCATATCGAGATCGCGCACCATCCGGCGGATCACCAGCAGCTGCTGGTAATCCTTCTCGCCGAACAGCGCCACATCGGGCTGCACGATATGGAGCAGCTTGCTCACCACCGTGGCCACGCCGCGGAAGTGGCCGGGACGGAATGCGCCGCACAGGATGTCGGACAGGCCCGGCACCTCGACGAAGGTCAGGCCCTCACGCCCCAGCGGATACATCTCCTGCTCGCTGGGTGCGAACAACAGGTCGCAACCCGCCGCCGCCAGCTTTTCCTGATCCGCCGCCAGGGTGCGCGGATAGGCGGCGAAATCCTCACTGGGGCCGAACTGCAACGGGTTGACGAAGATGCTCGCCACCACCTTGTCGGCCTGTTTGCGCGCCGCACTGACCAGGTGGATATGCCCGGCATGCAGATTGCCCATGGTGGGCACGAAGGCGACACGCAGGCCGGCGGCACGCCAGGCGGCAACGAGGGAACGAACTTCAGCGATGGAAGTGACGGTCTGCATAGGGAAAACCCGCGGTACGGAAAATGGGGCGCTCAGTCGACGCAGTGCTCGGGGCCGGGGAAGCGTTTTTCCTTCACTGCCTGCACGTAGGCACCGACGGCGCCGGCAATGGAGCCGGCCGGCTGCAGGAAGTCCATGGAGAACTTCGGCCGCTTGCCCGGCGTGATGCCGAGCATGTCGTACAGCACCAGCACCTGACCGTCGGTGTCGGGGCCGGCGCCGATGCCGATCACCGGCACATCCACCGCCGCGGTGATCTCGGCGGCGAGGCGGCTCGGCACGCACTCCAGCAACAGCAGGTCGGCACCGGTGTGGGCCATGGCCTGGGCACAGGCAATCATTTCATTGGCACTGTCGCTGTCGCGGCCCTGCACCTTGTAGCCGCCCAGCTTGTGCACTGTCTGCGGCAGCAGGCCGAGGTGGGCACATACCGGCACGCCGTAATCGGCCAGATGCTTGACCGTGTCCACCATGCCGCCGTGCACCTCCAGCTTGACGCAGTGGGCGCCGCCCTCCTTCATCAGGCGCGCCGCATTGTCCAGCGCCTGCTGCGGCGTGGCATAGCTGAGGAAGGGCATGTCGGTCATCACCAGGGCGCGCCGGCTGCCGCGGGCCACCATCTGCGTGTGATACACCATCTCGTCCATGGTCACCGGCAGGGTGGTGTCCTTGCCCTGCACCACCATGCCGAGGGAATCGCCCACCAGCAACACCTCCACCCCGGCCTCATCGAGGACATGGGCAAAAGCCGCGTCGTAGGCGGTAAGCGAGGTGAATTTCTCGCCCGCCTGCTTCATGCGGCGCAGGGTGCTCAGGGTCACGTTGCTCATGGCAGTCACAGCTTCAGCGGCAAGGGATTGAAGTAGTGGCGCCCGCTGCGCATGGAACGCACCTGCTCCAGCAGCTGGGCGTAGTCGGCGTCGCCCTGCGCCAGATTGATTTCGGTGGCATTGACGATGAGCAGCGGCGTCTGGTCGTACTGGTAGAAAAACTGGGTGTAGGCCTCCGCCACCCGGCGCAGGTAGTCCGCCGACAGCTGGCGCTCGTAGCTGCGGCTGCGCCGGCCGATGCGCTCCAGCAGCACCTCCACCGGCGCCTGCAGATAGATCACCAGATCGGGCAGCGGCGCATCCAGGGTCAGGTGTTCGTAGGCCTGTTCATACAGGCGCAGCTCGTCATCGTCCAGGGTCAGCTGGGCGAACAGGCGGTCCTTCTGCATCAGGAAATCGGCCACCCGCACCGGCGCGAACATGTCGCCCTGACGCCAGGATTGCAGCTGGCGCGCGCGCTGGAACAGGAAGAACAGCTGGGTCGGCAGGGCCGCGCTGCGCGGGTCCTGATAGAAGCGCTCCAGGAACGGATTTTCGTCCGCCCCCTCCAGCATCAGCTCGCTGCCGAAGGTCTCCGCCAGGCGCCGCGCCAGGGTGGTCTTGCCGACACCGATGGGCCCCTCCACCACGATGAAGCGGGGAGCGGACTGTTGGTCGGCAGTGGCGTCCAGGCGCAGGGGTCGATTCATGATTTCAGGATATCACGCCGACGCTGTCATCGCCGTCGGCCAGCGGCTCCAGACCGGCGGAATCACATTGCCGCAACAGATCCGCCAGACGACGGCCATCGGGCAGCAGCAGGTCCGGGACCAGCTCGGCCAGGGGATACAGCACGAAGTTGCGTTCGGCGAGGCCGGGATGGGGCACGGTGAGGCGCGGTGTGGCCAGCACCTCATTGCCAAATAACAAGACGTCCAGGTCCACGGTGCGCGGCCCCCAGCGGCGCAGGCGCACACGGCCCTGCGCCGTCTCGACGGCCTGCAGGGCATCGAGCAGGGCCTCCGGCGCCAGCTCGGTATCGATGGCGGCGACGGCATTGACGTAATCGGGCTGGTCCTGCGGGCCGAGGGGGGCACTGCGGTAGAAGCGGGAACAACCGGCGAGACGGGTCTGCGGCAGCTGCGTCAGGGCGTCCAGTGCCCGGCGCAGCTGCTCGGTGGGATGTTCGAGATTGCTGCCCAGGCCGATGTAAGCACGTACTGCCGCCACGAATCAGCTTTCGGCAGGGGCCGGCTGGCGTGGCTTGCGGCGGCGGCCGCCACGGGAACGGCGCTTCTTGCCGCTGCCGCCGCTGCCATTGCTGCTGCGCTGGCCGCTGGACAGCTCCAGCCGCCCGGCCTCGTCGGCATTGATGAACTGGGTCCACCACTCCGCCAGCTCGCCCACCTCCTCGCCGCTTTCGGCGCGCAGCAGCAGGAAGTCGTAGGCGGCGCGGAAACGGGGATGCTCGAGCAGGCGGAACGGGCGCCGCCCGCCGGTGGCGGTCAGGCGCTCCTGCATCTCCCATATCTCGCGCGACTGCAGGGTGAAGCGCTTGGGGAAGGCTACGCGCTGGATCTGCCGTGCCACCACCCGGTCGCCCGCCTGCTGCATGGCCGGCAGTCCGCCCTCGCCCTTCTCGCGCAGGCGCTCTGCCTCCTTGCGCGCCGGCTCCCACAACAGGGCGGCGAACAGGAAGGCCGGCGTCACCGCCTTGCCTTCCTGCAGACGGGTATCGGTATTCTCCAGGGCGCGCGCCACGAAGGTGCGCGGGTAGTGGTGGTCCTCGTAGCGCAGCCAGCGTTCGGTTTCCGGGAACAGGTGGCCGAACAGGCGGTAGTGGCGCAACAGCTCATAGGTCTCCACCGCGTAGCCGCTCATGAACAGCTTGAGGGATTCGTCGAACAGGCGCGCCGCCGGCACCTCCTCCAGCAGGTTGCCCAGCTGCAGGATCGCCTGTTCGCTGGCGTCATCGATGCGGAAGCCCAGCTTGCCGGCGAAGCGCACGGCGCGCAGCATGCGCACCGGGTCTTCGCGGTAGCGCGCCAGCGGGTCGCCGATCATGCGCAGGCGGCCGGCCTTGAGGTCGTCCATGCCGCCGGTATGGTCGACCACCGAGAAATCGGCGATGTTGTAGTACAGGGCGTTGACGGAGAAATCACGGCGCCAGGCATCGTCCTCCAGGCTGCCGTAGACGTTGTCACGCAGAATCCTGCCGTTTTCCATCACCCCCTCGCCCTCCTCGCCCGCCTCGTGATGGGCGCGGAAGGTGGCCACCTCGATGACCTCCTGGCCATAGCGGACATGGGCCAGGCGGAAACGGCGGCCGATGAGAATGCAGTTGCGGAACAGCGCCTTCACCTCCTCGGGCGTGGCGTTGGTGCTGATGTCAAAATCTTTCGGTTCACGCCCAAGCAGCATGTCGCGCACGCCGCCCCCCACCAGATAGGCCTCGTAGCCTGCCTTGTGCAGCCGGTACAGCACCTTGAGGGCCGCTTCGCTGATGTTGGAACGGGACAGGCCGTGTTCGCCGCGGGGAATGATGCGAGGAGCGGGACGGGCGGCGGGGGTATCTTCCTTGCGGTTACCCAGTCGGAATTTTTTCGCCAAAGATTGCTTGAGCCGTGAGAGCATCCGGGTATAATACCACGCGCTTTTCGCTGCCTGACAGCACTACTCACGCTCCCATCGTCTAGCGGTCTAGGACACCGGCCTCTCACGTCGGTAACAGGGGTTCGATTCCCCTTGGGAGCGCCAATCGCAAAGGCCGGTCATGGTGACATGACCGGCCTTTTTCCTTTCTCCCCGGCAACGACTCAGAATTCCAGATTGGGACGCAGGATGACGATGAACTCATCGCCTCCCCCGCCCGCCAGGGCAGCGCTGTATTTCCTGTCGGTATACCAGACGAAACCCAGGTCCAGCACGAACGCGGCGTTGTAGCGCTGCAGCGGCCATTTCTTGCCCACCGTCAGTTCCTGCTCCACCAGGGAAAAACTCTGCCGATCGACGCTGATGCGGTAGGCAATGTTGCTGTTTTCCAGCAGCGGCAGCAGACGGGTGGGCGCGTTGTAGTCGAGATGGTTGCGCCGCAGGCCGAGATATACCGTATCGGTGATGCCGGGGTTATCGTGCCACTTGACGCCCATGCGGTAACTCATGCTCAGGCGGTGATTGCGATAGTGGCGATCGCTCTTCAGTTTGTATTCCAGTTCGAGCCAGTTGTCGTTGATGAGTTCGTTGGCCTTGATGTGGTAGTTGCCGGTGCTGATCAGATAGCCCACATGACCCTTGTTGATTTCGCCGCGGATGGCCTCCGGCGCGGCATAGTCCACCACGTTGCCGAAGAAGGCGGAAAACGCGTAGGGCTCCTCGAAGCCGGCAGTAACCGACTCGACGAGATTGAAGCCGCCGCTGAAATCGGCATCGTCATACAGGCCAGGGTGATTCTTCCTGAGATATACGCCGGCCAGCGGCATCGGATAGACGCTGGCCTCCAGCAGCATGAACCGCGGCAGGAAGGCATCCAGCAGCAGGGTGCGGTAGATCTCCGCTTCGCCCGCCGCGCCCAGGCGCTGAATCGGTTTTTCGCTCAACGGCACATAGACGCCGAGACTGCTGTAATACGGCGCCAGCTCATGCACCACCTCGACACCGTTGTCGCCCGCAGTCTCCGCGAGCGCAGGCGCACAGGCCACCAGACCACCTGCGGCAAGCGCCGCCAGCCACCCCCTCATCCCCATCGCCGTTACCGCCCGTCGGGATCAGCTGTGGCACTCAGCGAGAGAACCAGGGAGACGCGACGATTCACCGCCCGGCCGGCGGCGCTGACATTGTCCGCCAGGGGACGGGTATCGGCGTAGCCGATGGCGCGCAGTCGCTGCCCCGGCACCCCCTGACCGATCAGGTGGCGCACCACGTTGCTGGCGCGCGCCGCCGACAGCTCCCAGTTGGAGGGAAAGATTTCGGTGGCAATGGGCACGTTGTCGGTGTGTCCCTCTACCGCAATGGCATGACCGTCCTGACGCAGCAACGGCACCAGAGAGTCCAGCAAGGTGCGTCCCTCGGGGCGCAGATCGGCCCTTCCGGTGGCAAACAGGATGCTTTCCTTCAACCGCAACTCGATGCTGCCGCTATGGCTCAGCACCTCTACATTGTCGCTCAATCCCTGTTGCCGGATGGTCTGGCTGAATTGTTCCGCCAACGCCTGATCCTCGCTCACCGGTGCCGCCTCCGGCTGCACCACGTGTCCCATCTCCTGCGACACGGCCTCGGACAGTTCGCGGTAGGCCTCGCTGTCGGTCTTGGCGTAGGCCAGCATCAGCACGAACAGGGTCAGGATAAGTGTCAGCATGTCGATGTAGGTGAAAACCCAGGCGCTGTCATCTTCATAGGTGGAATCGTGCCGCACCTCATGGGTCTGCGCCCAGGGCAACGGCGTGCGCCGCGCCTCCTCCAGCTCGGCACGCAGGCGATCGGCATCGAGATGGTATTCATCCTCCGGCGTCGGCGCGCCGTTGCCACTGGAATTGTCGGTATCTGCCGGCGTCATGACCCTTTTCCGCTACTGGCGGATCTCGTCCTCGTAGCGCGCCATGAATGACTTGAGGGTTTCGCGGATGTAGGCCGGCGAGCGCCCCTTGCTCATCAGGGTGATGCCTTCGAGCACCATGTTCATCAGCATCACGCGCTGCTCGGTGCGCCGCTCCATCTTGATGGCGATGGGCTTGAACACCAGGTTGGCGAGAATGATGCCGTAGAAGGTGGTGATCAGGGCGATGCCGAGATTGACGCCGATGCTCTCGAAATCGGCACCCTGCATGCCGAACAGCATGTTGATGAGCCCGACCAGGGTGCCGAGCATGCCGAAGGCCGGCGCGTACATGGCCATGGTGCGGAACACCTGCGCCTCGGCGGTTTCCTTGGCGCGCAGCCGCGTCATGCGCCATTGCAGCAGGGTGAGGATGTCATCCAGCGGCGTGTCATCGATGACCAGCTGGATGCCCATGCGCAGATAGGGATTGCGGATGTCGCCGAGGCGGGTTTCGATGGCGGCCAGATTGCCCTTGAACCACTGCCGCGACACCTCGACGATCTCCTCCATGTCCTCCTTGGCGTAGTAGCGCTCGTGGCGCAGCACGATGATGAACACGCGGAACACGCGCAGCACCTCGTGCAGCGGATAGCTGACCAGGGTGGCGGCAATGGTGCCGCCCAGCACGATGCCGAGTCCGGGCAGATTCCAGAATGCGCTGTAATCCCTCGCGGTCAGCGCAATGGTGACGGCCAGCAGGAAGATGCCGCCGATCATGCCGAGTACGGTTGCCGGATTCATGTAGGCTTCACCCTGAATGAACTGCCGTCATGGTACGTTTATTCCAGTTCCCGCGCCATGCGCGCGCCCTGTTCGATATTCACCCGGCTGAGGAACCACGCGCCGAGGGCGAACAGCACCAGCAGCGACAACAGCGACAGCCGCGGCTCGCCGGTGGCGAGACTGACCCAGCCCACCAGGATCGGCCCGATCACCGCGGCGAACTTGCCCAGCATGTTGTAGAAGCCGAAAAATTCCGCGCTCTTGTCGGCCGGGATGAGGCGGGCGTAAAGCGAGCGACTCAGCGACTGGATACCGCCCTGCACCAGGCCGATCACCACCGCCAGCAGATAGAACTCGGCAGCCGTCTCCATGCGCGCCGCCCACAGCACCACCAGGCAGTACACCACGATGGCGATATAGATGCCGGTCCGCGGCCCCAGGCGTTCGCCCAGGCGGCCGAACAGCACCGCCGCGGGAAAACCGACGAACTGGGTGATCAGCAACGCAACGATCAGGCTTTCGGCCGGCAAGCCGATGGCCAGACCATAGTCCACCGCCATGCGGATGATGGTGTCGACCGCGTCGATGTAGCACCAGTAACCCAGCAGGAACAGGCCGATGTGACGCAGGCGGCGCACCTCGTGGAAGGTGGCGCGCAGCTGGCGGAAACCGTCGGCCACGGCGGCGAGACCGCGGCGCCCGCCGCCCGGCGGCTCCGGCACCCAGAAGGCCAGCGGCAGGGTGAACAGCACCCACCACAGCGCCACCGTCAGGAAGGACACGCGCACCGCAGCAGCCGCGTCGGGCAGGCCGAACCAGTGCGGCTGGAGCGTCATCGCCACATTGAGTGCAAACAGCAGGCCGCCGCCCAGATAACCGAGCGCAAAACCCAGGGCCGAGACGCGGTCATAGCGTTCCGGCGTGGTCACTGCCATCAGCAGCGCATCGTAGAAGATCAGGCTGGCAAAAAAACCGCTGGAACCACCCACATACAACAGCGCCGCCAGCAGCCACTCGCCCTGGGCCACGAAATACAACCCGCCGGTCATGCCGGCGCCGAGCAGGGTGCAGGCGTAGAGAAAGCCTTTGCGCGCGCCGCCCTGATCGGCGATGGCGCCGAGGGCCGGTGCGATGAAGATGATCAGCAGGCTGGCGAGGGAGTTGGCCAGGCCGAGCTGGAAGGTGCTCGCAGTGACGTCGCTGCCGGCGCTCCAGTACTGCTTGAAGAACAGCGGGAAGAAGCCGGCCATCACCGTGGTGGCAAAGGCGGAATTGCCCCAGTCATACAGCGCCCAGGAAATGACGGATTTGTTCACACCAAGCCACCTGCCCGTACCGACCGCAGGGTGCTGGCGGGGAGCACCAGCGGCCCGCTTTGAAATTGTGCGGCGTCTTTCCGCATAATGCCGCAACTGCAGCCAAGAGCCCAATCATGCATAGCATACTGGATCGACGCATCAAGGGTACGCCCGGCGGAGCCGTACTGCACGAGCTGTACAGCAACAGCGCCCATTTCCCGCTGGCCAACATCTTCCTTGAGCTGCTGCTGCGCGGACCGGGGGAATACCTGCTCGAGCTGGATCTGTATTTCCTGGTGGCTGCCGCCCTGGTCCAGGCCATGCTGGTCGGTCGCTGGGAAATGGGGGGCACCACGCGCCCCCTGCTGGGCAATCTCATCGGACCGGCGGTTTACAGCTGTGCCGAATTCATCGCCGAGGGGCCGGAGTTCCTGCTGCACGCCAACCACCTCGCCTACTGGGGATTTGCGCTCAGTATCGGCCTGCTGCAATGGCTGCAGGCGCGCAGCATCAGGCTGCGCCCGCCGCTGCTCCTGCTGGAGCACGTCATCCGTACCTGCATCGTCCTGGTGATGTACGTGATCCTCGAGTTCACCATCGATGACTACAGCGGACTGGCGGCATTCCTCAACGATGCGCCCCATGCCTTCGTCGCCATGGTATTGCCGCTGCTCGGCCTGATCGTCGGCCTGGCCCATCTCAACTCCGCCCGCTATCTGCAGACCCTGCGCCAGACCACGGAGCAATTGCGGCAATATTCGGAATGGCTGTTCGGCAAGGAGTTGCTGCACATGGCCGTCAGCGACCCGCAGGCCTTGTCGCTGGCGCGACACGAACGTGCCATGGTGTTCATGGATATCCGCGGCTTCACCGCCTGGAGCGAGATGCGCGCGCCGGAAGAGGTGGTGGAACTGATCAACGGCTACTACGCCGCGTGTGAACCGGTATGGCGCGACTCCCAGGCCATCAAGGTGAAACTGACGGCCGACGAGGTCATGCTGGTATTCGGCAGCGCGCAACAGGCCGTGGACGCCGCCCATGCCCTGCGCAGCGCCACCCTGCCGCTGCTTGGCCGCGCCGGGCTCACCGCCGGCTGCGGCGTGCATTATGGCCCGGTGGTCGAGGGCCTGATGGGAACGGAAGAGCGCCGCAGCTACGACCTGCTGGGCGACAGCGTCAACACCGCCAAGCGGCTGTGTGATGCCGCCGGCGGCAGCGAGATACTGATTTCACAGGCGGTGCACCGGCAGATCGGCTCCCATCTGGCCGGGGCGCAGCAGCGCAGCCTGCAGGTCAAGGGCAAACAGCAGCCGCTCACGGCTTACGCACTGCCCTAGACAAAATTACAGATCGAAACGCAGCGTCACGCCAGCCCCCCAGTCCGGGCTGGCATCGCTCAACCCCATCAGCAGATGACCGGTGATGCGGGTTGCACGATCCATCTGCTGCCCCAGATAAAAGGTCAGCTCACGCTTGCCGTCGATGCCGGACAGCGCCTCCTGTTCCGCATACAACTCGACACCGCCATCGACCTCGCGGCCGACGGGAAAATCGACCCCGACGCCGCCATACCAGATGTTGTCATACTCGATGCCGGCCGGATCGCCCAACACCTTGTAGCCGACGTGGCCGTATACGGCCTGGCGCGCCAGCTCCAGTTGCAGCGCGTAGTCATTCTCGCCGGTGCCGAGACGACTGGCCTCGTCTGCCGTTCCGAACTTGACCTTGGCGGTCAGTGCCGCCCAGGGCCGGCGCGGTCCCTCCTCCCACAGGCGCAGGGTGGCCGAGGCGGTAATGTCGCCGACGCCGCTGTCGGTGCGTGAGGTGGTACGGGTATTGGTCGGGCTGAGCCGCCCCATGCCGCTGCCGCTCACCACCACATCGCCCGGACCGGAAACCCACAGATAGGGCACACCGATCGACCAGGCATAGCGCTCCTCGACATATTCCAGCTTCACCGGCAGCGACAACAGGCTGACGTTGCTGCCGGTACCATAATCGCCGCGCGTATATTCACCACCCACGCTGACACTGTAGCCGGAGTCGGCCTGCGCCAGCGGTGCCATGGCCAGCGCCACCAGCGCCACCAGCGTCTTTTTCCTGTTCATTCCCGTCATCACTGATCCCTAATCCACGCAAAGATACGGGGCGCCCTGTCAGCGCCGCCCCCCCATACCACCACCAAAATCGCGCCGCTGCTCCATGCGGCTGCGCAGCGGGCGCTGCCGCTCCTGCAGCGTCTCCTCGCGGCGCTGCTGCAGTTCCTGCCGCTGCTCCGGCGTCATCGCCTCCCAGCGCCGGCGCAACTCCTGCTGCCGCTCCGGCGGCAGTTCGCGGAACCACTGCTGCCGCTGACGGATGCGCTCCTGCTGCTGCGCCGGCAACTGGCGGAACTGTTCGTAACGTTCGCGCACCTGGGCCTGCTGCTGCGGCGTCAGACGCCGCCAGTGCTGAAACCGCTGCTGCACCTGCGCGCGCTGCGTCGGTGTCATCGCCTGCCAGCGTTGCGCCCCCTTCTGCAACCGTGTGCGCTGCTCGGCATCCAGGCCATCCCAACGGGAGGCGTAGGGTGCCAGCACCTTCTGTTCAGCTGCGCTCAATTCACTCCAGGCCGGCGCCGCATGCGCTGCCGTGGCGGCAAGCAGCAGGGCGGCAGCCAGCGCGTTGAACCATCGCTTGCTCATCATGTCTCTTCTCCTTCACGTGCGGCAGCATCCTGTTCCGGCACCGGCACATCCAGCTGGGTCGGATCCAGCCATTGCCCATTGGCGCTTTCGAAGCTGCCCAGAAACTCGAGCAACTCCGGGCTCGGCACCTCTTCCTCCGCCGCCAGGGGCGAAGCCAGCAGCATGGCTGCCAATGCCAGCGGCTCAACCCGCATGCCGTTCTTCCTCTTCCAGCCAGTGATAAAAATCCAGTTCCTGGTACAGCTCCAGATCCTCGCTTGCCGTCAGCAACTCGAAATCCGTCGCACTGTCCACGGCAGTCCCCGGCAACAGCGCCGGCTGTCCCAGCCACAGCATGGCGGCGAACAGCGAGGCAAGCACGGCACCGCCCAGCGGCAGCCACCAGTACCAGCGCTGCCGCTGCGGCCTCTGGGCCCGGGCCCGCGCCTGCGCCAGGCGGGAACGCGTGACGGCATCGAGGGTGGCGACGCCGTCGTCCAGCGCAGCGCGGATCTGCGCGATCAAGCGACGCTCGTCATCTTGCATGGCCTTGCTCCTCCAGTTCTCCGCGCAGCGCCTGCAATGCGCGTGAATAATGCGTCTTCACACTGCCTTCCGAGATGCCCATGGCGGCTGCCGTTTGTGCCGTATCCAGCCCCTCCCAGGCGCGCAGCAGGAAGGCCTGCTGCTGACGCAGGGGCAGACGACGCACGGCACGTTCGATGGCATTCAGGGTTTGCTGGCCGGCGAGCCGCTGCTCGGGTTCGTCGCGCGCCGCCGCGGGCACGGACTCCAGCGCATCATCCTCTTCGTCGCGACGCCCGCCAAACCAGCCAAACAGCCGTGAACGCACCCTGCTACGCCGGTACCAGTCACGGATTCGGCTTTGCAGAATGGTATGGAACAGCGGCGGCCACTCCACCGCCGGGCGCTCCGCGTAGCGCTGCACCAGGGCCAGCATCGCCTCCTGCACCAGCTCCAGCGCATCGTCGCGGTTGCCGGTGGCAAACCAGGCGATACGGAAGGCGCGCCCCTCGACCCCGGCGAGGAACCGGTTCAACTCCGCATTGAATTCCAGGACGCCCTCCTTCCCCGGCAATCCCGGCAACGCAAGTCGCGCTGCCGGTCCAACCGCACAACTCAGTAACGGCCCTTGCCACCACCGGCACCACCACCGCCCATGCGGCTGCCGCCCATGCCGCCACCACCCATCTGGCCACCGCCCGCACCCTTGCCCATGCCGCCCTGGGCGCCGGCACCATCATCATTCAACTGCTTTTCCAGGCGCTTCTGGTTTTCCGCCCGCTTGGCCTCCTCCACATCCGCCTGATGAACGCGTTCCTGGGCACGGGTACGGGTCTGCTCCTGCACCTGGGTCTGCGTCTGGGTGCGGGTCTGGGATTGAGTCTGGGATTGAGTCTGGGATTGAGTCTGGGATTGAGTCTGGGATTGAGTCTGGGTTTGCGTCTGGGTGGCGGCCTCCTCGGCCCATGCCGGGGCGCCCAGCAGTGAGGCCACCAGGCCGGCGGACAGCAGTGAGTAGCGAATGGTATTCATGATGTTCATCTCCTTCGATGCGTGGAAATACGTTACGACTACACCGGTAGACAACGCGGCCGCGTGCCCACGGTTGACACGCAGGAGAAACGGTTTCACAACCGCAGCACGCTACGGGCATTGGCGGTGGTGGCCGCGGCAAGCACAGCGGCCTCCTCGCCACGCACCTCGGCCAGCGCCGCCAGCACCTCCGGCAGGTATTCCGGGCTGTTGCGCTCGCCGCGGTGGGCCGCAGTGACGATATCCGGGGCGTCGGTCTCCAGCACGATGGCCGCCAGCGGCAACTCCCGGGCCAGGGCACGGATGCGACTGGAACGCTCGTAGGTGAGGGTACCGCCAAAACCCAGCTTGAATCCGAGGTCCAGATACTGTTCCGCCTGCTGGCGGCTGCCGGAAAAGGCGTGGGCGATCCCCCCCTGGCTGAACCTGAGCCGGCGCAGGGTGGCGAGCACCTCATCGTGGGCCTTGCGCACATGCAGCAGCACCGGCAGGGCAAACTCCGCGGCAAGGCGCAGCTGCGCCTCGAACAGAGCCTGCTGCGCCGCGCGGTCCAGCCCCTCGACGAAGTAATCCAGGCCGATCTCGCCCACCGCCACCGGCGGCTCATCGGCCAGCAGGCTGCGCAGTTCCGACAGGTGCTCCGGCCGGTGGACATCGAGATAGATGGGATGCATCCCGAGGGCCGGCAGCAGGTCAGCCTCCCAGCGGCACAGGGCACGCAGGAACTCCCAGCCGGGCTGATGGATGGCCGGCACGACCTGACGCACCACCCCCGCGGCACGGGCACGCGTCAGCACCTGCGCCCGATCGGCGGCGAATTCCTCAACGTCTATATGACAATGGGTATCGATGAGTTCCATGGTCCTATTAAAGCAGGATTGCCGGGCCACGGGTGCCGGCGGGGCTCCGGGTCCCCCATAAGCTTTCCTTGTATACTGGCGCCCCTGGCCCTACCTAATTAATTCCATTGCTCAGCGTGCAGGAACCCGATGAATCAGCCGACCACCCATTCCGCCTTCGAGTGGCTGCGCAGCAGCCGCATTCCTTCGCTCAATGTGGAGGTACAGGAGTTCCGCCACAAGGTGACCGGTGCGCCGCACATCCATATTGCCGCCGACGATGACCAGAATGCCTTCCTGGTCGGCTTCCGCACCGTGCCGCAGGACTCCACCGGCGTGGCCCATATCCTGGAGCACACCACCCTGTGCGGCAGCCGCCGCTACCCGGTGCGTGATCCGTTCTTCATGATGACGCGGCGCTCGCTCAACACCTTCATGAATGCCTTCACCGCCAGCGACTGGACCGCCTATCCCTTCGCCAGCTGCAATCGCAAGGATTTCTACAATCTGCTGCAGGTGTACCTGGATGCGGTGTTCTTTCCCACCCTGGACCCGCTGGACTTCGCCCAGGAAGGCCACCGTGTCGAATTTGCCGAACCGGCCAATCCGGACAGCCCGCTGGTGTTCAAGGGCGTGGTATTCAACGAGATGAAGGGCGCCATGAGCGCGCCGGCCTCGGCGCTGTACCAGTACCTGACCCAGCATCTGTTTCCCACCATCACCTATCACCACAACTCGGGCGGCGACCCGGAACGTATCCCGGATCTCACCTACGACCAGCTGAAGAACTTTCACGCGCGCCACTACCACCCGTCCAACGCCGTGTTCATGACCTACGGCGACGTGCCGGCGCACGAACACCAGCTGTACTTCGAGGAATACGCCCTCAAGGAATTCGAGCGCCTCGACGCGAACATCCATGTCCCCGACGAGCAGCGCTACAGCGCGCCGCTCACCCGCGAGGAGCGTTACGCCCTGGACGGTGCGGAGGACACCGCCGACAAGACCCACATCGTGCTCGGCTGGCTGCTCGGCAACGGCACCGATCCGGAAACCCTGCTCACCGCTCACCTGCTGTCCGACGTGCTGCTGGACAACAGCGCCTCACCGCTGCGCCAGGTGCTGGAAACCTCGGAACTGGGCAACGCGCCCTCGCCGCTGTGCGGCCTGTCCGACTCCAGCCGCGAGATGTTCTTCGCCGCCGGCCTGGAGGGCAGCAATCCCGAACATGCCGCCGCGGTGGAGCAGCTGATCCTCGACACCCTGCAACGCATCGCCGACCAGGGCGTGCCACAGGAGCAGGTGGAGGCCATGCTGCACCAGCTGGAACTGTCGCAGCGCGAGGTGAGCGGCGACGGCTTCCCCTACGGCCTGCAACTGATGGTGCACGCCCTGTCGCCGGCACTGCACGGCGCCGATCCGGTGGCGGTGCTCGACATCGACCCGATCCTCACGCGCCTGCGCGAGCGCATCGCCGATCCCGCATTCATCAAGGCCGAGGTGCGCAAGCTGCTCGCCAATCCGCACCGCGTCTGCCTGACCATGCGCCCGGACACGAATCTCTCCGCCGAACGTGCCGCCCAGGAGGCGGCACGCCTCGCCGCCCTGAAGGAAAAACTCGGCAGTGCGGAGAAGCAGCGCATCGTCGAGCAGGCGGCGGCCCTGGCCGCACGCCAGGCCAAGCAGGATGACCCGGAGGTGCTGCCCAAGGTCAGCCTGGACGATGTGCCCACCGATCTGCACGTACCACAGGGCGAGGCAGCCGCCCTCGCTGCCATGCCCGCCACCTGGTACACCCGCGGCACCAACGGCATCGTCTACCAGGAACTGGTGGTGGACCTGCCGGAACTGGAACCGGATCTGGCCAACCTGCTGCCGATGTTCTGCAACATCGTCACCGAGGTGGGCAGCGGCGGCCGCGACTATCTCGCCACCCAGGAACTGCAGGCGGCGGTCACCGGCGGCCTGTCGGCGCGCACCACGGTACGCGGCTCCATCGATGATGCCAGCCGGGGCCGCGGTGTATTCGTACTCTCCGGCAAGGCCCTGGCGCGCAACCATGCCGCCCTCAGCGACCTGCTGCGCGAGACCTTCGACAGCGCCCGCTTCGACGAACTGGATCGGCTGCGCGAACTGGTGGCGCAGGAGCGCACGCACCAGGAGCAGAGCGTCACCGGCAGCGGCCACGGCCTCGCCATGATGGCCGCCGCCGCCGGCCTCTCCCCCACCGCCGCCCTGAGTCATCGCTGGTACGGCCTCGCCGGCATCAAGGCGCTGAAGCACCTCGACGACGCCCTGGACGACACGGTGGCCCTGCAGGCCTTCGCCGATCGCCTGCAGCGCCTGCGCAATGCGCTGCTCACGGCACCGCGCCAGTTCCTGCTCATCGGCGAGGAGGAACAGCGCAGCGGCTACACCTCGGCGCTGGCCGCACGCTGGGCCGACGCCGCAGCGGTACAGGACACCACTCGCTTCGCCTTGCCGGCGAGCAACGAGCCGCGCAACCAGGGCTGGACCACCTCCACCCAGGTGAACTTCTGCGCCCGGGCCTATCCGGCGGTACCGCTGGAACATCCCGACGGTGCCGCACTGATGGTGCTGGGCGGTTTCCTGCGCAACAACTACCTGCACCGCGCCATCCGTGAACAGGGCGGCGCCTACGGCGGCGGCGCCGGCTACGATCCGGACAGCGCGGCATTCCGCTTCTACTCCTACCGCGATCCGCGCCTGGCCGAGACCCTGGCCGACTTCGACGGCTCGGTGCAGTGGCTGCTCAACAACGAGCACGAATGGCGTCTGGTGGAAGAGGCGATCCTCGGCGTGATCTCTTCCATCGACAAGCCGGGCTCGCCGGCCGGTGAGGTGAAGAAGACCTTCCACGCCGCCCTGCACGGCCGCACCCCGGAACAGCGCCGCCGCTTCCGCGCCCGCGTGCTTGACGTGACGCAGGACGACCTCAAGCGCGTCGCCGCCACCTATCTGCGGCCGGAGGCCGCCAGCACCGCAGTAATCAGCAACCCGGCCACACTGAAACAGGCCGCACTGGGACTGGAAGTGATCGCACTTTGACCCACGCACTGGACATAAGCGGCCTGCGCAAGACCTACCGCAGCGGCCACGAGGCATTGCAGGGCATCGACCTGCATGTGGCGCAGGGCGACTTCTTTGCCCTGCTCGGCCCCAACGGGGCCGGCAAGTCCACCACCATCGGCATCATCACCGCGCTGGTGAACAAGAGCGGCGGCACGGTGAACGTGTTCGGCCACGACATCGACCGCGAGCCGATGGCGGCGCGGCGGGCCATCGGCCTGGTACCGCAGGAGTTCAACTTCAACCAGTTCGAGCCGGTGATCGAGATCGTGATCAACCAGGCCGGCTATTACGGCGTCCCCAAGGCGCAGGCGCTGCAGCGCGCCGAAACCTGTCTGAAGCAGCTCGGCCTGTGGGACAAACGCCACAGCCTGGCGCGCAACCTGTCCGGCGGCATGAAGCGGCGCCTGATGATCGCCCGCGCCCTGGCGCACGAGCCGAAGCTGCTGATCCTCGACGAGCCCACGGCGGGCGTGGACATCGAGCTGCGCCGCTCGATGTGGAGGTTCCTGCGCGAAGTGAATGCGCGCGGCACCACCATCATCCTCACCACCCACTATCTGGAGGAGGCAGAGAATCTCTGCCGCAATGTGGCCATCATCGATGCCGGCCGCATCGTTGCCAACACCAGCATCAAGACCCTGCTCAACCAGCTCAACAGCGAAACCGTGGTGCTGGATCTCAAAGAGCCGCTGGCACACGCGCCGCATCTGGACGGCTATGGCAGCTGCCTCGCCGATGCCTGCACCCTGGAAGTGGAGATCCCGCGCGCAGAGGGCATCAACCGCCTGTTCCAGTTGCTCTCGGCCCAGGGTATCGAGGTGGTGAGTATGCGCAACAAGGCCAACCGCCTGGAGGAACTGTTCCTGCGCCTGGTGGAAAACGGGGGAGAACAGCGATGACCGGCAGCATCGCCTTCCGTACCATCCTGACCAAGGAGATCCGCCGCTTCCTGCGCATCTGGATCCAGACCATCCTGCCGCCGATGATCACCACCGCGCTGTACTTCATCATCTTCGGCCGGCTCATCGGCAGCCAGATCGGCGCCATCGCCGGCCACAGCTATATGGACTACATCGTGCCCGGCCTGATCCTGATGGCGGTGATCACCAACTCCTACGGCAACGTGGTGTCCTCGTTCTACGGCGCCAAGTTCTCCCACTACGTGGAAGAATTGCTCATCGCGCCGATCCCCAACAGCCTGATCCTGGCCGGCTATGTTGCCGGCGGCCTGGCGCGCGGCCTGACGGTGGGCGCGGTGGTGACGCTGGTGGCGATGTTCTTCACCGACCTGCAGGTGCACAATCCGGCGGTGGTGCTGAGCGTGGTGGTGCTGACCTCGGTGCTGTTCTCGCTCGGCGGCTTCATCAACGCCATCTATGCCAAGAGCTTCGACGACATCTCCATCATCCCCACCTTCGTGCTCACCCCGCTCACCTATCTGGGCGGCATCTTCTACTCCATCGACATGCTGCCGCCCTTCTGGCGCGAGATATCCCTGCTCAACCCCATCCTGTACATGATCAATGCCTTCCGCTACGGACTGCTCGGCGTCACAGACATACCCCTCGGCACCGCCTTCGGCGTCACGCTGCTGTTCATCCTGGCGCTGGCCGCCTATGCCCTGTTCCTGCTGCAACGCGGAGTAGGGCTGAAAAATTAGCGCTATACGCGCTATCCTTAGACGCATTTACCTTTGCAGGTCGCCGCCATGTCCCCCGAACCCGTGCAATGGAATCCCAGCTTTGAAACCGGCCTGCAGTTCATCGACCAGGAACATGCCGCCCTGCTGGAGCAATTGAATGTCCTCATCGATCTCCTGGTGCGCGAGGTACCGACCAGCCAATGGCTGCCGGAACTGGACCGGCTCATTGCGGCGGTCGGCGAACACTTCGCCCACGAAGAGCGCATCATGGACAACATCGGCTATCCCGGCTATCACACCCACCACCAGCAGCACCAGCATCTATTGCAGGAGGTAGCCGAGTTCCGTGGCGGCATTGCCGCTACCGCCCCGGAAGACACCCTTGCCACGGTGCGTTTCCTCAAGTTCTGGGTGCTCAAGCACATGGTGCAGGAAGACAGCAAGATCGGGCAGCATATCCACCGCGGCCTAAAGGAATTTCCCCTAAACCCGACACACGGAGGTCAGCAATGAAAACCCGTACTCTCTCCTGGCTTGCCCTGCTCAGCGGCCTGCTCCTCGCCGGCACGGCGTTCGCTGCAGGTACCCAGTTCTCCGCCGACATGGTGCAGAAGGCAAGCGGCCAGACCCAGACCATGCGCTACTATCAGGGCGACCAGAAGGTGCGCACCGAAATGAAGACACCGGATGGCCAGCAGGCCGTCAGCATCCTGGACATGCAGGCGCGCAAGATGCTTACCCTGATGCCGGCGGAAAAGATGTACATGGAGATTCCGCTCGGCGCCGACACCGCCGCCTGGGCCGCCGATGACAAAACGCGCGAGGAATACTACGAGGTCAAAAAGGTAGGCACGGAAAAGGTAAACGGCTACCTCTGCGACAAGTACGAACTGATCCCGAAGAAACAGGGACTGGAAAGGAGCACCACCTGGATCGCGCAGAAGCTCGGCTATCCGATCAGGACGGTGGGTAAAAACTTCGCCATGGAACTGACCAACATCAAGGAAGGCACCCAGCCGGCCTCCCTGTTTGCCGTGCCCAAGGGTTACCAGAAGATGCCGGGCATGGACGAGTATTACCGCGGCATGATGCAGCAGAACGGCGACGCGACTCCACGTTCCGGCCAGCGTGCGGCGGAGGAAGATGATGCCGGCAGCGACGCCATGCCGGAGGCCCTGCGCAAAGGGCTGCGTGGCCTGTTCGGCAAGGAATGAGCCAATACCCCCACTAGCCGGCAGACTTGCACCGCACCAGGTTGCTCGGCATGGTGCGGTGTGCTGCCACCTCCAGCACCGCAATGTCCATGGTGCACGGTGATGGTGCATGCTGTGCATACCCCCTCCGCGCTATCCCCCCCGCCCTGACAGCAACGGCGTAACCATGTATGCTGATATGCCATGTAAACAAGTCAGTTATAACGACTCGTGAAGCTGCTCGACATCATCCATAACATCGCGCTTCTGGTTGCCCTCGCCGCGCTGTATCAGGTAGTGATTTCGCGTCTGCTGTTCCGCAGTGTCGGCGGCCAGATCGTCTTTGGTCTGCTGTTCGGTACGGTGGCGATCCTCGGCATGCTGGCGCCGGTCAGCTTAACGCCGGGCATCATCTTCGATGGCCGCTCCATCATCCTCGCCGTCGCCGGCCTCATCGGCGGTCCGTTGGTCGCCTTGGTCAGTGTGCTCGTGAGCAGCGCGTTCCGCCTGTGGCTGGGCGGCGGTGGCACTGCCGTCGGTGTGAGCGTCATCATCATGTCCGCCGGCATCGGCACCGCCTTCCATTACTACCGCATGCGGGTCGACGGTCACCTGTCCGCCCTGCACCTGTTTGGCTTCGGGCTGCTGGTGCACGTCATCATGCTGGCACTGTTCCTGCTGCTGCCGCACGGTCATGGCCTGCGCATCATCGAGGAGCTCGGGCCGGTGATTCTCGTCATCTACCCGCTGGCCACCATGCTGATCAGCATGCTGTTCCAGGACTATGAAGAGCAGGAGTCCACCAGGGCGCATCTGCACCAGCTCGCCTATTACGACAGCCTCACCGGGCTGCCCAACCGCGCCCTGCTCATCCGGCGTCTGGAGCGGCTGCTCGCCGACAGGCCGGAGGAGCCGGGCGACGGTGTGCTGATGTTTTTCAATCTCGATCGTTTCAAGACGCTCAACGACGCCCGCGGCCATGCCACCGGTGACAGCCTGCTGCGTGAAGTCACTGCCCGCACCAAGCCGTTGCTGCACTCCAGCGATACCCTGGCGCGTGTCGGCGCCGACGAATTTGCCCTGCTGCTGCATCGACCCGGCGAACACGCCACCACCTTCCGCCTAACGATCAATGAACTGGCCGGGCGGCTGCACGAAACGCTGCGTGAACCGCTGCACATAGGCTCCGATGAAATTTCCATCACCTTCAGCCTGGGCATCGTCATCTTCACCGCCGGCAGCGGCGAAAGCGCCAGCGATACCATGCGCTGTGCCGACACCGCCCTGCACCAGGCAAAACAGCGCGGCGGCAACCAGACCGTGTTCTTCGAGCAGACCATGTCCAAGACGGTGGAACACCGTTTCCGCATCGAACGCGAATTGCGCCGCGCCATCCAGAATGGCGAACTGCGGCTGTTCCTGCAGTCACAGGTCGACGCGGCGGGGGAGATCGTCGGCGCCGAATCCCTGATCCGCTGGCAACATCCGGAACGCGGCCTGATCACGCCGGCGGCCTTCATTCCCATCGCCGAGGAAACCGACCTCATCATCGATGTCGACACCTGGGTGTTCACCGAGGCATGCACATTGCTGACCCGCGTCGAGCTGGCCGATCGGCCGCTGCGTCTGTCGGTCAACATCAGTCCGCGCCATTTCCGCCAGCCCAGTTTCGTCGCCTGGGTGAAAGAAACCCTGCGTGCGACCGGCGCCAACCCACGCCAGCTCACCCTGGAGATCACCGAAGGCCTGCTCATCGACAATCTCAACGACATCATCGCCAAAATGAACGACCTGACGGCCCTTGGCATCCGCTTCTCGGTGGATGACTTTGGTACCGGCTATTCCTCGCTCACCTATCTCAAGCGCCTGCCGATCCACGAGATCAAGATCGACAAGTCCTTCGTGCAGGATGCCCCCAGCGATCCCAACGATGCCACCCTGGTGGATACCATCCTCGCCGTCGCCGAACGCATGGAACTCGATGTCGTTGCCGAGGGTGTGGAAACCAGCGAGCAGGCCGCCTTCCTCAACGCCCGCGGCAGGATCCTGCACCAGGGCTATCTGTACAGCCGGCCGGAGCCGGCGGAAAGCTGGCTGGAACGGCTGCGCTGAGGTTTCAGGAAACGTCAGCCATTATCGTGCCATGGGTGCGGCCTCATTCCAGCCAGGCCTCCAAGGCGACCTCCTCCGGCCACAACCGAAGCAACACCGCTGCCACCCGTTGCGGATCGCCACTGGTAAGAAAACGCACCTCGCCCCGTCCGCACTCCTGCAACGTCCCGGCAGCAAGCAGACGACGGCGCAGTTCGGCCGCAACGGCGGGGCCGGTTTCCAGCACCTCCACCGCCGCACCGGCGATCTCTTCGATGAGGCCGCGCAAAAAGGGGTAGTGGGTACAGCCGAGCACAATCTGATCGGCCCCCGCCGCTAGCAGCGGCGTGAGATATCCCTGCAACAGGCTGCGGGTCTCGGCGCCACCCCAGTCACCCTGCTCGACCCGCTCCACCAGGCCCGGGCAGGCCTGCGCCACTACCCGGGCGCGATCACCGTAGCGGGCAAGCAGCGCGGCATAACGCGGGCTGGCGAGGGTGGCACTGGTGGCGAGCACGCCGACGGTACCGCTGCTGGTGCGATGCACGGCCGGCTTCACCGCCGGTTCGATGGCGACGATGGGCAGGGAATAGAGCGTGCGCAGGTGCTCCACCGCAATGGCGGTAGCCGTATTGCACGCCACCACCACCGCCTTGGCGCCGTGCTCTACCAGATGGCGGGTGATGTGCTCGGAACGTTCGCGGATACGTTCGGGGGTCAGGTCGCCGTAGGGGGCGTGGGCCGAGTCGGCGATATACAGCAGGTTTTCCGCCGGCAGCAATTCGCGGATGGCGCGCAGCACGGACAGACCGCCCACTCCGGAATCGAACACGCCGATGAAACCTGCCTGCTGCACCGCGCCCCCCTGTTCAACCTCTAGAAAGCAACAACCGCCAAGTACGCAAAGGGCACAAGTCAGAATGCTTCGAGTACATGGCGTACTTCGCGGTCAAAAACGTGCCTTTACTTCTCCCGCGTATCGAAGAAGCGGACCTCGGGCCAGCGCTCCTGCGTCAGATTGAGATTGACGCGGGTGGGCGCCAGATAGGTGAGCAGGCCCGAACCGTCGACGGCAAGGTTGTCGTGGGCCTTCACCTTGAATTCCTCGAGCTTCTTGGCGTCGTCACACTCCACCCAGCGTGCGGTATTGATGGTCACCGGCTCGAAGATGCAGTCGACGTTGTATTCATCCTTCAGGCGATAGGCCACCACATCGAACTGCAGCACGCCGACCGCGCCGAGAATCAGGTCATTGTTCCTGAGCGGACGGAACAGCTGGGTGGCGCCCTCCTCCGACAGCTGTTCCAGTCCCTTCTGCAGCGCCTTCATGCGCAGCGGATCCTTCAGCACGGCGCGGCGGAACAGCTCCGGTGCGAAATGCGGGATGCCGGTGAATTTGAGGTCCTCGCCCTCGGTGAAGGTGTCACCGATCTGGATGGTGCCGTGATTGTGCAGGCCAATGATGTCACCCGGCCAGGCATCCTCCACCTGTTCGCGCTCCTGCGCCATGAAGGTAATGGCATTGGCGATCTTCACATCGCGGCCGATGCGCACGTGTTTTACCTTCATGCCCTGACTGTAGCGGCCGGAGCAGACGCGCAGGAAGGCGACGCGGTCGCGGTGCGCCGGGTCCATGTTGGCCTGGATCTTGAACACAAAGCCGCTGAACTTCTCCTCGGTGGGCTGCACGGTGCGCGTCGTGGTGGCACGCGGCAACGGCGTCGGCGCATAGTCAACCAGGGCGTCGAGCACCTCGCGCACACCGAAGTTGTTGATACCGGAGCCGAAGAATACCGGAGTCATTTCACCCTTGCGGAAGGCCTCCAGGTCGAACTCATGGCTGGCGCCGCGCACCAGCTCGATTTCATCGCGCAGTTCCTGCGCCAGGGTACCGAACAGTTCATCCAGGCGCGGATTGTCCAGCCCCTGCACGATCTCCGCTTCGGCAATCTTGCCGCCATGCTGCGGCGAGAACAGATAGATAGTGTCGTTGTAGAGGTGAAACACACCCTTGAAACCCTTGCCCATGCCGATGGGCCAGGTGATGGGGGCGCAGTTGATCTTCAGCACCTGCTCCACTTCATCCAGCAGGTCGATGGGTGGACGGCTCTCGCGGTCCATCTTGTTGACGAAGGTGATGATCGGCGTATCGCGCAGGCGGCATACGTCCATCAGCTTGATGGTGCGATCCTCAACGCCCTTGGCACCGTCGATAACCATCAGCGCCGAATCCACCGCCGTCAGCACACGGTAGGTATCCTCGGAAAAGTCCTCGTGGCCCGGGGTATCGAGCAGGTTGATGACGTGCTCGCGATAGGGAAACTGCATCACCGAGGAGGTGACGGAGATGCCGCGCTGCTTTTCCAGCTCCATCCAGTCGGAGGTGGCGTGGCGCGCGGCCTTGCGCCCCTTCACCGTGCCGGCGAGCTGGATCGCCCCACCGAACAACAGCAGTTTTTCCGTCAGCGTGGTCTTGCCGGCGTCCGGGTGGGAGATGATGGCGAAGGTGCGGCGGCGTGCCGCCTCTTTCTCGAAGATGCTCATGGGAATCGTGATAGCCGCAAAAGGGCGCCATTTTACCCGATCCCGGGCCCGCCGTGGGCTAGCAGCCTGTCGGACTTGGGACTGCTCTACTGCGCTGGCGGGAGAACGGTCGAAATTTCCCCGCTTTTTCCTCACATGGAACCACCATGCGCGTCAGAATCGTGAAAATTTATCCTCGTTCTCCCACCATGCTCGCTACGATCGCCCAACTCCGACAGGCTGCTAGCGCAGATAACCCCAGCTCTTCAGGCGCTGGGCGGAATACTTGGCGGCATCCCCCTGTTGCGTGATCCCCAGGTAGGCGCGGTATTGCTGTGCCGCCCCCTTCTTGTCGCCCGAGCCCTCCAGCGCCACCCCCATGAGGAAGGTGACGCCCGGATCACCGGGCAACAACTGGTCGAAGCGGTGCAGGGATTCGTAGGCGGCATCGGGCTGGCGCATGCCCAGGGACAATACGCCGAGCAGCTTGTGCGCCTGCGCCTCCTGCGGGTACACCTCCTTGGCCTTGCTGGCGTATTCGCGCGCCTCCTTGTTCTTCTTCTGCGCCTGCAGGCATTGCGCCATGCGCAGGTTGGCGGCGTAATCGTCCGGTGTCAGCTTGAGCGCGGCCTGGAAATGTTCCTCCGCCTTTTTGTATTCCTTGGCGGCCAGTGCGGTCTCGCCGCGCTTGCATTCGTCGATGGTGGACTTGAGCTTGCGCAGGCTGGCGGTGCTGTCCATGAAGCGCTCGCGCTGCGGATCGGCCTTCTTGCTCGCCGCATAGCGCGTATTGGCCAGTTCGCGCGCCGTATTGCGCCGCTCGGTGCTCATCGGGTGGGACGAAAACATGGTTTCCAGCAGGCTGGGCTCATGCTTTTCCTGGTCCACCAGGAGCTGATGCAGACGCACCATGCCGGTAGCGGGATAGCCGCCACGCGCCATGTATTCCTGTCCCAGCGCATCGGCCTCGCGCTCGTTGTCACGCGAGTAGCTGGCCAGCAGCGCACTGGCACCGATGGTGCTGCCAAGGCCCGCCACCGTGCCCCATTCCGAATCAGAGGTCGCCACGGCGACACTGGCTATCGCCACCTGGGCCAGCAGCGCCTTGCCCTGACGTTGTGCCGCATGGCGTGCATTGACGTGGCCGATCTCGTGCCCCAGCAGCGCCGCCAGTTCCGCCTCGTCATCCAGCTCGGTGAGGATGCCACGCGTCACGCCCATGGCACCGCCGGGGAAGGTATAGGCGTTGATGTAGTTGGCGTTCAGCACACGATAGGAATACGGCATCTGCGGACGGTGGCTGCGCTGGGCCAGGCTGCGGCCGACGCCGCTGACGTAGTCGTTGACCGCACCATCCTGAATGGCGCCCATATCGGCGGAAAACTGGTGCGGCGACACCTGTGCATCGACTGCACGTTCCTGTGCCTCGCTCATGCCGACCAGGATGCTCTTGCCGGTCACCGGCGAGGTGGCGCACCCCTGCAGCGAGACACCGGCCGCACCCAGCGTGCCGGCCCCGAGCAGCCACAGCGCCTGGCGCCGGGTGATGCGGTTGAGTTGCAGACTTCTGGCCAGTTCGTCACTGAAACTCATCGTGCTTCCTCCCTGCAGTTCAAAGCGCCAGCGCCATGATCAGCGCGTCCTCGCGGCCGCGCGCGGCCGGGTAATAGTCGCGCCGCAGGCCGGCCTGGTTAAAACCGATGGATTCATACAGATGCACCGCGGCCCGATTGGACGGGCGGACCTCGAGAAATGCTGTGTCGGCACCGTGGCCGCGCGCCAGATCGAGCAGATGGATCATCAGCTCGCGCCCCAGGCCGCGGCCCTGATGATCGGGATGTACGGAGATGTTGAGGATATGCGCTTCGCCGGCGCCGACCGACAGGATGCCATAGCCGATGATGCTGTCAGCCGCCTCGTATACCCAGCAACTGTAATTGGCGCGCAGGCAGTCGCGCATGATGCCCTCGGTCCAGGGGTAAGGGTAATTGAGCAGTTCGACCACCATTACACCGGCCACATCCTCCTCATGCATCGGGCGCAGGCGCGGCATCGCGTTGTTCAGTACCGCACTCATGACGCACTCTGCTGCTGCATGGCGGTCAGCGCCAGACGCAGGTCATCCCAGGCCTTGCGCTTCTCGCCCGGCGAGCGCAGCAGATAGGCCGGATGATAGGTGACCACCAGGGGGATGTCGCCATAGCGGTGAACCTGGCCGCGCAACTTGCCGATGGGCGTGTCGGTCTTGAGCAGGTTCTGCGCCGCGATGCGCCCGACTACCAGAATCAGTCGCGGCTTGAGCAGCGCGATCTGGCGCTGCAGATAGGGTTCGCAGCTGGCCGCTTCATCGGGACGGGGATCACGATTGCCCGGCGGACGGCACTTGAGCACGTTGGCAATGTACACCTGCTCGCGCCCGAGACCGATGGCACGCAGCATGGCATTGAGCAGCTGGCCGGCACGGCCGACGAAGGGTTCGCCCTGGGCATCCTCATCGGCACCCGGCGCCTCACCGATCACCAGCCACTGGGCCTGGCGATCGCCGACGCCGAACACGGTCTGGGTGCGCGACGCGGCGAGCTCGGCGCACAGAGTGCAGTTCTGCACCCGCTGTTGCAGTTCCGCCCAGTCGAGGGCGGCGACATCGGTCGGCGTTGCCGGCCCCGGGTTTCGCATTTCGGGTTTTGCTTCCTGCGGCGGCCGCTCTTCGGCCGGCACATCCTGCACCACATCTCCGGCCGGGGCGGCCGCGCGCCGCTCCCAGGCCTGGATGCCCATGGCATCGAGATACTGCAGGCGCCGCGTGTCCATCGCAATCAGACAGTCGGTACCTGCGGATGGGCCCGCTCCGACGGCGCCATGATCTTGTTGAGCGCGTTGAGGTAGGCCTTGGCCGAGGCAATGACGATGTCGGTATCCGCGCCCTGGCCGTTGACGATGCGGCCGCCCTTCTCCAGGCGCACGGTGACCTCGCCCTGGGCATCGGTACCACTGGTGATGTTGTTGACCGAATACAGCTGCAGCGTGGTACCGCTGTTGATCACGCTCTCGATCGCCTTGAAGGTCGCATCCACCGGACCACCACCCTGGGCGCACAGCTTCTGCTCCTCGCCGTCCACCAGCAGGGTGACGCAGGACTCCGGCGTCTCGCCGGTCTCGCTGCATACATGCAGATACACCAGCTTGATGCGCTCGTTGACGTCGCTCTCGGTGGCCGTTTCGGTCACCAGGGCCTGCAGATCCTCGTCGAAGATTTCATGCTTCTTGTCAGCCAGGTCCTTGAAGCGGGCGAAGGCGGCGTTGAGGGCCTCGTCCGATTCCAGTTCGATGCCCAGCTCGCTCAGGCGGCTCTTGAAGGCGTTGCGGCCGGAGTGCTTGCCCAGCACCATGCGGTTGGCGCTCCAGCCCACGTCCTCCGCGCGCATGATCTCGTAGGTCTCGCGGTGCTTGAGCACGCCGTCCTGGTGGATGCCCGATTCGTGGGCGAAGGCGTTGGCGCCGACGATGGCCTTGTTGGGCTGCACGGCGAAGCCGGTGATGCTGGCCACCAGACGCGAGGTGGGCACGATCTGGGTGGTGTCGATGTGTTCCACCTGGCAGGGAAACACGTCCTGACGCGTGCGCACCGCCATCACCACCTCTTCCAGTGAGGCATTGCCGGCGCGCTCGCCGAGGCCGTTGATGGTGCACTCCACCTGGCGCGCGCCGTTCATCACCGAGGCCAGCGAGTTCGCGACGGCCAGGCCGAGGTCATTGTGGCAGTGCACCGAGAACACCGCCTGGTCGGCGTTGGGCGTGCCCTCGATGGCCTTGCGCACCAGCTCGCCGAACTGGTGCGGCACGTTGTAGCCGACGGTGTCGGGAATGTTGATGGTGCGCGCCCCGGCCTTGATCACCGCCTCGAAGATGCGGTTCAAAAAGGCGATGTCGGAGCGGCCGGCGTCCTCGGCGGAAAACTCGACGTCGTCGGTGTACTGGCGCGCGCGCTTCACCGCATGCACCGCCTGCTCCACCACCTGATCCGGCGTCATGCGCAGCTTGCGCTCCATGTGGATCGGTGAGGTGGCAATGAAGGTGTGGATACGGCCGGAGGCCGCCTCCTTCAGCGCCTCGCCGGCGCGGTCGATGTCCTTGTCCAGCGCGCGTGCCAGCGAACACACCGTGCTGTCCTTCACCGCGCGCGCCACCGCCTGCACCGACTCGAAGTCGCCCTGGCTGGCGATGGCGAAACCGGCTTCGATGACGTTGACGCCCATGCGCTCCAGCGCCTTGGCGATGCGCACCTTCTCATCGCGCGTCATGGAGGCGCCGGGACTCTGTTCGCCGTCACGCAGGGTGGTGTCGAAAATAATCAGGGAGTCTTTCATCGTCGGCTATCCAGATAATCAAATGTCGGCGGGCGGCGTACCGCTATCGGCGGATTCATGATGACGCTCGCGGCGCTTGCGCTGGCGCAGGTATACGGTCATCACCGGACCGGACAGGGCATAAAGCAGGAACACACCGAACAGTACCTTGGGCGGATCGATGGTGATGGTGACATAGACCATCACCACGATGAGGATGGCGACGAACGGCACCTTGCCGCGCAGGTCCAGCCCCTTGAAGCTGTGATAGCGGATGTTGCTCACCATCAGCAGTCCGGCGGCGAGGGTCAGCACGAAGGCCACCCAGCGCATGGTCTCTCCCGCTGCGCCCAGATCGTGGCTGACCCACACCAGACCGGCGACGATGGCCGCCGCGGCGGGACTGGCCAGCCCCTGGAAGAAACGCTTGTCGGCGACGTGCACCTGGGTATTGAAACGGGCCAGACGCAGGGCAGCGGCGGCGGCATAGATGAAGGCGGCAAGCCAGCCCACCTTGCCCAGGCTCTCCAGCGCCCAGGAATAGACCACCAGGGCCGGCGCCAGACCGAAGGAGACCATGTCGGACAGGCTGTCGTACTCGGCGCCGAAGGCGCTCTGGGTATTGGTCAGGCGGGCGACGCGACCATCGATGCCGTCCAGCACCATGGCGATGAAGATGGCCACCGGTGCCGCCACGTACTGCCCGTTCATCGCCGCCACGATGGCGTAGAAGCCGGCAAACAGGGCGGCGGTGGTAAACAGGTTGGGCAACAGGTAGATGCCGCGCGGGCGTTTGGGCTTGGTTTCTTCGGTCATGATGGTCCTCGCAGGAGTGACAGTTTAACCCGAACACCCGGCAAATGCGCGCCGGGTCCCGTCACGAAATCGTCACGCCGGCCATGCCCAGAAAACAAAACGGCCGGCCCCCTGGGGGAGCCGGCCGTCCGTGCAACGGAAGGTCCGGAACCTTAGTTCTTGGACTTGTCCACCAGCTTGTTGGCGGTGATCCACGGCATCATGGAGCGCAGCTTCTCGCCCACCACCTCGATCTGGTGCGCGGCGTTGTTGCGGCGCCAGGCAGTCATCTCGGGGTAGTTGCTCATGCCTTCCAGGATGAAGCGCTTGGCGTAGTTGCCGTTCTGGATGTTCTCCAGTGCCTGACGCATGGCCCAGCGCGACTCCTCGTTGATCACCTGCGGGCCGGTGACGTACTCGCCGTACTCCGCGTTGTTGGAGATGGAGTAGTTCATGTTGGCGATGCCGCCCTCGTACATCAGGTCGACGATCAGCTTCAGCTCGTGCAGGCACTCGAAGTAGGCCATCTCCGGCGCGTAGCCGGCTTCCACCAGGGTCTCGAAACCGGCCTTGACCAGCTCCACGGCGCCGCCGCACAGCACGGCCTGCTCGCCGAACAGGTCGGTCTCGGTCTCGTCCTTGAAGGTGGTCTCGATGATGCCGGTGCGGCCGCCGCCGATGGCGGAGGCATAGGACAGCGCGGTGGCCCTGGCCTTGCCGGAGGCGTCCTGGAACACGGCGATCAGGTCGGGGATGCCGCCGCCCTTGACGAACTCGGAGCGCACGGTGTGGCCCGGGGCCTTGGGGGCGATCATGATCACGTCCAGATCCTTGCGCGGCACGATCTGGTTGTAGTGGATGGAGAAACCGTGGGCGAAGGCCAGGGTGGCACCCTGCTTCAGGTTCGGCTCCAGGTCCTCGCGGTACAGCTTGGACTGGAACTCGTCCGGGGTCAGGATCATCACCAGGTCGGCTTCCTTCACCGCCTCGGGAACGGACTTCACCTTGAGGCCGGCATTCTCCGCCTTCTTGGCAGAGGAGGAACCGGGGCGCAGGGCGACGGTGACGTCGACGCCGGAGTCCTTCAGGTTGTTGGCGTGGGCGTGGCCCTGGGAGCCGTAGCCGACGATGACCACCTTCTTGCCCTTGATGATGGAGATATCACAGTCTTTGTCGTAGAAAATGTTCACAGCTCTGTTCCTTTCAGATAGTTGCAAGTTACAAGTTTCAAGTTGCAAGTAAAAAGCGGTCCCACCTGTTACCTGTCACTTGCCACTTGGTACTGGTTGTCAAATTCTCAGCGCCTTTTCGCCACGCGAAATACCCATCACGCCGGAGCGCACGGTTTCCAGGATCAGGCCCTTGTCCAGCGCCTGAATGAAGGCATCCAGCTTGGTGCTGTCGCCGGTCACCTCGATGGTGTAGGTGCTGTCGGTGACGTCGATGATGCGGCCGCGGAAGATATCGGCCATGCGCTTCACCTCGTCGCGCTGATCGCCGCCCACGGCGCGCACCTTGATCAGCATCATCTCGCGCTCGATGTGCGGTCCTTCGGTCAGGTCCATCAGCTTGACCACGTCGATGAGCTTGTTCAGCTGCTTGGTGATCTGCTCGATGATGTCGTCGGAACCGCGCGTCACCAGGGTCATGCGCGACAGCGAAGGATCCTCGGTGGGCGCCACGGTGAGCGATTCGATGTTGTAGCCGCGCGCGGAGAACAGCCCGGCCACGCGCGACAGCGCACCGGCCTCGTTTTCAATCAGGATGGAGATGATGTGCCGCATTGCTTACACCAGGATCATTTCGTCCAGGCCGGCACCGGCCGGAACCATGGGATAGACATTCTCCGTCTGGTCGGTGAGGAAGTTCATGAACACCAGACGGTTCTTGTGCTTGGTGAAGGCCTCCTTCAGCGCCGCCTCCACGTCCGCCGGCTTGTCGATCTGCATGCCGACGTGGCCATAGGCCTCGGCCAGCTTCACGAAGTCGGGCAGCGACTCCATATAGGAATGCGAATAGCGCCGGTCGTAGAAGAACTCCTGCCACTGCCGCACCATGCCGAGAAAGCGGTTGTTGAGGCAGATGATCTTGATGGGCAGACCGTACTGCAGGCAGGTGGACAGCTCCTGGATGTTCATCTGGATGGAGCCTTCGCCGGTGACGCACACCACATTGGCCTTGGGGTGGGCGAACTGCACGCCCATCGCCGCCGGCAGGCCGAAGCCCATGGTGCCGAGGCCGCCGGAGTTGATCCAGCGGCGCGGCTTGTCGAAGCGGTAGAACTGCGCGGTCCACATCTGGTGCTGCCCCACGTCGGAGCAGACGAAGGCATCGCCCTTGGTGATCTTGTGCAGGGTCTCCAGCACGTACTGCGGCTTGATCAGCTCGGAACTCTTGTCGTACTTGAGACAGTCCTTGGCGCGCCACTCGTCGATCTGCTTCCACCACTTGGCCAGCGCGTCGCCGTCGGGCGTCTCGCCGGATTCCTTGATCAGCTTGAGCATGTCCTTCAGCACCTGCTCGACGCTGCCGACGATGGGGACGTCCACCTTCACGTTCTTGGAGATGGAGGACGGGTCGATGTCGATGTGGATGATCTTGGCGTGCGGGCAGAACTTCTGCACGTTGCCGGTGACGCGGTCGTCGAAACGGGCGCCGATGGCCACCAGCACATCGCAGTGCGACATCGCCATGTTGGCCTCGTAGGTGCCGTGCATGCCCAGCATGCCGACGAACTGCTTGTCGCTGGCCGGATAGCCGCCCAGGCCCATGGAGGTGTTGGTCACCGGATAGCCGAGCAGGCGCGCGAATTCGATCAGCTGTTTGGAGGCATCATTCAGCACCACGCCGCCGCCGGTATAGAGCATCGGCCGCTTGGCACCGAGGATCATGCCCACCGCACGCTTGATCTGGCCGGTGTGGCCCTTCACCACCGGATTGTAGGAACGCATGCTCACCGTCTTGGGGAACACGTACTTGGTGCGGTTGGCGGTGACGTCCTTGGGGATGTCCACCACCACCGGACCGGGGCGGCCGGTCTGGGCGATGTAGAAGGCCTTCTTCAGGGTAATGGCCAGATCCTTGACGTCCTTCACCAGGAAGTTGTGCTTGACGCAGGGACGGGTAATGCCCACGGAGTCCACTTCCTGGAAGGCATCGTTGCCGATCAGGCTGGTGGGCACCTGGCCGGTGAGCACCACCATGGGGATGGAATCCATATAGGCGGTGGCGATGCCGGTGACGGCGTTGGTCGCGCCGGGGCCGGAGGTCACCAGCACCACGCCCGGCTTGCCGGTGGAGCGGGCATAACCGTCTGCCGCATGGGTCGCCGCCTGCTCGTGGCGCACCAGGACGTGCTTGACGGCATCCTGCTTGTACAGGGCGTCATAGATATGCAGCACGGCACCGCCCGGGTAACCGAACAGATGTTCGACGCCCTCGTCTTGCAGAAAACGGACGACGATTTCGGCACCGGTCAGCTCCACCTCAGGAATCCCCCAGAAAAAAAGCCCGCAAAAACGGGCAGGTTACGAAAAGAATACGGTCAGAAGGTGGGAAGCTACTGAGATTCGCCGCCGAGGTCAAGTGCGGCGGGGTTTTGCGACGCTTTCCCCTTGTCCGGCGCCGGGAAAAAACCATAATGTGACCATGGCGCCGGCATGGCGCCCTTTCCACAGGACCAAACAACCATGATCAAGGGAACCTCCTTCTGGCCGGCACTGCTGCTCGGCACCACCCTGCTGGCGGCCGCGGCCGGCAGCCTCGCCGCCCCCATGTACAAGTGGACCGACAGCGAGGGCAATGTCCAGTACACACAGTCCCCGCCGCCCAAGGGCAGTTTCCAGAAGATGACCCCGCCACCGGCCCCCGCCTCCAGCCCAGACGCGGCAGACCAGGGCGACGCGACCGCCACGGCGGCGCCCGAGGCCAAGGAGGAAGGCGCCGAGGCCACAGCCCAGGAAGAGGCCGAGCGCAAGAGGCTGGAGGCCGCGGCCGCCAAACACAACTGCGAGGTCGCGCGCAAAAACCTGGAGATCTATACCGCCTTCCGCCGCGTCATGAATGACAAGGGCGAGGTCGTGGTGCTGAGCGACGAGGAGCGCGCGGCGAAGCTCAAGGAAGCCAACGACATGATCAAGCAGTACTGCCAGTAATGCCCTACCTGCTCATCAAGACCAATATCACCCCTGCCGACGGGGCCGTGCAGCCGCTGCTGCAGCGTGCCTCGCGGCAGGTGGCCCAGGCCCTCGGAAAACCCGAGGACTATGTCATGGTGGCACTGGAACACTCCTGCCCCATGCTGTTCGCGGGCAATGACGCCCCCCTCGCCTACCTGGAATTGAAAAGCATCGGTCTGCCCCGGACACGTACCGCCGAGCTTTCCGCCCAGCTCGCCGGCCTGCTGCACGAGGAGTTGGGCATAGCCGCCGACCGGGTATACATCGAATTTGCCGACGCCGCCGGCCCTCTCTGGGGCTGGAACGGCGCGACGTTCTAACGTTTTAACCTTTTACTCCCGGCTCGATTATCATAGGCACCCGGCGCCGCGCTCGCGGCGCATACCGCATTGTCATCCACGGAGAAACAGCTTCCCATGCGCGCATCCCGCACCCTGATCGCCACCGTCAAGGAAACCCCGGCGGACGCCGAAGTCATCAGCCACCAGCTCATGCTGCGCGCCGGCCTGATCCGCAAACTGGCCGCCGGCCTCTACACCTGGCTGCCGCTCGGCCTGCGCGTGCTGCGCAACGTCGAAGCCATCGTGCGGGAGGAGATGAACCGCGCCGGCGCCCAGGAGGTGCTGATGCCGGCGGTGCAGCCGGCCGAGCTGTGGCAGGAGTCCGGCCGCTGGGACCAGATGGGTGAGGAGATGCTGCGCCTGAAGGATCGCCACCAGCGCGACTTCTGCTTCGGCCCCACCCACGAAGAGATCATCACCGACCTGTGCCGCAACGAGCTGCGCTCCTACAAGCAGCTGCCGGCCAACTTCTACCAGATCCAGACCAAGTTCCGCGACGAGCGCCGGCCGCGCTTCGGTGTGATGCGTGCGCGCGAATTCCTGATGAAGGATGCCTATTCCTTCCACATCAATGAGGAGTCGCTGAAGGAAACCTACCAGGTGATGCACGACACCTACTGCCGCATCTTCGACCGCCTCGGCCTGCAGTACCGCCCGGTGCTGGCCGACACCGGCGCCATCGGCGGCACCGGCTCGCATGAATTCCACGTCCTAGCCGACTCCGGCGAGGATGCCATCGCCTTCTCCGACGCAAGCGACTACGCCGCCAACGTGGAGATGGCCGAAGCCCTGGCACCGGGCGGCAGCCGTCCAGCGCCGGGCGAGGAACTGCGCCTGGTCGACACCCCCAAGGCCAGGACCATCGCCGAACTGGTGGAACAGTTCAAACAGCCCATCGAGCGCACGGTGAAGACCCTGGTCGTCTACGGCCGCGAAGGTGGTCTGGTGGCCCTGCTGGTGCGCGGTGACCATGAGCTGAATGCCATCAAGGCGGCCAAGTTGCCGCAGGTGGCGAGCCCGCTGGCGATGGCCAGCGAGGCAGACATCCGCGCCGCCGTTGGTGCCGGCCCCGGCTCCCTCGGCCCGGTCAAGCTGCCCATGACCATCATCGCCGACCGCGCCGTGGCGCAGCTGGCCGACTTCTCCGCCGGCGCCAATGTCGACGGCAAACATTGGTTCGGCATCAACTGGGAGCGTGACCTGCCGCTGCCCGCGGTCGCGGACATCCGCAATGTGGTGGAGGGCGACCCCAGCCCGGACGGCAAGGGTACGTTGCAGATCAAGCGCGGCATCGAGGTGGGCCACATCTTCCAGCTGGGCAAGAAATACTCCGAGGCGATGAAGGCGGCGGTGCTGGACGAGGGCGGCAAGGCGGTCACCCTGACCATGGGCTGCTATGGCATCGGCGTGTCGCGCGTGGTGGCCGCCGCCATCGAGCAGAACCACGACGAGCGCGGCATCATCTGGCCGGACGCCATCGCCCCCTTCCACCTGGCCCTGGTTCCCATCGGCATGCACAAGTCGGAGCGCCTCGCGGCGGCGGCAGAGAAACTGTATGAGGAACTGCAGAGCGCCGGCTACAACGTGCTGTTCGATGACCGCAAGGAACGCCCCGGCGTGATCTTCGCCGACCTCGACCTGCTCGGCATCCCGCACCGTCTGGTGCTGTCCGAGCGCGGTCTCGACGCCGGCAGCATCGAGTACAAGGGACGCCGCGACGCCGAGGCACAGGACGTCGCCCTGGCCGGGCTGGCCGGATTCCTCGCCGGCAAGATCAAACGCTGATGGCACACTGGCGCACCCTCGGTCTGGGCCTGCTGCTGGCAGCGGCAACAGTCCACGGTGCGCCGCAACAACTGGATGAGGACCTGCGCCTGCGTCTGGCGCTGGCCATGGCGGAAGATGGCAGCGCGCAGGATCGCTTCGAGGCCGAAGTCTGGCTCACCGACATGGCAACCCGGCTTACGCCGCGCCTGCCTGACCCGCAGGAGCGGCTGAACCTGTTGCGCCAGGTTTATCTGGAGGCACGGCGAGCCGACCTGCCGCCAGAGCTGGTGCTCGCCGTGATCCAGGTGGAGAGTAATTTCGATCGCTTCGCCATCTCGGTGGCCGGAGCGCAGGGACTGATGCAAATCATGCCGTTCTGGCTCGATGAAATCGGCCACCCCGACGACAACCTGTTCCACATCCACACCAATCTGCGCATGGGCTGCACCATCCTGCGCTACTACCTGGACAAGGAAGGCGGCGATCTCACCCGCGCCCTGGCCCGCTACAATGGCAGTCTGGGCAGCGCCAGATACCCGCAGCGCATCTACGCCGCGCTGCGCACACGCTGGTACAAATAGAGGGATTAATTCTAGAAAGTAGCAAAACCGTCGGCGGCAGCATCCGCCGCCGACTCGCACTGCACATCGCTTACCCCGGCGGCGGGCGGTCCCTGCCAGAGCCAGTCCTGCAGTTGCCGCAACGCCGCCTCATCGCCACAGGCCAATACTTCGACGCGACCATCGGGCAGGTTGCGGGCATAACCGGTGAGTCCCAGTGCCAGCGCCTGGCGCTGGGTGGCGGCCCGATACCAGACCCCCTGCACCTTGCCGACAACCAGGCAACGGCAACAGCTCATCAGGGCAACACGACAACTGCGCTCTGCCCGGCGCGCAGACGCTCGGTGCGGGGATATTCAAACAGGACATCGACCTCGTAGCGGGCCACGCCGCCGGCGGCAATCACCGGCTCCATGCCCACCCGCTGCACCTTGCCCTGAAAGGCCTTGTTGCCGGCACGCACCTGCACCTCCAAGCCGGTGCGCAGCGCCACCAGCTCCTGCTCGCTCACCTCGACCCGTGCCAGCATGCGGCCAGTTTCGGCAAGCACCAGCAACGGTACACTCTGCATGCGTGTCACCACCGTCTGGCCCACCTCGGCACGGCGCTCCAGGATCACTCCGTCGAAGGGTGCCGTTACCCGGCTGTACTCCAGCTCCAGTCGCGCCAGCGTGCGTTCAGCCTCGGCTGCTTGCAGCTCCGCCTCGGCATTGCTCAGCGCTATCTTGGCCAACTGCAATTCGTGATCCGACAGCAGAGTGCGGTCATACATCTCGGTCGTCCGCTCCAGTTCACGCTTGGCCTCGTCCCGCGCCTCCCGAGTACTCAGCACCCGGGACTCGGCCTTCCTCGCCAGGGCATTGAAACCGCGCGGATCAAGATTGAGCAGCAGCTGTCCCTTCTGCACCTCGTCGCCGTTGTTGACCGCCACCTGGCTGATCACCCCGGAAGCTGGCGTGCTCAGTTCCACGCGACGCAGCCATTGCAGGCTCCCGGTCACCTCCCCCGCTTGCAACGCTGCGGAGACCAGCAGACCGCACAACACCAACATCCCACGCGTCATCTTCATCGTAGCTTCTACCTTATTGTCGTACCGCGGCTGCCTCCGGCGGCAAGGCACCGCCGGTCAGGGCATCCATACGCTCCCAGGCCAGCGCCATGGCAAAACGTACATTAAGCTCATCCAGCTGGGCCTCGGTGAGGCGCACCATGGCATCCCCCAGATCTGCCTGTACCTCCATTTCGTACAGTGCACGGCTGCGGTCCAGATACAGATCGCGGAAATTGCGCTGCGCCATGACACGCTCATGCTCAACACGCAGATTTTTCAATTCAGTCCACTGTTCCAGGACAGCTTGGCGCAAGGAGCGCTCGCCTTCTGTCAGCTCGGCCTGGACCCGATACAACTCCGCCTGCTGACGCGCCACCGCTGACTGGGTGGAACCGCCATCATACAGCGGCACCTCCACATAGATGCTGGCGCGCATCTTGTCGTTGGAACCCATGGAGCGGGAATACTCGGAGGCTTCCAGCTCGCCGCTGATGCGCGGGCGGCGACCGGCGTAGGCCCCATCCAGCCTCTGCCGTGCCGCCTCCACACGCTTGCGCAGTGCCTGCAACCGTGGATTGTCCGCCAGGGCCTTGGTCAGCAGCGGTTCGTACTCCGGCAAACCACGCTGCAGTTGCGGCAGCTCCGGTCGCACCAGATTGGCCGGCAGCATCCCGGGGCGGTTGAGTACTATGGCCAGCTGCGCGCGCGCCACTCGCATGCGGTTCTCGCTGGTGGTACGGCTGAGGCGGGCCTGTTGGTATTCATTCTCCATGGTCAGTATTTCGAGATCGGAAACCTCGCCCAGCTCATGGCGGTTGCGCAAGCGATCCAGCGTGACATAGGCGACCGCCATGGCCTCGTCGTCGCGGGCAAACTCCATGTCGGCACGCAGCACATCAAAATAGCGCCGCATGACCTCCATGCTGCGCTGCCGGGCACTGTCGAGGTAGGCCTGCTCACTACCGGCCAGCTCCGCGGCGGCGGCGGCCTGCTGCGCACTGCTGCGGCCGAAGTCATACAGATTCTTGCGCGCCAGCAGGCTCGCCTTGTGATCATCACGCGAATCGTCCGCCGTACTGTCTGCCGGCTCGATCCAGCGGGCGCGGCCCTCCAGCCAGATGTTGACGCCGTCTCTCGCCTCAGCCTCCTGCATCCCGGCACGTGCCAGATCCACTGCGGCCCGGGCTTGCTGCATGGCCGGATCCAGCTCTTCGGCAAGAGCCAGTGCCTGCTCCAGCGTCAGCGGGTCCGGCAATGGCTCGCGGCCCTCCTGCGCTGCAACAGAATTGCACAGCAAGGACAGACATAATGCCGCATACAGGGCGGTACGGTTGAACATCGACATGGACAGGCGTCTGCTTATTTTTTCAGTTGTTCACGCTTGTACACGGTGAACTTCTGATTCTTGTACACACCATCGGCAACAAACCTGCCCATCAGCAGAAATTCATCTACCCCGGAAGTCCGGCCGGTATGCCGAAAGATTTCCTTGCCATCCAGGTCATAAAAGGCGATGACCGGGGTGGCGCGCACCCGGGCAACCTTGGCGAAATCCTTCTGCGTCGTGGCCTCACCGGAGAAGTCGGCAATCTCGATATCGCCCTCAATGTCGACGATGAAGTTGAGGAAATGTTCGCGGTAAAAATCCTGCACATCGGGCTGATTGAGCACGTTCTGCTTCATGAAATGACAGAAGGGGCATTCATCCATCTCATAGAAGACCAGCACCCCCTTCTTGCCCTGTTCGCGCGCCTGCTCCAACTCCTCGGCGAAGTTGCCGAAGGTTTCGTTGAAGAAATGCACCAGCGGGTCACGCCCGGCCGCTGCCGTCGCCGCGCTGAACGGCAACAAGGACAACAGACACGCAACCATCAACAAACGCCGCATAATCTTCTCCTCCTCAGCCTCGATGGGACTGTTATTTGCTGTTATTGATGAAGCTCTCGATACCCGCAGCAGTAACCCCGCCTACCTGCCGCGCCACAAGGCGGCCGTCGGGTGCCACCAGATAGGTAGTGGGCAGACCAGGCACCGGGCCCACGGTAGCCATGGCAGACGAGCCGGGCAAGACCGGATAGGAGACAAAATTCTCCTCCACGAACTGGCGCAGCTTGTCTATTGCCACCTGCTCCATGTTGACGCCCAGCACCACGGCATCATGATCCTTGTGCCGCTCGTGGAATTCCACCAGTTCGGGAATCTCCTCGCGGCACGGCGGGCACCAGGTAGCCCAGTAGTTGACCACCACCCATTTGCCGCGATAATCCGACAGGCGGTGTTGCTTGCCGTCGATATCCTGCAGGGTGAAATCGGGATTGGCCACGGCGCCAGCCGTGATCAGCAACAAGGCAACCAGCATACCTGCGCGCAACACGGGATTTCTCTCCTTAACTTGTAGATAGGTGACACCTGTGGCCCCGGTTATTCCGCCAACCACCACATGTTACCGTTCAAATAGACCATCAAAACAGCCGCACTGTTCCCGCTGCGCCCCATGGCGGTTTTAGCGCCACAAATGCAAAGAGCCCCTTGCGGGGCTCTTTGCATCCTGCAACAGTGCAGAATTACTTGGCGAGGTAAGCCTTGTCAGATTCTTCCACCACACCCAGCGACCAGGCACCGCGGGTCTTGGCGTGGTTTACGGCAGCGGCCACATCAGCACTCGACGCAGCACGGTCGATGGCAAGCTTCTGGCCCGGATAAATCAGATCGGCATCCTTGATCTTGTCGCGGTTGGCCTTGTAGATCAGCGGCCACTGATAGGGGTTGCCGTAGATTTCGCTCTTGCCGGAGATGCGCCACAGGCTGTCACCGCGCATGACTTCGTAGCTGGAGGCGCTGCCTGCGCCCATCTTGGCCATTTCTGCCTCGTGCTGAGCCAGGGCAGCCTCGGCCTGACGACGGGCCTCATTAGCCAGAGCAACAGCCTTGGCATAATCACCGGCCGCCATCGCCTCTTCAGCCTGCTTGATCAGGCCATCGGTATCGCGCCAGGCGGGACCCGCGGCCTGGGCCTTCTCGGCAGCCAGCTTGGCTTCGTTGATGGCGTTTTGCGCTTCCACGCTGGAGGCTGCGGTTTCCTGGGTAGCAGCAGACTCAGCGGCCTCTTCCTTCGGGGCACTGGCACAGCCGACCGCGACCGTCAGCACCAGCGCGGCAAGACCGGAATACTTCAGCATGTTCTTGATTTTCATGTTCATGGCTCCATGCATTATTGAATTATGCTTCCCACGGAGGAAAGGCGGCGAACTTCACACAAGCTAACACCCCGGGAAAAAGGGTGTCAAGTAAAGCATGCCAGTATTATCAGTCACTTCTGGCCGGGAATTTGTTAGTGGAATCACATAATCCCATCCCGCGCACTCGCGCATGGTCGGCCGCGGCAACTGCCGCTAAAATGCCACCCTCCGACGTACAACATGCTGCCGCGCCATGACCATCACCATCTACCACAATCCCCGCTGCTCGAAGTCGCGCCAGGCGCTGCAACTGCTCGGCGAGCACGGCCAGCAGGCCCGGGTCATCAACTATCTCGACACGCCGCCCAGCCACGCCGAACTGGAGCAGATCCTCCAACTGCTCGGCCTGGAACCGCGCGAACTGATGCGCAGGAAGGAGGCGGAGTACGCGGAACTGGGGCTGGACAGTCCGGCACTGAGCCGCGCCGCCCTCATCGATGCGATGGTGCAGCACCCGCGCCTCATCGAGCGCCCCATCGTGATCAGCGGCCAGCGTGCCGTCATCGGCCGGCCGCCGGAAAAGGTATTGGAACTGCTCTAAGCCATGAACGAGATACTGGTGCTCTACTACAGCCGCCACGGTGCCGTGGCGGACATGGCGCGGCATATCGCACGCGGCATCGAGGAGGTTGCGGGCATGGCAGCGCGCCTGCGTACGGTACCCGCCGTATCGCCGGAGTGCGCGGCGGTGGCCCCCGAAATACCCACAGAAGGCGCGCCCTATGCCGAACTGCGCGACCTGGAGGAATGTGTCGGCCTCGCCCTGGGCAGCCCGACCCACTTCGGCAACATGGCGGCACCGCTCAAATACTTTCTCGACCGCACCAGCCCGCTCTGGCTTTCGGGCAGCCTCATAGGCAAACCGGCGGCTGTGTTCACCTCCACCGCCAGCCTGCACGGCGGTCAGGAAAGCACCCTGCTGACCATGATGCTGCCCCTGCTGCACCACGGCATGGTGCTGCTCGGCCTCCCCTACAGCGAGACCGAACTGCTGCATACCCGCAGCGGCGGCACGCCCTATGGCCCCTCCCACCACGCCGGGGCCGATGGCAGCCTGCCGCTGAGTGAGGAGGAAAAGCGCCTGTGCCAGGCCCTCGGCCGGCGCCTGGCACTCACCGCCCGCGCCCAACTGGAGGCCGGCAACATCCCGGCGCTGCGCCGATGAATCGTTTACTGCTCGCCCGCACCGCCACCCTCGCCGGTTACTTCGGCCTCATCGCCCTGCTGCTGGCCTGGCAGCTCTGGCTGTCGCCATCCACCCTGCCCGCCGGATTGGTCCTGCTGGTGCTGGTCGGGCCGCTGCTGTTGCCGCTGCGCGGCCTGTTGCAGGGCCGCCCCAAGAGTCACTTCTGGGCCAGCCTGCTGGCCCTGCTGTACCTGCTGCACGGAGCCGGCGAGGCCTTTGCCACGCCCGGGGATCGGCCGCTGGCGGTGATGGAAATCGCGCTGGCACTGTGCCTGTACATCGGCGCACTGTCCTATGTGCGCCTCAAGGGCGGGGTGATCCCGCGGCGGCCACGCGGCGAGCAGGGTTAAGGAAGCTCTGAACAAGTTCAGAGCTTCCGCGGCACAGGGATGTGCCGCCATTTTTCAACGACGATAACTCGTTGGAAAATGAAGCAAATCGAAAATCGCACTTTTCGATTTGCGTGGTCTGAGAAGTCCAGGAAGGACTTATTCAGACCTTCCCTAACTGATCAGTTCGCGCACGAAGGGAATGGTGAGGCGGCGCTGCGCCGCCAGGGAGGCCTGATCCAGCCGCTCCAGCAATTCGAACAGGGCCTGCATGTCGCGCGGGCAGCGCCGCAACAGGTAAGTGCCCACTTCCTCGCTCAAATCCATGCCGCGGGCCCGGGCCCGCAACTGCAACGCCGCAAGCTTGCCGGCGTCATCCAGGGGCTGAAGCTGGAACACCGGTCCCCAGGCCAACCGTGAACGCAGGTCCGCCAACTGAATGCCGAGGGTGACGGGACTGGCATCGGCCGCCGCCAGCAGACGCCCGCCGGCATCGCGCACCCGGTTGTAGAGATGGAACAGCGCCTCCTCCCAGGCCTCGTTGCCAGCCACCGCCTGCAGGTCATCCAGGCACACCAGGGACATCTGCTCCAGGCCGTCGAGCATGGCCACCCCGGTATCGGCCAACCCGGCCAAGGGCAGGTAGGCGGGACTGCCGCCGCCGGCAGTCACGGCATGACAGGCGGCCTGGAGCAGATGGCTGCGACCGCTGCCCCCAGCGCCCCACAGATAGACGAAAGGTTCGCCGCCCTGCTGCAGCAGGTGCAGTGCCGCGGCGTTGTCGCCGGGGAGGAAATTGGCAAAGGTGGCGCTGTCGCGCAGCCCGATGCGCAGGGTCAGTTGCCGCTCCACGTCAGCCCCGGTTGGCAGCGGAATAGAGCCGGCTGTCCAGATAGTGCTGGTGGGCATAGCGCAACAGCACCAGCGCCATCGCCGCCACCGGCAGGGCCAGCAGGATGCCAAGGAAGCCGAACAGCTGGCCACCGGCCATCACCGCAAAAATCACGGCGACCGGGTGCAGACCGATGCGCTCGCCCAGCAGCCAGGGCGTCAGCACCATTCCCTCCAGCACCTGGGCCACACCGAATACCGCCAGCACGTAGAGCAGGGGCAGCAGCTCATGGAACTGCAGCAGGGCGGCGATGCCGGCGGCGAACACGCCGACGATGAGGCCGAGGTAGGGTACAAAGCTGACCAGGCCGGCCAGCATGCCGATGAGCAGGGCCAGGTCCAGACCGATCAGCCACAGGCCAAGGGTGTAGATCAGGCCCAGCGCCAGCATCACCAGCAGCTGGCCGCGGAAGAAGGCCCCCAGCACCTCATCCACCGCGCGCACCAGTTTCACCACCTCGGGTTCGACGCGCCGCGGCAACAGTTCATGCAGCCAGTCCAGCAGCCTTTGCCAGTCGCGCAACAGATAGAAGGCCACTACCGGCACCAGCAGCAGGTTGGCCAGCCAGCCGAGCAGGGCCAGGCCGGAGCGGGACACCGAGGCCAGCAGCCTCGCCGCCAGCCCGCCGGCCGACTGCCACTGCTCCGCCACATACCCTTTGATGGCGCCGAGGTCAGGGGTTTCTGCCAGGCCAAGACGGGTCTGCAACCAGGGCAGGGCCTGCTGCTGCAGCCAGTCGAGCAGCGTTGGCAGCTTGGCGGCGAGCAACACCAACTGGCGCTCCAGCATGGGCACCAACACCAGCACCAGCAAAACTCCCAGCAGGGCCAGGGCGAGAAACACCACCGCCACCGCCACGGTGCGCGACAGGCGCCAGCGTGCCAGCAGCTCCACCAGGGGGTTGCCGATATAGGCCAGGATTGCCGCGGTCGCGAAGGGGGCCAGTACCGGCGCCAGCAGGTACAGCAGCACACCGCCCAGCGTCAGCACCGCCAGCGCCAGCCATTTCTGCGATTCCGTCATTCTTTGCCTTCCTCTCCCAGGGCGCGCCGGCTCCATATCCACACATAGGCCATGCCGCTGAACAGGGTAAAGGCCCCCACCAGCCACACCAACCCATCCAGCACTGCCGGCGGCACGTTCCCCTGCCACAGCGCCAGCAGGACGGCGAACACCAGCGTGATCTGCAATACGGTATTGAGCTTGCTGACCCGCAGGGGCTCCATTTCACAGGCGCCGAACAGGCGGTAGTAGGCCAGCGCCCCGGCAACGATGACGCCATCGCGCAGCAACACCATCCCCACCAGCCACCACGGCAGCGCCCCCAGCCAGCCCAGCGCCAGGTAGGTGCACAGCATCAGCAGCTTGTCCGCCAGCGGGTCCAGCACTGCACCGAGGCGGCTGCGCCAGCCATAGTGTTTGGCCAGAAAACCGTCCAGGCCATCGGACAGGCCGGCCAGTGCGAAAAGAGCCAGGGCACCGCCATGATGCCCCTGCAGCAACAGCCACAGAAACGGCGGGATCAGCAGGATGCGCAGCCCGGTGATGAGATTGGGCAGAAAAGACAGCATGTCCCGCCGTCAGGGGAGCAGGCGGTACTGCCGCTCCGGGCTCATGGGGTCTGCGGCCGGCACAGCGGCGGGCGTCGCCGCCAGGGTCGTCCCCAGGCCGATGGTGCGTGCCACGGCGTCCGGCCCCACCTCCAGGGTCAGGCGGCAACTCACCGTGCGGGACTCCACCGCGGTGACCTGGACTGCGCTGACGCCGCTGAGTGAGTTCAGGTAGCTGAGCAGGCGGGCATAGTCGGCCAGCGAATTGACGTCGCTGATGCGCAGACTGAGCTGTGTGCCGCCATCCAGGGCGCCCACCTGGGCAAAGCGCGCCGCCAGGGCATCGGCACTGCTCTCCACGCCGGCAGTCAGCACCTCATCCGGCACCGCCCCGGTATTGTCCCAGTGCAGCGCCTCCTCGCCGACCCGCAGGGTCCAGCGCGCATGCCAGACAGCCTGGCGGTCGTGATACAGACGGCCGAACAGGATCGCCTGTGGCTGGTAGCGGGCAGAGGCATTCACCACCGTTTCCTGAAACCCGCCCCACACGTCGGCCGCGGTCACCCGGGCCTGATCCTCCAGGTCGAGCAGGGGCAGGCGCAGGGGCAGGCCGCGCCGGCGTGCCGCCGTTTCCAGCGCCGGCCAGGCGACGCTCTCCGCCGCAGACACCAGGCGCCGTTCGCTGCCGGTCTCCAGCGCCAGCCACACCAGCAGCAGGGGGCGCGCACTGCCCCACACCGGCTGGCCGCGCTCACGCAGGGACTGGTTGATGGTATTGGCGTCGAAAGACATCCACAGCGCCAGCGCCGCCGGTGCCGTATCCGTGGCCGGCACCGAGCGGTAACGGTACTGCTGCACATAGCGGGGGGCGTTGCCGAGCAGATCGGCCAGCGCCGGGTCCTGCGCCGTGGCGCTGTAGCCGGTGGCGCGCACCAGCACCTCGGCCAGCCCGTCGCGCATGGCCTGCTGGCGCGCCTCCGCCTGCTGGTCGGCCACCACGACCTCGGCCTCGTAGAGATCGCGCACCTCCGCCGCCGTCGCCGCACCCGCGGCCAGCCAGATGAGCAGCAGGATCCAGATATGAGAAGGGAGTCGCTTCATGCCCGCGCACGCTATGTCACTGCCTGCCGCAAGTCAAGCCGCGGCAGACGGCGCCGGATGTTCAAGGTACAATAGCGCCCTTTTCGTACCGTGGGCCCGGCCCACGCATCACCAGCCTCGACGGGGACTACACGTGAGCAACGACAAGCAGCACAGTGGCGCCGGCCTCAGCTACCGCGACGCCGGGGTCGACATCGACGCGGGCGACGCCCTGGTCGAACGCATCAAACCCTACGCCAGGCGCACCCAGCGCCGCGAAGTGATGGGCGGTCTGGGCGGTTTCGGCGCCCTGTTCCAGGTGCCGCTGGACCGCTACAAGGAGCCGGTGCTGGTATCCGGCACCGACGGCGTCGGCACCAAGCTCAAGCTGGCCATGCAGCTGCACAAGCACGACACCATCGGCATCGACCTGGTCGCGATGTGCGTCAACGACCTGGTGGTGCAGGGTGCCGAGCCGCTGTTCTTCCTCGACTACTTCGCCACCGGCCACCTGGAAGTGGACACCGCCGCCGACGTCATCAAGGGTATTGCGGAAGGCTGCGAACAGGCCGGCTGCGCCCTCATCGGCGGCGAAACTGCCGAGATGCCGGGCATGTACCACGGCGGCGACTACGACCTGGCCGGTTTCGCCGTCGGCGTGGTGGAAAAGAGCAAGATCATCGACGGCAGCAAGGTCAAGGCCGGCGACGCCCTCATCGGCCTGGCCTCCTCCGGCCCGCACTCCAACGGCTACTCCCTGGTGCGCAAGGTCATCGAGGTGAGCAACGCCTATCTGGGCGAAGAGTTCCACGGCAAGACCCTGGGCGAAACCCTGCTCGCTCCCACCCGCATCTACATCAAGCCGCTGCTGCAGCTGTTCGCCGCGGTGGACGTGCACGCCCTTGCCCACATCACCGGCGGCGGCCTGCTGGAGAACATCCCGCGCGTGCTGCCGGAGAACTGCCGCGCCGTCATCGACGGCAAGAGCTGGCAGCGTCCGCCGGTGTTCGACTGGCTGCAGCAGAAGGGCAACATCGCCGAGCGCGAGATGCACCGCGTGTTCAACTGCGGCGTCGGCATGGTGATCGCGGTAGCCCAGGAAGACCTGGCCCGCAGTCTGGAGCTGCTGCGCGGCGCCGGCGAGAACGCCTGGCATCTGGGTGCCATCGACACGGTGGCAAGCAGCGGCGAGCAGGTGGTGATCAACGGCTGATGAGCGAGGTGCGCAAGCTCCCCATCGCCGTCCTCATCTCCGGCAGCGGCAGCAACCTGCAGGCGATCATCGATGCCGTACAGGCCGGCCTGCCGGCGGAGATCCGCGCCGTGATCAGCAACAAGGCCGGGGCCTACGGCCTGGAGCGCGCGCGCCTGGCCGGCATCCCGACGCATGTCCTGAACCACAAGGACTTTCCCGATCGGGAAAGCTACGATGCCGCGCTGGCGCAGCTCATCGACGACAGCAAAGCCGAACTGGTGGTGCTGGCCGGCTTCATGCGCATTCTCAGCGCAGGCTTCGTGCGCCGTTACGAAGGCCGCATGCTCAACATCCACCCGTCGCTGCTGCCGCGCCACCGCGGCCTCGACACCCACGCCCGCGCCCTCGCCGCCGGTGACGACGAACACGGCGCCACCGTACACTTCGTCAGCCCGGAACTGGATGCCGGTCCGCTCATCCTCCAGGCCCGCGTGCCGGTGCAGCCCGGTGACAGCGCCGAGTCCCTCGCCGCCCGCGTGCTGCGCGAGGAGCACCGCATCTATCCCGAGGCCATCGGCTGGTTCGCCGCAGGGCGACTCAGACTGGAGAACGGCCGCGCCCTGCTCGACGGCAAGCCCATCACCCCCTAATAACGCACCGCCCAGGAGATACGTCATGCGCCACCGCCTCGCCGCCGCCCTGCTCTGTCTCTTCTGCTCCCCCCTCGCCCATGCCGGTTTCGAAGACGGCATGGCTGCCTACGAAAAAGGCAACTACACCGCCGCCTACGCCGAGCTCCTGCAGGCGGCCCGTCAGGGCGACATGCGCGCCCAGGGCAAACTGGGCGGGCTGTACCTGTACGGCGTGGGGATCGAGAAAAATTACATCGAAGCCTATGCCTGGCTCGACCTCGCCGTGAGGCAGGGCGACACGGCGGCGGAAAAATTCCGCGATGCCATCGCCGATCAACTGGATGTCAAACAGATGCGCGAGGCCGCAGTGCTGGCAGAGGATTATTACGACAAATACGTCGTAAGGTTCAGGAAATAAGACACCTGCCCGGCACCGCACACAAATGCATGCCTAAAAAAAAGAAACCCGCCGTATGGCGGGTTTCTCAATTCAGCGTTGCCGCTGCAAGTTGCTTAGGCGGGAACCACGTTCCGGGCCTGCAGGCCTTTCTGTCCCTTTTCCGTTTCGAAAGTCACAGCCTGACCTTCACGCAGGGTGCGGAAGCCGCTGCCCTGAATGGCGGAGAAGTGCACAAACACATCTTCGCTGCCGTCGGACGGCGCAATGAAACCAAAGCCCTTGGATTCGTTAAACCACTTCACGGTACCTGTAGCCATGCAAATCACCTCAAAATGAATTTCTGATGCGTCCCAACCACAGCTGTTGAAGATGAACTGCCTGTTCTCCGGCGGATAAGCAGAAAGACACGTTTCAACCTGCAGCGCGCCCAAGTATAGCCCTGTTTTTTGACGCAATCCAACACCCGCCAGACAGTGTGACGGCGTCGTCAAAACAGTGTTTCGCGGTAGCGTTCCACACCGTTTATTAGCAAAGACTGAATTGCTCCATTACCAAAACGATCCACGGCGACACCGAGCGCGACCACTTCATCCGCTGCCGGACGCTCCAGCTTGCGCCCCTCCCCTTCGGGAACAAAATAATCCTCGATGCCGTAACGCACACCGACGTGGCGCAGCGTCTCGGTCTTCCCGGTTTCCGGGTTCCACCACTGCTCCCCCGCATACTGAACCCGACCACGCAGTGCCACCTGCCCCGGCGGCAGCTCATGGAACACCGCACGCGGCCGCCAATAGGGCGCGCCGGGCTCCAGTACCACATAGATGGTGTCATGGCGTTGAAACACCTCATCACCGTCCAGCTCGTCCAGCCGCAACCGGCTGATGGCATAGTTGAAGGTGACGTAGTCGCCACGAAACAGGGAGCGCGGATCAATCGGACGTGTTTCCAGCAGCACCGGCGTGCCGGTCGTCAGGGTCCATTGCCGCTTGGCAATCATCCCGGCCAGCACCAGGGTCTGGATGACGATGATGAGCAGCAGGCGCGTGGTCAGCGTCATGCCTCCCCCTCCTGCGACGCTGCGATTTGACGCGTCAGACGCCGCCGCTGCCGCTCCAGCCAGTAGCCGCCCCCCAGCAGCAGCAGACCGCCGCCCATGAAAAACAGCGAGCGGTCCATCAGGCTCCAGAAGGTATCGAAATAGCGCGCCAGCAACGTGATGGCAAAGAAGAAGAATGCCATGTTGACCAGGGCGCGGTTTTCCAGATGCAGCGCCGCCTGCAACAGCCACAGCAGGCCGGCGAAATAAACCAGGTTGAACAGCAGCGCCAGCACCGCCGCCATATGCCGTTCGGCGGCCAGATTCACCAGCAACAGCACCACCACGGCGAACAGCACTCCCAGTCCCCAGTTGAGAAATGGCGGTCGTGCCGAACCTGTCGTCGTGCGGTAATGCCAGGCCGCCAGCACCGTAACCACCAGCAGGGCCACAACGGTCAGCATCCACCACACGGCATCGTCATGACGGCCCTGGCGCAGCACATCGGGAAAGGTCAGCAGATACAGACAGGCCAGTGCCGCAAAGGCGGCATAGCGCTGCATCACATGAGCCAGCACCTGCCAATCGTCATGCTGCTGCAACAGCATGCCGACCAGGAACAGGGCGAGATAGGCAAGGAAATACACCTGCACCAGATAGAGTGCGGCGCTGTCACGGTAACCCCAGCCGCTCATGGCCAGGAAGGTAAACCAGCTCCACGCCAGCAGACCGACGAGGGCCACATGCAGGGCGATGCGCCAGCGCTGGCGCAGAACCGGCACCACGGCCGCCGCGAGAAACGGCAGGAACGGCCAGTGCACCGCCCGATCGAACCCCTGCGATTCCAGCCCGGTCCACAACACACCCAGACCGATGCCGGCCACCAGCGCCGGCTGCGAACGCATCAGCCAGCCGGTCAGCATGCCGCCCAGCGCCCACACCAGCACACCATCGGGATAGTGCGCGCTGATGTGGTAGATCTGCGCAATGAGCATGATGTTGCTGCCGAACAGGATCACGCCGAGCAGCAGCATGGCGGTGGCGAGCAACGGCAACTGACGTCGCTCGAACACGCCGGCGAGGACATGGCTGCCCCACAGTGCCGAGAACAGCACGCCCAGCTTGAGCAGCTTGGGCATGGCCGCCCAGTTGGCGGCAAAGAAGGTGATGACGCCGGAGCCGAGGAGGACCACGCCGAGCACACTGAAGGCCAGGGCCAGATAGCGCGGACCGTGGCGCTCGGCGGATTGCACATCTGCCAGGATGTACGCCGCGTTGTCTGCGCTGACCCAACCCTGCTCGATCCAGTGCGGCAGGCGTTGCTGCAATTGCTTGTTGAATGACACGCCGTATCCCTGACGTCAGCGCAGCGGTCTGCCTACAAGGACACCACCAGCCAGGCGCCGGCACCGGCCACCAGCGCACCACCGCTGCGCAGCAGCCAGGGACGCTGCTTGAGCACATGACCGATGCCGAAGCCGCTGAGATGCAGCAAGACACTGGCCAGGGTCATGCCTGTGACATACAGCAGGCCATCGGCCGCCACCGGCACCTCGGCACCGTGGGCCTGGCCGTGGAACAGCGCGAACACCCCGACCAGGACGATGCCCGCGCCGGCCGGCACACGCCAGGCCAGGGTCACGGCAAGGCCCAGTACCAGTACCGACGCCGCGATGAACGACTCCAGCAACGGCAATTGCACGCCGCCGAGGCCCAGCATGGCTCCGATCACCAGCAGAACGACAAAGGCGGCGGGCACCCTCCAGGCGGCACTGCCGCCCAGCATGGCGGCCCACAGCCCCACCGTCAGCATGGCCAGCAGGTGGTCGAGGCCACCGAAGGGATGGAACAGGCCCGCTCCGAAGCCGTCCACCGCGCCATGGCCGGTGTGGGCCGCGGCAATACCGGGCAAAGCGACAAAGCCAAGAGTAGTAACAACGTGACGGAATTTCACTGAACTGTCCTCCTTTAAACCGCAGATACAAGTGACAGGATACGAGTTACAAGATACAAGTGAATGAACTCGTTGCGCGAGTGCCGTCTGTGAGCCAAGACAACCGTGTGCGCAGCGCACACTCCGCAACTGGTATCTTGCAACTTGTATCTGCCTTTAACGAACCTTGACCTTCACGAGCTCCTCACCCTCCGGGTCGGTGACGTGCACCGCGCAGGCGATGCACGGGTCGAAGCTGTGGATGGTACGCAGTATCTCGATGGGCTGCGTCGCATCGTGCAGCGGCTGGCCCTTGAGGGCGGCCTCGTAGGGACCGTCCTGCCCCTGCGCATCGCGCGGCCCGGCGTTCCAGGTCGACGGCACCACCGCCTGGTAATTGTCTATGCTGCCATCCTTGATGACGATCCAGTGACCCAACGCACCGCGCGGCGCCTCCATGTAGCCGACGCCGCGGGCGGTCTTCGGCCAGGTGGAGGGCTCCCACAGGGTTTCGTTGAAGGTGCGCAGGTCGCCGGCCTTGATGTTGGCGATGAGCTGGTTGTACCAGCCGGACATGGCATCGACGATGATCTTCGTCTCCAGCGTGCGCGCCGCGGTGCGCCCCAGGGTGGAGAACAGCGCCTGCACCGGCACGTCCAGGGTGCGCAGGGTCATGTTCACCAGCTCCTGCGTCTGCGCATGGCCGCGGGCATGCAGCATCAGCACGCGCGCCAGCGGCCCCACCTCCATCGGCTTGCCCTTCCAGCGCGGCGACTTGAGCCAGGAGTAGCTCTTGTCGACCTCAAGGTGCTCGTAGGGCGGCGTGGGGCCGGTGTAGTTGAGGTTGGTTTCGCCGTCGTAGGGATGCAGTCCCTTTTCCTTGCCCACGCTGTAGTCGTACCAGGAGTGGGATACGTATTCCTGGATGTGATCGGCGGCGTTCATGTCCAGTTCGTGAATGGTCGACAGGTCGCGGTTGAGGATCACGCCGGAGGGGATCAGGAAGCTGGACGGGTCGTCCATGCCATTGGCCGGGAAGTCGCCGTAGGTCATGAAGTTGCCCACGCCCTCGCCGTATTGCGCCCAGTCCTTGTAGAACGAGGCGATGGCCAGGGTGTCAGGCACGTACACCTGATCGACGAAGTCGCGCATCTGGCCGATGATCTCCTTCACCTTCTGCAGGCCGGTGAGGTCCACCGCCGTGGCGCCGGCACCGCCACGGAAGTGCGGCCCCTTGCCGCGCCCCGGGTGGTCCGGGTGCACGCTGATGGCGCAGGGCACGCCGCCGACCAGGAAGTTGGGGTGCGGATTCTTGCCGCCGAAGATGGCGTGCAGCTTGGCCACCTCGCGCTGCCAGGACAAGGCCTCCAGATAATGCGCCACCGCCATCAGATTGGCCTCCGGCGGCAGCTTGTAGGCCGGATGGCCCCAGTAGCCATTGGCGAAGATGCCGAGCTGACCGCCCTCGACGAATTCCTTCAGCTTCTTCTGCATGTCGGCGAAATAACCGGGCGAAGATTTGGAATAGTTGCTGATCGACTGCGCCAGTTCCGAGGTGGCCTTGGGATCGGCCTTCAGTGCCGATACCACATCCACCCAGTCCAGTGCATGCAGGTGGTAGAAGTGCATCACATGGTCATGCACGTACTGCGCGGCGATCATCAGGTTGCGGATCAGCTGGGCGTTGGGCGGAATCGGATAGTTGAGCGCATTCTCCACCGCGCGCACCGAGGCGATGCCGTGCACCAGGGTGCACACGCCGCAGATGCGCTGGGCGTAGGCCCAGGCATCGCGCGGGTCACGGCCGCGCAGGATGATCTCGATGCCGCGCACCATGGTGCCGGAACTGGAGGCCTGGGTGATGACGCCGCCCTCGGTCTCCGCCTCGATGCGCAGATGACCCTCGATGCGGGTAATGGGATCGACTACCACACGCTGGTTCATAAAGAAATCCTCAGTCAGTCCGCGAATGGACGCAAATAAACGCGAATATCTGTTGAGCTAGCCACCATGACATGGCTCATCCGGTGGGCGGCAGCACCGCTGTCTCGGGCCCATGAACCTGCTCCTTGATTTGCGTACATTCGCGTTCATTTGCGGACCCGACAAGATATCTGACGTTCATTTACCGGCCTCCTGTTCAACCAGGTGCTCGGCCAGCAGTTCGGTCAGGCCGACCACCTTGACGTTCATGTTGTAGTGTTCCAGTCCCTCTTCCAGCACGATGCGGCAGTTGGCACAGGCAGTCACCATGGTCTCCACCCCCAGCACATCGAGCTGGGCCTTCTTGCGCTTGAAGGCCTGCAGGCGCAACTCCTCGGCACGGTCATTGGCACTGACGCCGCCACCACCGCCGCAACACCAGTTCATCACGCCGTGGTCCGGCATCTCGCGGAAATCGCTTGCCACCTCGCCCAGCAGCACCCGCGGCTGCTGCACCACACCGCCGCGGCGCACGATCTGGCAGGGGTCGTGGAAGGTCAGTGCCGCATCGTCCTTGCCGGAGGTCTTGAGACGCCCGCTGCGGCGCAACTCATCGAGCAGTTCGAGGATATGCACCACCTGGAATTTGTAGGGCCGGCCGATGAGATTGGGACCTTCCCAGCGCAACGCGGTAAAGGCATGACCGCATTCCGGGCTGATCACGTTCTTCACCTGCAATTTTTCCGCCGCGGTGACGATGCGCGCGACAATCTCCCGGGCAATGTCCGAGGCACCGATCTGAATACCGCTGTTGGTGGCCTCGAAGGCCTCCGATGAAAGCGTCCAGCTCACGCCGGCCTGATGGAAGATGCGCGCCAGGGCACCGAGATACTCCGGGAAATTGATGATCTCCATGGACGACAGCAAGGCCATATAGTCAGCGCCCTGCACGTCAATCGGAATGGTCAGCCCGGTTTCCGCCTCCTGGCCGCGGATCTGCGCCTGCAGGGCCTGCAGCTTGACGCCCATCGGACTGCCCAGCTCAATGGTGCGCTTGGTGGCACCGATGACGCCCTCCGGCGCATGGCCGGCGACGGCCATGCCTTCGCGCATCTTGCGCACCATGTAGGTGATGTCGTTGCCCACCGGGCAGACCATGGAGCAGCGGCCGCACAGGGTGCAGCTGTCGTACACCAGCTCGCTCCAGCTCTTCAGTTCCTCGTCGCTCACCGGCTTGCTCAGGCCGAGCAGGCGTCCGACACGCCCGGTCAGGGTGTACTCCTGCTGCCACAGGCGGCGCAACGGCTCCAGCTTGTGGATGGGCGTGTATTTTGGGTCACCGGTCTCGGTATAGAACAGGCAGGCATCGGCGCACATGCCGCAATGCACGCAACTGGAGAAGAAGCTGGCGATGGGGGCATCCATCACCTCGCGAAAGGCATTCAACCCCTTAGCCAGACTCGCGCTCATGAGGCCACCTCCGTTTCAAACTGCGTTTGCAGGGTGGGCAAAGGAGCGTTAGCGACGTGCCCACCATCAGCGCCCATGGTGGGCACGCTGCGCTTTGCCCGCTCTACACATTTGAGCATCCCCGCTGCGCGGGGCCCCTGCTTACTGCTCATGACGCCACCTCCGCTCCAACCTGCCGGCGATTTGCTCCGTGCCTGTCGGTGGCCGGCGTCATTCGCGGACGTGCGCATCCCCGCTGCGCGGGGCCCCTGCTTACTGCTCATGACGCCACCCCCTTGCGCGCGGCGATGTCGCCGTTGTACCAGCGGGCGATGAACAGGGTGAAGGTGTGGGTGAGCTTGGTGAAGGGGAATACCACCAGCAGCAGTTCGGCTGACAGGATGTGCAAGGCCAGCAGCAGGGTGTAGTCGAGCAGCAGGTGATGGTAGGCCATGTACCCGGTGAGCAGCGGCAGGAAGGTGACCGTCCAGGCGAGGTAATCGCCGGCACCGGAGAGGAAGCGCTTCACCGGATCCTGCACACGGTTCACCAGGGCGACGATGAGGGCGATCAGGGTGATCACCGTAATCAGGTCGACCAGGGGCGTCGGCAGCGCCGGCCAGCTCAGGCCGGTGAGTGAACGGATCAGCTCGATGTGCGGCAGCAGAAACAGCAGGACGACGAACAGGCCCAGATGAAAGGCGAAGCCGGTGATCACGGTCAGGGCCGAGCGGCGCCAGGTATCGGCATGAGGCAGTGAGCGGGTAACGATGGTACGCCAGCCCGATCCAGGCGTCGGGCTGCGCGGCACGGACAGGTCACGCTTGCGCCCCAGACTGTATATCTCGATGAGGCGCAGCATCATGCCGAACAGAAAGATGGCAACGGCAATGGCCAGCCCCGGCCCGCGCGCCCACAGCAACAACTCCATGGCACTCATATCACTTCTCCAGGTCTTCGATGGTGACGGTCTGGTGTCCGGCCCGGGCGCGCGCCTTGCGCTGGCGGTTGGCCAGGCCGATGGCAATGCCGGCCGCCGCGCCTGCGGCCACCGCCGCCGTGGCGGCACCGGTGACGGAGTTCACCGGCGTGGAGAGCGCCTTGTAGAAACCGCCGGCATCCCAGAAGTCCGGCTCGGAACAACCGATGCAGCCGTGGCCGGACTGCACCGGCCAGCTGGTGCCGCCGTTCCACTTGGTGGTGGCGCAGGCGTTGTGGGTGGTCGGTCCCTTGCAGCCCAGTTCGAACAGGCACCAGCCGTCGCGCGCCCCCGCATCGTCGAAGGTCTTGGCGAACTTGCCCTGGTCATAGAACGGCCGGCGATAGCAGCGATCGTGGATGGACTCGCCATAGAAGGCGCGCGGCCGCCCCAGATCATCGAGGTCGGGCAGCGTGCCGAAGGTAAGGTAGTGGGCCAGCACCCCCACCATCACCGCCGGCACCGGCGGGCAGCCGGGAACGTTGATGATCGGCTTGTCCTTGACGATGTCGGACACCGCCACCGCACCGGTGGGATTGGGCTGGGCGTGGGGCAGGCCGCCATAGGCGGCACAGGTGCCGATGGCAACGATGGCCGCGGCACCGGCCGCCGCCTCCTGCAGCATCTGCAGATTGCTGATGCCGGCGATGGTGGAATACACGCCGCCGTCCTTGAGCGGGATGGAACCGTCGACGATGAGCAGATAGTTGCCCCAGTCCGCCTTCATGGAGTGCTCGCGCGCCTCCTCCGCGGCATGGCCGGAGGCCGCCTGCAGGGTGTGGTGATAGTCGAGGGAGATGGCATCGAAGATCAGGCTCTCGATGCTGGGGGAATGGGCGCGGGTCAGCGACTCGGTGCAGCCGGTGCACTCCTGGAACGACAGCCAGATCACCGCCGGACGTCGCACCCTGCCGAGGGATTCGGCCACCGCCGCCGCCATGGACGGCGGCAGGGCGAGCAGCGAGGTGGTCGCCGCACAGAATTTCAGGAAACCGCGCCGGCTGACGCCGCGCCGCTTCAAAATATCGAGCAAGGTTTCATCCGCCATGACCACCCTCCTGATTCAATTCGAACAGACGGGCACGCAAGGCCTCCAGCCCGTCCTTCACGTCATCCTCCGGCGCCAGCAGTATCTCGGGGCACCATGCCACCTCGATGAACTCCGCCAGCACCTCGTCCTCGTCGTTGTAATGGGTCACCCACCACACACCGGGGATGCCGGTCTCGTGGATGCGCGTCGGTCCCAGGCTGTGCACCTCGGCCACCACCTCGCCCTCGCCCAGGGTTTCCTCCAGCAGGTCATAATCTTCCGGCGTCAGCGGCAGGCCGGAGAGATCTATGCTGCTCTCCTCGCCCTCCTCCACCAGCTTCTGCAGCAGGTTTTCCACCTCGCGCAGCACCGCTCTGGCATTGCCGTTGCCGCCCACATGCACCACATGCACGCCGATATTTTTCAGACTGTTCATTGTCGCCATTTCCGGATGAGATCGAGGGCCATGGTGCACGCCCGGGGGATCGCCGCCGCCACCACCGGGCTGGGCGTATCCCCCCAGCCCAGCTCCTGTGGCTGGATACCGATGAGGGCACGGCGCGACGGCAGGGAATCGGTGAGATGGGCGATGGCCAGCAGGTCGAGCAGGCTGACCTCATGCACGCTGCGGCGCTTGCCGCGCCCCAGATAGTCGTCCATCGCAGCATCTTCAAACAGGGTGACGGTGCCGGGAACCGCCTTCAGTTCGGCGGCATCGATGATGATGAGTTCGTCGGCCTCGGCCATGGGGCCGGCCAGGGTGAAACTGAGGGTGCCGCCATCGAGATATTCGACGGCATCGAGTTCGGGATGATCGCGGCGCAGACGCTCCACCACATGCACCCCCACCCCCTCGTCGGTAAGCAGGGTGTTGCCCACGCCCAGCACGACTGTGGTCATGATCTCCTCATCGTTGTTTTGGTTATGGTCGTGACCGGATAACTATAGACGCAGTTTGTGACATTTGGCGAGCGTGTTGGGTTGTCCCGGTGATATGGCTATACTCGCGGGGACACGGCGAGCGGATATCCCACCATGTGTCTCGGCATTCCCATGCAGATCATCGGCATAAGCGGCTACAACGCACGCGCCAGCGCCAAGGGCGTGGAGCGCGACATCAGCCTGTTCATGCTGCAGGACGAGCTGCCCGCCGTGGGCGATTTCGTCATCGTGCACGTGGGCTACGCCATCCAGAGGATCAGTGAGGAAGACGCGCGCCAGTCCTGGGAACTGTTCGACCAGATCCTGGCGGAAAGCGATGCATGAATTGTCGGTGTGCCAGGCGCTGCTGGCCCAGGTGGAACAGGTGGCACGGGAGAACGCCGCGCACAGCGTGGAGAAAGTCGTGTTGCGCATCGGTCCGCTGTCCGGCGTCGAGCCGCGTCTGTTGCAGGATGCCTTCCCCATCGCCCGCGCCGGCACCGTGGCCGCCGGCGCCGAACTGGTGATCGAGGAACTGCCGCTCACCGTGCGCTGCCAAAATTGCGGCACCGAGACCGCCGCAGCGCCCAACCGCCTCATCTGCGGTGCCTGCGGCGACTGGCACACACAGCTCATCAGCGGCGATGAACTGTTATTGGCCAGCGTCGAATTAACCAAAGCGTAGGAGCCGAATCCTCTCGACGAACCTGTGCCAGCGGTGAAAATATTTGAAGAAAAATTCGCCCACGGAGTGGGCTCCTACAGTTAATTGAAACTATGTGCGACACCTGCGGCTGCAACATCACTCCCGGCAACAAGCACCTCGTCGAGGCCGGCGGCAAACTGGCCCACAGCCAAGACGGCAAGGCGGCGGTGGAGGTACTGCACGGCCTGCTGGGCGAAAACGACCGCCAGGCGGCGCACAACCGCGAGCACCTGGAGAAACATGGCGTGCTCGCCATCAACCTGATGTCCTCGCCCGGCGCCGGCAAGACCGCGCTGCTGGAAGCGACCATCGCGGCAATGAAGGATGAACTGCGCATCGCCGTCATCGAGGGCGACCTGGAAACAGAGAACGACGCCGAACGCATCCGCGCCCAGGGGGTGCCGGCGATCCAGATCACCACCGGCAGCGCCTGCCATCTGGACGCCCACATGGTGCACGATGCCCTGCACCACCTCGACCTCTCAAAAATCGACCTGCTGTTCATCGAGAACGTCGGCAACCTGGTCTGCCCCGCCAGCTTCGACCTCGGCCAGCACCGCAACGTGGTACTGCTTTCCGTCACCGAGGGCGACGACAAGCCGGCCAAATACCCGGTGATGTTCCGCGCCGCCGATCTGCTGCTGCTCACCAAGTCCGACCTGCTGGCCGTGCTGGACGACTTTGAGCCGGCGCGGGCCGAACAGCATCTGCGCCAGCTGGCCACCGCCGCCCCGGTGCTGCAACTGTCCGCCCGCAAGGGCGCCGGCATGGACGCCTGGTTCGGCTGGCTGCGCGCAGAGACTGCGGCACGCCGCGATGCTGCACGCAAGCTGCGGCCTGCAGCCAAGGTCAGCGGTGTGCTGAGGATCTGAATGATGCCGCCTACCGCCCGCGACTGGCTTGAGCGGATCCGCACCCTGCCGCTGACGGAGCCGGTGCGCATCATGAACGTCTGCGGCGGTCATGAACGCTCCATCACCACGGCCGGCCTGCGTGGTGTCCTGCCCCGCAACATCGAACTGATTCCCGGCCCCGGCTGCCCGGTATGCATATGCCCGGAAGAGGCCATCTACGCCGCCATCCAGCACGGCCTGCGCGACGAGGCCATCGTAGTGGCTTACGGCGACATGCTGCGCGTGCCGGTGAATGTGCCGAAGGACGAGGCGCGCTCGCTGGAGCAGGCGCGCGCCCTCGGCGCCGATATCCGCCCCATCGCCTCGCCGCTCGAGGCGGCGCAGATCGCCCACGACAATCCCGCTCGCCAGGTGGTATTTCTTGCCGCCGGCTTCGAAACCACCACCGCGCCGCTCGCCGCCCTGCTGCAGGAGGGCGCGCCGGAGAATCTCCTGCTGGTGATGGCCGGCCGCCTCACCTGGCCGGCGGTGGCGATGCTGCTGGATTCCGAACAACCCGGCTTCGATGCCCTCATCGCCCCCGGCCATGTATCGGCGGTGATGGGTTCCGACGAATGGCTGTTCGTGCCGGAAAAACATGGCCTGCCGGCGGCTGTGGCCGGTTTCAGCCCGGAGAGCCTGCTCGCCGCCTTTTACGCCGTAATCCGGCAGACGCTGGATGGCAAGGCCGTCCTGGCCAATTGCTATCCGGAGGTGGTCAGACCACAAGGCAATATCGCCGCACGGCGCCTGCTGGCGGCCAGCTTCGACATCGGCGACGCCCCCTGGCGCGGCGTCGGCAACATCCCCGCCTCCGGCTACCACCTCAAGGGCGCGCTGCGCCGCCACGACGCCCGCGAACACCTGCCCGATCACGGCGCCGAACAGCGCCGCCGCGCCGGCGAGATGCCGCCCGGCTGCGACTGTGCCCGTGTGGTACTGGGCAAGATTCCTCCCACCGCCTGCAAGCTGTACGGCCATCCCTGCACCCCGCGCAGTCCCATCGGCCCCTGCATGGTGTCCGACGAGGGTGCCTGCCGCATCTGGTGGTCGGCCGGGACGCGCTGAGGGTGTACCCCTTGCTTGACCTGCATCAAGTACACGCACAAGCCGCGCGGGCTTAGATCCACCGCACGCACAACATAAAGCAGGGAGGAAGGACCATGTTCGATTTTTTCAAAAAGAAAGGCGATGCCAAGGCAGAAACCGCTGAGGCCGCCGGCCAGCCGCAGTACAACACGGCCCCCGGCACGGAGATCCGCTACCACCCGGAACTGATAGACCAGCTGAAGTCCGATCATCAGGCCCTGCTCGGCCTCTACGGCGAGATCAAGGCCGCCTTCGATGAAGGCGACTACGCCACCGTGTCGGAAAAACTGGACGCCTTCCGCACCGGACTGCAGGGCCACCTGCTTACCGAAAACGTCCGGCTGTACATCTATCTGGACCGCTGCCTCGCCAGTGACGAGACCAACTCGGAACTGATTCGCGGCTTCCGCCGCGAGATGGACGGCATCGCCAAGGTGGCGATGAACTTCCTGAAGAAATACGAGGCCATCGGCGTGGACAAGGAACTGGCCGGGGCCTTCGCCAAAGACTTCGCCACCATCGGCCAGGTGCTGGGTGCGCGCATCCAGAAGGAAGAACAGGTGCTGTATCCGCTGTACATGCCGCAGTACTAGTTCAGGCACAACAAGCAGGAAAACGGCTATCGGTTCCGCATGATTGCGGAACCGATAACATCCGCCCCTATTCCGCGCTTTTCATTACCCGCCAGATCCAGCCGTCCGGCCGTTCCTCGCCACTCAGCACGTAACGCAGCACATTGCCGTTGTACATGACGCGGCTCATGCGCTCCGCCACGCCGCTGCGGCCGCAGAACAGCAAACGGTCACCACTGCGTAGCACCACATCCTCTCCCGGCATCAGGCGTGGATCTTTGCCGCGCAGCAACAGCAGCGGTATACAGGACAACGGATAGTCGCGATCGCGCGGGTCACGCAGGATCTCGCCCAGGTGCACGTCGTGCATTGCCAGCGTCTGCCATAGCGCTGGGGCCTGCTGCGCATCCAGCGTCAGCGTCCATACCTCGGGGACCACTTCGCCGGTCACCGCGCTGATGCGGCTGATCACCTCATTGGCCCAGGCATTGTTCTGCTGACGTGCCTGCTGGAGGAATACCGGAAGCAGCGGTGTGGTGAGCTGGGCCAGGATGTCCTCGGCGATGATCTCGCTGCGGTGCATCACCAGATTGAGCCTGGCGGCCTTGAAAATGGCATCGTTGTCGTGACGGTTCTGCCGCGCCACCATGAACAACTTGGGATTGAGTTCCGCTGCCGTCATCACGATGGACAGATTGTTTGCATCGTTGTCGGTGCCGGCGACGATGCCCACCGCTTCCTCGATACCGGCAGCCTGCAGGGTGATCGCCTCCGTGCCCCGCCCGATGATGCAGCGATCGGCGCAGCCGGTGCGCTGCGGGTCGGCCTCGACGATCACGGCCTCCACTCCTTCACCCACCAGACTTTCGTGCACCGCCTTGCCGAAGCGGCCGTAACCGCACAACACCCACTTGCCGTGCGGCGGATACAGCGGCTCCGACAGCGGCATATTGGGAACCGAGGTCAGCCACTCATAGAGCAGATGAGTGCCCGGCGAATGCAGCGCCAGCCCCAGCCGATCGCCGAAGGTATCGAACGGATTGATGATGTGGTCGGTACCGAACGATGCCATGTTGTCCTGCACATCGCGCGTTTCGGCACGACAGATCACCGGCAGTTCGCGATGCAGCAACTTGCTGGTGATGGCGATCTTGAGATTGGCGTCGTCATCGTCGGTCAGCGCAACAATGCCGCGGCAATGCCGACTGAGCAAACCGGCAAGGGTGAGATAGGCAGACACACTGGCATCGGCGCACAGACCTGGTACATACATGCCCATGTCCTCCAACTCCAGGTCATCGATGCGATCGGGGTTGCGATCGATGACCACAGCGCGGATGTTGCGCTGCGCCAGGGCACGCACCAGCAGGCTGCCGGTGTCACCATAACCACAGATGATATAGAACGGCTCGCGCAGGCGGCGGATGCTGCGCGCAAACGCCTGCTCGATCACCGCCCGCTTGAAGGCCGGTTCCTGCAACAGGGTGAGGATCTTGCCGATGGCATACAGCCAGGCGATCACCGACAGGTAGATGGAGACGATGGTCCACATGCGCTGCGCATCGGTAAAGGCATGGGGCACCTCACCGAAGCCGATGGTGGTCGCGGTATAACTGATGACATAGAAGGCGTGAAAAAACCCCATATGCCAGGGCCGTCCCTCAGCATCCACGCCGGGGATCAACACCAGGCCCAGCACGGCGATGGTGTAGGCGGCGATCAGCACCAGCAGCGGCGCGCGCATGCGCCGCAGAAACAGGAAGATGATGCGGTCCATCAGCGGCGCAGATTGACCGTCTCGATGATCAACAACACCACCGAGACGATATTGGCCAGCATGGCGCCGCCGGCGAGGGAAACGATGCTGCCCATCACCATCGAATCCAGGCCGGTACCGCTGACATGCTGGGCATAACCCCAGACGACTGCCGCCGCCAACAACTGCAGGTCGGCCACCAGTGACGAGGCCAGCAGCAGTGCCCCCATCTGCGTGCGATCGCCGAACTTGAGCACGGTGGCGATCAGGTTGACCACGATCACCGCGAACAGCTCATAGACGTTATGGTGATCGGGGTTATCGAACTCGCCGATGAAGAAACCGAAGTTCAGGGTGAGCGCAAGAATGATGAAGAAGCCGAAGACGACCTTTTCCAGGTTCATGGATTATTTTCTCCCGTTGGCGATGGCACTGATTGTAGGCATGAATCCGTGCCGCCGACAAACCATCAACGCCAGGCCTCGGAGGCAAGATGATGGGCCTGGCGCGTGGTCTCCGGCAGCCGGTAGCGGGTGGTGCAGGCCAGGGTGTAGTACACCGCCGTGGGCAGGCTGATACGGTGACCGGGCGATATGAACAGCGGCTTGACACCGCACCGCGTGCGCAGCACGGCACCGATGATTTCCCCGCCGTCACGTAGCGGCACCCAGGCACCGCGCTGATCGGGCAACTGGCCGAAGGTACCCAGCAGCCGGCTCTTCGCCACGCCGATGGCCGGCACATCGCACAATACACCGAGATGGGCGGCAATGCCGAAGCGGCGCGGGTGGGCGATACCCTGGCCGTCGCACAGCAGCAGATCTGGCCGCCCGCGCAGTCGCGCCAGCGCCTCCAGCACTGCGGGAATCTCGCGGAAGGACAACAGCCCCGGTACGTAGGGGAAACCGGTGGGGCGGCGCGCGATGGCATATTCGATCAGCTCCAGCGCGGGGAAAGAGAGCAGCGCCACCGCGGCACGGGTAATGGTGTTGTCCTGCTCGAAACCGACGTCGATACCGGCCACACAGCGCACCTCACCCAGCTGGTCGCGCAGCACCACCCGCCCCCGCAAGGCCTCCTGCAGGGCCCGCGCCGCCGCCGGACTCACCACCCAATCGTGGTTGAGCAATGGCGTCAGCCCCATGGCCCCGTCCGGTTGCAAAGCCGCAGGAGGATGCGCAGAATGGCGCGCGGCAAATTTTCCCCGGCAACTGAAAGCAAATCATGAGCGAACATAATCCGTACATCTTCGATGTGATGCAGGAAGACTTCAAGGACAAGGTGCTGGAGGCTTCGCACCGGCAGCCGATCCTGCTCGACATCTGGGCCGAGTGGTGCTCCCCCTGCCTGGCCCTGGCCCCGGTGCTGGACAAGGTGTTGCGCGAATACGAGGGCAAGGTGCTGCTCGCCAAACTGGATGCCGACGAAGGCGAGAACATGAAGATTGCCGGCCACTACAAGGCGCGCGGCTTCCCCACGGTGATCCTGTTCAAGAACGGGGAAGAAGTGGATCGCTTCTCCTCCGCACGACCGGCACCGTTCGTGCGCGAGTTTCTCGACCGCCACATCGCCTAGTTCCGGGTTTCGCCAGGGACTACGGGATGCTTGCAACCCGCGGCCCGAAACTCGAAACTCGGCACATGCCTTCCCTGCGCCTGATCATCGGCGGCCGCGTCCAGGGCGTCGGCTTCCGCCCCTTCGTCTACCGCCTCGCCTGCAGCCACGGCATCGGCGGCTGGGTGCGCAATCGCAGCGGTGTGGTGGAAATCCTGGCACAGGGCGAACCAGCCGTACTCGATGCCTTCACCGCAGCGCTCATCGATCAGGCGCCGCCGCTGGCACAGCCCGCCCTCATCGACCGCATGGAAGCCACCGACGCATCGCCACACAGCGGCTTTGCCATCCTGCCCAGCGATGCCGGTGACCCGCCGCAGATCCACGTGCCGCCGGATTATTTCGCCTGCCCCGACTGCCTGGGCGAGATGCGCGACCCGCAGGACCGCCGTTACCGCTACCCCTTCATCAACTGCACCCAGTGCGGCCCGCGTTACACCCTCATCGCGCGCCTGCCCTACGACCGCCCCAACACCTCGATGGCGGGATTCCCGCTCTGCCCGGCCTGTCGCGCCGAATACGAAAACCCCGCCAACCGCCGCTTCCACGCCGAACCGGTCGCCTGCCCGCAGTGCGGGCCGCGGCTGAAATTCGTACAGGGCTCCGACAGCCTCACGGACAACGCGGCCGCCCTGCGCGCCACGGTGAGCGCGCTGCGCGCCGGCGCCATCGTCGCGGTAAAGGGCGTCGGCGGCTATCACCTGCTGTGCGACGCGAGCAGTGATGCGGCGGTGCAGCGCCTGCGCACGCGCAAGCGGCGGCCGCACAAGCCACTGGCGGTGATGTTTCCGCAGCAGGGCACTGACGGCCTCGACCTGCTGCGCACGCAACTGGAGCCAACCGCAGACGAGGCTGCCCTGCTGGGCACGCCGCCACGCCCCATCGTGCTGTGCCGCCGCCGCGCCGACACCCTGCTGGCGCCATCGCTGGCCCCCGGCCTGAACGAGATCGGCGCCCTGCTGCCCTACGCGCCGCTGCATCACCTGCTGCTGGATGATTTCGGCGGTCCGCTGGTGGCGACCTCGGGCAACGTCAGCGGCGAACCGGTGCTGACCGACAATGGCGAGGCCGCCCGCCGTCTGGCCGGGATCGCCGACGCCTTCCTGCACCACGACCGCCCGATCCTGCGTCCTGCCGATGACCCGGTCTGGCGCAGCAGCCGGGGTACACCGCGCCCCCTGCGCCTCGGCCGCGGCAATGCCCCTCTGGAATTGCCGCTGCCATTGCGCCTCGACGCGCCGCTGCTCGCTGTCGGCGGCCACATGAAAAACAGTCTCGCCCTGGCCTGGGAGGATCGCATCGTCATCTCCCCGCACATCGGCGACCTGGACGCCCCCCGCGCCCTCGCCGTATTCGCCCAGGTGGCCGCCGATCTGCAACAGCTGTACGGCGTGCAGGCGCAACACCTTGTCTGCGATGCCCACCCCGGCTACGCCAGCAGCCGGTGGGCCCGGCAAAGTGGCCTGCCCGTGCAGGCGGTGCAGCACCACCACGCGCATGCCGGCGCCGTCTACGGCGAACATGCAGGCCGTGGCGACTGGCTGGTGTTCACCTGGGACGGGACCGGCCTGGGCAGCGACGGTACGCTGTGGGGCGGCGAGGCCCTGTGCGGCCGCCCCGGCCGCTGGCAGCGCGTCGGCAGCCTGCGCCCCTTTCATCTGCCCGGCGGCGACAGGGCCGGCCGCGAACCCTGGCGCGCCGCCCTCGGCCTGCTGTGGGAGTGCGGGCCGGAGGCGCCGGACTTTCATCCCGACCAGGCCCTGCTGCAACACGCCTGGCAGCAGCGCCTCAACACGCCGCAAAGCTCCGCCGCCGGCCGCCTGTTCGATGCCGCCGCCGCCCTCACCGGCCTGTGCAGCCAGGCCAGCTTCGAGGGCCAGGGACCGATGCTGCTGGAGGCCATCGCGCCGGGGGATGCCACACCCGTCACCCTGCCGCTGTACGACGACAGCGGGGTGCTGCGCATCGACTGGACGCCGCTGCTGCCCATGCTGCGCGATGATGCATTGCCCACCGCTGTGCGTGCCGGCATCTTCCACGCCAGCCTGGCCGCCGCCATCGCCGCCCAGGCGCAGGCCCTGCGCCGGACCCATGACTTCACCACCGTCGCCCTCGGCGGCGGCGTGTTCCAGAACCGCCTGCTCACCGAGCTGGCCGCCGCCGCCCTGGAGGCCGCCGGCTTCACCGTGCGCCTGAACGCCCAACTCCCCTGCAACGACGGCGGCCTGTGCTACGGCCAGGTCATCGAGGCCGCCGCCCTCGCTCAAGGAATCACACCATGACCGACACCCTCGACTACGCCGCCCTGCTCGCCCCCGCCCTGGAAGAGGCCCGCCTCGGCTTTGCCGAGGGCGGCGTGCCGGTGGGCGCCGCCCTGTTCGACGCACAGGGCACCCTGCTCGGCCGCGGCCGCAACCGCCGCGTGCAGGACAACGACCCGTCGGTGCACGGCGAGACCGACGCCTTCCGCAAGGCCGGGCGCCAGACCAGTTACCGCGACAAGATCCTGGTCACCTCCCTGGCCCCCTGCTGGTACTGCTCGGGCCTCGTCCGCCAGTTCCGCATCGGCACCGTGGTGGTGGGCGAGGCGGAGAATTTCAGCGGTCATCTGGACTGGCTGCGCGCGGCCGGGGTGAAGGTGGTGGTACTGCACAACGCCGAATGCATCGACCTGATGCGCCGTTTCATCCGCCAGTCGCCGGAGATCTGGAACGAGGACATCGGCGAGTGCGGCTGCGACGGCCACTGACCCCCTCTCCTAACCCGTAATAACCGACCCGGCTGTCTTGACATGGCGGCGCCCCTGAAAGATAGTAATCGAATACTATCTTTCCCAGGAGGCGCGCCATGGAAGCCCATCCCAAACACCTGCCGGCGGACGAGCGCCGCGCCGTGACCATCGAGGCGGTCGTCGAGCTGGCGGCGCAGCAGAACCCCAGCGAGATCACCACCGCCGCCATCGCCAAACACATGCAGCTCACCCAGGGCGCCCTGTTCCGCCACTTCCCCAGCAAGGAGGCCATCTGGCAGGCGGTGATGGAGTGGGTCGCCGAGCGCCTGCTGGCACGGCTGGAGCGGGCGGCGCAGTCCGCCGACACCCCGCTGGCCCGCCTGGAGGCGATGTTCATGGCCCACATCGACTTCGTCGCCGAACATCCCGGCGTGCCGCGCATGCTGTTCGGCGAACTGCAGCGCGCCGGCACCTCACCCGCCAAGCGGATGGCGCAAACGCTGGTGCGCCGCTATGGCGAACGCCTCGCCGCCGTCCTCGCGGAAGGCAAGGCACAGGGTGAACTGGACCCGGACCTGGACACCGCCGCCGCCGCCACCCTGTTCATCGGCACCATCCAGGGCCTGGTGATGCAGTCGCTGCTCGCCGGAGACGTGGAGCGCATCCACGCCGACGCCCTGGGCGCCTTCGCCATCTACCGCCGCGGCATCGGGAGATAAGCCATGAAAAAACGCCTGTCCATGAATGGCCGCCGCCTGGCGCTGCTGGCGGTGTTGTTGCCCCTGGCGGGACTGTTCGTCTGGGTGGTGACCCGTGCCGGTCCCCTGGCACCGGTGCCGGTAGTGGCGGCCACCGTCGAGGAGCGGGCGCTCACCCCGGCCCTGTTCGGCATCGGCACGGTGGCCGCACGCTACACCTACCGCATCGGTCCCACCGCCGCCGGCCGCGTGCGGCAGGTCAATGTGGAGGTGGGCCAGCATGTGCGTGCCGGCCAGGTGCTGGGCGAAATGGACCCGGTGGACCTGGATGAGCGCATCGCCGCGCAGCGCGCGGCGCAGCTGCGCGCCCGCGCCAGCGTGGCCGCCGCCGAGGCGCAGGTGGCGGATGTCAGCGCGCGGCGCGCCTATGCCGCGGCCCAGGCCGAACGTTACGAACAGCTACTGCGGGCCAACACCGTCAGTGCCGATGCCGTCGAGGCGAAGCGGCAGGAGTTGCAGGTGGCCGAGGCCGGCCTGCGCGCCGCCCGTGCCAACCTGGAGGCGGCGCGGCAGGAGCTGGGCCGGGTGCAGGCGGAACATGATGCCCTGGTACAGCAGCGCGCCAATCTGCGCCTGCTGGCGCCGGTGGACGGGCTGGTCACCGCCCGTGCCGCCGACCCCGGCACCACGCTCATTGCCGGCCAGCCGGTGGTCGAGCTGGTCGACCCGGCCAGCCTGTGGGTCAACGTGCGCTTCGATCAGCTGCGTGCCGCCGGCCTGCGCGCCGGCCTGCCGGCCCGGATCGTGCTGCGCTCGCAGGCCATGCAACCGCTCGCCGGCAGGGTACTGCGCATCGAGCCGCTGGCCGATGCGGTCACCGAGGAGTTTCTCGCCAAGGTGGTGTTCGACATCCTGCCGGACTCGCTGCCTCCCATCGGCGAACTGGCCGAGGTGACGGTGGCACAGACAGCCCTGCCGCCGCTGCCGGTGGTGCCGGCGGCCGCCGTGCAGCGCGTCGACGGCCGCCTCGGCGTGTGGCGCATCAGTGATGCGACGCTGGTATTCACACCGGTCGAACTGGGCGCCGGCGATCTCGACGGCTGGGTGCAGGTGCGCAGCGGACTGCGTGCCGGCGAGCGCGTGGTGGTCTACAGCCAGCGCGCCCTCGCCGCCCATCACCGCATCGAGCTGGTGGATCGCCTGCCCGGGGTGCGTACGTGATCAGCCTCGCCGGCCGCGACATCCTGCATGCCTGGGGCAAGTTCGTCTTCACCGGCATCGGTCTCGGCCTGCTCATTGGCGTCACCCTCACCATGGCCGGCGTCTACCGCGGCATGGTGGACGACGCCCGGGTGCTGCTCGACAACAGCGGTGCCGATCTGTGGGTGGTGCAGCAGGGCACCCTCGGCCCCTACGCCGAATCCTCCAGCCTGTACGATGACACCTGGCGCGGCATCCTCGGCATGGATGGCGTGGTGCGCGCCGCCAACGTCACCTACCTCACCATGCAGGTGCGTCACGGTGAGCGCGACGTGCGCGCCATGGTGGTGGGCGTGGTGGCCGGCACCGGCCAGCCCGGGCAGCCCGGCTTTCTCGTCGCCGGCCGCCACCTGACCCGCGGCCACTACGAGGCGGTGGCCGACGTGGCCACAGGCCTGCAGCTCGGCGAGCGCATCCAGATCCGCCGCAACCACTACACCGTGGTCGGCCTGACCCGGCGCATGGTGTCGTCCAGCGGCGACCCGATGATCTTCATTCCGCTGAAGGACGCCCAGGCGGCGCAATTCCTCAAGGATAACGACGCCATCGTGCGCAACCGCGCGCGCACCGCCGCCAACCCGGCCTTCGCCGCATCCGGCGTGCTCGATGCCGTGCTTGCCTCACAGAGCAGCAACCCCTACGTCAACGCCGTGCTGGTGCAGATCGCGCCGGGCCGGGACCCCGAGGAAGTGGCCGAGCCGATCCGCCGCTGGAAGCGCCTCACCGTCTACACCCGCGCGCAGATGGAACAGATCCTCATCGGCAAGCTGATCGCCACCTCGGCAAAACAGATCGGCATGTTCCTGGTGATCCTCGCCATCGTCAGTGCGGCCATCGTCGCCTTCATCATCTACACACTCACCCTGGGCAAGATCCGCGAGATCGCCGTACTGAAACTCATCGGCACGCGCAACCGCACCATCGCCGGCATGATCATGCAGCAGGCCATCGGTCTCGGCCTGATCGGCTTTGTGGTGGGCAAGATCGCCGCCACCTTCTGGGCACCGTTCTTCCCCAAATACGTGCTGCTGGAAAGCGGCGATGCGCTGCGTGGTTTCATCGCCGTGGTGGTGATCTGCATCCTCGCCAGCGTGCTCGCCATCCGTGCCGCACTGAAAGTCGATCCCGCGGAGGCCATCGGTGGCTGAGATGGAAAAAACCGGTATCCGCATCACAGGCCTGCGCAAGCGTTACGGCGAGGGCGACACCGCGGTGGACGCGCTGAAGGGCGTGGACATGCAGGTGGCGCCAGGCGAGGTGGTCGGCCTCATCGGCCCCTCCGGTTCGGGCAAGAGCACCCTGCTCAAATGCCTCGGTGCGGTGATCGAGCCGACCGCCGGGCGCATGACCCTCGGCAGCGAAGTGATCTACGACGACCGCTGGAACATCCCCGACCTGCGCGCCCTGCGCCGCGACAAGATCGGCTTCGTGTTCCAGGCGCCCTATCTGATCCCGTTCCTCGATGTCACCGACAACGTCGCCCTGCTGCCCATGCTGGCCGGTGTGCCCAACGGCGAGGCGCGCAAGCGCGCGCTGGAACTGCTGGCGGCGCTGGACGTGGCACACCGCGCCCGCGCCATGCCGGCACAACTGTCCGGCGGCGAGCAGCAGCGCGTCGCCATCGCCCGCGCCCTGGTCAACCGCCCGCCGGTGATCCTCGCCGACGAACCCACCGCCCCGCTGGACAGCGAACGCGCCCTCGCCGTGATCCGCATCCTCAACCAGATGGCGCGACAGTTCGACACCGCCATCATCGTCGTCACCCACGACGAGAAGATCATTCCCACCTTCCGGCGCATCTACCACATCCGCGACGGCCGCACCCACGAGGAGGCCGGCGCAGCAGCGCCACTGGAGTGATCAAACCTGCCAATAGCTGCGGATGTTCGAACGCAGCGTGCGCAGCCTGAGGGTGATGGCAACCTCCTCCAGCGCCGCATAGGCACACACCAGTGCCGCCAGGCGCAGTGGCCAACCGAGATCGAAGAACAACAGGCCGATGACGCCCATAGCTGTCACTACTGCGGCCACCTTCACCGCCCGGGTGTGATAGCTGGGCAACTGACGGAATTTGATGAATCCGATCACCGCGGGGAGCAGATAACTGGTGATGATGGCCACGATGGCGACGCCTTCCGCGCGCAGGCGCTCCGGCCACAGCCACCAGGCGCCGAGACTGAGTGCGGTATAAAAGGCGAGATCGCCCCAGCTGTCCAGGCGCGCGCCCAACGCGGTGCGCTGGTTCAGGCGCCGCGCCAGCCAGCCGTCCAGGGCATCGCTAAGCCACGCGGCGAGCATCAACCACAGAAAGGCTTCGTGCTGCCCATGCCAGGCGAACCACAACATCACCGGCGTTGCCAGCAGGCGCAGCAGGCTCAACAGGTTGGGCAGATTCATCGATGTCTCCGCCACAGCAAGGCGTAGATCACGCCCGTAATCACGATCACCCCGAGCCCCATGGCCACTTGCACGGGGCGCGTGAGCCCTTCCGGGTAGATGAACGACAACAGATAGTGCTGGATGAAGCCGGTATCGTAGCCCTGCTGTCCGGCGAGCCGGCGCCAGTGGTTTTCCAGCGGCGTCAGCGGACAATACCAGCCAAACATGGCGATGGCCGTGCCCCAGGCCGCCGCCGGCAGTTGCACCCACGCCAGCCGTGGCCAGCGCCATACCAGCAGGCCGCCCAGCACCACGAACAGGATGAAGGCGGCGTGCAGCAGCAGAACCAGATCGGCCAACAACTGATAGACCATGCGTGGTACTTTCCCGCAACAGGCTTCCGGGTTAGCCTACACCAAACTCCTGCGACGCATAGCCATCATGAGCGAACACATCACCCTGGCCCACGGCAACGGCGGGCGCCACATGCGCGAACTGATCGAGGGAGTGTTCGCCCGCCACCTCGCCGACCCGGCGCTGGATGTCCAGGTCGATGCGGCACACATCACCGTGCCGCCCGGCGACCTGTTCATCACCACCGACGGCTTCACCGTCAAGCCGCTGGAGTTTCCCGGCGGCGACATCGGCGCCCTGGCGGTGCACGGCACGGTCAACGATCTGGCAGTGGCCGGCGCCACCCCGCTGTATCTCACCGTCAATGCCTTCATCGAGGAAGGCCTGCCTTTCACCACCCTGGAACGGCTGGTGGCCTCGCTGGCCCGGGCCGCGCGCGAGGCCAGGGTGCGCGTGGTGGCGGGCGACACCAAGGTGGTGCCGCGCGGCGAAGGCAGCGGCCTGTATCTCGCCACCACCGGTGTCGGCGTGCGTCGCCCCGAACTGCAATTGGGCCTGGCACAAATCCGCGCCGGTGACGTGCTGCTGGTCAGCGGCCCGGTGGGGGATCACGGCACGGCGGTCATGCTGGCGCGCGAGCAGTTCGGCCTGCGCGGCGACCTGCAATCGGATGCCGCCTGTGTCTACCCGCTCACGGCGGCGCTGCACGATCTGCCCGGCCTGCGCTTCATGCGCGACCCCACCCGCGGCGGCCTCGCCACCGTGGCACACGAAATAACCCGCGCCTGCCAGCTCGGTGTGCGCCTGCACGAGGAACGGATCCCGGTGCGCGACCCGGTGCGCGCGGTGTGCGACATGCTGGGCTACGACCCCTACTACCTGGCCTGCGAGGGCCGCGTCGTGGCGGTGGTCGAGGCCGCGGCGGCGGAAGTGGCGCTACAGCGCTGGCGCATGCTGCCGCAGGGTAATGCAGCAGCAATCATCGGTACGCTGGAAACAGGTCACCGTCACGTGGTCCTGCAAACGCTGCTGGGCGGCGAACGCCTGCTGGAAGAACTGGAGGATGATCCGCTGCCGCGTATCTGCTGAACGCAGCCCATACAGCCGAGACCATGACCGACGCCATTCCCGCCATCCGCCGCTATCTGCAGACCCTGCACCCCATCGATCAATTCGGCGCTGCCGAACTGGACGAACTGGCCCAGAAAACGCAGATCGAAGAATCGCATCCGGGCCGCCGCCTGTTCCTGCGCGGCCACAGTGATCCCTGGACCTTCTATCTGCTGGACGGCACCGTGCAACTGGACTGGCCCGACAGCCGTCGTGAACTGCTGCGCGGCGACAGCATTGCCGCGCGACAGCCGCTCAACAACGTGCAGCCGCACACCGCCACCGCCACTGCGGTCGATCGCGTACGCTACATCCGTTTCAACACCACGCTGCTGGAGGTATTGTCGCGCGCCGCCACGCCCGACAGTTATCGGCTGGAGGAGATCACTGCCGACGCGGAAGAACCGCGCCAGCGCCTGTTTCACACCATCTTCCGTGATTACCTCGCCGATGCCCTGCAGCTGCCCCATCTGCCCGACGTCGCGGTGCGCGTGCGCGAGGCGGTGCAGGACCCCGACTGCGACGCCAATGAGGTCGCGCATCTGATTCAGGCCGATCCGGTCCTGGCCGCGCGCCTGGTGCAGGCCGCCAACAGTCCGCTGTACGGCGTGCAGACCCCCATCAATACCTGCAAGGGCGCGGTGATGTTCCTCGGCCTCGGCACCACCCGCGATCTGGTGCTGGCCTACACCCTGCGCGAACTGTTCCACACCACCTCATCCCTGCTGCAACAACGCATGCGCTCACTGTGGCAGCACAGCGTGCTGGTGGGCGCCATCAGCTATGTGCTGGCCGGCATGACACCGGGGCTGGACAAGGACCGCGCCCTGCTCGCCGGACTGCTGCACGACATCGGCGCCCTGCCGGTGATCAATTACGCCAGCCGCGAACCGGCACTGGCACGGGATGCCGGCATGCTGGACGAGGCGATTGCCGCCCTGCGCGGCCAGGTCGGCGCGATGGTGCTGCGGCAGTGGAAGTTCGGCAACGAGACCGTTGCCATCGCCCTGGAGGCGGAGGACTGGCAACGTGACCCGGTGCCGCAGGCCGAGTACACCGATGTCATCGTCATCGCCCAGCAACTGCTGCTGGGCGAGGAACAGCCGGAGCGGCTGGAGCACACCATGCAGCTGCCGGCCTGGCACAAGCTGGCCCGCGGCAGGCTGGATGGAGAGATCGCAGCGCAGGTACTGCAAGAGGCGCGCAACGACGTTGCCGACGTGTTGCAGCTGCTGGGTTGAAAACGCCGGATCGGCGAAGCGCGGCGCGCCCATCCTACGTTTGCTGTCGCACCGTCACCGGGTCGGCCAGATGCAGCACGCGCTGCGGATAGGGAATGTCGATGCCGTTGGCGTCGAAGGCCTGCTTGATCTCCTGCTGAATGGTGTTGCGCAATTCGAGAAAATTTTCCCGCACCGCCCACACCGAGAACTGCAGATTCATCGCCGAGTCACCGAAGCCGGTGAAGATGAACAGCGGCGCCGGTTCCATCAGGCAAAGCGGGTTGCGCTCCGCCACCTCCTGCAGCACGTGCTGCACCTTGCCCATGTCCTCCTTGTAGTTGACACCGAGCAGCAGGTCGAGGCGGCGGACAGGGAACCGTGTGAGATTGGTGATCTCCGCCTTGATCATCGTCTCGTTGGGTACGCGCACAAACAGGTTATCCGGCGTGCGCAGCTTCACCGACAGCAGGTCGATGGACAGCACCTCGCCGGTGGTATTGCCCACCTTGATGGTGTCGCCCACTACGAAGGCGCGCTCGCCGATGAGAAACAGGCCGCTGATCAGGTTGGAGGCGGAGGTCTGCGAGGCGAAGCCCACCGCCACGGTGAGTATGCCGGCGGCACCGAGCAACACGCCGAGATTGAAGCCCATCTGCTGCAGCGCGGTGACCACACTGATTGCCAGGACGCCGTAAAAAACCACGCGCTGCACCAGCATGGTCTCCTGTGCCGCGGTATAGCGTCGCGCCGCGCGCCCCGCCGCCAGACTGGCGACCTTGGCCAGCCCCCAGCCCACCAGCAGGATGATGCCGGCGCGCAGCGCCGCCAGCCAGTCGAAGCCTTCAATCCATTCCATCGTCACTCCCTCCGCGACCGAACAGGGTGCCGAAGGCCTTGCTCAGCAGGCCGCGATCGGCGCGACGACGCGGTTCACTCAGCAAAACACTGTCCCCGGCCTCCAGCGGCGCCTCACTGCCCATACGCTCCAGCTCCAGCACCTCATCGCCACTGCGCGTCAGCTCCACGGCCTGGGTCCACAGGGTGCCGTCGACCGCCTGATACAGCGACAGGAACGGCACGGGCAGATGCAGGCGCTCCACCGCCGCCATGTCGGTACCGCGGTTGGTGATGCGCAGTGGTGTCACCGCCCGCCATGCGCTGTAGGGAAAGTCGTCCAGGCTGGTGCGCGCCATGGTGGAGGCGGCATAGGCCAGACCACCCGGCCGCGTCGTGGGGCCGGACCAGGTATCCGAGGGACGCACCACCGCCTGCTCCTGCAACAACTCACCCTGTGCGCGCACCTGCACCCACAGCGGTGTACTGACGTAGAGCTGGATGGACTGTGCCGGCGGGATGAACAGGTTCACATCGGGGCGCGACAGCACCGGTCGATCGGCCAGCAACGGCCGCAGCGACAGCTGCGCCGCCGGCACCTGGAAACTGTAACGGCTGAGCCGTGCCTGGGCGGGCATTTGCCCCAGGGGAAGTCCCAACTGCACGGCACTGGCCTCTGCCGCCTCATCCAGCAGATAGCCGATGCGCCATTCGTGTGGCCGATGTTCGACATACAGCCGGGCCGGTCCGATGGTCCAGCATCCCGCGGTCCCTTCCGCCAGCTCGAAGTCGCCCCACCAGGGTTTTATGCGTTGCATGGTCTATTTCATTCGCAGGTGCCCGCTCCGCGGGCGAACGATGTACCGGTGCATTGTGGCACATCACCCGCAGAGCCGGGCTCTGCCATCATCCCTTGGCAAAACTCATCTGCCCGTCCTGCACATCGACACGAATGGTGTCGCCCGGCAGGAAACGGCCGGACAGGATCGCCTGGGCCAGCGGGTTTTCAATCTGCTGCTGGATGGCGCGCTTCAGCGGCCGTGCGCCGTACACCGGGTCGAAGCCGGCCTCGCCCAGCCTGTCCAGCGCCGCCTCGGAAAGCTCCAACTGCATGTCGCGCTCGACCAGGCGCTTGCGCAGGTAGCTGATCTGGATGTTGGCGATGCTGTGGATCTGCTCGCGCAGCAACGGATGGAACACCACCACCTCGTCGACGCGGTTGATGAACTCCGGACGGAAGTGTTTGCCCACCACCTCCATCACCGCCGCCTTCATCTCCTGATAGTGTTGATTCGCGCCATCCATGGCGCTCACCCTTCGGGCAGCCTGCGGCTGCCCCGATTCGCTCCCGGCGAATCGGTCCTCCCCGATCATTTCCTGAATCAGCTGCGAGCCCAGGTTGGAGGTCATCACGATGACGGTGTTGCGGAAGTCCACGGTGCGCCCCTGGCCGTCGGTGAGGCGGCCGTCGTCCAGCACCTGCAACAGCACGTTGAAGACGTCCGGGTGCGCCTTCTCCACCTCGTCCATCAGCACCACCGAGTAGGGCTTGCGCCGCACGTGCTCGGTGAGATAGCCGCCCTCCTCGTAACCGACATAGCCCGGCGGCGCACCGATGAGCCGCGCGACGGAGTGCTTCTCCATGAACTCGGACATGTCGATGCGCACCATGGCCTCTTCAGTGTCGAACAGGAAGGAGGCCAGCGCCTTGCACAGTTCGGTCTTGCCCACGCCGGTGGGACCGAGGAACAGGAAGGAGCCGTTGGGACGGTTGGGATCGGACAGGCCGGCGCGGGAGCGGCGGATGGCATCGGATACGGCCTTCACCGCCTCGTCCTGGCCGACGACGCGCTGGTGCAATGCCTGTTCCATGCGCAGCAGCTTGTCGCGCTCGCCCTCCAGCATCTTGCTCACCGGGATGCCGGTCCACTTGGAAACGACTTCAGCGATCTCCTCGTCGGTGACCTTGTTGCGCAGCAGCCGGGTTTCCTGCAGCTCCATCTGCTGGGCCATCTGCAGCGACTTCTCCAGGTCGGGGATGCGGCCGTACTGCAACTCGGACATGCGGCCTAGGTCGCCGGCGCGGCGCGCCGTTTCCAGCTCCATGCGCGCGCGGTCCAGCTCCTCCTTGATGTGCTGGGCGCCCTGCACCGCCAGCTTCTCCGACTTCCAGATTTCTTCCAGATCGGCGTACTCCTTTTCCAGCTTGCCGATCTCATGCTCCAGGTCGGCGAGACGCTTCTTGGAGGCCTCGTCGCTTTCCTTCTTCAGTGCCACACGCTCGATCTTGAGCTGGATCAAGCGGCGGTCCATGCGGTCCATCGCCTCCGGCTTGGAATCGATCTCCATGCGGATGCGCGAGGCTGCCTCGTCCACCAGGTCGATGGCCTTGTCCGGCAGCTGGCGATCGGTGATGTAGCGGTGCGACAACGTGGCGGCGGCGACGATGGCCGGGTCGGTGATCTCCACGCCGTGGTGCACTTCGTATTTTTCCTTCAGGCCGCGCAGGATGGCGATGGTGTCCTCCACGGAGGGTTCGTCCACCTGCACCTTCTGGAAGCGGCGCTCCAGGGCGGCATCCTTCTCGATGTACTTGCGGTATTCGTCCAGGGTGGTGGCGCCGATGCAGTGCAGCTCGCCGCGCGCCAGCGCCGGCTTCAGCATGTTGCCGGCGTCCATGGCACCCTCCGCCTTGCCGGCGCCGACCATGGTGTGCAGCTCGTCGATGAACAGGATGATCTGCCCTTCCTGCTTGGACAGATCGGTCAACACCGCCTTGAGGCGTTCCTCGAATTCACCGCGGAACTTGGCGCCGGCGATGAGCGCGCCCATGTCCAGCGACAGCAGGCGCTTGCCCTTGATGCCCTCGGGCACCTCGCCGTTGACGATGCGCAGGGCGAGGCCCTCGACGATGGCGGTCTTGCCCACGCCGGGTTCGCCGATGAGCACCGGATTGTTCTTGGTGCGGCGCTGCAGGATCTGCACGGTGCGGCGGATCTCGTCGTCGCGGCCGATCACCGGATCGAGTTTGCCCTGCTCGGCGCGCTCGGTGAGATCAATGGTGTATTTCTCCAGCGCCTGGCGCTGCTCCTCGGCATTGGGATCGTCCACCTTCTGCCCGCCGCGCATCCTGTCGATGGCCTGCTCCAGCGCGCCCTTGCTGGCGCCGTGCTTGCGCAGCAGATTGCCCAGTTCGCCCTGCTCCTCCACGGCGGCCAGCACGAACAGCTCGGATGAGATGTAGGCATCCTTGCGCTGCTGCGCCAGCTTGTCGGTGAGATTGAGCAGCTTGACCAGCGCATTGGACACCTGCACGTCGCCGCCCGCCCCTTCCACCGCGGGCAGCCGGTCCAGCCCCTCGCCCAGCGCCGAACGCAGCGGATTGACGTTGACGCCGGCCTGGCCGAGCAGCTGGCGCACCGTGCCGCCCTGCTGGTCAAGCAGCGCGGTGAGCAGGTGCAGCGGTTCGATGAACTGGTGGTCACGGCCCACCGCCAGGCTCTGCGCGTCCTGCAGGGCGGTCTGGAACTTGGTGGTCAGTTTGTCCATGCGCATGGGAAGAAACCTCTTGTCAGTTTCAAGTTTCGATTGGCTCCAGAAATGGGGCCGGTACACCTACGCTTCAAGAGGGAATCGGGTGGCGATGGGGCTCGATGTATGCGGAGATGTAGCGCAGGCAGTCGCCGTCACTGAGCTGGTGGCAATTGATGGGGGCGTGGCTGGTCAGGCGCGGCTGGCCGCGGCGGAAGGCCGCCAGCACCACCTGCCCCTCGCCCCGGATACCCTCAAGCCGCACCGGATAGACCGGACAATCGGCCAGCTGCGCCAGCCGCGCCACGCCGCGCTTGAGCGGCTTGGGCGGTTCGCTGTCGAGATGGATGGCGCCGTGGGGAAACAGCGCCACCACCTCGCCGGCGGCAAGCGCCTTGAGGGCCTCGCGGAAGGCGCGCTCGGGCCGGCCGCTGCGATCCACCGGGATGCAGCCGGCGGCGCGGAACAGCCAGTGCAGGCCGAAACGGTGATACTGCTCGGCGGCGATGATGAAACGCAGCGGACGGCGGCTGGCGGCGCACAACAGCAACGGGTCCAGGCCGGAGACATGATTGGCCACCACCAGCGCCGGACCGGACTCGGGTAGCGGCAGGTTATCGGCGGCGAGGCGGTGGAAGCGATGGCAGAACAGGCGGTTGAAACCGTCGATGCGGTTCACCCAGCGCCCGCCCCAGTCGGCGATATGCGCGCGATCCAGCGCACGGAGAGTGCGGTGCCCAAGCCAGGCCAGCAGGAGCGCGGAGAGTGCGAGTACGGCCAGGCTCCAGGGGTTCATGCGCAGGGACGAGATACGGGGGACAAGGTACGAGGGTAGGTGCGCGCTGTGCGCACGGTCGTTTCACAAATCAACGGTGAGCGCAGCGAACTCATTCCTCGTCCCTCGCCCCTCGCATCTCGTACCTGTGACTATTGGTAGACCTTGCGCCGAAACAGATCGTTGCGCCGGCTCACCAGGCGATCGAGGAACAGCAGGCCGTCGAGGTGATCGATTTCGTGCTGGATGGCGCGCGCCTCGTAGCCCTCGGCATCCAGCTGCTGCACCTTGCCCTGCGGGTCGTAATACTGCAGCGAGATCTTCTCGGCGCGGATCACGTTGCCGGTGTAGTCCGGCACCGACATGCAGCCCTCGCGGCCGCTGGCCATGCCCTCCCAGGCGGTGATCTCCGGATTGATGATGAACAGCCGGCCGTGGTTGGGTACCGGCTTGCGCGTGCGCGAACAGTCGACGATGACGATGCGCTGGAAGCGGCCCACCTGCGGCGCGGCGATGCCGACGCCGCCGGGACCGGCCAGCATGGTCGCCTCCAGATCGGCGAGGAATGCGCGCAGCTCATCGTCGAAGTTCTCGACCGGCTGCGATTCCTGCTTCAGGCGCTCGTCGGGATAGGTGAGTATTTCAAGTATGGCCATGGCACGCCCGCTCAGCCGATCATCGTGACGATCGGTTCCAGGTGGGCCTCCACGCCGTCCTTGCGGATCACGTCCACCGCCGCCTGCAGGGACTCGATACCTTCCGCCGCGATACCCTCGATCTGCATCACGTAGATGGGCTTGTCCTCGCTGCCGCCCACCATCGATTCCAGGTCGGTGATATTGAGGCCGGCCTCGGCCAGGGCGCCGGTCACCCGGGCGACGATGCCGGCACGATCGGCACCGTAGACGGTGATGCGCACGTCCGGTTCCACATGCTGGTGCAGCCGGCCCTCGATGCGATCCAGGTGCAGGTGCAGGTCCAGCGACTCGGCCACCGGGCCGATGAGATCGGTGAGCGCCTTGCTGGAACGCTCGAAGTCCACCATCAGCATGATGGTGAAGTTGCCGCCCAGGCGCATCATCGACGCCTCACCCAGGTTGCAGCCGCCGTCATACAGCGCCGCCGTCACCTTGGCCACGATACCGGGCCGGTCCTTGCCCACCAGGGTCAGCATGTACCAGTGATTCATGGTGTCGCTCCGTCTCTCAATGCAGGGTGGAATGGGCGATGAAGATCACCGCCACACCGGCGCCGATCAGGGCCAGCTGCTGGGCCGTCGCCTCGATGTGCAGGCGGCGGTGCAGCCCGGGGATCAGATCGGCCACCGCAATGTAGATAAAACTGGCGGCGGCAATGGCCAAAATAAAGGGCACCACATGCTCCATGCCGCTCAGGCTGAAGTAGCCCAGCAACGCGCCGATCACCGTGGTCAGACTGGACAGCAGGTTGAACAGCAGGGCACGGGCACGGCTGAACCCGCTGTGCAGCAGGATGGCGAAGTCGCCCACCTCCTGCGGGATTTCGTGCGCGGCCACCGCCAGGGCGGTGACGACGCCGAGATGGATGTCGGTGAGGAAGGCCGCGGCGATGAGCACGCCGTCGACGAAGTTGTGGATGCCGTCGCCGATGAGGATCAGGTGGCCGGCGGCGGCGTGGCGATCATGTACATGCTCGATGCCATGCGCCTCGCAATGACTGCTGTGACAGTGGCGCCACAGCACCATCTTCTCCAGCAGAAAGAAGCCGAGGATGCCGAACAGCACCGTCATGGTGATGTGGTGCACATCGGTCACGCCTTCCCCTTCGATGGCATGGGGCAGCAGGGCAAGAAACGCCGCGCCGAGCAGGGCGCCGATGGCGAAGCTCACCGCATGGGGCAGGAGGCGCGCGCGACGTGGTTCCGGGATGAGCAGGAACAGCCCGGCCGCCGCCACACTCAGTACGCCGCCGATAAGGGAGAAAACGATGATCCAGGCCAGAAGCGCCATGCTGTTCATTCAGTCCGAGGGAAGGAGAAGCATCATACCGCAAGCCAGATCAGGCTCGCCATGCGCCCGGTGACGCCGTCGCGGCGATAGGAGTAAAAACGCCTTGCATCACTGAAGGTACACAGTTCTCCGCCATAGACGGCATTTACGCCGCAGCGCGCCAGACGCAAGCGCGCCAGGGCATAGAGATCCGCCAGCCAGCGCCCGCCCGGCGAGGGGCGGAATGCCGCTGTTGCCGCCGTATCCTCCGCCGTGAATGCCGTGCGCACCTCGTCCCCCACCTCGAAGGCCTGCGGCCCGATGGCCGGCCCGAGCCAGACCAGCAGCTCGGCGGCCGGGGCACCCAGGCGCTCCACGGCCGCCTCGATCACCCCGGCCAGCAGGCCGCGCCAACCGGCATGCACCGCCGCCACCCGCGTACCGGCACGGTCGCACAGCAGCAGTGGCAGACAGTCGGCGGTCATCACCGTGCACACCGTCCCCGGCGCGAAGGCCACGCTGGCATCGGCACAGCCGCCCCGTCCCTCGGCTACCGCGATACCGTGCACCTGGGTCAGCCATAGCGGTTCCGCCGGCAGTTGCAGTTCATTGCGCAGGCGAGTGCGGTTCTCGGCCACGCAGGCCGGATCGTCACCCACATGGTCACCCAGGTTGAAGCTGGCATAGGGTCCCGTGCTCACCCCGCCCAGACGCGTGCTGGTGCAGGCATGGACCCGGGACGGGGCGGGCCAGTCGGGCCGGATCAGCTCCATGGACAGCGCCGGTCCAACGCCCTCAGACGTTGGCGGCATCCTCGCGCAGCACCGCGATCAGTGCCTGCATGTCGTCCGGTGCCGGTACGCTCCATTCCATGTATTCGCCACTGGACGGATGCGCCAGGCCGAGGCGCATGGCATGCAGGGCCTGACGCTTGAAGCCGTGCAGGGCGGTGCGCAGCGCCTCGCTGCAGCCGGCCGGGAAACGCAGGCGGCCGCCGTACACCGGGTCGCCGACGATGGGATGGTGGATATGGGCCATGTGCACGCGGATCTGGTGGGTACGCCCCGTTTCCAGCTGCACCGCCAGGCGGGTGTGGGCGCGAAAGCGCTCCACCAGGCGGTAATGGGTCACCGCCGGCTTGCCCGCGGTGGTGATGGCCTGGCGCTTGCGGTCCACCGGATGGCGGCCGATGGGGGCGTCCACCGTGCCGCCGCCGGTCATCTCGCCCACCACCACCGTGTCGTATTCGCGGGTGAACTCGCGCGCCTGCAACGCCTGCACCAGGGCGTTCTGCGCCTCCAGGGTGCGCGCCACCACCAGCAGGCCCGAGGTGTCCTTGTCCAGGCGGTGCACGATACCGGCGCGCGGCACCTGGGCCAGCTCCGGGGCATGGTGCAGCAGGGCGTTGAGCATGGTCCCGGCCGGATTGCCCGCCGCCGGGTGCACCACCAGCCCGGCGGGCTTGTTGAGCACGATCAGCGCCGCATCCTCGTAGACGATGTCGAGGGGTATGGCCTCCCCCTGGTGGCGTACATCCGCCTCCACCACCGCCTCCAGGGCGATGCGCTCGCCGCCCACCACCTTGTCCTTGGGCCGGCACACCCGGCCATCCACCAGTGCCTTGCCCTCCTTCACCCACTGGCTCAGGCGGGCACGGGAAAAGTCCGGCAACAGCGCCGCCAGCGCCTGATCCAGCCGCTGGCCCGCCATCTCGGGCGGCACTTCCACTACATAATGCTTGCTAGTCATGTCTTGCCTTCGTGCCGGGGCACATTCGGGATATACTGCGCGGCACATGCCGTTTCAGGAATCGACAGTAATGAGTTTTGCCGGCCGTCTGCTAGTTCTGCTGCTGTTCGTGCTCACCGGCACGGGTTGCTCCATCTTCCAGGAATACGATGAAACCGTCGGCTGGGATGCCAGCCAGCTGTACACTGCCGGCAAGGAGGCTCTCGACGAGGGCGACTACCAGAAGGCCATCCAGCTCTACACCAAGCTGGAGGCGCGCTTCCCCTACGGCCGCTACACCCAGCAGGCACAGCTGGAAACCGCCTACGTCCACTACAAGGACGGCGAGCCGCAGGCCGCCATCGCCGCGGCGGACCGCTTCATCAAGCTGCATCCGCGCCATCCGAACGTGGATTATGCCTACTACATGCGCGGGCTGGCCAGTTTCGACCCCGGCCGCAGCTTCATGGATCGCTTCTTTCCCCAGGACAAGGCCCAGCGCGACCCCACCACGGCGCGCGAATCGTTCCGCTATTTCAGCGAACTGGTGCAACGCTTTCCCGACAGCCGCTACAGCCAGGACGCCATCCAGCGCATGACCTACCTGCGCAACAACCTGGCGCGCCATGAAATCCAGGTGGCCGACTACTACATGCGCCGCGGCGCCCCCCTGGCGGCCGCCAACCGCGGCAAATACGTGCTGGAGCATTACGAACGCACGCCCTCGGTACCTGACGCCCTGGAGATCATGGTACGCGCCTACCGGGAAATGGGCATGGACGATTTGGCCGACGACGCCCTGAAGGTGCTGGCGCAGAACCATCCGGAACGGGCGGCACAACTCGCGCCGTAATTTGAAATTCCTGTAGGAGCGGATCGTATCCGCGACAAGTGCGCCCGGGTGCCAGACCGGTCGCGAACACGATTCGCTCCTACGACGACACACCGGACACAACAAAGCGGAGGCAGCAGCGATGTGGGACTTCTTCGAAACCGTGCGCCATCGCCATTCGGTGCGCAAATTCCGCAACGACATGGCGGTGGAACCGGAAAAGCTGCACGCCATCCTGGAGATGGCCTGCGCGGCGCCCTCCGCCGGCGACCTGCAGTCCTACCACATCGACGTGGTCACCGACCCGGCCCTGCGCCAGGGGCTGGTGGAGGCAGCCGCCGGCCAGGACTTCATCGCCGAGGCGCCGGTCACCCTGGTGTTCAGCAGCCACGGCACGCGCGCCGCCACGAAATACGGTGAACGCGGCCGCCAGCTCTACGCCCTGCAGGACGCCACCATCGCCGCGACCTACGCCCAGCTCGCCGTCGCCGCCGCCGGCCTCGGCTCCACCTGGGTAGGCCAGTTCGATGACGCCGCGCTCACCCGCCTGCTCAAGCTCGACCCGGGCCTGCAGCCCGTTGCCCTGCTCACCATCGGCTATCCGGCGGAACTGCCGGAACTGACGCCGCGCCGGCCGCTTGGCGAGGTGGTCAGCTATCGCTGACCACCCGGTTACTTCTTAAACCGCGTCCGGCCCTTCCTCGCCGGTACGGATGCGCACCACGCGCTCGACGCTGGTGACGAAGATCTTGCCGTCACCGATCTTGCCGGTGCGCGCCGCCTTGGTAATGGCCTCGATGCACGGCTCCACCTGATCGTCGTTGACCACCAGTTCGATCTTCACCTTGGGCAGGAAGTCCACCACGTATTCCGCGCCGCGGTACAGTTCGGTGTGGCCCTTCTGCCGGCCGAAGCCCTTCACCTCGGTGGCGGTCATGCCGGCCACACCGATGTCGGACAGGGCCTCGCGCACGTCGTCCAGCTTGAACGGCTTGATGATCGCTTCAACTTTTTTCATGTTTTTCTCCCATGTTGTAGGAGCGGACCGTGTCCGCGATTAACGCCATGTCGTGGCACGCCTGTCGCGAATGCGATTCGCTCCTACTTGCCAAACCCCGACGTGATCGGATAGCGCCGATCGCGCCCGAACGCCCGCCGCGTGATGCGCACCCCCGGTGCCGCCTGACGCCGCTTGTATTCGTTGCGATCCACCATGCGGATGACGCGACCCACGGTGGCCTCATCGTAACCGGCGGCGACAATCTCCTCCAGACACTGATCCAGCTCGACATAACGTTCCAGGATCGCATCGAGGATATCGTAGGGCGGCAACGAATCGGTATCCTTCTGATCCGGCGCCAGTTCCGCCGAGGGCGGCCGATCGATGACCCGCTGCGGGATCACCGGGCTGCGCGTATTGCGGTACTCTGCCAGACGGAACACCAGGGTCTTGGGCACATCCTTCAGCACGTCGAAGCCGCCGGCCATGTCGCCGTACAGCGTGGCATAACCCACCGCCATTTCGCTCTTGTTGCCGGTGGTGAGCACGATCTTGCGCTTCTTGTTGGAGATCGCCATCAGCAGTACGCCGCGGCAGCGCGCCTGCAGGTTTTCTTCGGTGGTATCCGGCGCGGTACCGGCAAACTCCTCGCGCAGACTGTCGAGAAAGGCGTTGAACAGCGGCTCAATGGCTATGACGCGATAATCCACCCCCAACAGGCGCGCCTCCTCGGCCGCATCCTCCACGCTCATGTCGGCGGTGTAGCGCGAGGGCATCATCACCGCCTCCACCCGCGCGGCACCGATGGCATCCACCGCCACCGCCAGGGTCAGCGCCGAATCGATGCCGCCGGACAGGCCGAGCACGACGCCGCGGAAACCATTCTTTTCGATATAGTCGCGCACGCCGCACACCAGCGCGTCGTACACGCTTGCCTCCAGCGGCTGCAGCGGAGCGACTGCACCGGGCAGGGCGCGCACCGCCTCCTCGCTCACCTCGAATTCGGCCAGCCACAGTCCCTCCTGCCAGGCCGGCGCGCGCAGCACCATCTCGCCCATCTCGTCCATCACGAAGGATTCGCCGTCGAACACCAGTTCGTCCTGGCCGCCCACCTGATTGACATAGACCAGCGGCACCCCGGTTTCCTTGATGCGCGCGCGCACCACCTCCTCGCGCTCGCGTCCCTTGTTGATGTGAAACGGCGAGGCATTGAGATTGAGGATCAGGCGGGCACCCGCGGCCGCAGCCTGGGCCACCGGCCCCGGATGCCAGACATCCTCGCAGATGGTGATGCCGACATTCACGCCATTGAGGGCCACCACGCACGGCTCGCTGCCGGCGGCAAAGTAGCGCTTCTCGTCGAACACGGAGTAATTGGGCAGGTGCTGCTTGTGATAGCTGCCGAGCAGCTGGCCGTCACGCAGCACCACCGCGGCATTGTACAAACCGCCCGCCGCCTGCTGCGGCAGGCCGATGATCAGGGTGATGCCGGCCACGCGCCGCTTCACCTCCTCCAGCGCGCGCAGCACGCGCACATGCAGGCCGGGGCGCAGCAGCAGGTCCTCCGGCGGATAGCCGGTCAGACACAGCTCGGGGAACAGCACCGCATCGGCGCGCAGTTCGTCACGCGCCCGCTCCGCCGCCGCAATGATGCGCGCGGCGTTGCCGTCGATGTCGCCGACCAGCGGATTGATCTGTGCCAGGGCGATGCGGAGGGTTTGCATGAAGCGCTACTTCAGCACCGCCGCCATGCGCGCGCCCATCTCGGCCGGTGAACGCACTACATGCACGCCCGCCGCCTCCAGGGCGGCGAACTTCTCGTCCGCGGTACCCTTGCCGCCGGCGATGATGGCGCCGGCATGGCCCATGCGCTTGCCCTTGGGCGCAGTGACGCCAGCGATGTAGGCCACCACCGGCTTGCTGACATGCTTCCTGATGAAGGCCGCCGCCTCTTCCTCCGCCGTGCCGCCGATCTCGCCCACCATGATGATGCCTTCGGTCTGCGGGTCGTTCTCGAACAGCCCCAGCACGTCGACGAAGTTCATGCCGTGGATCGGATCGCCGCCGATGCCGACGCAGGTGGACTGGCCCAGGCCGGTGCCGGTGGTCTGGTGCACCGCTTCATAGGTCAGGGTGCCGGAACGGGAGACGATGCCGATCCTGCCCTTCTTGTGAATCGCACCGGGCATGATGCCGATCTTGCACTCGCCCGGGGTTATCAGGCCGGGGCAATTGGGGCCGATAAGGCGTGCGTCGGTGTTCTTCAGCGCGGCCTTGACCTTGAGCATGTCCAGCACCGGGATGCCCTCGGTGATGCAGGCGATCACCTCGATGCCGGCATCGGCGGCCTCCAGGATGGCGTCGGCGGCAAAGGGCGCCGGCACGTAGATCATGGTGGCGTTGGCGCCGGTCTCGCGCACCGCATCGTGCACGGTATTGAACACCGGGCGATCGAGATGCTTGCTGCCGCCCTTGCCCGGCGTCACGCCGCCCACCAGGTTGGTGCCGTAGGCGATGGCCTGCTCGGAATGGAAGGTGCCCTGCTTGCCGGTATAGCCCTGGCAGATCACCCGGGTGTCCTTGTCGATAAGAATGGCCATCTACGCACCTCGTACCGCGGCGACTACCTTCTGCGCCGCGCCGGTCAAATCATCGGCCGCCGTGATGGCCAGCCCGCTCTCGGCCAGCATCTTGCGGCCCAGTTCCACGTTGGTCCCTTCCAGGCGCACCACGACGGGGATGTGGATGCCCACCTCGCGCACCGCCTTGATGATGCCCTCGGCAATGAGGTCGCAGCGCACGATGCCGCCGAAGATGTTGACCAGAATGGCCTTCACCTTGTCGTCGGACAGGATCAGCTTGAACGCCTCGGCCACCTTGTCGGCATTGGTGCCGCCGCCCACGTCGAGGAAATTGGCCGGCTCGCCGCCGTGCAGCTTGATCAGGTCCATGGTAGCCATGGCGAGGCCGGCGCCATTCACCATGCAGCCGATGCTGCCGTCGAGGCGCACATAGTTGAGGCCGTGCTGCTGGGCGCGGTATTCGCGCTCGTCCTCCTGCGAGGCGTCGCGCAGCTCGCACAGCGCCGGCTGACGGTAGAGGGCGTTTTCATCCAGATTGAGCTTGGCGTCCAGCGCCACCAGGCGGCCGTCGCCGGTCACCACCAGCGGATTGATCTCCAGCAGCGAGGCATCGCATTCGGTGAACAGGCGGTACAGGCCGGCCATGATGGCACCGAGCTGCTTGATCTGTTCGCCCTCCAGGCCGAGGCCGAAGGCAATCTGGCGGCACTGATAGGGTTGCAGGCCGGCCACCGGCTCCACCGCCACGGTGAGGATCTTCTCCGGCGTCCTGGCCGCCACCTCTTCGATGTCCATGCCGCCGGCGGTGGAGGCCATGAACACCACACGCTGGCGGGCACGATCGACCACCATGCCGAGGTACAACTCGCGGGCGATGTCGCAGGTGGGCTCGATCAACACCTGGTTCACCGGCTGACCTTCCGCCCCGCTCTGGTGCGTTACCAGGCGCGTACCGATGAGGGCGTTGACGGCCTGCTGCAGGGCCTCGCCGCCCTCCACCAGCTTGACGCCGCCGGCCTTGCCGCGACCACCGGCATGCACCTGGGCCTTCACCACCCAGCGCTTGCCGCCCACCGCCTGCATGGCGCGCTCGGCCTCGCTGACACTGGCCACCACCCGCCCCTGCGGCACCGCGATGCCGTAGCGGGCAAACAATTCTTTCGCCTGGTATTCGTGCAGGTTCATTCTCTGGATATCCCGTCAGACTGGGGAAAGGTGGCTATTGTGGAGGAATGCGTCCGGCTTGGAAACCGGGCGGCTGGCGATTTGGCCGTGAAATAATGCAAAACGCCCGGTGACCAGACCACACCACCCGGGCGGCGTAATCTTGCTAAGATCGCACCACCGTCATTTCCGGTATCCACGCCATGAACCTGATCCGCATCCTAGTCATCGCCGCCGTAGTCTGGCTGGCCTATGTGCTGTTCAAGCGCTGGCTGGCGGAAAAGCAGCCGCCGCGCCCGGAAGGTGAACAACGGCAGCAGGAACGCATGGTCAAGTGTGCCTATTGCGGCGTACACGTGCCCGAATCACAGGCGCTCCGCAGCGGCAACCAAAGCTACTGCAGCCCGGAGCACCGCGACGCCCATCATCCCTGACCGATGGCGCAGACGCCCCTCACCCTGCCAGCCAGCGGCGACCATGAGCCGCTGCGGTTGCACGACAGCGAACACTGGACGCCGCTGGGCTATTTCGCCATCTACCGCCTGCTGCTGACCGGACTCCTGCTGGTCCTGCACCTGTTGGGCCAGACCCCGCCCCCCTTCGGCAGTCTGGCCCCCTCCTTATACGTTGGCGTCATCTACATCTATCTCGCCGCCGCCTTCCTGGCCGGTGTGGCGGTACGCACCCGCATGCTGCCGTTCAACCATCTGGTCGACCTGCACACCTTTACCGACATCGTCTGCATCACCCTGCTGATGCACGCCAGCGGCGGCCTCAGCAGCGGCCTGGGCATGCTGCTGGTGGTGAGCGTGGCCGCCGCCGGCATGCTCAGCGTCGGCCGCACCGCCATCCTGTTCGCCGCCCTCGCCTCGCTGGCGATCCTGGTGGAACAGAGCTTCCTCCTCCTCAACGCCCCGCCGCACATTGCCCGTGAAGCCCTCAGCTATCCCCAGGCCGGCATGCTGGGCGCTACCCTGTTCGCCACCGCCGCCCTCGCCCACACCCTGGCACGACGCATCCGCGCCAGCGAAAAACTCGCCCGCCAGCGTGGCGTGGATCTGGCGAACATGGCCCAGCTCACCGACTACGTCATCCAGCACATGCAGACCGGTGTGCTGGTCACCGACGCCGCCGGCCAGATCCGCCTCATCAACACCACGGCCCGCCAGCTGCTGGGGCTCGGCTCCCGCCCCGTGGTCGGCGAACCCCTGGAACGGGAGTTGCCGGCCTTGCAGAAGCAACTGACCGCCTGGCGCGAAGGGGCGCGGCAGGACGCCAACCTGCTGGATGTTGCCGACAGCAACCAGAAGCTGCTGCCGCACTTCATGCCCATCGGCAGCGGAGCCGACAGCCTGATCTTTCTCGAGGACGCCAGCGACGCCAGCCAGCAGGCCCAGCAACTCAAGCTGGCTGCCCTGGGACGGCTCACTGCCAGCATTGCCCACGAGATCCGCAACCCGCTGGGAGCCATCAGCCATGCCGGCGAACTGCTGGAAGAGTCCCCGGCGCTGGAAAATGCCGACAAACGCCTGCTGCGCATCGTCCTGGAACAGTCCAAGCGGATTAATGCCATCATCGAAAGCGTGCTGCATCTGGGACGGCGCGAACGCGCCCGCCCCGAACGCATCGAGCTGGGGCCCTGGCTGCAGCGCTTTCTGGAAGAGTTCCAGCGCCACGCCACCTGCCAGCCCGGCGACATTCACCTCGATCTTGCGCCGGAAGACGTCGTGGTCCAGTTCGATCCCATCCAGCTGCACCAGATCGTATGGAACCTCTGCCTCAACGGCCTGCGCCACGCCGCCACGGCACCCGCCCCCAAGCTGGAGCTGCGCACCGGCCGCAGTGCCGGCGACACCTGGCTGGATGTGCGCGATCACGGCCCGGGCATTCCGCCGGAAGTGGCTGAACACCTGTTCGAACCCTTCTTCACCACCGAAGGCAAGGGCACCGGCCTCGGCCTGTATCTGGCGCGGGAACTGGCCGAGAGCAACCGCGCCCGTCTGCTCTGCCTGCCGCCCCCTGACGGCGGCGCCCGCTTCCGGCTAGTATTTGCCCGATGACCGCCGACACCAAACCCACCGCCCTCGTCGTCGATGACGAACCGGACATCCGCGAACTGCTCGATCTGACCCTCGCCCGCATGGGGGTGGTGGCCTGTACCGCCGCCAACCTCGCCGAGGCGCGCCGGCTGCTCGGCCAGCGCCCGTTCCAGTTCTGCCTCACCGACATGCGCCTGCCCGATGGCGACGGCATCGATCTGGTGCGCCATATCCAGCGCCACCATCCCGCCCTGCCGGTGGCCGTGATCACCGCCCACGGCAGCATGCCCACCGCCATCGAGGCCCTCAAGGCCGGCGCCTTCGATTTTGTTACCAAGCCGGTGGAGCTGCAGGTGCTGCGTGAGCTGGTACATACCGCCCTGCGCGTCGCCAGCCAGATTTCCCCCCAGGGGAGCGACAATGGCCGGCTGGAACTGCTCGGCGACTCCCCCGCCATGCAGTCCGTGCGCACCACCATCGCCAAGCTGGCGCGCAGCCAGGCCCCGGTCTATATCAGCGGCGAGTCGGGCACCGGCAAGGAACTCGCGGCACGCCTGATCCATGCCCAGGGACCGCGTGCCGAGGCGCCCTTTGTTCCGGTCAACTGCGGCGCCATTCCCACCGAGCTGATGGAGAGCGAGCTGTTCGGCCACAAAAAGGGCAGCTTCACCGGCGCCGTCAGCGACAAGGAAGGCCTGTTCCAGGCCGCCCACGGCGGCACCCTGT
>JBFLWM010000039.1:24750-29221 GCA_040755915.1 Pseudomonadota bacterium | reverse complement strand
CTGCCCCTGCAGGCGGAACGGATTGATGGAGTTGACGATGGTCACCGGCGCCTCTGCGGCCACTTCCTTCACCAGCTGCATGCCGGCATCGAAGTTGCCCTTGATCTGAATGACGACCGCGCCATGAATCATCGCCTGCGCCAGCTTGCCCAGGGCAATCTTGCCTTCCGGGATCAGCACGAAGCAGGTGATGCCGGCACGCGCGGCATAGGCAGCGGCGGCCGCGGAGGTATTGCCGGTGGAGGCGCAGATGATGGCCTTGGAGCCCTCTTCCACCGCCTTGGTCACGGCCATGGTCATGCCGCGATCCTTGAACGAACCGGTCGGATTGAGGCCTTCATACTTGACGTAGATGTCGACGTTCTTGCCGATCAGCCTGGGGATGTTGTGCAGGCGGATAAGCGGCGTATTGCCTTCGCCCAGGCTGATGATGCGGGTGTCGTCATGGACCGGCAGGCGGTCGCGATAGCGGTCGATAAGACCGGTGTAACGGGTGCGGAATGTCATGGTGACCTCGATTATTTCAAACTTTCCATACGCATGCGCATCACCGGGGCATTGATTGCCGCCAGTGCCTCAATCTGCGCAATAGCCTTGTTCATCTTCTCCTCGCGCACGCGGCGGGTGAGCAGGATCACCGGCACGGTACTGTCCTCTTCGGAAGGCTCCTTCTGAATGACCGCTTCGATGCTGATGTCGAGATCGCCCAGGATGCGGGTGACGTCGGCCAGCACGCCGGGCTTGTCCTGTGCCTGCAGGCGCAGGTAGTAGGCAGTCTCCACCTGCTCCATCGGCAGGATGGGAATGTCGTGCAGGGCATCGGGCTGGAAGGCCAGATGCGGCACGCGGTTGTTGGGATCGGAGGTGAGGGTGCGCACCACATCCACCAGATCGGCAACCACCGCGGAGGCCGTCGGCTCGGCACCGGCGCCGGCACCGTAATACAGGGTCGGTCCGACGGCATCGCCCTTCACCAGCACGGAATTCATCACGCCGTCGACGTTGGCGATGAGACGACGTGCCGGAATCAGCGTCGGGTGCACACGCAGCTCGATGCCGCCATTGGTGCGGCGCGCTACACCGAGGTGCTTGATGCGATAGCCGAGCTGTTCGGCATAGGCCACATCCTCGCGGGTGATGCGCGTGATGCCTTCGGTGTAGACCTTGTCGAACTGCAGCGGGATACCGAAGGCGATGGCGGCCAGGATGGTCAGCTTGTGCGCCGCATCGATGCCTTCCACGTCAAAGGTGGGATCGGCCTCGGCATAGCCCAGCATCTGCGCCTCGGCCAGCACGTCGGCGAAGTCACGGCCCTTGTCGCGCATCTCGGTGAGGATGAAGTTGCCGGTGCCGTTGATGATGCCGGCGAGCCATTCGATGCGATTGGCGGCGAGGCCTTCGCGGATCGCCTTGATGATGGGAATGCCGCCGGCCACCGCGGCCTCGAACGCCACCATCACGCCCTTCTGCTGCGCCTTGGCAAAGATCTGGTTGCCGTACTTGGCGATGAGCGCCTTGTTGGCGGTGACCACGTGCTTGCCGTTGTCGATGGCGCGGTTGACCATTTCCCAGGCCAGACCGTCGCCGCCGATCAGCTCGACGATGACATCCAGCTCCGGATTGTCCACCACCTCGCAGGGATCGGTGGTCAGGGTAATGCCGGTGGTGTCACAGATACGCGCCTTGCTGATGTCACGCGCAGCGGCATGAGTGATGACGATACCGCGACCGGCGCGGCGGGCGATCTCTTCGGCGTTGCGCTTGAGCACGTTGACGGTACCACCACCGACGGTACCGAGGCCCAACAGTCCTACCTTGACGGGTTTCATGTTTCCAAAGTCCTGCTACGTGTTTTGAATTATTGGCCGTGGTGGCGCTTGCGGTAGTGATCCAGGAAGCGCGCAAAACGGGTCATCGCCTCGGTCATCTCATCCATGCCGGGCAGGAAGACCAGGCGCAGGTGATCCGGTGCCGGCCAGTTGAAGCCGGTGCCCTGCACCACCAGCACCTTCTCGTCTTCCAGCAGCTCGAGGATGAACTGGCGGTCATCACGAATCGGATACATCTTGGGGTCGAGACGCGGGAAGGCATACATCGCGCCCTGCGGCTTGACACAGGACACACCGGGAATGGCATTCAGCGCCTCCCAGGTGTACTGGCGCTGGCGATACAGGCGGCCGCCCGGCGCCACCAGATCGTTGATGCTCTGATAGCCGCCCAGTGCGGTCTGGATGGCATGCTGCGCCGGCACGTTGGAACACAGGCGCATCGAGGCCAGCATGGTCAGGCCCTCGATGTAGTCGCCGGCATGGCGCTTGTCGCCGGACACCACCAGCCAGCCGGCACGGTAGCCGGCAGCGCGGTAATTCTTCGACAGGCCGTTGAAGGTGACGAACAGCACGTCGTCGGCCAGCGAGGCGATGGAGGTATGCGTCACACCGTCGTACAGCACCTTGTCGTAGATCTCGTCGGCATAGACGATGAGCTGGTGCTGACGGGCGATCTCCACCAGCTCCCGCAGCAGATCTTCCGGATACACTGCGCCGGTGGGATTGTTCGGGTTGATGATGACGATGGCGCGGGTGTTGGGCGTGATCTTGGCGCGAATGTCCGCCGGGTCCGGCAACCAGCCGGACTGCTCGTCACAGATGTAGTGGCGCGCGATGCCGCCGCCCAGCGATACCGCAGCGGTCCACAATGGATAGTCCGGCGCCGGCACCAGCACCTCGTCACCGTTGTTGAGCAGTGCCTGCATCGCCATCACGATCAGCTCCGACACGCCGTTGCCGACGTAGATGTCCTCCAGCTGCACGTTGGCGATCTTCTTCTCCTGCGTGTAGTGCATGATCGCCTTGCGCGCAGAGAACAGCCCCTTGGACTCGGAATAACCCGAGGCGGCGGGCAGGTTGTAAATGACGTCCTGAATGATCTCTTCCGGCGCCTCGAAACCGAACGCCGCCGGATTGCCGATGTTCAGCTTGATGATGCGATGGCCCTCTTCCTCCATCTGGCGCGAGCGCGCCATCACCGGCCCGCGGATGTCATAACAGACGTTGGCCAGCTTGGTGGACTTGTGTACCGGACGTAACAGGGGCACGGTGGGACTCTGCTCGGGTTTGATAAGTTTCACAGTAAACCATCCTTGCGGAACATCTCGCGGATGCCGCGGATTGCCTGGCGGGTACGATGCTCGTTCTCGATCAGGCTGAAGCGTACATGGTCGTCGCCATAGTCGCCAAAGCCGATGCCGGGCGATACGGCCACCCTGGCCTCCTCCAGCAGACGCTTGGAAAATTCCAGCGAACCGAGATGGCGGTAGGCCTCGGGGATCTGCGCCCAGACGAACATGGTGGCCTTGGGCGGCGTCACCTGCCAGCCGATGCCGTTGAGCCCCTCGCACAGCACGTCGCGGCGCTTCTGGTACATGTCGCTGATCTCGCGCACGCAGTCCTGCGGCCCTTCCAGCGCAGCGATGGCCGCCACCTGGATCGGCGTGAACATGCCATAGTCCAGATAGGACTTGATGCGCGCCAGGGCCCCGACCAGCGCCGGGTTGCCGACCATGAAGCCGACGCGCCAGCCGGGCATGTTGTAACTCTTGGACAGGGTGAAGAACTCCACCGCCACGTCCTTGGCGCCCGGCACCTGCATGATGGACGGCGCAACATAGCCGTCGAAGGCGATGTCGGCATAGGCGAGATCGTGGATCACCCAGATCTGGTGCTCGCGGCAGATGGCCACCACCTTCTCGAAGAACTCCAGGTCGACGCACTGGGTGGTCGGGTTGCCCGGGAAGTTCAGCACCAGGAATTTCGGCTTGGGCCAGGAGGTGCGAATGGCCTTCTCCAGTTCGGCGAAGAAATCGACGCCCTCGTGCAGCGGCACATGGCGGATATCGGCGCCGGCGATGACAAAACCATAGGGATGGATCGGATAGGCCGGATTCGGTACCAGAATGGCATCGCCGGGACCGACGGTAGCCAGGGCCAGATGGGCCAGACCCTCCTTGGAGCCGATGGTGACGATGGCCTCGCTGTCCGGGTTCAGCTCGACGGCGAAGCGGTTCCTGTACCAGGTGCAGATCGCCTTGCGCAGGCGCGGGATACCCTTGGAGACGGAATAGCGGTGGGTGTCGCCGCGCTGGGCCGCCTCCACCAGTTTGTCGACGATGTGCTGCGGAGTCGGCTGGTCGGGGTTGCCCATGCCGAAGTCGATGATATCCTCGCCGCGCGCCCGGGCCTTCTGCTTCAGATCGGTGACTATGGCGAAGACATAAGGCGGTAAACGCTTGATTCTCTGGAAGTCTTCTATCAAAGCCGTGGTTCCGCGCACAGGTTGACGCCGGGGAAACCCCGGGCCGAATAAAGCTGCTAACATTACTGGCCCGGTTTTCTGCTGTCAACGAATCGCCGGGAGCGATTCGTCGCTTCAGCCCCCGCAGGGGGTGAGGCGCAGGGATGCGCCGAGCAAC
>JBFLWM010000039.1:0-24650 GCA_040755915.1 Pseudomonadota bacterium | reverse complement strand
GGGAAACCCCGGGCCGAATAAAGCTGCTAACATTACTGGCCCGGTTTTCTGCTGTCAACGAATCGCCGGGAGCGATTCGTCGCTTCAGCCCCCGCAGGGGGTGAGGCGCAGGGATGCGCCGAGCAACACAAACCACTCTTTATATTATATTGCGCGTTATTGCCCAGGATTTTTGCCCATGAAGTTCAGTCAGGACACGTTCGGCAGCGGCTATGCCATCCGCGCCTACGATGCCGCAACGGTCACCATCATCGGCCCTGGCGCGCCGAACGAGAACGGCAGCGTCCAGCCCGTCAGCGAGGTGCTGCGCCGCAGCTTCGCCCTCGCCCCGGACCGGCTGCTGCGCGACTGGCCGCCGCAGCAGTACGCCGACCTGCACAGCGAACACTTTGCCACTCTCCTGGCCCTGGAACCGGAGGTGGTCCTGCTCGGCACCGGCACGAGTTTCCGCTACCCCTCCCCCGCCCTGCTCGCCCTGCTCGCCCCGCTCACCGCGCTCGGCATCGGCGTGGAGGTCATGGACACCGGAGCCGCCTGCCGGACCTACAACGTCCTCGCCGGGGAAGGCCGCCAGGTGGTGGCCGCCATCCTGATCGACGACACCCCCTGAAAAGCAAACGGGGCGGAAACCGCCCGGTCCCCGCCCCGTCCGCCAGCGCCGTCACTTACATGTGGCGGATCATCGCCTCGCCGAAGGCCGAGCAGGACAACTCCTGGGCGCCGTCCATCAAGCGGGCAAAGTCATAGGTCACGGTCCTGGCCTGGATGGCTCCGGACATGCCCTTGACGATGAGGTCGGCCGCCTCGCTCCAGCCCAGGTGGCGCAGCATCATCTCGGCGGAAAGGATGATGGAGCCGGGGTTGACCTTGTCCTGGCCGGCATACTTGGGCGCGGTGCCGTGGGTGGCCTCGAACATCGCCACCGCATCGGACAGATTGGCGCCCGGGGCGATGCCGATGCCGCCCACCTGCGCCGCCAGGGCGTCGGAGATGTAGTCACCGTTGAGGTTCAGGGTGGCGACCACGCTGTACTCCTCCGGGCGCAGCAGGATCTGCTGCAGGAAGGCGTCGGCGATGACATCCTTCACCACGATCTCGCGGCCGGTCCTGGGGTTCTTGAACTTGCACCACGGCCCCTTGTCGATGACCTGGGCACCGAACTCCTTCTGCGCCAGGGCGTAGCCCCAGTCACGGAAGGCGCCTTCGGTGAACTTCATGATGTTGCCCTTGTGCACCAGGGTTACCGACGAGCGATCGTTGTCGATGGCGTACTGGATCGCCTTGCGCACCAGGCGCTCGGTGCCCTCGCGCGATACCGGCTTGATGCCGATGCCGGAGGTGGCCGGGAAGCGGATCTTCTTGCCGGCATTCATCTCCCTGGTGAGGAACTCGATGACCTTTTTCGCACCCTCGCTCTCCGCCGCCCACTCGATGCCGGCGTAGATGTCCTCGGTGTTCTCGCGGAAGATCACCATGTCGGTCTTCTCCGGCTCCTTCACCGGGCTCGGTGTGCCGTCGTAGTAGCGCACCGGACGCAGGCAGACGTACAGGTCCAGCTCCTGGCGCAGGGTGACGTTGAGGGAACGGATGCCGCCGCCCACCGGGGTGGTCAGGGGGCCCTTGATGGACACCACGAAGTCCTTCACCGCCTGCATGGTCTCTTCCGGCAGCCACACGTCACGCTCGTAGACCTTGTTGGCCTTCTCGCCGGCATACACCTCCATCCAGGCAATGGAACGCTTGCCGCCGTAGGCCTTGGCCACCGCGGCATCCACCACCTTGCGCATCACCGGGGTGATGTCGACGCCGGTGCCGTCACCCTCGATGAAGGGAATGATCGGGCGGTCGGGGACGTTGAGGGAAAAATCCGCGTTGACGGTGATTTTCGTGCCGTCGGCGGGCACCTGGATCTTGTCGTAGGCCATGACTGCTCCGTGGGATAGCGGGAAAAATGAGGCCGGATTCTAGCATCCGGGGCGGGGCCATGTCAGTCGCCGACTCAGAGGTCCGCGGCGGCGTCGACCAGGCGCGGCCGGCCGGTAAGGTAGCCCTGGGCGAAATCGACGCCGATCTCGTCGAGCAGGCGCAGCACCTCATCGTTGTCCACGTATTCAGCCACCGTCTGCTTGCCCATGGTGTGGGCGATCTCGTTCATCGACTTCACCATCGCCAGCTGCACGCTGTCCTTGGCGATGTCGCGCACGAAGGAGCCGTCGATCTTGACGTAGTCCACCGGCAGGTCCTTGAGATAGGCAAAGGAGCTGTAGCCGACACCGAAATCGTCCAATGCCGTGGCACAGCCCAGGGCCCGCAGGCTGGCGAGGAAATCCACTGCCGCCGACAGGTCGGCCATGGCGATGGTCTCGGTGATCTCGAAGGTCAGGCGCTGCGGGGCGACACCGTGCTGCTCCAGCTCCGCGGTGATCAGTCGCAACACCTCCTGATCGCCGATGGCCATGGCCGACAGATTGACGGACAGACGGGCGCCGGGCTCGACGACATTCTCGGCCAGCAGGCGGATGGCCTTGCGCACCACCCAGCGGTCGATCTCCAGAATCAGGCCGAAACGCTCCGCCGAGGGCATGAAACCGGACGGCATGATGATCTCGCCGTTCTAGCCGCGCATGCGCAACAGCAGTTCGTAGCTGACCACGGAACGTTGCGGAATGGTGACAATGGGCTGCAAGGCAAAGACAAAGCCGTCCTGCTCAATGGCCTGCTTGATGCTGCGGGCCCAGCCCATGTCGGCGAACATGGTATCCATGTTGGCGCGGTCGGTGGGCTCGTACAGATGCACGCAGTTGCGGCCGGCGCGCTTGGCCATGTGGCAGGCGATGTCGGCACGCGCCATCAGGTCTTCGCGCGAGGTGACATCGGATTCGAACATGGCCAGGCCGATGGAACAGCCGATATCCACCACCCGCCCCTCATGGCGGAAGTTGTAGTCGGCCATCAGCTGGCGGTAGCTCTCCGCCGTGGACAGGGCATGCTCCAGATCGACATCGTAGAGCAGCACGGCAAACTCGTCGCCGCCGAGCCGCGCGATCATGTCGCTCTTGCGGCTGCGTTTGGTGATCAGTCCGGCCACCTCGATCAGCACGCGGTCGCCTGCGAGATGACCCAGGGTGTCATTGACGAACTTGAAGTTATCCAGATCGATATACAGGAGGGCACAATTGAGACCCTTCTGGCGCATGGAGCGCTGCATCACCCGCTCCAGTTCATCGGTAAAGTACTGGCGGTTGTACAGCCCGGTCAACGAATCATGCTCGGCCAGATGGCGCAGATGATCGAGCATCGCCTTGCGCTCGCTGATGTCCGACACGATGGCAGTGAAGTAGCGCCGCCCGTCCAGCATCATCTCGCCGACCTTGATGGACATGGGGAACACGGTGCCATCCTTGCGCTGGGCGTTGACGTTCATCTCGTTGCCGATGATGCGCTGTTCACCGGTTTCGATGTAGCGTCGGATGTAACTGTCGTGTTCCTCGCGCAGAGGGTGCGGCATCAGCAGGTTGACCTTTTCGCCGATGACCTCCTCCGCTGTGTAGCGGAACAGGGACTCGGCAGCGACGTTGAAAGTTTCGATGATGCCATGCTCGTTGATGGTGATGATGCCGTCGCTGGCGTTATCCAGAATGGAGCGCAGGCGCATCTCGCGGGCATTGACCTGGTTCTGCATCTCGCGGAAAGAACTCAGCAGCGCATCGGTTTCATAGGTCCGCGTTTTCAGCAGCGGGGTATAGGACTCCCCCTTGCCAAGGGCCTGCAACGCCATGATGACCTGATCGATGGGACGGCGGATGGCCAGTTCGTAGGCGACATAGGCCACCAGCAGCAGAAACACCAGCACGGCAATAACGCGCCAGAGGAAGCCGGTAAGCTCTTCGGCAAGACGCAGGGAGCTCATCATTCCCTTCGAACCGAGGACACCCAAGCGGGCTTCGATGGAGTCGAAGCTGCGCCGCACCTCGGCAAACGACGGCTGAATGATATTGCGCAGCACGGCAATATCGCCACGCCAGGCACCCGATGCATAGATGCGGACGATGTCGCCGAAATGCACCTCGTACTCACCGGCGAGCTGCTGCATCTGTTCGGCACGCTCTGCCAACAGGGTCAGCCGCGCATTTCTCGCATGGCGTCGCAGGATATCGAGATGACGACGGATCTCGCGCATGTACTCGCTGCGGGTCTGCAGCTGCTGCTGCATGCCGGCCTCCGGGGTACCGAAAACACCCGAACGGTTGGCGATATACATGCGCACCGTGCTGATCTGCTGCGACCATAGATAGCGCAGCTCCTGCAACGAGCGCTGCAGGTCGCGGGCAAAGGCACCGCTCGCCTCCACCTCGACGGCCACCATCGCCTCATCCAGGGCTGCAGTAAACGCGACATTCAGCGGAAAGAGTCTGTCGGTGATGATGGGTGAGGCCGGGAAACGCTTATCGAGGGTGGCGATGATATCCAGCAGTTCACGCACATCCTTGTCCACCAGACGCACGGTCATCAGCAGTGTCTCGAAACTCTGCTGCACCGCGTCATCCTCCGCCAGCAGCACGGAGGCACGCAGTTCGGCCGTCTGGTGATTTATTTCCCCCAGCAACTGCTCCACGCCTGCGCGTGCCGAATCGTCCTGCAGTACCGCATAGCGGTACAGGCCGCCCTCCATGAAATACACGGTGTTCTTCAGCGTCGCGATACCGGCGGTAAAGGCCTGCTGTTGCGCCATCCCCTCCTGGGAGCGGGCCGCCGTCTCACGCACCCGCTGATCGGCATGCAGCACGGCACCGAGCAAGAGCACGCTCAGGAGCAAGGACAGCGCTATAATGCGCCGACGTATGCTGCGCAGCCAGTGAGGCATGGTTTCTTCTTATTGGATATTGTTGAGCTGTGGTATTGGGAACCGGGCAACGGTACCATATCGCAGCCATTTCCTGCCATGCAGCCTGACCACACCGGCCTCCCGAGTTACGTGACAAAAGTCATCCTGTTCAACAAGCCCTACGGTGTGCTGCCGCAATTCACCGACACCGAAGGCCGTCCTACTCTGGCCCTGTATCTGTCCCAGCCCGGCATCCGCCCGGCCGGACGCCTGGACATGGACAGCGAGGGGCTGCTGCTGCTGACAGACAATGGCGCCCTGCAGCATCGCATCAGTCACCCGCGCCACAAACTGTCCAAGACCTACTGGGTCCAGGTGGAAGGCGTGCCGGATGAAGCGGCGCTGGAGCAGCTGCGCCGCGGCGTGCTGCTCAACGACGGCCCTACGGCACCGGCCAGGGTGCGGCAGATCGAGGAACCGGCGCTGTGGCCGCGCAACCCGCCGATCCGCTACCGGGCAGCGATCCCGACCTGCTGGCTCGAACTGGAGATCAGCGAGGGACGCAACCGCCAGGTGCGGCGCATGACCGCGGCGGTGGGCCACCCCACCCTGCGCCTGGTGCGCTGGGCCATCGGGCCATGGACCGTGGCCGGCCTCGCCCCCGGCGAATGGCGCGAACTGGCGGCCGATGAATATGCAAATCTGATACAGGAAACCAAAGATGGAAATCTGGAAACCCCACGTCACCGTCGCCAGCGTGCTGGAGCAGGACGGCAAATTCCTGCTGGTGGAGGAAGAGGCCGACGGCCGCGTGGTGTATAACCAGCCCGCCGGCCATCTGGAAGAGGATGAAAGCCCGATCGCCGGCGCGGCACGCGAGACGCGGGAGGAAACCCGTTACGACTTCGTGCCCGAGGCCCTGCTCGGCGTGTACCGCTGGCGCAAGCCGGACAGCGACATCACCTACCTGCGTTTCGCCTTCACCGGACGCATCACCGGCCACGACCCCGCACGCGCCCTCGACAGCGGCATCCTGCGCCCGGTGTGGCTCAGTCGTGACGAAGTGGCTGCGCTGGGCGACGCCCTGCGCAGTCCGCTGGTACTGCGCTGCATCGACGACTATATCGCCGGCAAGCGCTACCCGTTGGCACTGCTGACCGAGATGTAACCATGCCACGGTCTTCCTGCATGGTGCGCACCGCACATCCCGCCGGGGTCGCGGCATGACGCGCCCCTACGTCATCGTCGGCATGTCCGGCGGGGTCGATTCCTCGGTCGCCGCCCTGTTGCTGCTGCAACAGGGCTACCGCGTCGAGGGCCTGTTCATGAAGAACTGGGAAGAGGACGACGATGCCGAGTATTGCGCCGCCGCCGTCGACCTGGCCGATGCGCGCGCGGTATGCGACAGGCTGGGTATCCCGCTGCACACCATCAATTTCTCCGCCGAATACTGGGAACGGGTATTCAGCCATTTTCTGGCCGAATACAGCGCCGGGCGCACGCCCAACCCGGACATCCTGTGCAACAAGGAGATCAAGTTCCGCGCCTTTCTCGACCATGCCCTGGAACTCGGTGCCGACGCCATCGCCACCGGCCACTACGCCCGCGTGCGCCAGGAGGACGGCGGTGACTACCAGCTGCTGAAGGGCCTCGACCCGGACAAGGACCAGAGCTATTTCCTCTACACCCTGCAGCAGGAACAGCTTTCCCGTGCCCTGTTTCCGGTGGGCGAGCTGCGCAAGGCCGCCGTGCGCCAGCTGGCGCTGGAGCATGGCCTGGTCACCCACGACAAGAAGGACAGCACCGGCATCTGCTTCATCGGCGAACGCCGCTTCAAGGACTTCCTCGCCCGCTACCTGCCGGCACGGCCCGGCGAGATGCGCACGCCGGCGGGTGAACTGCTCGGCCACCACGACGGCCTGATGTACTACACCCTGGGTCAGCGCCAGGGACTGGGGCTGGGCGGACGCAAGGAACACGGCGAGGCGCCGTGGTATGTGGTGGGCAAGGATATGGAGCACAACATCCTGCTGGTGGACCAGGGTCATGATCATCCGCTGCTGTTCAGCCGCGCCCTGCAGGCAGGCCAGTTGCACTGGGTGGCCGGCCGGCCGCCCTCCCTGCCGCACCCCTGCCAGGCCAAGGTGCGCTACCGCCAGGGCGATCAACCCTGTACCATCACGGCCCTGCATGCCGACCGCTGCGAGGTGAACTTCGGACAACCACAGCGCGCCGTCACCCCGGGCCAGTCCGTGGTGTTCTATGATGGCGACATCTGCCTCGGCGGCGGCATCATCGAACAGACGACACCGAACTGAAGCCATGAGCAAGACCCTTACCGACCGTACCCTGGCCCTGGCCGGCCTGTTCCAGGCCGTATCCCTGGTGGCACAGACCGCGCGCCGCGGCATGGTGGAACAGGCGCCCTTCGAGGCGCTGATCCGCAGCCTGTTCGTGCGTGACGCCGACTCCACCGCCGATGTCTACGGCGATGTCTCCGCCCTGCGTCACGGCCTGCAGGTCATGCAACGCCAGCTGGGCGGCAAGGTCGATGAACGCGAAGTGGAACTGATGCGCTATGCCATCGCCCTGCTCACCCTGGAGCGCAAGCTGGCCGCGCGCAAGGACCTGCTGAACACCATCACCGAAGGTCTGCAGAAGGCCGAACGGCAGCGGGACCACTTCCATGCCACCCACGAGTCCGTCATCGGCGCCCTGGCCGACATCTACGTCAACACCATCAGTACCCTGCAGCCGCGCATCATGGTGACGGGCGAACACGGCCACCTGCAGAACCCCGACATCGCCAACCGCGTGCGTGCCCTGCTGCTGGCCGGCATGCGCTCCGCCGTGCTGTGGAGCCAGAGCGGCGGCGGCCGCCTGCAACTGCTGTTCAAGCGCAAGGCCTTCGTCACCGAGGCGCAGCGCCTGCTGGCGCAGATGACGCATTAACCCACTGTAGGAGCGGACCGTGTCCGCGATGCGGCCCCAGGCGCACCACGCCGGTCGCGAGTACGACTCGCTCCTACACTTAAGACTCAAAGAAAATGAAACACGACGCCCTGCTCAAACATGCCGCAGCCCTGCTCGCCGCCATCCTCAACGGCCATGGTGCCGCCGACAAGGCGATGGAGCGCTATTTCCGTGACCATCGCGAGATGGGCGTGCGCGATCGCGGCGCCGTGGCGGAGACGGTGTACGCCTGCCTGCGCCGCCTGGCCCTGCTGCGCCATGCCGCCGGCGACAATGCCCCCGCCTCGGCGCTGGTGGCGGTGCATTTTCTGACCCAGGGCTGGAGCGCCCGCGCCCTGGAGCAGGCACACTACCCCGAGCGCCCCGGCTTCGAGGCCCGCGCCCTGACCGAGCGCGTGCGCGCCCTGGCCACCAGCGAACTGCCGCTGGAGGTGCGCACCAATCTGCCCGGCTGGCTGGTGGAAAAGCTGGTGGCGCAACTGGGCGAGGAGGAAACCCTGCGCCTGGCCGAGGCCCTCAATCAGCCGGCGCCGCTGGACCTGCGCGTCAATACCCTCAAGGCCGACCGTGCCGCCGTGCAGGCCAGACTGGCGGAAGAAGGCCACACCCTGGAACCGACGCCCTACTCACCGTTCGGCCTGCGCCGCGCCGACCGCGCCCCGCTGTTCAAGAGCCCCAGCTTCCAGGGCGGCCTGTTCGAGGTGCAGGACGAGGGCAGCCAGTTGCTCGGCCTGCTGCTGGAGCCGAAGCGGCGCGAGATGGTGGTGGATTATTGCGCCGGCGCCGGCGGCAAGACCCTGGAACTGGGCGCCATGATGGCCAACACCGGCACCCTGTACGCCTTCGACATCGTCGCCAAGCGGCTGGAAAAACTGAAGCCGCGCCTGGCCCGTGCCGGGCTCGACAACGTGCGCACCGTGGTGATTTCCCCCGAGCGCGACGACCGTGTACGCCGCCTCGCCGGCAAGGCGGACCGCGTGCTGGTGGATGCACCGTGCAGCGGCAGCGGCACCGTGCGCCGCAATCCCGACATCAAGTGGCGCCCGCTGGATCTGGAGGCCATCACCGCCACCCAGCGCCAGATCCTGGAAACCGCCGCCAGCCTGGTCCGCCCCGGCGGCCGCCTGGTCTATGCCACCTGCAGCCTGCTGCGCGAGGAAAACGAGGATGTGGTACAGGCCTTCCTCGCAGCACACCCGGAGTTCACCCTGCTCCCCGCCAGCGAAATCCTCGCCCGCCGCAACGTGGCCCTGCCCGACGCCGGGGAGGTGCTGCGCCTGTGGCCGCACCGCCACAACACCGACGGCTTCTTCGCCGCCGCACTGGAGCGCAAGGCCCAATAGACCGCCGGCGACACGAACGCCGCGTTTCCTGTCATCACCCTGTCATCCGGCGGCATCAGGATTGATGCCGTCGTCCACTATTGCCCGCCGGATGTGAACTAGGTAACATCCTTACCCGCAGCGGGCTTGTCAGACATTTGGCAACAAGTCTCCGCTGCAATGGAGCTTTCCTGGAGTCAATCAAGGACGAGAACATGGACAAGAAACAAGTCATTACGCACCTGCGCGCCGCCAAGTCCGCCCACATCAAGTGGCGCTCCTACGCCCAGGCCATCGTCGCCGGCCTCCCCATCAACGAAGATCAGGTTCCGGTCATCCATACCGACTGCGCCTTCGGCAAGTGGTACTACGGTCCGGGCCAGAAGCTGTCCTCGCTGCCGGGCTTCCAGGCCATCGAAACACCGCACGAAGCCCTGCACAGCATCTACATGCAGATCTTCAAGCTGCTGTTCGAGACCGAGGAAATAAGTTTTTTCCAAAAGCTCATTGGCACCGGAAAGAAGCGCGACGACCGCCGCGAGCAGCTCAACAGCCAGCTCAACAGCCTGATCGAAATGTCCAAGACCCTGCTCGCCGCCATCGAGCTGCTGGAGCAGGAGGTGCTGGGGATGGACGAGAAGGAAGTGGCTGAACTGATCTGACATGTGGGAGCGGACCGTGTCCGCGATGCAGCGTGAGGGAAAAGCACGCGTGTCGCGGACATGGTCCGCCCCTACAGTCGGTTATTCCACATAACCAAAAGAGGCATCGGCGCTGTAAGGCGGCAGCGGCAGCCCGGCAATGCGCGATCCCTGCACCACCGGCCCGCGCGGAAACAGCGTATACAGCCAGCGCCGCCCGCCGTAATCATTGAAGGCCTCCTCCAGCGCCGCCGAGAGTATTCGTCCGCTTGGCGCGCGACCGTTGCGGCGATAGTACTCGCGCAGGAAATGCACCACGTTCCAGTGGTCCGTCGTGAGCGCGATGCCCTCCTCCTGCGCCAGCCGCGCCGCCTCCCGCTCGTCCCAGGGCGGCAGATCCAGCATATGGCCCGCGGGATCGCGGCTGACGCTCTCCTCGTTGTGGATGAACTTGTTGATGTCGACATGACCCATCGTGCTCACCTCCTTCAGAATCCGGCAGTATCCAACTAAATAGCTCGGATATCTGAAGTATAGTCCGACGCTCCGGTTACAGCAGGAAATAGGTGCAGGCAAACACGGCGGCGAATACCGCCACGACATCGGCGGTCAGTGCGGCCAGCAGGGCATGGCGGATGCGGCGGATCTGCACCGCACCGAAATACACCGCCAGCACATAGAAGGTGGTCTCCGTGGAACCCTGCAGGGTGCTGACCAGATAGCCGGTATAGCTGTCCGGGCCGATGGCCGGGTCGTTGATGATCGATGCCAGCACACCGTAGGCGCCCGAACCGGACAGGGGACGCAACAGCGCCATGGGCAGGGCCTCCGCCGGCAGACCGACGGCGCCGGTCCAGGGGGCGAGCACGCTGACCGCCGCCTCCAGCGCCCCGCTGGCGCGCAGCATCGCCACCGCCACCAGGATCGCCACCAGATAGGGAATGATGCGGATGGCGACCTGAAAGCCCTCCTTCGCCCCCTCCACGAACACCTCGTAGATGCGCACCCGCCGCAGCAGCCCGAAGGTGAGAAAGCCCAGCATCAGGCCGGGCAGGATCCACGGCGCAATGACGCGGCCGTACAGGACGCTGAGCGGGATCAGCGCCAGCAGCGTGCCCAGCGCCAGCATGGACACCCACAGCGGATAGGCCTCGCCGGCCTCGGCCGGCAGCGCCTCATCCGCCGCGGCTGCAGGCGCGGGAATCTCCGCTGTGCTCCCCCTGTCGAGCGGGAAGAAACGCCGGTAGGCAAAGGCGGCAATGATCGCCGCCGCGGTGGCGCAGAAGGTGGCGAACAGCGTGGTGGGCAGGATGCCCGCCGGGTCGGCGGAGCCCGCCGCCGCGCGCAGGGCGATGACGCCGGTGGGCAGCAGGGTCACGCTGGAGGTGTTGATGGCGAGGAACAGCACCATGGCGTCGGTGGCGGTGCCGGGCCGGGTGTTGAGGCGTTCCAGCTCCTGCATGGCGCGGATGCCGAAAGGCGTGGCGGCATTGCCCAGGCCCAGGGCATTGGCGGAGAGATTCAGGATCATCGCCCCCATGGCCGGATGCTCCGCCGGCACCGAGGGAAACAGCCGCACCATCAGCGGCCGGATCAGACGCGCGATGATCACCAGCAGCCCGCCCGCCTCGGCCACCTTCATCAGGCCGAGGAACAGCGTCATCACGCCCACCAGCCCGAGGGCCAGCTCCACCGAGCCCGCGGCCGACTCCACCATTGCCGCCGACAGCGCATCCATCGGCGCGCTGCCCTCGCCCGCCCAGCGCAATTGGTGCCAGGCGGCGGTGCCGAACGCGGCGGCAACGAGGAAATAGAAAACGAAGTTCATGGGGTGAGGCCGCGGGAACACGCGGGCGCACGCCCGGGAGAGCGTGAAGACCGCCAGGCGGCTACGTCACACCACGGCAGCGTACCAACGATCCCGCGCTCTCCCGATCGCGCGCCCGCGCGTATGTTCAGATCAAAGCTCCTTGCACACGTACTTGATGCCCGGGTCTTCCACGCTGGTGCTGACCGAGAAACCCAGCGCGCGCACGAAGGACAGCATGTCGTGGTTATTGGCCAGCACCTCGCCCTCCATGGTGCGCAGGCCGCGCAGGCGTGCCGTTTCGATCAGGGAATCCATCAGGCGATGGGCGATGCCCTTGCGCTGCCAGCCGTCCGCCACCACCACGGCAAACTCGCAGGTGGTGCGATCGGGGTTGGTGACATAGCGCGACACGCCGATCTCCTCCTCACCGCCTTCCTTCTCCACCACTGCGATGAAGGCCATTTCGCGGTCGTAGTCGATCTGCGTGAAGCGGGCCAGCATCGCCGGGGTCAGCTCGTCGATGGTCTGCATGAAGCGGAAATACTTGGTCTGGTCCGACAGCTTGCGCACGAACTCCTGCTCGATCTCCGCATCCTCCGGCCGGATCGGACGGATCACCAGGTCGGTGCCGTCGGGCAGCTGCCAGCGGCTGACCAGCTGGTTCGGATAGGGATAGATCGCCATGTGGTCGTAGCGCTCGTGGGTGGCGTTGTGATAGTCCACCACCACGCGCGCGTCCACGGCGATGGCGCCAGTGTCGTCGACGATGAGCGGGTTGATGTCCAGTTCCTTGACCCAGGGCAGCTCGCAGGCGATCTCGGAAACGCGCAGCAGCACATTCTCCAGCGCCATCATGTCCGCCGCCGGCATGTGGCGGAAGGCCGCCAGCATCTTCGCCACCTTGGTGCGCTGGATCAGGTCCTTGGCCAGGAAGCGGTTGAGCGGCGGCAGCATCACCGCGCGGTCACCCATCACCTCGACGGTGATGCCGCCGGCACCGAAGGTGATCACCGGGCCGAACACGGCGTCGGTGGAAATGCCCACCAGCAGCTCGCGGCCATTGGGCCGCTGCAGCATCGGCTCGACGGTGATGCCGTCGATGCGCGCCTCGGGGCGATTGCGCCGCACGGCGGTGACGATGTCGTTGTAGGCGCTGCGCACGCCCTGCGCTGTGTTGATGCCGAGGCGCACGCCGCCGGAATCGGATTTGTGGGTGATGTCCGGCGAGTTGATCTTCATCGCCACCGGCAGGCCCATGGAGGCCGCCTGCACCAGCGCCTCGTTGGGCGAGCGCACCACCACCGCCCGCGCCGAGGGGATGTGGAAGCAGCCGAGGATGGCCTTGGACTCGCTCTCCGACAGCACCTTGCGCCCCTCCGCCAGGGCACCCTCGATGATCAGGCGCGCACCCTCCACGTCCGGCGGCACGCTCTGCCAGATGGGGCCCGGCGCCTGCAGCAGCAGTTGCTGGTTGCGGTAGTAGGCCGTCAGCGAGGCAAAGGCCTCCACCGCCGCCTCCGGGGTGTGGAAGATGGGCAGGCCCGCCTCCACCAGCGTGGCGCGACCCTCTGCCACCTGGGTCTGTCCCATCCAGGAACACAGCACCGGTTTCTTGTGCTGGCGGGCGATGGCCCCCACCGCAGCAGCCACCTCGTTGGGGGCCGTCATCGCCTGCGGCGTCAGGATCACCAGCAGGCCATCGACGCCAGGATCGGCCAGGCAGGCATCCACCGCGGCCGAATAGCGTTCCGCGGTGGCATCACCGATGACGTCCACCGGGTTGCCGTGCGACCAGGTCGGCGGCAAGGCCTCGTTGAGGCGGGCGACGGTCGCCTCGGACAGTTCCGCCAGCGGAATGCCCAGGTCGGCGGCGCGGTCCGAGGCCATCACGCCCGGGCCGCCGCCGTTGGTCAGGATGCACAGCCGCTCACCCTTGGCGCGGAATCCCGCATCGAGCGTGCTGGCATTGGAGAACAGATGGCCGATGCGCATGCCGCGCACCGCACCGGCGCGGCGCAGCGCCGCATCGAACACATCGTCGGCACCAGCCAGGGCGCCGGTATGGGACATCGCCGCCTTGGAGCCGATGGCATGGCGGCCCACCTTCAGCGCCAGCACCGGCTTGACGCGCGAGGCGGCACGCACCGCGCTCATGAAGGTGCGCGAATTGTGGATGCCCTCGATGTACAGCAGGATGCTGTCGGTCTTGGGGTCATTGACCAGATAGTCGAGCACGTCGCCGAAATCGAGGTCGGCGGAGATGCCGGTGGAGACGACGGCGGAAAAGCCGATGCCGTTGGGCGCCGCCCAGTCGAGGATGGCGGTGCAGATGGCGCCGGACTGCGATACCAGGGCCACGTTGCCGGGCTTGGCGCCGCCCTTGTTGAAGGTGACATCGAGGCCGATGTCCGGGCGCATGATGCCGAGACAGTTGGGACCGATGAAGCGGATGCCGTAGCGGCGCGCATTCTCCAGCACCGCCTTCTCCAGTTTCATGCCCTGCGGCCCCACCTCGCGGAAGCCGGCGGAGATGATCACCGCCGCCTTGACGCCGTGCTGGCCGCAGTCCTCGATGATGGCCGGGATGGTCGGTGCCGGCGTGGTAATCACCGCCAGGTCGATGGTCTTGCCCAGCGCCTCCAGCGAGGGATAGGCCTTCTGCCCCTGCACGGTGTCGCGCTTGGGGTTGATGGGATAGACGTCGCCCTTGAAACCGCTCTCCAGCATGTTCTTGAACACCAGCGCACCGACCGCATCCGGGCGATCGCTGGCACCGAAAATAACCACGGATTTGGGTTCGAACAGCCGCTTCAGATAGTGTTGTCCCATGACAGTCCCCGGTTTCTCTCCATGCAAGGTTCAGCATTCATTTAACCACAGTTGATCACCACAAATCTGCCTCGCCGACAACGAATTGCACGGTAGCCAGATGTCGATGCCGGTGATACCTTGAACCGATAGCCCCAGCCGGAAATCCTGATGCGCACTGCCTACATTTCCCACCGTGATTGTCTGCTACACAACATGGGCGACTTCCACCCGGAAAGCCCGGAACGACTGCATGCCATCGAGGATCGCCTGGTCGCCTCGCAGCTGATGCCGTTGCTGCGTCATTACGACGCACCGCGCGCCGAGCGTGAACAATTGTTGCGCGTCCATGACAGCGGCTATGTGGACGATCTGTTCGCCCGCGCCCCGCAGCCCGGCCAGGCAGCGGTGATGCTCGACCCGGACACCTGGCTCGCCCCGCACACCCTGGACGCCGCCCTGCATGCCGCCGGCGCCGCCGTCCTCGGTGTCGACCTCGTCATGAGCGGCGAGATGGAAACCGCCTTCTGTGCCATCCGCCCACCCGGCCACCACGCCGAGCGCCATCGCGCCATGGGCTTCTGCTTCTTCAACAACGTTGCCGTCGGCGCCGCCCATGCCCTGGCGCAGCATGGCCTGGAGCGCGTCGCCATCCTCGACTTCGACGCCCACCACGGTAATGGCATCGAGGACATCTTCAAGGATGACCCGCGCGTGCTGTACTGCTCCAGCTTCCAGCACCCCTTCTATCCGGACAGCCCGCTGGCCGAACGCCCCAACCTGATCCACAGCAAGCTGCGCAACGGTGCCTACAGCGAGGAATTCCAGCAGGCCGTGACGGAACAGTGGCTGCCCGCGCTGGACCGCTTCAAACCGCAGTTGATCCTCGTCTCCGCCGGCTTCGACGCCCACTTCGAAGACGACATGTCCGGACTCAACCTGCTCGACACCGACTTCGCCTGGGTCACCGAACGCATCATGGAGGTGGCCGCCGTGCACTGCGCCAGCCGCGTGGTCTCGGCGCTGGAGGGCGGTTACGTGATGAACGCCCTCGGCCGCAGCGCCGCGGCGCACATCAAGGTGTTGATGGGTGTGCATTGAGCATCGAGGCTCCGGCTGTCGCGAATACGATTCGCTCCTGCGCCAGGGCTGCGGTTCCCCGTAGGAGCGGATGGCATCCGCGATACGCCGCCGGACGGAGCCACCGCTCCATCGCGCATGCTGCGCGCCCTTGCATGGGACGCGGGCCGTAGGAGCGGATCGCATCCGCGACCGATGAGGTAATACCGCCGATCTGGGCTATGCTAGGACGCAGGACCGGAAACAACGGCCCGCACAACAACGGAGGACACGATGCACCGTATGGTCACCATCGACGGCAATGAGGCCGCCGCCACCATTGCCCATCTCACCAACGAAGTCATCGCCATCTATCCCATCACCCCCGCCTCACCCATGGGCGAGCACGCCGACGAATGGTCGGCGCAGGGACGCAAGAATCTGTGGGGCACCGTCCCCTCGGTGATCGAGATGCAGAGCGAGGGCGGTGCCGCCGGTGCGCTGCACGGCGCCCTGCAGGCCGGCGCGCTGTGCACCACCTTCACCGCCTCGCAGGGCCTGCTGCTGATGATCCCCAACATGTACAAGATCGCCGGCGAGCTGACGCCGATGGTCCTGCACGTGGCGGCGCGCTCCCTGGCGGCGCAGGCGCTGTCCATCTTCTGCGACCACTCCGACGTGATGGCCACGCGCGGCACCGGCTTTGCCATGCTGTGCGCCAACTCCGTGCAGGAGGCGATGGACATGGCGCTCATCGCCCAGGCAGCGACGCTGGAGTCACGCGTGCCGATCCTGCATTTCTTCGACGGCTTCCGCACCTCGCACGAGGTGGCGAAGATCGAGGCCATCGATCGCAGCGTGGTGCGTGCACTGATCAGCGATGAACTGGTGCAGGCGCACCGCGCCCGCGCCCTCAACCCGGAGCATCCGGTGCTGCGCGGCAGCTCGCAGAATCCGGATGTGTATTTCCAGGGCCGCGAGAGCGTCAACGGCGCCTACCAGCAGATGCCGGTCATCGTGCAGACGGTAATGAACCACTTCGCCGAGCTCACCGGCCGCCAGTATCATCTGTTCGACTACGTCGGCGCCGCCGATGCCGAGCGGGTCATCGTGCTGATGGGCTCCGGCGCCGAGGCGGCGCACGAGACCGTCGAGCATCTGCTGGCCCATGGCGAAAAGGTCGGCCTGCTCAAGGTGCGGCTGTACCGCCCGTTCGATCCCACTGCCCTGCTCGCCGCCCTGCCCGCCTGCGTGCAGCGCATCGCCGTGCTGGACCGCACCAAGGAACCCGGTGCCGACGGCGAGCCGCTGTACAAGGACGTGCTTGCCGCCGTGGCGCAGTCCTATGCCGGCGGTCAGTCGCGTTTCGCCACCCTGCCGCGCATCGTCGGCGGCCGCTACGGCCTGTCCTCCAAGGAATTCACGCCGGGGATGATCAAGGCGGTGTTCGACGAGCTGCAGAAGGAACAGCCGCGCAACGGCTTCACCATCGGCATCAACGACGATGTCACCCACACCAGCCTGGCATGGGACGCAGGCTTCCGCACCGATGCGGCACGCGCGGTGAACTGCGCGCTGTTCTACGGCCTCGGCTCCGACGGCACGGTGAGCGCCAACAAGAACACCATCAAGATCATCGGCGAGGCCACCGAGCTCCACGCCCAGGGCTACTTCGTCTACGACTCGAAGAAGTCCGGTGCCGTCACCGTCTCGCACCTGCGCTTCGGCAAGCAGCCGATCCGCTCCAGCTACCTCATCGGCGACGACGAGGCGCAGTTCATCGGCTGCCACCAGACCGTATTCCTGGAACGCTACGACATGCTGGACAAGGCGGCACCCAATGCGGTGTTCCTGCTCAACACCGGCGCCGCGCCCGACGAGGCGTGGAATACCCTGCCGCGACGCATGCAGCAGCAGATCATCGACAAGAACATCCGCTTCTTCGTCATCGACGCCTACAAGGTGGCGCAGGACGCCGGCATGCGCCAGCGCATCAACACCATCATGCAGACCTGTCACTTCGCCATCTCCGGCCTGCTGCCGCGCGACGAGGCCATCGCCGCCATCAAGCAGGCGGTGGACAAGACCTATGGCAAGAAGGGCCAGAAGGTGGTGGAACTCAATTACCGCGCCATCGACGCCGCCATCGCCAACCTGCACGAGGTGGCCGTGCCGGGCAAGGTCACCTCGGTGTTCGAGCGGCCGCCGGTGGTGGCCGCCAATGCGCCGGAGTTCGTGCAGAAGGTAACCGCCGTAATGATGGCCGGGCGCGGCGACGAACTGCCGGTCTCCGCCATCTCCGCCGACGGCACCTGGCCCACCGGCACCACGCGCTGGGAGAAACGCAACATCGCGCTGGAAATTCCCGTGTGGGACGAGAAGCTGTGCATCGCCTGCGGCAAGTGCCCCTTCGTCTGCCCGCATGCCGCCATCCGCAGCAAGCTGTTCGATCCGGCCCATGCCGCCGACGCACCCGCCGGATTCAAACACATGGCCCTCAAGGGCAAGGAGTTCCCCGAGGGCGCCCACATCGTCTATCAGGTGGCGCCGGAAGACTGCACCGGCTGCGGCCTGTGCGTCGACATCTGCCCGGTGAAGGACAAGGAAAATCCCGGCCGCCGCGCCCTCAACATGGCACCGCAGCCGCCGCTGCGCGAACAGGAGCGCGCCAACTTCGACTACTTCCTCGGCCTGCCCGAATTCGATCGGCGCGAGGTGCGCAACACGGTGATGAAGAGCGCCATGCTGTTGCAACCGCTGTTCGAATTCTCCGGCGCCTGCTCCGGCTGCGGCGAGACGCCCTACCTGCGTCTCGCCTCGCAGCTGTTCGGTGATCGCATGCTGGTCGCCAACGCCACCGGCTGCTCCTCGATCTACGGCGGCAACCTGCCCACCACGCCGTGGGCGCAGGATGCCAACGGCCGCGGCCCGGCCTGGAACAACTCGCTGTTCGAGGATAACGCCGAGTTCGGCCTCGGCATGCGCGTCGCCATCGACAAGCAGCGCGAATATGCCGCCGAACTGCTCAAGGCCCTCGCCGCCCACATCGGCGAGGATCTGGTGACGGCGATCCTCGCCGCCGCGCAGGAAGATGAGGCCGGCATCCACGAACAGCGCGAGCGAATCGCCGCGCTGCGCGAACGGCTCAAGAAGATCGACCGCCCCGATGCGCGCCAGCTCGACGCCCTGGCCGACAGTCTGGTGAAGAAGAGCGTGTGGATCGTCGGCGGCGACGGCTGGGCCTACGACATCGGCTTCGGCGGCCTCGACCATGTGCTGGCCTCCGGCCGCGACGTCAATATCCTGGTACTGGATACCGAGGTGTATTCCAACACCGGCGGCCAAACCTCCAAGGCAACGCCGCGCGGCGCGGTGGCCAAGTTCTCCGCCGGCGGCAAGCCGACGCCGAAGAAGGATCTGGCGATGATCGCCATGGCCTACGGCAACGTCTATGTCGCCCAGGTGGCCTACGGTGCCAAGGACGTGCAAACCCTCAAGGCCTTCCTGGAGGCCGAGTCGTATCCCGGCGTCTCGATCATCATCGCCTACAGTCCCTGCACCGCCTGGGGCACCGACATGCTGCAGAACCACGCCATGCAGGACCGTGCCGTGCGCAGCGGCCACTGGCCGCTGTTCCGCTACGACCCGCGCCGCCTGCCGCAGCAGGAAAATCCGCTGCAACTGGATTCCAAGGAACCGTCCATCGCCTACCGTGAATTCGTCACCCAGGAGACGCGCTTCAACATGCTGTGGCGCAGCCATCCGGAGGCGGCGGAACAGTTCCTCGGCCAGGCGCAGAAACACGCCCTCAGCAACTTCCAGCACTACCGCCAGCTGGCGGAGCTGAGCTACGCGAAACCGGACGACATCAAGACTGACAAGGCGAAGGAGTGATCATGACCCTGCGCACCACCTATCTCGGCCTGGAACTGAAAAACCCGCTGGTGCCCTCCGCCTCGCCGCTGTCGCGCAGCCTCGATGCCGCCAGACGGCTGGAGGATGCCGGCGCCGCGGCGCTGGTGATGTATTCGCTGTTCGAGGAGGAACTGCTGCACGACCATGACATCATGGACGTCTTTCTGCACAACCAGAGCCTGGGTCATGCCGAGGCCACCAGTTTTCTGCCCATGCACGGCGACATGCCCTCCAAGCATGAGCGCTATCTGGAACAGCTGCAGCGCCTGAAACAAAGCCTGGAGATCCCGGTGGTCGCCAGCCTCAACGGCATCACCCCCGGCGGCTGGATCGATTACGGCAAGGCCTTGCAGGAGGCCGGCGCCGATGCCCTGGAGCTGAACGTCTACCACGTCGCAGCCGATCCGGAAACAAGCGGCGCCGAAGTGGAACAGCGTTACGTGGACCTGCTCACCGAACTGCGCCAGCACGTCAGCCTCCCCATCGCCATGAAGCTGTCGCCGCAGTTCAGTTCGGTGGCCAACATGGTGCGCCGTCTGGAACAGGCCGGCGCCAGCGGCGTCAGCCTGTTCAACCGCTTCTACCAGCCGGACATCGACCTCGACAGCCTGCGCGTCGCGCCGCAGCTGCACCTCTCCACCTCCGCCGAGTCCCTGCTCGCCATGCGCTGGATAGCGATCCTGCACGGCCAGGTGAAACTCACCCTCGCCGCCACCGGCGGCGTGCACACCCACACCGATGCCCTGAAGATGCTGCTCGCCGGTGCCGACGTGGTGCACCTGTGCAGCACCCTGCTGCTGCACGGCCCGCGCCGTCTCGCCGACATCCTGCGCGGCATGGAGGAATGGCTGGAGGAAAGTCCGTACGAATCGGTGGATCAGCTCAAGGGCATGCTCAGCCAGCGCCACGCCGGCGACACCTCGGCCTCCGCCTACGCCCGCGCCAACTACCTGCAACTGCTGGACAGCTATCTGCCCGGAGTGGGGGTTTGAGAGGTGGCAGGGAAATGATGACGGTCCCTTCTTCCCCGTTGCAGGGCCGGCTTCATCCGGCCAGGAGACACATCGCACCGTAGGATGGGCAAAGCGCAGCGTGCCCATCATCGCGCTGGTCCCATTCCTCCCGTTGCAGGGCCGGCTTCATCCGGCCAGGAGACACATCGCACCGTAGGATGGGCAAAGCGCAGCGTGCCCATCATCGCGCCCCCTGCAAGCGGCTAGAAACTCCGCGCAAACCGCAGCATGAAGCCGTCGCGTCCGCCGCCGTAGGCCAGCACGCCGATGGTGCCGGTTTTATCCACGTAAAAATCCGCCCCGCCCCAATACGTGGTCTTGTCCTCCAGCTTCAGGCTGCGCGTGTAACTCAACGTGCCGCTGGCCACCTCGTCGCCGCGGAGATCGGCATGGCGCGCACCGGCCAGCAGGTCGATGCGGCCTGCATGCAGCACCAGCCCCGCCGACACACCGGCATCATCCCAGTCCAGCTCGGTCGACTGGCCGTTGTTGCTGCCGGATACCGTCAACAGGCCGTAATCCGCCCCCAGCCAGAGGTCCAGATATTCGCTGCGCAGCGGCCAGGCGCGCAGCGCCACGCCGAAAAACTCGCCCGCCGGATTCATCCCCTGCGTTGCCGGATTGCCGTCCTGCGTCACGCTGGCGTGGGCGATCTCCAGACTGCCCTCCAGATAGTCGCTGTAGCGGCTGGTCAGGGTGAAACCGATCCGTCCCACCCGCGTATCCACATCCGCCGCGCCGCTGCGCAGCGTCATCTCGTCACGCTGAAAGTAGAGCGCGGCATGCAGCTCCTCGGCCTGCAACGGCAGACATGCGCTGAACAGCAAAAGAAATACAGCGAGACGCAAACGGGACATGGCTTTCTCATGACAGGGACTGTGCCGCCCATTGTGCACCAAAATACGTCCGCTGGCAGCGGCAGCGGAAATGAACGTCCACGCTATGGGCAATCCCGCGGGGGACCACTATCATCTGTAAGGGAACGCGCTGAATGACCCGGATATCCATCCATGCTGCCCGACAAGCAAACCCGCACCCTGGCCCTGATCTTTCTGCTGCTGAGCCTGGCGATCCTTGCCATCGGTCTGGTGGCCTATGGCCTGCAGGCCGCCCATCTCAAGCGGGTCCATCTCGACGACATGGAGGCGGTAGCGGAGCTGAAGGTCGGCATCATCACCGAATGGCTGGCCGAACGCCGTGCCAATGTCGCCTCGGCCAGCGGCAATCCCACCATCGCCAACGCCCTGGCGCAATGGAAACTCGACCGCGACAAGACCGCGGAGGAGCGCCTGCTCGGCTTTCTGCACAATTTCCGTGAGTCCTACGATTTCGCCAGCGCCGAATTGCTTGATCTGGACGGCACCCGTCTGCTCGGCGCAGGCGACGTCATGCCGCAGATGCCGGAAATGCGGCAACTCGCCAAAGAGGCCGTGGACAGCGGCACGGTCAGAATGATCGACCTGCACCTGCACAAGGAAGACGGTTCCATCCGCCTGGGCCACGTCGCCCCCATCTTCATCGCCACCGACACCGATCGCCGCGCCATCGGCGTGCTCTTCGTCGGCCTGCGGCCCGAAACCCATCTCTACCCACATATCCAGCGCTGGCCACGCCCCAGCGCCACCGGCGAATTGGTGCTGGTCCGCCGCGAGGGCGAAGAAATCGTATTTCTCAACGCATTGCGCCACCACCCGGACACCGCCTTCAATATGCGCCGGCAAGTGGTCACGGAAGAACTGCCCGCCGCCATCAGTATCCGGGCCGGCGCCCAGCCGGTCACCACGACCGGCATCGACTACCGCGGCGTGCGCACGTTGTTTGCCGGGCGGGCCGTGCCCGGCACCCCCTGGCACCTGATCGCCAAGATGGATGAAGAGGAGGCGCTGGCCGAACTGAACCACCTCGCCCTCACCACCGGCGGCACCGTGGCTCTGGCCCTGGCCGTCACTCTGGCATTCCTCAGCACCCTGTGGCATCGCCAGCGCCTGGACGCGGCCGAGGCCGAGGCCACCCTGTCCCGCGCACTGAAGGCCAGCGAGGAACGCTATCGCATCTTCTTCCAGAAATCCCGCCTGCCCAATCTGCTCATCGATCCGGCAGACGGCCGCATCATCGACGCCAACAAGGCCGCCGGCGCCTACTACGGCTACGACATCGACCAGCTGCGCATCAGGAAGATAACCGACATCAACACCCTGGCGCCGGAAGACATCAGGGCCGAGATGGAACGGGCACGCAGCGAGAACCGCAACCACTTCAACTTCCGCCACCGCCTCGCCAGCGGCGAACTCCGCGATGTCGAGGTCTACTCCGGGCCGCTCGATATCGACAGCCAGCGCCTGCTCTACTCCATCATCATCGACGTCACCGACCGCAAGCGCATGGAACGCGAACTCAAGGAGATGGCCACCACCGACGCCCTCACCGGCCTGCCCAACCGGCGCCATTTCCTCACCCGGCTGGAAGAACAGCTGGCGCGCCTCGATCGTGCCGTCACCCCCTGCGCCTCGGTGATGATGCTCGACCTGGACCACTTCAAGAAGGTCAACGACACCCACGGCCACGCTGCGGGCGACGCCGTCCTGCGCCACGTGGCGAAACTGATGCGCGACAACATCCGCAAGATCGACATCCCCGGCCGCATCGGCGGCGAGGAATTCGCCATCCTGCTCCCCGGCATCGGCCCCGCCGAGGCGCGCGTCACCGCCGAACGCCTGCGCGACACCATCGCCGCCGCGTCGCTCATGCAGGAAGACGGCACAACCATCCCCCTGACCGTCAGCATCGGCATCGCCGAAATACTACCCACGGACAGCCGCATCGACGCGCCGCTGACACGCGCCGACGCGGCGCTCTATCGCGCCAAGGAAAGCGGCAGAAACCGGACGGTTGTTGCGGAGGAGATGGGGTAGCGAGGGCGAGGGATTTATGTGGGCAGATCGGAAACCGTGGTACGTCCCCGATTATTTTAGGAAACCGTGGTACGTCCCCGATTATTTTAGAAACCGTGGTACGTCCCCGATTATTGACCTGGACCACTTCAAGAAGGTCAACGACACCCACGGCCACGCCGCGGGCGACGCCGTCCTGCGCCACGTGGCGAAACTGATGCGCGACAACATCCGCAAGATCGACATCCCCGGCCGCATCGGCGGCGAGGAATTCGCCATCCTGCTCCCCGGCATCGGCCCCGCCGAGGCGCGCGTCACCGCCGAACGCCTGCGCGACACCATCGCCGCCGCGTCGCTCATGCTGGAAGACGGCACAACCATCCCCCTGACCGTCAGCATCGGCATCGCCGAAATACTGCCCACGGACAGCCGCATCGACGCGCCGCTGACACGCGCCGACGCGGCGCTCTATCGCGCCAAGGAAAGCGGCAGAAACCGGACGGTTGTTGCGGAGGAGATGGGGTAGCGAGGGCGAAGGATTTATGTGGGCAGATCGGAAACCGTGGTACGTCCCCGATTATTCGGGCCGGAAAGGCCCGTCGCTCTCCACCTGCTTGTTGGGCACCCTTTTCTTGGGCCCCTCTTCACGCACGGTAGCTCACGCACAGCGCTCCACCATGCCGACATACCGAAGGTCACCACCCCGAATCCCAACGATCCTATCTTCATCATCTACCTCGAAGAGCAGGCCGTACTTGCCGGACGCATCTGCGATGAATACGTCCCGCCAGCCATCCAAGTAGTGGTTGGGCCCAACCTTAGCTTCCTCGAACACGGCAATGATCTTTGAGATTGGATCCCCAAGCCGGATTCCGCTGGTCGCGCCGACACTTGCCTTCGTCGACTCAATCCGCACGATGACATCAACGAGCACCATGAATTCGACGCCCGGTCGGCTTACTGGCTCCACGTAGAAGCAGCCATCCAGGCCTGGATCGGTCTCGACAAGTGGCTCTCCCAGGGCCGCCTCGGCCGCAGTTAAGGACATTCCTACTGTGACCGCCCCCCAGCCGTGAGCCATGATGGGCGGCTGCTCAGCGGCTACGCTTGAGCAACCGCAGCCAAGGGCTGCTACTAACGCAACAATTTTGAGAGTAGCTCGCCGTATCACCGCCAGACCTCCCCCGCCCAACGCTTCGCGTAACCGGCGGCCGAAAGTGGCAGAGCGAAGCGGCGCCGCTTTTGGTCGTCCGAGTTCACGCGATTGTTAGGGATGCTCTGAATAAGTAACCAACCATGAGAAAATCGTCGCTCCCAGCGAGTCATCACGCGCCGAATCGCACCGGCAAGGCCGGTATTTGCTCATCCCTGCGGCCTTTTGGCCGCGTTTGGC
>JBFLWM010000038.1:0-30827 GCA_040755915.1 Pseudomonadota bacterium | reverse complement strand
TGTCAATGGATGCATAAGGCACGGCTTGATGCGCTGAAAGCGGCAGTAGAAGCGGCCATGATCGCGCGCTGCCTGTCGGTTACGGGGCTAGGACGCGTCGTGAGGGCGACCAGCGAGAAAAACGGCATCAAACGCATGGACCGGCTTATCGGGAACAACAAGCTGCAAGCTGAGGCAATGGACGTATACGGGGCCATGGCCATGTGGCGCCTGAAGGGGCAGGAAAGGCCCATCATCCTCATTGATTGGTCACCGTTGAAGGAAGATAACTCGTTGCATCTGCTCTCGGCTTACCTTCCCTCACTCGGCCGTGGGTTGCCTCTTTGCCAAGAGGTGCACCCCGAATCGCTGGTTGGAAACGGGGAGGTCCAAGGCCAGTTCCTGGACACCTTGCAAGGGCTTGTGCCAACGGAGTGTCGTCCGATCATCGTTACAGATGGCGGCTTCAAGAATCCCTGGTTTCGGGCTGTAGAAGCGAAGGGCTGGGACTGGCTAGGTCGAATTCGGGGAACAACAAAATTAACACGTTCGGGCGAAGAGGCGTGGGTCTGTTGTACAAAGGTGGCTGCGTTGTTGCCACGCAATAAGGCGACTTACCTTGGGAATTTCCTTCTCGCCGAAAGCAGTCGGTTGCCCTGCTCGCTGTATGGCTTGAAGAGTCCTCCCAAAGGGCGCGTAGACAGGACCGCACATGGCCATCGTGCCCGATCGAGGAAAAGCCGCGTCAATGCAGCACGAGAGAGTGAGCCGTGGCTTCTCGCCACTTCATTGCCTGCGGGTGACACCCTCACCGGGTTAGTGATAGCCACCTACCGTAAACGCATGCAAATCGAGGAAGGCTTTCGTGATACCAAAGACGAGCGCTATGGTTTGGGCTTGGATATGTCGCTATCGAAATCCAAAGAGCGCTACACGGTACTTCTGCTGATTGCCGCGCTCGCCGTGTTCATCGCCTGGCTATTCGGTAAGGTGGCATACCAACGAAAATTGCACCTGAAGTACCAAGCAAACACCGTGACGCATCGGCGCGTGCTTTCTTTTGTCTTCCTCGGTGTTCGAATTGCCCGAGGTGGCGGGATGTCTGTTGCCGCACGAGATATTGTCGCCGCGCGGAACAGCCTTCGTGAGGCACATGCGTTTTGTGGTTAGAAAATTCGTGGGGATCCGTCAGGGTCTGTCCCCGGTTGAAAAAAACAGGGCGCCTCGGGCGCCCTGTTTTCTGTTTATGCCGCCAACTTACAGCTGATATACGTCCGCGATGCCGGTGCCGGCCAGGCGGTCGAAATAGCGGGCGCGGTAGTAGTGGCGCTTGTGGGTGGCGTCGTCGGTGAAGGCGGCGCGGTCGTGCAGGACGTTGTTGCTGACCAGGCCCATGCCCGACTCGAGGCGGCCGCGGTAGATGTAGGGCGACGGGTTGTTGAGGATCTCCTGCAGATAGGCGAGGGCCTCGCGGCTCAGGGGATCGTCGGCCCACATCACGTTGTTGACGCGGATGGTGTAGCGCATGTGCAGATCGCCCGAGGGCATGATGACGAACACCGGGCCGGGCTCTTCCGGACGGGCTACGGTGCCGCCCTCGTCGATGCGCGCCGGGATGGTCATGGCCTTGGGGCCCATCAGGGCGCGAATGTAGTCGGGGTTCTTCTCGCGCAGCAGGATGTAGGCGATCTCGTGGTCCATCAGCTGGTTCTCGCCGCCGCTGGCGGCCTGCATCACCACATGCAGGTTGAGGGCGTGGATCTGACGGTTGGCGGCGTTGTAGTAGCCGTCGGTATGCCAGTTGATGGCGCGGTTGGTGTAGGGGATGTAGTTCTGGCGCACGCCTTCGTTGCGCACGGTGAGTGAGGTGAGGCCGGTCTCGTCGGCCAGCCAGTTCTTGTTGATGCTCTGCAGGCCGAAGCGGCGCCCCATGGACAGCGGGATCTCCGGATCGGGGTCGGTGCCGGTCTTGCTGGCGTACAGCGCCATGTTGGTCTTGCGGCAGCGCTGTTGCAGCGCTGCGAACTCGCTGTCGGTCAGCGTGCGCGGGTCGTTGATCTCCACCAGCAGCTCGCCCAGTGTCGTGGGATAGCCCTGAAGCTTCTGATCGCGCCAGCGCTGATAGAGGTCGTTGTTGTCGAGATTGAACGGGCTGGATACGGCATCAAGATTGCGCTGCGGATGGGTCATGTGGCTACCTCGTATACGTGATCATGGGTGTAGGGTGTGCGGCGATCCTAGCAGGGGAGAGGGTGACGGCAATTGATCTGCAACAACTCGCACGCGACAACCGGGCAGATGCGCGTTTGTGCATGACGCATTCGTGGTGCGCGTTTTGACAAAACGCAGCATATCTACCGGGATGATGCTTCTCACTGCCGAATCATGGGTTAGTTCCTAACATGGTTCCCCCCCTCCTCCAGGGAGAGGGGACCTACCTCTACACATCGTGCTTAAAACCCGATAACTCAGGCCGACTCTTCCGCCCATTTGCCGTGGCCTTCGACTGCCTCTTCCTGCGAACCCATCTCGGGCTTCAGTTTCGTCGCGCGGGAGAGGACGAACCAGATCAGTGCGACGACGCCGACCACGAAGACGATGCCGCCCAGCGAGCGGAAGTAGGTCAGGGTCTGGAACACCGGGCCGGTGATGATCTGCTGCGATCGTGCGTGCCAGAAGCCGTCGTCCAGGACCACGGAGAGCTGGTACAGCCCGGCCGGGAACAGATCGAGGAACATCATCAGGGCGACGCCGATGTTCAGGCTCCAGAAGGCGAGGCGGATGATCCCGGGATTCCAGCTTTCGGTTCGGAACAGATGCTGGCAGCAGAACAGCACGCCGGCGAGGGCGATGTTGCCCTTGACGCCGAACATGGCGGCGTGGGCATGGTTGCCCGTCAGGTAAGTGGCATGTTCGAAGTAGTTGACGATGGGCAGGTTGATCAGCGAGCCGAGCACGCCGGCACCGAAGATGTTCCAGAAGTTGACCGCCAGGATGAACAGCCAGACGCCTTCCATGACGAACCGCTGCTGGCCGTTCTGCTGGTTGGCATAGGCGCCGTTGCCTTCCTTGCGCATTTGCCAGGCGTCCAGCGTCAGCAGCAGCAGCGGCAATATCTGCAGGGTGGAGAAGACGCTGCCCAGGGCGATGACGCTGGTCGGCTTGGCGATCCAGTAGAAGTTGTGGGCCACGCCGATGGTGGCGGTGATCAGGAACAGCATCACGGCCAGATAGATGGTCTTTTCGGCCATGGCGCGGGTGACCAGACCCATCTGCACCAGGATGTAACCGACGATGACCGTGGTGAATACCTCGAAGGTGACCTCCACCCACATGTGCACCACCATCCAGCGCCAGTAATCGGCCACCGCCCAGTTGGAATCGACGGTGGCGAACAGGCCGAAGAAGAGGAAGAACACCATGATGCCGCTGCCCCACAACAGCCAGGCGGGGATCGACCAGAAGGTCTTTTTCGTCACCCACGGCTTCACGCCGCGATAGATGATGAAGATCCACAGGGCGAAGCCCGCCAGCAGCAGGATCTGGAAGAAGCGCCCCAGCTCCATGAACTCCCAGCCCTGGCTGCCGAACCAGATCGCGGCGCTGCCGGTCAATGCACCGGACTGGCCGAGGTAGATGCCGACGACACCGCCGAGGCCAACGACGACGCAGATCAGGAACAGCAGATTGACGAGCGACTCCTGGTGCCGTGGTATCTCCGCCAGGCGCGGCAGGAAGAAGATGGTGTAGCCCACCCAGCACATGAAGAACCAGAAGATCTGCAGCAGGGTGTGGTAGCTGCGCAGGATGTTGAACGGCAGGACATTGGCGATCCTGTGGGCGAAGGGATTGGCAAAATCCATCGCGCCGAGGATGCCGGCCGCGACCTGCAGGCCGAACATCGCCATCGCCAGGGCGAAGAATTTGTAGGTCGCCCGCTGCGTCGGCAGGACAAAGCCCTTTTCCAGGTCGGGGGTGGTCAACAGCTGGGGGCTGGTTACCGCACTCTGGAACGGCGAGCCCGGCATGGCCTTCATCTGGCCGTAGACATACAGCACCAGCATGATGCCGAGAAACAGGACGAAGATGGAGATGAAGCTCCACATCATCAGCGAGGTCGGCGGGGTGTTGCCGGCGGCGGGGTCGTAGGGCCAGTTGGATGTGTAGCTGTAGTTGTTGCCGGGGCGATCCGCGCTCGCCACCCAGCTGCCCCAGTAGAAGAAGGCCGCCAGTTGCCTGAGCTGCTGCGGGTCGGAGATGTAGTTGAGCGGGTGAAACGCCTCGGGAAACGCGCCGTCGGTAAACATCCGCGTGTAGTACGCGTTCAGATAGCGGATGCCATGCACCTGGGCCTCGTTGATGATGACGACATTGCTGTCGGCGTCATGGCTGTTGCGGTGAAGCTCTTTTCTGATCCTCGCCTCGATGGCGCTCAGGTCGTAATCGGGAATGGCAAACCGCCACTGGTTCAGGTGGTCGCTGGGGGTGACCGATCCCGGCTTGATCTGCTCGGCATAATACGCCTTCATCGCTACCGTCATGGCATGCAGCGATTCGGCGGTGAAATCCGGCCCGCGCTCGGCGCCGTCGCCCCAGAATGAACCGTAATTCATCAGGCCGCGCGTATGAAACAGCATCTGGCCGGCCATGATCTCCTCGGCCGAGACGATCTTCTCGCCGTCGACTGACCTGAAGTCAGGCACCGGCGGTGCCCCCATATAGGTCTCGCCACCCATATAGAGCAGGCCGGCAATCGATATCAGGGACACGATCCAGAAGTGAACAAACCAGTATTTTTTGCTGATTAGCAAACTTGAGATGGTGTTTTTGAATTCGCTCATGACTTGTGTGCGGCTCTGATGAATGTGGGTGTTACTCGGCCGCGCGCACAATAAACCGAATTCATTTTTTGGTCGCGTATATTTTGTTAATGCACTGCTTGCAGTTATTTATTTTTAATAAGACCAAATCAAGAGTGGTCGGCAAACGGTTGTTTGTCGTTGGATGGCTGTCGTGACAGTCATCCTCCTCTATGTCCCGGGTGTGATCATCTGGCGCCGCAGACCACATGAGCTGGCGATGTCGATTTTCTTCTCCACAAGCCGCTGGCACATGGCGCTCTTGGCTCGCATCAATCCGCCGGGCGTGCCACGACATGTCGTCCAGTGCTGCAAGGGAACAAACGGAGATGAATGAATTGACGTGTAATCAACTCCTCCAATCGGAAGGTCTTTGAGATTTCGATCCTCAGCGGTCCCGGGTTGTTTCATGCGCGCTCCTGTCCGCGCGCAGAAATGATGGTCGTCTCCTGGTTGCGAATGGTGAGCGGTCTTGCGGGCTGATTGCAGGTATTCGGCTTATGGCATTTGTCCCGATTGGGGCAGTCCATTCATTGTTGCCACGAACACGACCATCGGTATTCCTAGGCGCGTGCGACCATGTGTGCTGATGGTATTGAGTTCACCGTGGCGGTAGCCGGTGCGGCGATCGTTGTCCGATAGGACGCGGCTCATGGTGCCGTGAAGGGTGATCTCTATCCGGGGCGCGGGTACGGGATATGCCGCGGCATCAGGCCGCCGGCGCGGGCCGGGATTCCGCGGCGCTTCGACGGTTGCCGCTGCGCCGACTGACATGCCGGCGCAGGGCAGGGATGTAGCCCATTGCCCTCCCGCGCAGCGCAATGCCTGTGCCTGGAACGAGGTTTTGGCCGGGAGCATCCGGACTATGGCGGCCGGCCAGAATTTTGTCCCGCCATCCCCTTTTCCAAAGATTCGCGCTGACTTATGCTTGAGGCATAAGAATGTATATCGCAGGGGCATGGTGTGGCTTTGACTGCATCGGCGAGCAGAAAGGTTTACCGACCAAGAGGAGAATGGTGATGTTCAAAAAAGCGACAACAACAATGGTTTTCTTCGCGGCCCTGAGCGGAAGCGGCGCCGTGATGGCGGTGGATGCAGGGGGTGATGTGCTGGACAAGGGCCGCAACGTGTTTGCCCAACGCTGTCTCCATTGCCATGGCGAGAATGCCGACGGCAAGGGCCATCTGGTCGATTTCCTCAAGGTGACGCCGGCTGACCTGACCACGCTGAACAAGCAGAACAAGGGTAGCGTGACCGAGCGTGTACTTAAGGCGGTCATCGGCCGCCACAGTACCGGTACCAAGGAGCACAAGATGCCGCTGCTGAAGGACAGCCTGACGCCCGAGGACGTGTATTTCGTCAGTGAGTTCATCGAGTCCATACAGAAGTAGTCGCATATCGTGCATGGTGCTGAAGAAAGTCCCTGCGGTTCCTCCGGGCCGCGGGGATTTTTTTGCCTTCCTGAATGACGGCATTCTGACCCGGGCCCGGCATGTTCATCATCCTTCCGCATAGTGCCGACGTCGGCTGGGGGCGCATGCCCTGGCTGGTGCTCGGCCTGATGGTGTTGTGCACGGCCATCTATTTCGCCCAGGACCGCAACAAGGCGGCAGTCGAGCGCGTACTGGCCGCGTATTGTGCCGAGGTGCACGATGACGCCGAAACGGCGACGCTGCTGCAGAACGATGCGGACTACTGCCAGTGGATACTGGCCGTCGTGCATGCCCGGCCGGAGAAGGAGCGCTTCCGTGAGCAGATGCTGGCGGAGACGCAGGCCTGGCGCGATGCGGGCGCGGTTGAGCGCGGCCGGGCCCAGATCGACGAGCTGTTTATGCATTACGAACAGGTTCGTTCGCAACTGCCGCGCAGCCTCGATGCGGCGTTGATGACCGATCCGCTGTCTTTCAATCCCTGGCGCGCCATTACCTCGTCGCTGGCCCATGGCAGCTGGGCGCACCTGATCGGCAACATGATCTTCTTCTTTGCCTTCGCGCCGGCCCTGGAGATGGTCATCGGCAGCCGCCTGCGTTTCGCCCTGGCGATGGTGGTGATTGCGCTGGCGGCCGACGTCGCCTATTTCCTCGCCGTGCACCTGTCCGGCATGCCGCCGCTGCCGGCACTGGGGTTCTCCGGCGTGGTGACGGGCATGATCGGGATGTCGGCCTATCTGCTTCCCCGGGTCCGTATCCGTACCTTTGTCTGGATTATGCACCTGATCCGCAACTTCCATATCCCGGCCGCGGTGCTGGCGGCCTGGTACATCGGTTGGGATGCCTGGTACATGGTGACCGACGACGGTACTTCCAGCACGAATTTCGTGGCGCATGTGTTCGGCGGCGTGGCGGGCTATCTGCTGGGCCGCCTCTGGTTTGCCGACCGCAAGCGGGATATCCAGGACGAGGTGGACGACGAGGTCGCGTATCGCCGCAGCCGGCGCGTCGATACCGGCGTTCTGAGTTCGTACCAGGCAAAAAATCCGCACAGCCTGCAGGCCGACCGTGAACTGGCGGCCCGGCGCGACTTCGCCGGTTTCATGCAGCAGATCTATCGGGCGGTCGATGTCGGCAATGACGCGCAGGCCATCAACCTGCTGCTGAGCCGCTATGACGAATACTGCCATGCCATCGAACTGTACGAGGAGATCTACCGCGAGATGCAGACCTGGCAGCCGTCGCGGGCTGTCTTCTGTCTGGCGCGGCTGCTCATCACCGAGTATATCGCCCGGCGCAAATATGCCCGGGCGAGCGAGGTGGTGCGCTGGGCGCGGGAGCAGGCGCCGGAGTTTGTCTTTGCCGAGCCCGGCCAGGCGGAGCTGCTGGCCGCGGTGGCAAGGCCGAGCAATGGTTGAGTCACTGTTCCGAAGTGACAGCCATGTCAGTCCTCATCCCAGTCATCTCTCCGGGGGAGACGGGGTCGGTGGACAGGGCGATTCAGGGGGAGTACATGGCCGTGACAACGTTCGCTAGCCACCAGCCATGACGGCGCTGCCCGCGGATGCATCCCGTCTGCGCCGCCTGCTGGGCCGGATCGCGGCCGGGCTGGGCCTGTTGCTGGCGCTGGCCGTCCTGCTGTGGCTCGGCGCCTACTGGCTGGCACGGGACGCGGTGCCTGGACAGTCGTGGCGCGGGGAGGCCGGTCACTGGGCACCGGTGCTGATTTTTCTGCTCCCCGCCGTGCTGCTGGTGATGGATGGCAGGTGCCTGCTCAGGCACGCACAGGTTCCCGCCTGGGTTTATGGTGAGTTGCTGATGATTGTTCTGGTGCTGGCGCTGGCCGGTTGGGCGATATTCCTGGTGCCGTGACTCATACCGGACACCACCGGCGATATCCGATTGCCGACGCCATCAGCCTGCGACCGTCGCGATCTTGTCCCTGAACTTCTGCAACAGGTGCACGCCACCGATGACGCCCCCCCCCACCACCAGCCCGGCCAGCAGTTCGCCGAGGAGCGCGGGCAGGGCGTCGAGCAGATGATGCACGGCGGTGATGTTGTGGACATACATGCCACCGCCGACCAGCAGCATGGCAATGGTGCCGACCACGCCGAGCAGGCGGATCACCCGGGGCATGGCGGCGACGAGAAGCTGGCCGAGGGCCTTCAGGCTGCGGGCACCCAGGCCGGTGCTCGTGCCGGCCCGGGTGATGAGATGAAGGCCGGCATCATCCATGCGCACCAGCAGGGCGACCAGGCCGTAGACGCCGACGGTGGCGAGGAGGGCGATGAAGCTGACCACCATGATCTGCGTCGGCATCGATTTTTCCACTACGGTGCCGAGGGCGATGACGATGATCTCGATGGAGAGGATGAAGTCGGTGCGTATCGCCGCCTTGATCTTGGCGGCCTCGCGCTGCAGCAGGTCCTGCCGGTTGTCGGTCTCGCGCGCGGCGATGGTCTTGTCGTGATGGCCGGCAAACATCTCGTAGACCTTCTCGACGCCCTCATAACAGAGATAGGCGCCGCCGATGAGCAGAATCGGCACGATGAGGCCGGGCAGGTAGGCACTGAGCAGGAGGGCGATGGGCAGGATGATCAGCTTGTTGATGAAAGAGCCCTTGGTGATGGCCCAGATCACCGGCAGCTCGCGACCGGCGTGAAATCCGGTCGCCTTCTCCGCGTTCACCGCCAGGTCGTCGCCCAGGATGCCGGCGGTTTTTTTCGCCGCCACCTTGCTCATCATCGCGGCGTCATCGAGGAGCATCGCCACGTCATCGAGTATCGCAAAAATTCCACCAGCCATGATTCATCCTGTCTGTGTGCCTGCGCGCAGCAGGCCGGGGCAAGGTATGGATTATATGGGATTTGAGCGGCGTTGCTGCGTAACGTCTAGCTTTCGCTGCCCGGAGTGCAATCTGTTGAGCGCAGCAATGCGGAAATCTCATCCGCGGGCAGTGCCTTGCTATAGAGATAGCCTTGTAGATAGTCGTAATTGAGGCGTACGAGAAAGTCCCGTTGCGCTGGTGTTTCCACACCCTCGGCCACAATCTTCAGCCCCAGATTGTGTGCCAGGGCGACAGTGGCGCTGCATATCTCGGCATCGTTCGGGTCATGTTCAATATCGCCTACAAAACTTCGGTCGAGTTTCAGGGTGTTGATAGGTAATTGCTTCAAGTAGCCCAGTGATGAGTAGCCCGTGCCAAAATCATCGATGGCGATGCTGATGCCAAGGCGGCGCAGGGCGTTCAATTGCGCGGCTGCGAGCGCCGGATCGTTCATCGCCGCCGTTTCTGTCACTTCGATTTCAAGGTAATCGCCGTCCACCCCGTGTTGTTTCAGGATGGATTCAATGTCGTCGCTGAGTGTTTCGGACTGCAACTGACGGGCAGACAGATTGAGCGCGACTTTATGGTGGCGGAGGCCAAGCGCCCACCAGGCGACGAGTTGGCGGCAGGCGGCATCGATAACCCAACGTCCAAGGTCAAATATGATGCCGGACTCTTCGGCGATGGCGATAAAGCTGTCCGGGTATATCAGGCCATCCTTGGGATGATTCCAGCGCACCAATGCTTCCATGGCTACAATTCGCTCATCGCTGGCGCGCACCTGCGGCTGGTAATGCAGCTCGAGCTGGCCTCCAGCTATCGCCGAACGCAACTCATGCTCGATCCGCAGGCGCTCATTGGCAACCATGAGCATGGCTTCATTGAAGTAATGATAGTTGCTGCGGCCATGTTCCTTCGCATGGTACATGGCCACGTCTGCCGCCCGCATAAGATCATTGCAAACGCTGCCGTCATCAGGAAAGACGCTGATGCCGATGCTTGGAGTGGTGGTGATTGTGTGGCCATCGATATGGTAGGGGGCTGACAGTTTCTGCGTGATGCTTTCTGCGACAATGGCCGCATGGGAGTTGTCCCTGATTGTGGCAAGCACAATGACGAACTCATCGCCGCCTATTCGCGACACCACGTCACTGTCACGCACGGATTCCCTGAGTCGCCCGGCGACCTCTATCAGAAGCTTGTCGCCAACCTGATGGCCCAGCGTGTCATTTATGTTCTTGAATCTGTCCAGATCAATGAATAGAACGGCAATGCGCTGCTGCTCACGCCGCGCACTGGCAATCGCCTGCTCAAGCCGCACCTCCATGCTGAATCTGTTGTGCAGGCCTGTCAGGATGTCATGGTGTGCCAGATGCTCGATTCTGGCTTCGGCCTCTTTTCGATCTGTGATGTCGGTAAAGCTGGCTATATAAAAAAGCACATCACCCGCAGGGCCTCGAATCGCAGAAATTCGTATCCATTTCGGGTAGACTTCGCCGCTTCTTTTGCGATCCCATAACTCCCCCTGCCAGAAGTTCTTTTCCACCAGGGCACGCCACATCTCATGATAAACGCCCGCCGGCGTGTTACCGCTGGCGAATATGCGGGGGTCTTTGCCGATGACTTCATCCGGCGCGTAGCCGGTCTGAATGGTGAAGGCCGCATTCACGTTGACAATACGATTGTCCTTGTCGGTGATAAGCATGGCCTCGCCGCTGCTGTCGAAGGCGTTGGCATAGAGGCGCAGTTCATCTGCTGCCTGTTCGGCCTGGCGTTTTGCGCCATGCAGCGCATCGTGCGCCTGTTTTATGTTGTCAGCCATGTCTTTCATGGCGCGAGTCAGGTTGCCAACTTCATCTTCAGTGTCGATCGGCAGCGGCGCATCCAGGCGGCCTCGCGAAACCTCGCCAGTCCATCGCAGCAGGTGAGCTATGCGCAGGGTCACCCGGCGCATGATGAACAGCGAGATAAGAATCAGCAGGCCGACGCCGGCAATGCCATAGGTGATCGTTGCATTGAGATTCCTTGCCGCATCATCCGCCAGTTGCTGGCGCAGCAGCATGACGTTCTCGGATGCGTGCCGCTTCATTCTGCGCAGGTTTTCGGTTACCGAAGGAAGGTGGTCGTTGTCGCTTGCGGTCAGTTTGATAAAGGCATTTTCCTTTTCAAAATCCTCGCTCAGCCTGATGCTTTCTTCAACCTGTTCCAGGTATGCCTTGATGGCGGCCACCAGGTGTCTGCTGCCTTCGATGAATTCCGGGTCGTCGGAATAGCCGGCGGCCGACACTTCGGCGATGTCACGATTCAATGCCTGGGCAACACTGGTCAGTTCGGAATGAATCAACTGCATGGCCTTGTATTGCTCAGTGGCCAGATGGCGCAGGCCCAATGCCCTGATGGATGTGACATTGGACTCGATAATCTCGATGACCTGCAGTCGGCGGTCGGTAGATGCGTATACGGCGCCAAGCTCGCGGACCGATGCCTGCAGCATAAACGCCGAATACACGGCAGCAAGCAGGCAGATGCCGCCCACCAGCAACATGGGAGCGATCAGCTGCTGGGACAACGGCCTGTTCTGCAGCCGTTGCAGCAGACGGGTGGTGACGCTAGCGGGCATATACCCGGAAGCCGTCGGCCTGGAAGATCCTGCGTGCTTCCTCGTCTTGCATGAAATGCAGCAGGTCGGACACGGCGCGCTTCCCGGCAGCGCTCTTCAAAGGCGCGACGTAATAGTGAATCGGTTCATGCCAGCGCTCGTCGACGTTGAACAAGACTCTATGGTTTTCGTTGACGTTGCTGCGGAACATGATGCCGACCGTCGAGCTGTTGGCCTTTGCCATGGCTTCGGCCAGCAGCGTGATATGTTTTTTGGTGGTGATCTTGCTTTTGACCTGCTCCCACAGGGCCGTGTGCTGCATTGCATCCTTGGCATAGCGCCCGAACGGTGCCGTGCCAGGGTCGCCGATCAGGATGGTGTCGATTTTGGGGGAGGCGAGGTCGGACCATGCACTGGCCGCCAGTGAGCTGTTTTTCGCCGCCACCACGACCAGCTCGTTGCCCCAGGGTTGGGTTACCTGCGCTGGCTCGACCAGCCCTTCCGCAATCATGTAATCCATCCATTCCTTGTTTGCCGCGACATAGATGTCGGCAGCTATCGCTCCGCCTGTGAGGCCTTTGGCCAGCAGCCCCGAAGACTTGCATTGGTAGTTGATTTGATGGCCGCTCCGCTGCTCATACAGCGTGCCGACCTTATGCATTGCATCGCAGGTGGAGTTGGCGAGTGCGACACTGATAGCGTCGGCAGACGCGTACGCCGGAACAATCATGCCGGAAAACAAACAGATAGCGGAAACGATGGTGCGGCGCACTTTGTTGTTCATGGCCCATATTCCTACAGTTTTTGGGTGAACCTGGATATGTGCTCAGCTGCCGCAGAAAGGTCGCCCCGGGCTGGGAGAGCGACATACAGGCTGATAGATAACTACGCGCGGCCGCGCAACGAAAATGGCTTCGTCCGGGATGTCTAGCCCAAGCTACTTGATAAACATTCGCCTATAGGCTGTCAAGTGACCCAAGGGATGCGCAACCGGGGCGCGATCGCGCCAGGGTTGGTGCGTCGGGGACCGCTGTTTCTGTGTGGGCGCGTGTGGGGTGGGGGAAAGGAAATACCCCGGCGCCGAATTATGAATGGAGCGGGAAACGAGACTCGAACTCGCGACCCCAACCTTGGCAAGGTTGTGCTCTACCAACTGAGCTATTCCCGCTTGAGAGGCGCGCAATTCTAACGGGTTGCCCGCATCTGTCAACGCCAAATTTTCACACCGGCATTTTATCCGCCCGCCACGCCTGCCGGGGCAGGCTGCCGGTTACAATAGGGCCATCACCCGCCGGGACTCCGCCCATGCCTGAAACTGTCCGCCTAGCCAAACGCCTGGCCCACATGCTGCCCTGCTCGCGCCGGGAGGCGGAGCTGTACATCACCGGCGGCTGGGTGCGCGTCGATGGTGTGCCGGTGGACGAGCCGCAGTACCGGGTGGGGGATGAGCAGACGGTTGAACTCGACCCGCAGGCCCGGGCCGAGCCACAGGAGCCCGTCACCCTGTTGCTGCACCAGGCGGCCGATAGCAACGAAGCGGAGGCGGCAAGGCAGATGACGCCGGAAACGCATGTCGCCGATGACCCGACGCCCAGACGCGTGTTGCGCAGTCACTTTGCACGACTGACCGCGGTCTTGCCCTTGCAGGAGGGAGCGTCGGGGCTGGCGGTATTCACACAGGATCGGCGCGTGGTCCGCCGGCTCGGCGACGCTGAGCGGCCGGTGGAGCAGGAGTATGTGGTCGAAGTGGCCGGCACCATCGCGCCCGACGGGCTGGAGCTGTTGCAGCATGGCCTGCAGTTCGCCGGCCGGGCATTGCCGGCCATCAAGGTGAGCTGGCAGAGCGAAAACCGGTTGCGCTTCGCCCTCAAGAATCCGCAGCCGGGCCAGCTCCGTTTCATGTGCGGGCAGGTCGGGCTGCAGGTGGTGGCGATGAAACGTATCCGTATCGGCCGCCTGCCGATGGCGGAGCTGCCGCCGGGGCAGTGGCGCTATCTGGGGGAACGGGAGCGGTTCTAGTGAGTGCCGGAGCAGGGCGCACAGGCCCTAGGACATATCCGGTTCGGCATGGACGGCATCGAGCGCGTCCTTCAGGGTCTCCTCGGGCAGGGCGTTCAGCATCTCCGACAGGACCTCGGCGGCATTCACTGCCCCGGGCGGCAGGGTCTGGGCATCGGTGTTGGTGACCAGCACGGCCGCCGCACCCACCACGCGCAGCAGGTTTGCCCGCTCATTCATCAGCATCTCGACCTCTTTGCTCAACAGCTCGACTTCTTGCCTGTTCATCGGCACCTCGCGGGAAATTGTCATGCGGCGGCACGAATGGCTACGCCCGCCATGTTCCCATCATGCCTGACTGGCAGGGCTGCGACCATGTCTTTCGCTGCCGGACGCCATCAGCGCCACAGGGGCCAGTCGGGCATCATCATCACGCTTGGCAGCGAGGCGGCGCAGCAGCGGCGCAAAGGACACGATGGCAATGTGGACCAGCACCAGCAGCAGGGAGCCCTCGGCCATCCCCTCGTGCAGGTCCTCCCATTTCCACCAGTCCGCCGCCAGACCGCTGAGTGACACCAGGATCATGACGCCCAGGATCAGCAGTCCCGAGAGCGGTGCGAAAGGTGTGCGTCCGAGCAGTGCGCCGAGCCGGCCGGTGAGCAGCTGGCGGGCAAAGTTTTTCCACATAGCCGCGCGTGGCACGGGCAGGGCCCAGGGGGCGCGCTGACCGGCGAGGCGGGCGACCATGAAACGCAGGGCCAGCAGCCCCAGGGCGACGTATCCGGAAAACTCATGCAGGGCGGGAGCGCCCTCGGCAGTGAGATAGGCAACGGTGTATGCGCCGGCGAACAGGCCGTGCCAGAGCAGCAGCAGATCGAAGGCCGATGGCATCCTGCGCCTAGTCATGATGGTGCTCCTCGTGCCTGCCGTGGTGCCCGTCGTCACCCAATCCCACGACGCCGGCAAGGCTGGGGGCAAAACCGCGATCGTAGAAGGTGCCATAGGCGAGGGTGAGGGCCATCATGAACAACAGCCCGAACAGAACCTGTTTCAGTGCCTTGTCGAACATAAACCCTCCGCAATGTGTGTCATGGCGAGACATCCTACGGGGCGGAGCTGAAACCAGGCTGAACGGGCCGCGGGCTGGCAACGCGCACCCGGCGCCATTAGAATCCTTTGCTATCCCATCAGGAAGGACTACCCATGTCGCCGCAGACACCAGCCTACGAGCGTGCGGTCGCTCTCATCGATGCAGCCAATGCCGACGATCCCAATACCGAAACGGCAGACGGCAAGGAATGGGCGAAGGAACTGCTGTATTCCCAGCGCATGTCCGACATCCTGCAGCGTTACACGCCGGATGCCGATGAGGCGCAGCGGTTGGCGATACGCGCGCAACACATCCAGCGCTGGAAGTCGCCGCGCAGCGACTATCCCATGGATCGCAACGGCTATCTGCAATGGCGCACCCATCTCTACAAGTTCCATGCGGAGACTGCTGCGGCATTGATGGCGCAGGCAGGTTGCGCTGCGGAGGATATCGAGCGGGTGAAACAGGCGGTGGGCAAGCGGGCGCTGAAGGTCAACCGCGACACCCAGCTGCTGGAAGACGTCGCCGGCCTGACCTTCATCGAGCACTACATGCTGGAGTTCGCCGGCAAGCATCCGGAGTACGACGAGGCCAAGTGGATCGACATCATCCGCAAGACCTGGAAGAAGATGTCGGAGCGTGCGCACCAGTTCGTGCTGTCCGGTGGCATCACGCTGCCGGAACCGCTGCTGCCGCTGATTCAGAAGGCGCTGGCGGAGAACTGACGGCGGAGAACACGGTCACCTGAAGCCGGCCCCACGCCACGGACGGTGTGTCGCCTGTCAGGCCTGCATCATTCCTTGAGCGTCAGCCGCAGCTCGCCGTCCCTCACTTCCATCGCCGCCACGCCGGCGGCAAAGGCCTGCCAGAAGCCCTGGTCGTTGCCGAATTCCCGCACCAGATCGACATTCTTCAGATTGCCGAGCCAGGCATTGGGCAGCGGCACGCCCCACACGCTGACACCCTGAAGACGCATCACCGGGCGGCCGTCGGCGTAGCGTATCTCCATGCCGGCGGTGAGCTTGACGGTCTTGCCGCCGAGCAGGGGAAACTCCGGGTCGAGGGGGACCAGCAGCTTGGCACTGGCGAGATTGTCGGACAGGTCGATGACGAGACGCTGGGCGAGGTCGGGGTCGCGGGCGAGCAGGGCATTGAGCTCCCTTTCGCTGAGGGCGATCTCGCGGCGGGCAGCAACCTCCGAGTAGCGCTCCGGTGTGAGCGCAGACGGCCTGGCTGGCGTCATATGTCGTGTGGTGTCGAGGCGCGCCAGCTTCTGTTCCAGCACCTGCTTTTCCTGCGGATTCAGTGTCACCGGGCTGAACGCGGCGGGAAACACCATGGCATACACCAGCCACAGTGTCAGGACCACGGTCAGGATGATGGTGAGCAGGACGATGGCGGTGATCTTCCAGCCGGAGCCGGTCCTGGCCGGTGCGCTGGCTTGCGGTTCGGCAGTCATGAATCTTCCCGTGTCGTGGCGGCAGGTCTGTCGGCGACGGCTTTTAGAAACTCAGCGTCAGGCCGGTGCTGAGCGCGGAGAAATCCTCGTCCTGTTTGACACCATCCGCTGCCGTGTAGTCGTCGATGCTGCCGCTGGCGTAGTTGATATACCAGTGGGTCTCCGTGCCGGCATAGCGGAAAACCTCATAGCCGAGGCCAACCTCATAGGCAGAGCCACTGCCGTCGGCTGCGGCCGCCGCGTTGTTCCAGTGTGTGACACGCCCGCCGGCGAGTTTGAAAAACAGTTTCGAGTCGGCGCCGGGCCAGATTCGCGCCACCGCGAAGAGGCTGGACAGTCCCTCACCATCCGATGGATCCCAGATGTTGCCGGACCTGATGCTCCAGCCGCCGGCGGCGATGCCCAGTTGCAGTTGTGGATGCAGCGTATAGCCGCCGGCGAGGGCGAGATTCAGACGCGTGGTGTCGCGCTCGGCAGCCACCTGCGGGTCCAGGCTCACTCGGCCGATACCGACGTCGATGGCGCCCCAGAAGCCGTGGCGCGGGGCATCCGCTGCAACAGCGTTACCGCAAAGAATGCACAGCAGGGGGATCAGGTAGCGCATGGGGTTGTCCTGTTGGCGATTTGTGCCCGCAGGACAACTATAGCAGGGCGCGGGCACCGTCCGCTGCCAGCAGGCAGGGACGGTACCGGGTTCAGGCTCCTGCTTCGGCTGCCGGCTTTTTCGGCTGGCTCTGGCGCGGTTTCTTGCCGGTCACCACCTCCAGCAGGCGCGGACCGTGGTTCTCCACCAGGGCCGTGGCGAGCTGGTGGGTGCTCTCGGTGGCCAGGGTGATGCCGGCGTCGCGGGCGGCCAGTTCCAGCAGCTCGGCCAGATTTTCCTGCTGCTCCAGACGGGCATCGTAGGCCTCGGCCTCGGCGCGGTTATCAAACATGGTGGTGGGGTCCTTGTCGCTTGCGTATCTGACGATTACAGCCATGGTCGGAGGGTTCCTTACTGGTAGTTGCCTTTCGATTCCGCCCCTGGGAGCGGAAAACAGGGATGCGACGCGTACTGTATACATATACACGTCATGCCGCAAGCGGGAGCGGCGCAGCGATGGGGCGTCGTATATGGCCGGCGCATTACCGGCCGGGTCATGCCGCAAACGGCGCGGTCAGAAGCCCTTGCGCAGCAGCGGCAGCATCTTGCCGAGCACGTCGTCCACGCCCATGCCGACCAGGTGGGTGAGCGAGACGTAGGATTGCAGGGCGTTGATGCTGGCATCCTCCTTCGAGGCGGTGCGCAGGCGTTTCATGAAGTGGATGTTGACGGTCTTCAGTTCGGCGTAGAGCTGTTCCAGCCCCTTCAGCTCCCAGTCCGGCTGGGCATCGCCTTCGCGCAGGCCGAGATATTGTTTGACCAGGTAGGCGCCGACCAGGCGGTGGAAGGTCTCTTCCAGATTGGCGAAGGGGAGATGGAAGTAGGCCAGCGGCTTGAGGCGGGCGAGGATCGGACAGGCGCTGGAGGCCATGATCACGCCGAAGATGGAGTTGAGAAAGGTCTGCGAGTCGGTGTTCTTGAAATAGCTGCGCTGGCGCGTGTGCACCCAGACATCGGCGCGCTGGATGGACAGCGTCTGCACGAACTGGGCGGCGATGTCTTCGATATCCACGGCAGCGGGGCAGTAGCTGGCCTGCGCCGGGTCGAGGGGACAGTTGGCGCAGCGGTTGTTTTCCAGTTGCGTCCACGCGGCGTGGCTGCCGGTGAGCGAGCTTTCGGCCTGGCGATCGATGTCGATCTCGAAGGCATAGGAGCGCCCGTCTTCCAGCTTCAGTTGGTAGGTGATGACGTTCATGGAGTGACGGCCCCGCAGCGTGATGACAGCGGCCAGCATAGCGCGTGGTCGTGGCAGTCGCCTAGGGGTGGGCAGGATTGTTCCGTGACAGTCCGGCACTGTCACGGAAAAGATGACATATGCCGTGCTCAGTAGGTCTCGCCGAACAGCGGCAGGCCGTGCCCGGCGATCTGTGCGCGCAACGCGTCGTTGAGATAGAAGGCCGGCACCGGGAGTTCGGTGGCACGGCAATGGCGGGCGACCACGGCCATGGCCTCGTCGCGGCTCTGGAAGCGGGCGCGGGTCTGGAACTTGCCCTGACCATCGGCCACCCGCCACTTGTCCTGACGCCGCTCCATGTTGAGCCACGGTTCGCGCGTGGCGATCAGGGTGGTTTCCACCATGCAGCGGAACGGCCGGCCGAGGCGGTTGAGGGCCTGGGGAATTTCCCGGTCGTAATGCTGCTTGATGGGCGTCAGCTCACGCATGTAGCGCAGTTCCTGGATGTCACCCGGCGGCCAGGCGATGCCGGCGTAGCCGTTCTCGCTGGCGTGGATCAGCATCAGCTTGGCGGCCAGTGCCGCCCATTCCTTCTTGAACGGCGCATCGGCCACCTGGCCCCACCAGCTGGTGTCGTAGCCGTCGCGGCGGCCGCTCTGGTGCCAGTCGCTCTGCACCTCCTCGATGAACAGCAGCTTGCGCCCGGCGCTGTCGCTGCGGGTGGTGGTACGGATGTGCACCAGCACGTTGTGATCGTAGAAATGACCGCCGAAAAAGATGCGCTGGTGATCGGGCAGCGTCACCAGCCATTCGCGGTAGTCGTGGCCGCCGAACAGAGTGAGATGGTCATAGCGGGTGTGGTTGCTGGCGCCGCTTCGGATGTCGAAGTGTTCGCGCGCGTGGCGATCGGCGGCAAGCTTGGCGTCGAGGCTGCTGTCGAAGAACAGGCGGCAGGCGGCGTCCTCCGCCGCCTCCGGGTTGGGCACGGCGCGGCCGTAGGGGTCGAGGGCGAACCAGTATTTGTTCAGCGCCATGGGGTGGCCGTTGTGCAGCGTCTTCACCACGCCGACGCGGTAGTTGTAGCAGGAGTCCACGTAGCGCTGCACGCACAGACAGTGGGCGTCGAGCCTGAGCGCGGCGCGGTACACCGCCTGATGCGGCATGCGCCGTGCCACCTCGCGGAAGTTGAGGCCGCCGTTGGCGCCCCAGATCTGCTCGGTGCTGAGTTCCAGGCGGATGTGGCGGAACTGCAGGCGCTGCAGCAGCTCTCCCTTGTCCAGCATGCGCTCCGCCGGCAGCTGGCGCAGAAACTCCGGCAGGCCCGACCAGTGCAGTTCCTCGGCGCGCACGCCGTGCTGCGTCATGTTGGCGAGGGTGGCGCGCCATTGCGCGGCGCTGGCCCGCGGCTGGGGCAGGGCGGCGAGGCGCCGGCGCAGCAGGGAATAGAGGTGGCGCGGCGCGGAATAGACCTTGGCCGACAGATGCGGCTGGCTGTCGATGAGGCGGCGGCGCGCGGTTTCGATGTGACGGCGCTGGGGTTCCTGGCGTACCCAGCGATCCAGCGCCGCCTTCTCCTCGGCGCTCCAGTCATCGGCATGGCGCACGCTGTCCAGGGTGTGGCCGGAGAACTCGTAGTCGTACTCGGTCCAGCCCGCGCGCGGCGTGCCGTCCTCGTCGCGATAGCGGTAGAGGACATCCACCAGGGCATGGAGCGCCTGGTGCTCGGCATCCGGCCCGAGGCCGGGCTGGCGCAAGGCATGGTATTTGGACCGTTCCGTGGACAGGTCGATGACTCTTCCGCCAGGCAGTTCCAGCATGGGCCACGCTCCTCCGTACGGTGCTGACACCGCGTAATTGCTTAGTAAATTACTCATGTATTGCCGCGCATTCAACCCGATGAATATTCCGGTTATTGCGGCAACGGGGTAAGGTAGCGGGCGGAAAAGGACAGCGAAGGAGGCGGCACATGTCACAGACGACAACAGGGACGCCGGCCGGGGCGACCGCCATTCTGGTGGTGCACGGCATCGGCCAGCACGACAAATACGCAACCCTGGCGGCCTTCGCCGCCGGCCTCATGCAGTCGCTGGCGGGCGAGCCGCGGATGCAGCGGCGGCTGGTGGCGCTGGGCGACGGCGTGGAAAGCGCGCTGTCACTCGAGGCGGGCGGGCGTCAGGTGGATCTGTTCGAGTACTACTACCAGCCGCAGTTGCAGCGCAGTGTCGCCGCCAGCGATGTGGCGGGCTTCGTGTTTCTCACCATCCGGCGCGTGCGCGCGCTGTATCGGGTTTATGACTTCGACAGCAGACAACGGGAACTGCGGCGGCGCCAGGCGGCGAAAGAGCCGGCCGATGCGGAACTGATCGCCTGGGACTACATGCTGCGCCATCGCAATACCCGGCTGTCGGCGCTGCTGGCCCTGCCGCTGATCGGCCTGTATCGCTTGTGGAGCATCGCCCCCGGTTTCATACAGCGCCCCCTGCAATGGCTCGGTGCGCGGCTGCTCCGGAAATATGTGCTGGAGGTATTCGGCGACCTGGTGGCCTATCTGGCCATCGATCCCAAGGCGCGCCTCAACAGCAAACGGGCGGAGATCCTCGCCGGTTGCACGGCGCGCATCAAGCAGCTGCTGTCCGCCGGCTACGGGCGGGTGATCGTGGCGGGTCATTCCCTCGGCAGCGTGGTGGCCTATGACGCGCTCAGCCGGGTGGCTCGCGATGCCGCCTGCGGCCTGTTCGACGAGCGGCAGTGCGACCGCCTCAAGGGCTTTGTTACCTTCGGCTCGCCCCTCGACAAGGTGGCCTTCGTGTTCTGGCCGACGGCCACGGCGGAAAGCCGCGGCAGCGCCTGGGATGTGCGCTGTGCGCAGGTTTACGCCGGCATGCTGCCGCACTTCTACGGCATGCGCAGCGCCACGGTACAGCAGCAGCTGAAGTCGCCGGTCGTGCAACCGGCGGCGACGGTGTTCGACGACGTGCGCTGGCTGAATTATCACTGCGATCGCGACCTCGTCTCCGGCCACCTGGATGCCTACGAGGGCGTGGACAACCGCCGGATCGGCACGACGGATGCGGACATCGATCTGTTCAAGGCGTTTTCCGATCACAGCATGTACTGGGCGAGCCGCGAAATGTTCGACGGCGTGGCGACGGAGTTCCTGCCCGACATTCCCGCGGCACCTGCCGTCGGCGCCGTGTCCCCGGAGGCCAACCGCTTTTTCGGGGAGCGTACGCGTCCACTGATCCTCGGCCACCGCGGCGTGCCGCTGCTGCATCAGGAAAACACGCTTTCCGGTTTGCGCCGCGCACTGGAGCTGGGCATCGACGGCGTGGAGTTCGACGTGTTCAAGACCCGCGACGGCAAGATCGTCGTGTTCCATGACGAGGACACCGAACGCCTCACCGGCGTGAAGGGCAACATCACGCAGATGACCTGGGATGAGGTGGCGCGCCTGCGCATCCGCCGCCGCATCGACATGGGCGGCGGCCGCGTCGTCGAGTACCCGACGGAGGAGCGTATCCCGCTGCTGGAGGAGGTGCTGGACGAATTCAAGGGCCGGTTGCTGATGAACATCGAAATGAAGGCCTACGCGCCCGACTGGGCGCGGCGCCACACCGGCACCGAGGTGGCACGCGTCATCCGCCGCTGCGCTGCCGCCGATTCGGTGGTCATCACCTCCTTCGATTTCTTCATGCTCTACTACCTGGAGCAGGAACTGCCCGGCCTGCACTCCGGCTTCGCCTACGACGACGGCATGATGGCCAATGCGGCGGGGGAGTGGCTGCAGCGCTTTCCGGAACTGGCCACCGAGCTGGCCCGCGCCCCCGGCAACCAGAACGACCTCAGCTTCCTCAATTTCGTGCTGGAGGCCAACGCCGTGGGCAAGGCCATCGGCTCGACCCTGGTGGATGCCGAATACACACTGCTCGACAGCGACACGGTGGCGCGCTTCCATGACAGAAACATGCTGGTGGGGGCCTATACGGCCTTTCCGCTCGATACGCGCTATGTGCGCTATCCCGACGAGGATCAGGACGCAGTGGTACAGCGGCTGGTGCAGTTGGGTGTGGACTGGATCGAGACCGATGATCCGGTGCGGGTGCAGGAACTGTATGCGCGGCTGTAGGCGCGTCTAGCTGCCGGCAGGGGCGGCGGCGAGATCGGTATCCGCAGTCTGCAACACGCTGGCCAGCAGTTGCCGCAGTCTGTCCGCCTGCACCGGCTTGTGGATCACCGCATTCATCCCGGCCTGCAGGCAGGCCTGCTGCTGCTCGGGCAACACGTGGGCGGTGAGGCCGATGATCGGCAGCGTGACGCCCGCCGCGCGCAGGCGCCGCGTCACCTCCAGACCGTCCATGTCGGGCATGCCGAGGTCCATCAGCACCAGGTCGTAGTGTTCCTGCGCAATCTGACGGAGCGCGGTCTGGCCGTTGTCGACGGCCTCCACCCGATGGCCGTCGCGCGACAACAGGGCGGTGGCGACCAGGCGGTTGATGGCATCGTCGTCCACCACCAGGATGCGCTGCGGCGGCAGCGCAACATCGGCCGCCGTTTCCACCGTCGGCGGCAGGGCCGCGCCTGCAGGCAGCACCATTTCCACCATGAAGCGACTGCCCTGGCCGGGTTCGCTCTCCACGCGAATGCTGCCGTCCATCAACTGTACCAACTCGTGGGCAATGGCCAGGCCCAGGCCGCTGCCGCCGTAGCGGCGGGCGATGGAACTGTCGGCCTGGTGGAAACGATCGAACAAATGCTGCAGCGCCTGCGCATCCATGCCGATGCCGGTGTCGCTGACGGTGAAGCGCAGCCGGTGGTTTTCGTCATCCTGTTCCAGACATTCCGCACTCAGGCGCACCTCGCCGCGCTCGGTGAACTTGACGGCATTACCGAGCAGGTTGAGCAGAATCTGGCGCAGTCGTCCCGGATCTCCCGCCACCACCGGCGGCAGGTGCGGATCGACCTCCAGTTGCAGTTGCAGGCCCTTCTTGCGCGCCTGGGCCGACAGCAGGAACACCGCCTCGTCGAGCAGCGGGCGCAGCTCGAAGTCGCTGCGCTCCAGCCGGATGCGGCCGGCCTCCACCCGCGAGTAATCAAGGATGTCGTCCAGCAGGGTGAGCAGTGCCGTGCCGCTGTGGCCGATGTGATCGAGATACTCGCGCTGTTTGGTATCGAGCGGCGTGCCGCGCAGCACGTCGACCATGCCCAGCACGCCGTTGAGCGGGGTGCGGATCTCGTGGCTCATGTTGGCGAGGAAGGTGGATTTGGCCGCATTGGCCGCCTGCGCCGCTTCCTTCTCGCGGCTCAGGCGCCGCACCCGATCGGCCAGGGCCAGGGAGAGGAAGAACATCTCGAACAGGATGGCCCACACACCCCATACGCCGGCATCGATGCTGAGTTCGGTCAGCCCCATGACGCCGAGCATGCCCTTGGTGGTCATCGCCAGCATGCCGCCCCAGCCGATGAGGATGTAGCGCGATTCGGGTTTGTTGTGGGCCACGGCGCTGAGCACTGCGGCCAGCACCAGTCCGGTGAGCAGCAGATGGCTGATGCGTATCACGGTCAGGAAGGCATGCGGTTCCAGCACGAACAGCGCCAGCGGTGTCAGCAGCAGGGCGATGATGAAGGCGCGATACAGGCGCGCCAGACGCGGTGCAAACGTCGGCAGTTCCAGAAAGTGGTAGACGAACAGTGCGCCGCCCAGCACGGCCAGGGCAATGGCCGGAATGTTCAGCAGCAGATAGCGCTGCAGGATGGGCATGCCGGCACCGAGGAAGCCGAGCGCGGTGAGCAGGTAGACGAGGTGGCCGCTGGCGTGACCCACGTAATACAGATAGGTGGACAGGCGCAGGCTGAGACCGAGGAACAGGTTGTAGCAGATGAGGGCGGCCATGGCACCGGCACCGGCCCAGATGGCGATCATGTGAAAGCGCGATTCGGCATTGGCGATGCTGGCCGGCTTGACGAAGATCAGGCCGCGGTGGGCGACATCGGTTTCCAGATGCAGCACCACCGTGCGTCGGCCATCGGCCGGCAGATAGATGGGGAAGTGGTGGCCGATGGTGTAATCGGCCGCACCGCTGCGGCCGAGGGCCAGCAGATCGGCCGATGCGTGGTACACCGGATGGCTGTCATCGAACAGCGACAGCGTTGCCCTTTCGATGGCGGTGTTGCCCACATGCACGACCCAGTCGGTGTCCGTGCCGGGATTTTTTATCTCCGCCACCCACCAGTAGCTGCGCGTGGCGAGGCCGAGGTTGTCTGCGGGTGGGTTTGCAGCATGCTGCCGGGCCCGGGCCGCATCCCAGGTATTGTCCGGATCGCCGAGCAGGACCGGGCCGCGCACGATGGGCGACGGGCTGTCGTAGAAGGGCACGGTGCCGAACCAGGCCACCAGCTGAAATGCCAGCAGCATGAGTATCGCCCGCATCATCACGCCTCTGGCCGGCTGCATTCCCTCGCCTTGCCCTCCCTTGTCACTCAAGCCGCATCAGGATTTGTTGTGCCTCTGGCTACGGGGTAGTATCCCGTCCATGGCAGTGTCGGGATTATACGGCGGATTGCGCCCAAGGCGAGTGTGGATTTTGACCGTGTCGGCATTGGGATTTACCCTTATCCGAACGATTCCGACCGTCGCAGATGCAGACGAGGCAAACCGATGAGCAACACGACATTTGCAGTGATTTTTTCCGGCCAGCTGGTCGAGGGCGCCAGGGTTGAGCAGGTGCAGGCCAATTTTTCCCAGCTGTTCAAGGTGGAGCTGGCCCGCATCACGCCGATGTTCTGCGGCAAGCCGGTGACCATCAAGAAGGGGATCGACGAGGCGACGGCGAAGAAGTACCAGCAGGCCTTGTTGCAGGCGGGGGCGATCTGTCAGGTGGTCGACCTTGCTGCTGCGGCTCCCGCGGCTGCACAACAGGCCCCCGCCGCGCCGGCAGCCGGCACGGCACCGGCAGCGGCACCCGTGGCCGCCGCACCGGCTGGCGGTTTGAACGCCACCCTGGCCGAGCCGGGGGTGATCATCAAGGAGCCGGAAGAGGTGCCGCCGTTGCAGGTGGATATCTCCCATCTCAGCATGGGGGCGGTGGGCGAGACCATCATCCAGCCCGCGGCGACCGCCGAACTCAAGGTCGATGTCAGCGCCCTGTCCATGGCCGAGCCCGGCGTGCAGCTGGTCCCGCCCAGCGAGGTGGAGGCATTGCAGGTGGACGTCAGCGCGCTGACCATGGCCGAACCGGGCGTCATCCTCAAAGAGCCGGAGAAGGTGGAGCCGGCGCAGATCGACACCAGCAAGATCAGTCTGGCCTGATCCGCCCGAGCGCCGCCTGTGTAACTTTTGCTACATACCGCCTGCGACGGGCGGCAGTAATTTTCCCTCGTGACACTCAATCACGACGAGGGAGATTGCCATGCAGGCCATGAAGTTCTTTATCGACACCCATGATGTATCCCGCAACACCTTTCCCGCCGGTCTGACACCGGAACAATTCGAAGGCTTCTTCGCACAGTACGAGCGCGCCTGTTACGACGAAGGCGTGGTCCCGTTGCGCGTGCACGTGGGGTATGCGCAAGGCCGCGCCTTCTGCTTCACCATGGCACCGGATGCCGAGGCGGTGCGCCGCGCCCATGCCCGCGTCGGCCTGCCCTTCGATAACATCACCGAGGTGACCACGGCCACGCCGGGCGACACCTTCTTCCGCCGCAGCGCGGCCTGAACCTTCTCCACCGCAGCACTTCCGTGCTGCGGCGGGCAGGGATGGGAGGGCCGATGAATCACGGTATCTTCGATGTGCTGGTCTTTGGTCTGGGCGCGGTGATGGCCGGTGTACTGCTGTTGCTGGCCATGGTCCACCTCGAATTGGGGCCGACAGTACGCCTGGCCGGGCGCAAGCGCTGGTTGCTGGCCGCCGCGCTGGGGTCGGGCGTGCTGGCTTTTGTCATCAAGCTGTTGATCATCGTTACCCTGATCAACTTTCCGCAGTACACCATCGCGCCATTGCTGGCATCCAATGTACCCGCGCCGCGCGCCGCTCCGGCACCGGTGATGAGCGGGCGGCCGCATTACGTCTGGCTGGCACTGGACAAACGCTACCGCAGTTCCGCTGCAGCGGCGACTCAGCCGGGCTACCGCTGGCAGGCCTTGCCCGAGCAGGCGCCGATGCCGCCCCATAATCCGGCCACACCGGCCAAGGTCGCCCTGGGCAGACAACTGTTCTTTGACCCGGCGCTGTCCCGTGACGGCACCGTATCCTGCGCCTCCTGTCATGATGTGGACGGCATGGCCGGTACCGACGGTCGAGCGACATCCCGCGGCATTGACGGCCACATCGGGAACCGCAACGCGCCGACGGTCTGGAATGCGGCGTTCCAGTCATTGCTGTTCTGGGACGGGCGCGCCGCCTCGCTGGAGGAGCAGGCCCGGGGACCGCTGCTCAATCCACTGGAAATGGGCATGCCGTCACCGGCCGCGGTGGAGGAGAGGGTGCGCAGCCGGATGCAGTACCGCGATGCCTTCGCTGTCGCCTTTGGTGCCGCCGCACCCATCACCCTCGACCGCATCGTCGAGGCCATCGCGGCCTATGAGCGGACATTGATTACGCCGGACTCGGCCTATGATCGTTTCGTGCGCGGTGAGCCGGGGGCGCTGACGCCGGCGCAACTGCGCGGTATGGCGTTGTTCCAGTCATTCGGCTGCATCACCTGCCATCACGGCCCCAACTTCAGTGCCGCCAGTGTTTTCGACGACAGCACGCCGCGGCGTATCTTTCCGGCCAACCCCACGCCCTACGAGCAACGCTACGATCTGATAAGTGACGGTGGCGCCAACGGCACGGCGGGCCGCGGCGTGTGGCGCGTGCCGTCGCTGCGCAACGTGGCGCTCACCGGCCCCTGGTTGCACAACGGTGCAGTAACCGAGCTGGCAGAGGTGGTGCGCATCATGGCCGGCGCGCAGCTGGGGCGCGCCGGCCATTACCTGTTGTGGTCGGAGCAGGAGGGCAGGCTGCGCGAGATCGACCAGCCGGCGCCGAGTGAGGCGGAGGTGGCGGACATCGTCGCCTTTCTGCATGCCCTGAGCAGCGAGCGCCTGGTGGCGGGCAGGCGTGCGGCAGACACTTTGCCGACGCGGGGTGAGGGGGGATAATTGCCGCAACACATGGAGCGGGAGTGATGATGAACGGACAGGCGACGGTGGAGAACTTTTTGCAGCTGTCACCGGCGGGGCGGCAATTACTCGGCGACGCGGTGCAGCAGGTCGGCTTCGACACGCCCACTGCCGTGATTCACAAGGGCCAGACCGTCTCCGGGGCCTATCTGGTATTGCGCGGCCAGCTGCGTGTCTACACCTATACCCCCCAGGGCAGCGAGGCCACGCTGTACTTTATCCGGCCAGGCGAGACCTGTGTTCTGGCACTCAACTGCCTGTTCAACGATCTGCGCTATCCGGCCTGGGTGGAGGCGGCCGCCGACACCGACGTGGCGGTGATCCCGGGCCCGCTGTACCGGCGCCTGTTCGAGCGCGAAAGCGCGGTGCAGGATCTGACGGTACGGGCACTGTCCACCGTGGTATTCCGTCTGATGGATGAGCTTGAGCAGATCCACTCCTGTAATCTGGATCAGCGGCTCGCCAGCTTCCTGCTCAACAGTGCCGACAGCGATGGCCTCGTCACCATGACGCAGCAGGCGCTGGCCGGTCATCTCGGTACCACACGTGAAGTCATTGCCCGCCTGATGCAGGGTTTCAGCGCCCGGGGACTGGTGGCCACACGGCGTGGCACGGTGTCTGTGCTCGACGGCAAGGGGCTCGCCGCCGTGGTTGCCGGCGCTATGCGCTGAACGCTGTTACAGAACGTCCTTGTAGCGGGAGTAGAGCTGGGTGACGCGACGCACGTAGTTGCGCGTCTCGGGGTAGGGCGGGATGCCGCGATAACGCTCCACCGCGTCGGGGCCCGCGTTGTAGGCCGCCGCGGCGAGACGGATGTCGTTGCGGTAGCGGGCCAGCAGTTCTTTCAGCAGGCGGGTGCCGCCGTCCAGATTTTCATGCACATCGAACGGGTCGCGCACGCCGAGCTTGAGCTGGGTCTTGGGCATGAGCTGCATCAGCCCCTGCGCGCCGGCGCGGGAAACCGCCCGGTGATTGAAGTTGGATTCCGCATGCACCACGGCACGGATCAGGGCCGGCTCCATGCCGTGACGCTCAGCCACCTGGCGGATCGGTTGCTGGTAGTCGCGGTGATTGAGCGGGATGCGGCTCCAGTCGGAGCGTGACAGCGTGCAGCCGAGGTAGCTGAACAGGCAGTCCGGCTCCAGCTTTTCGTAGTGCACCGAGCGCGGCTTGTCCTGGCTGTAGGTGACGGTGCCGTCGGGGGCGGTGTACTTGTAGATCTCGCTGGCCGTCGCCGGCAGCGCGGCGAGCAGCAACACGGCCAGCCAGCGCGACGTGCGCCGCGGCTGGAATCGCTGCTGTGGCCCAACCCTGTCGTACTGCATCACCGCGCCCTCAATCACACTCGCTTCAGCCGGTAGCCAACATTCTTATCGGCCATGACCTTGATAGTTTAAACCGTTCAGCCTGCCGCCGGCACGTGCAGCGCCGCCTGGATCTCGTTGAGGATCGCCGGGTCGTCGATGGTGGCGGGCATGTCATAGGGCTGATGGTCGGCGATCTTGCGCATCACGCCGCGCAGGATCTTGCCGGAGCGGGTCTTGGGCAGACGCTTGACCACCACGGCATGACGGAAGCAGGCCACCGGTCCGATGCGCTCGCGCACCAGGGCCACCAGTTCCTGTTCGATCTGCCGCGGCTCACGCTGCACGCCGGCCTTGAGCACCACCAGCCCGAGCGGCAACTCGCCCTTGAGGTCATTGGCCGTGCCGATCACCGCGCATTCGGCGACATCGGGATGGGCGGCCAGCACCTCTTCCATGGCGCCGGTGGAGAGGCGGTGGCCGGCGACGTTGATGATGTCGTCGATGCGGCTCATGATCCACAGATAGCCGTCCTCGTCCTTGTAGCCGGCGTCGCCGGTGAGGTAGTAGCCGGGGGCGGCGGAGAGATAGGCCTGGATGAAGCGCTGGTCGTTGCCCCACAGCGTGAGCAGGCAGCTGGGCGGCATCGGCAGTTTGATCATGATGCGACCGATGGCGCCGGCGGGCAGCGGCTGATTGTCGTCGCCCAGCACCTGCACGTCGTAACCCGGCACGGCACGGGAAGGCGAGCCCGGCTTCACCGGCAACGGTTCGATGCCCATGCAGTTGGCGGCAATGGCCCAACCGGTTTCCGTCTGCCACCAGTGGTCGATCACCGGCACCTGCAGTTTTTCCTGCGCCCACAGCAGGGTCGGCGGGTCACAGCGCTCGCCGGCGAGGAACAGGGTGCGGAAACGCGACAGGTCGTAGCGGGCGAGATGCGTCGCCTCGGGGTCTTCACGCTTGATGGCGCGGAAAGCGGTGGGGGCGGTGAACATCACGTCGACGCCGTGTTCGGCGATGACGCGCCAGAACGCACCCGGATCGGGCGTACCCACCGGCTTGCCTTCGAAGAGAATCGTGGTGCAGCCCTGCAGCAGCGGGCCATAGCAGATGTAGGAGTGGCCCACCACCCAGCCCACGTCGGAGGCGGCCCAGAACACCTCGCCCGGTTTTACCCCGTAGACATTGCTCATGCTCCACTGCATCGCCACCGCATGGCCGCCGGTGTCGCGTACCACACCCTTGGGCTGGCCGGTGGTGCCCGAGGTGTACAGGATGTAGAGCGGATGCGCGGAGTCGACCGGCACGCAGGCCGCGGGCTCGGCAGCGTCGACGAGACCGTGCCATTCCACGTCACGACCTTCGACGAGGATGCCGGGCTCCTGCGGCCGCTGCAGGATGATGCAACGTGCGGGCTTGTGTGCCGCCTGTTCGATGGCGGCGTCCAGCAGCGGCTTGTAGTGCACGATGCGGTTCGGTTCGATGCCGCAGGAGCCGGCGACGATGACCTTCGGTTGCGCGTCGTCGATACGGGTGGCCAGCTCGCGCGCCGAAAAGCCGCCGAACACCACCGAGTGGATGGCACCGATGCGCGCACAGCCGAGCATGGCGATGAGCGCCTCCGGCACCATCGGCATGTAGATGATGACGCGGTCGCCCGTCTGGATACCAAGCTCGCGCAGGGCGCCGGCAAACTTCGCCACGCGTTGCTGCAGCTGGCGGTAGCTGATGGTCTCCTGGATACCTGTCACCGGGCTGTCGTAGACGATCGCCGCCTGCTCGCCGCGGCCATTTTCCACATGTCGGTCCACGGCGTTGTAGCAGGTATTGAGCTGGCCGCCGGCAAACCAGCGGTAGAAGGGCGGGTTGGAGCGGTCCAGCACCTGCTGCCAGGGACGGTCCCAGTGCAGCGCCGTCGCCGCCTCGGCCCAGAACCCCTCCGGGTCCTGCATCGAACGCTGGTATTCCTGCTGATAACCCATGCTGCCCCCATGCCTATTGTTGTCTTGTTGATGCCGGACACCCGCAGGCGCCGCTGGCTGTCGGCATCGTAAAGCACACGGCGCGTGGGGGAAAGGGTGGGCACCCACCGTGTCGTACGGTTGCGAAATCGCTGCGCGTGGCGGGTGAACCGGTAAAATGCAGCGGTGACAATTGCGTAATCAGATTTATGGATGCTCTGAATAAGTAACCAACCATGAGAAAATCGTCGCTCCCAGCGAGTCATCACGCGCCGAATCGCACCGGCAAGGCCGGTATTTGCTCATCCCTGCGGCCTTTTGGCCGCGTTTGGCGTAGT
>JBFLWM010000037.1:0-85127 GCA_040755915.1 Pseudomonadota bacterium | reverse complement strand
CGATGAACCAGTTCGCCATCCTATATGACGATCGCTTTATTCGCGCAGTTCAGTAAAATGAATCCCGGCGAACCTAAATGAGAGAACGTATCAAACCCGCTTCACACACAGAAATTCTGACACTCCCGAAGGTAGACGAGACCGGTAACTTGACCGGAGAGTTTATTCAGAATCCGCGCTACCAACCTGGCATCTCTGGTCAAAAGAACGGAGATGCTTAACATCGAAGCCCCGCCGGCCTCGCGGCCGAGCGGGGCTTTGTCTTTTCACGCCTCCTCGACCGTCAACACCAAGCAGCCGCGCATGATCCGCACCCGCACCGGGGCGCGGACATCGAAGCCGGCGGCACTGAGCCAGTCGCCGCGCATCTGCAGCCAGGGCACGCGCCGCGAGTGGTGTGGCCGGTCTTCGCGAGCCGGGTACTCGCGCAGAAACGGGGTCGGGTCTAGCATTTAGCGCCCGCCAGCTGGGCGAGGCCATCGACCGGGAAGGCGCATGGGGCTTTGCCAAACAGGTGGCCGGTGGCCTGTGGGACAACCTGGCCGGACTGGCGGAGGACATCGGTGCGCGGCGTCAAGCCGCTGATCCCGGACATGGCCAATGAAGGCCTCGCCGCCGACAAGGCCCTGGTGGATCGCCTGCAAGGCGACCGCGGCACCGCCAGCGGCAAGGCCCCGCTGGATGAAGTAGGTACGCTGGAAACCGGCGGCGCGGTCTGGGACAAGGGAGCGGATACCGCTCGCCAGCTGGGCGAGGCCATCGACCGGGAAGGCGCATGGGGCTTTGCCAAACAGGTGGCCGGCGGCCTGTGGGACAGCCTGGCCGGACTGGCGGAGGACATCGGTGAGCGCGGCGTCAAGCCGCTGATTCCGGACATGGCCAATGAAGGCCTTGCCGCCGACAAGGCCCTGGTGGACCGCCTGCAAGGCGACCGCAGCGCGCAGGTGGGACACGCGGCCGACTCCGCCATCGGCGCCATCGAACTCACCGCCGCCCTGGCGACCGCGGGCACCGGCAGCGCACTGACCCAGGGTGGGAAACAGGCCGTCAAGGAAGGCCTGGAACAGGCGGCGGACAGCGCCGGCACCCTGGCCCGGCGTGATACGCTCCTGGACGCGGACGCCGTCCGCCGCGCAATGGAGGCGGACCATCAGCGCCAGATGGACGAGCTGGGGCCGTGGGTGGGCGGCCAGCCCCTCTCCGCGCAGAACCAGAAGGCGATTGATGCGGCATGGCTGCGGGAGGTGGGGGAGGACATCTCCTCGGGGGTGGATGGGCAGAGTGTGCCTGTTTACTCTATTCGTTCTGGCGCAGACGTTAATCAAGCGGGTGCTGAGCGCTATGGCGAGAGGTATCGTCTCGAGCACGTGCCTGATAAAGCCGTCGTCACCACCGACTTCCCGCAGGATAGGGAGATGGTGCATGTGTTCAGGTCCGATGCCGCAACAGTAAAAGACCTGAAGAGTGACTCAGTCGGCGACTGGGTGATGCCCAACTCCGAAATTATCCGTCCGGACGGTACATTGATGAGCGCCACCGAAATCCAGCAGAAATTTTCCTTGCCACAGATACCGACCCATATAGTTGATGTAAAGCCTGATCGCCCAGTGCGGGCGACGGTGAGCACGGCGGCTGGCAAGCTGCCGGAGAATGGTGGTGCCGCGAATCACTTCGGCAATGGCGGCGGGCAGCAGTGGCGGATTCAGGGAAATAAGGAAGATTTACCGCCTGACTGGTATCAGAATCCGAGGCCACTGCAATGAATATAGTGCAACCCTTGGAGCGTGAATTCAATTTACGTGATGGTGAGCGTGTTAAGAAGATTGGTGCGTTCAAGTTGGTTAACGGCAAGGAGGTGGAGTGTGCCGGGCCGGTTCTAAGCTATCTTGAATTCAATGAGCGTTTGATCGTTTTATTGAATTGGTATCACGCATCGAATCTGTATGACATCTATCGCAACATCTTCTGCTACGCCAAATCCGACGGTCATTTGATTTGGCAGATAGAGCAGCCGTTTCATTCGGAGACGGGGGCGTTGTTGGAGGAGGTGTTTAAGAACATAAAACTGTACATAAGGCAGAATGACGGCTCTTATAAGCGATTTGGCGATCAAAACAAATATCCATGGGACGATGTTGTCGCAGGAAGTTCATATCCTAAACCCTTCCGTCCCGGCATTGACCGTCTTGAAACCATGACCTGGTCGCAGTTTCCGCAGGAATACTATGTGGACTACGAGACCGGCAAACTTACCTGGTTCGCCAAGCACCAGAAGATATGAGTCCGTGCTGAAGAGAGCACATACCCTCCTTTTCGCTTTGTTCTCGCTGCTTGCGTGGGAAGCACCGCAAGCGTACATCGCATCATCCCCATTCGGCGTCCAGACCAGCCAATCCTGCAGCGCCGCCGGCGGCAGCGGCTGCGGTGCCGGCAACACCGGCCGCCAGACCCGCGTCAACAGCCTCGACGCCCAGTACCAGAGCCGCGACCGCGCCCAACTCACCCGCGCCACCGTGGGGGAGGGCACCGTCCTGGTGCGCCGCGACGGTGAAACCGGCACCGACAGCCGCGCCAGCCTCAATCGCGAGTGGAGGATGTTCAGTACTTTTTGTTGTCGTCCACCCGTTTATACCACCACATATCATATTTAACATAATATACATTATGCGCAAACGGTGGGCGCGGGAAGTTGTTGCGCTGGGAAGGAATACGGGTAAACTTCTGCATATCGGTCAAGACTCCTGTGTCAAGGTTAGTGATGGACCGGTCACGGCCCCGGGGTGTTGGCGCACTCGCGGGGCTATTCATTTGGGGGGCGTTTCGCTCTTCGTCTTGTCGTCGGCTCTTTGTCGGGAACCACCCGAACGCCGCGACTCCTCAATATTGCAACGCCTTCATGTATCTGGATACGTGACCAACCTCGCCGAATATATGCCCTCGGCGATCTTCATGGCAAGCACGCCAGCCCTTACTGGCCGACCCGCCCGGACTTCTCTCGGGCCTCCGCAATGGTGACCGATGGGCGGCAAGCCTCGGTTGCTGCCTGATACATCTGTTCCGCGCACAGCTTGAGTACGGGATTCTCTGAGTCCTTGTACTGTCTCCACCATAGGAACATCACCCCCCGAACCATCGAAAGTTCACTATCCGCCTTGAATAGCGCGTCATTCGGCTGGACTTCTCGCGCCTCCACAAGTTGGGCCTCAAGGTCGCGTATACGCTTCTCCAATGACGCAATGCGCGAGTACTGCACCGGGATAGCATGAATCTCATCAGGCGAAAAACCGCCCCAGCCATCGGCGTTATAGAGCAGCCCGCGCCAGACCCGCCAACCGGCCCACGCCTCGCCGCCAGCGATGAATCCGCCCGAGGCGACGACACGAAACCATGCCCATGAAACCGCAGGCATGGGCGATGCCCCGGACTCCCAGCGGTTCCACATGCGCAGGGTTACGCCGCAGACCTCGGCGCAATATTCGCGGGTGAATCCGGCATATTGCCGCGTGTCCCTGATTTGTCCAGGTGAAGGCGGAGCGGGAAGCTGAAGAGACTGGGGTACGTGCCCAGCTTGTCCCCGTGGGCCCACAAGCCCGCCTCGCTTTGCTCGGCCCCTGCGCTCTGGGCGCGATTGCATCGGCCCGCGCAGGGCTTCGGGGCTCTGGACTACGGGGACAAGCTGGGCACTGAGCGGACGTCCGTTGATGCTCTTAACGTTGCTCATGCTGCCACCCCCTGACCGCATACGATGGGGATGGACTCAAGTGATTTGGGGTAGCCGTCTGAACGCTGCAGGGTTTCCACTATGGCTTGATGGGTGTGGCCGAGATCCACCATGAGATTGACCAGCCGACCATAGGCCCGCCGACCCTCACGGAGCAGCTTGTCATAGGTGATTTTCGCCACCTTGGCCCACGTCTTTACCTTGTCCTGTAGCTGCTGTATCCAGCTCAGGGCCGGGTATGCCCCTGCAAGGTACTCACCGGGCCGGGTCAGTACGTCAAGGGGGATGGTGCGGTCTTGGCTGCGCAATTCGACCTCAAAGCGCACCCACGGGGATTGAGCGTCACCGAGCTGCTTGCCCTTCTCGTAGGCCCGGAAGAGCTTGCCGTTCTCGCGCTTGCCCACGTAGAAGGTGCGCCCCTCCTCATCGTCCGGAGTAATCCAGTTGCCGGCCTGTGAACACTTGGGCGGCCTCCCCTGACCAGCGAATTGGCCGGACTTGTACCACTCCACCGCATCATCAACTGTATGCTGCCCTTCGTGGCAGTCGTGTGCCAGGTCGACGCGGGTTATCTTGGCCCCGATTCCCTCCAACCATGAGCGGAAGGCCGACCAGTCACGCACCAAGGCCGTAGAGGTGCCCGGCAGGTTGACGCAGACCGTATCCCCATTGCCACCCACCGCCACGAAGGCACCTGCCGCCAGACTGCCTGCCGTTGTCTTGAGTGACCACGAGCGCCGGTAGAAATTGCGCCCCCCGGGGTTCTCACTGGAGAGGGTCAAGCCGGTATGCCGCTCAAGTTCGAGGACGACGCCCAACACGGCCCCCTCCTCCCCTTCAAGCACACCCGCTGCACGAGGAAATGTGAAAGTCAGGAAGTCGATGAACGCGGCCGAAGTGGGGGACTTTCCCCCCGTATTACTATGGGGGGGAAGGGTGCCGGTGTGCTCGCATCGAGGCGCCCCGTTCCACTGGTCCGCGCCCCCTCGATGCTGCGCCGCACGAACACTGTATTTTCGTACAGTAGTTGAGGGAAAACCGCCGTGATTTCCGGCGTTTACGATTCCACAATTATATACATTATGCGCACACAGTATGATTCGGCCGGGGCCGTCGCGCCAGCCCTTGCCATCCGGGCCGCCACTTCCCATCTGGCTGAATCAGAAAGGAATTTCTCGGGCGCGTTAATAGTTAGCATTGGTGCGTAATTTCTCTATAATGCCAACTTCACAGTTGGCATCGCCTGTGTCTGCGATTGACCTCAACCTGCCCGGAATATCCTGTAGCAACGACATGGCTGAAACCAGAACACGGGTCGAACCCCAATATCTTCGGAATTATGTACCGCTTTCCGAACTGACCCAGGACAATCTGCAGGAACTCTCACGCAGCACCTTCGTGGAGCAGCTTCCGGCTGGCCGCACGCTGTTCGCCAAAGGCGACGCGGACAACCGCTCCTACTACATTCTCGGCGGTGAAATCGAGCTGGACACCGGTGACGGTACGCCGCCGCGCGTGGTGGCCGGAGCGACGCCGGCCTCGCGTTTTCCCCTTGATCATCATCGGCCGCGCCAGGCCACCGCCAAGGCGCGTACCCAGGTGTTTTATTTCCAGGTCGACAACAACCATCTCGACCTGCTGCTGACCTGGGGACAGAACGCCGGTTACATGGTCACCGAAATCGACAACGGCGCCGCAGAGGTGGATGACGGCGACTGGATGACGCACATGCTGCGTTCCAGCATCTTCCACCGCATCCCTGCCTCGAACATCCAGGCGGTGTTCATCAAGATGGAGGCGCATCCGGTGCGCTCCGGGGATGTGGTCATCACCCAGGGCGATGAGGGGGATTACTACTACTACATCAAGCAGGGTCGTGCCGTCGTGACCCGCCTGACCAAGACCGGTCAGACCATCAAGCTGGCGGAGCTGGAGGCCGGCAGCAGCTTTGGTGAAGAGGCCCTGATCGCGGATACCAAGCGCAACGCCAATGTCACCATGCTGACCGATGGCGTGCTGATGCGGCTTGCCAAGGCGGATTTTGCCTCTTTGCTCAAGGAGCCGGTGCTGGAGAGCGTCGGCTATGAAGAGGCGCAGAAGATGGTGGATTCCGGTGCGGCGGCCTGGCTGGATGTGCGACTGGAAAGCGAACACAAGAACGCGGCACTGCCGGGCAGCATCAACGTGCCGCTGTTCATGCTGCGCCTGAAGACGGCAAGCCTCGATCACAACAAGAAGTATATCGTCTACTGTGATACCGGCCGACGCAGTTCATCGGCGGTATTTTTGCTCACCGAACGCGGCTTCGATGCCTATCTGCTCAAAGGCGGCCTGATGGCCATCAAGCCGGGCGTGCAACGCTAGCTGCCTCCCCTGCCCCTTACTTCTCCGTACGCTCGTATACCCCGTCCCATTCCCCTGTCGGCGGCGCGTTGCGCAGCGCGTCAATACGCTCCAGATAGAGTGTATAAACCTGCGCAGCGGTATGGGCTGCATGCAGTTGCTGCCAAAGTCTGGCTGCCTGTTCCCAATCCTGGCTGCGATAACTGGCCAATGCCTCTTCGTGTATCTTCAGTTCGGCCAGCAGCTCGGCCGTCGCTTCAGCCTTGGTGCAGATGGGCTCGTATATGTGGATGGCCTCCGCCTTGCCCTTGACGCGGATCAGGTCAAGTTCGCGAAAGATGAAACTGTCCGCCGCCAGGCGGCGCGTTGTTTCACCGACCACCAGGCCAACGTGGTAATACTTTGTGGTTCCCTCCAGGCGCGAGGCCAGATTCACCGCATCGCCCAGCACGGTATAGGCGCGGCGGTATTCCGAGCCCATGTCGCCGACATTCATGATGCCGGTATTTACGCCGATACCGATCTGAATCACGGGAAAACCTGCCGCCTGAAATTCAGGTTTGAGCCGTTCCACTTCGCGCAACATTTCGAGAGCGGCGCTGATGGCATGAACGGCATGTTGCCTGTCTTCCAGCGGTGCGCCCCAAAAAGCCATCACCATGTCGCCGACGTATTTGTCTATGGTGCCGCGATTGTCAAAGATGACACGCGTCATCGGTGTGAAGAAGCGGTTCAGCATCACTTTCAGTTCGTTGGCTGACAGCGCCTCGGAGATCGTGGTGAAGGAGCGGATATCGGCGAACAGTACGGTCATCTCGCGGCTTTCGCCCTCGAAGCTGTACTGCTCCGGGTTTTCGCTCATTTCCTGTACCAGCTGCGGCGGCACATATTGGCCGAACATGCCCTGCAATTGCCGCTTGCTGCGGAACTCGCCGAAGAAACCGTAGGCCATGTTGAACATGGCCAGTACGATGACCAGCAGCAACTGCGGCGCCAGCGCCAGAATCAATCCGCCACTGGCCCAAATCCAGAAATTGAATGCAACGGCCGCGCTCAATACCGCAAGCGATACGATGACCAGCGGCAACGGATCCAGACGCGGGAACAGCAGTGCCAGAACAAGACCGATGAGCATGGTCAGCAGGAAGTCCGCCCCGGTGGCCCAGGCCGGCTCCATCGGGAAGGTATTGTCCAGAATGGAGGCGATGATGTTGGCATGTACCTCGACTCCGGGATACACCGCCTGTATCGGCGTCGCCCGCAGGTCGAACAGTCCTTGTGCCGTGGTGCCGATGAGCACGATGGCATTTTCCAGCGTCTCCCGGCTCACGCGCCCGTGCAGCACATCCGTGGCGGAGACATAGGGATAGCTGCCCCACAGGCCATGATAGGGAATGATCACGCGACCTTCGCTGTCAGTGGGGATGGCCGTCTGGCCCAGGTGTATGGCCTCGAGGATTTCTTCGCTGCCGACCAGCGCCATCTGCAGCCCTACTTCGTCGGCCATCAGATACAGCCGCGCCACCTCCATGCCGAGGGAGGGATAGAGACGATCGCCGTGACGCACCACGACCGGGGCCCGGCGGATGATGCCATCGGGGTCAGGCTCCAGGCTGAAAAAGCCGCCATGACGCGCCGCCTGCTGCAACACGTCGATATTGCCGGTGTAACTGCCGGCACTCGGCATGGCCAGCCGCGCCACCGTCTCTTGCGGGACGATATTGAGCGGCTGTGGCAACGTGCCGACGGCTTCTTCACCGCGGTTGTGGAAGATATAGCCGAGCACCACCTCACGGCCGGTCAGTTTTTCGGCAAAGGCGCGATTGTTGTCGAACAGCGGCAGATAGTCGCGCAACCCGCGCACCAGGGCATCGCCCTGGCCGCGTGCTTCGGTCAAACGCTGTAGAACAGCCTCGCCGCTGTTGCGTTCCGGTTCGGCGAAGATGATGTCGAAGCCCACCACCGCCACACCCTGTGCATACAGGTTGTCGAGCAACTGTCCCAGCTTGCTGCGTGACCAGGGCCACTGTCCTTCCTGTTGCAGGCTTTTCTCGTCGATATCGACGATGACGATGCGCGGATCGACATGGCGTTCGGGCAGCATGGCACGCAGGCGCAGGTCGTAGACCAGGGAATCGAGCCGCTGCATGGTCTGCTGCATCAGCGGCATATCGCTGAACTGCAGCCACAGCATGAGAACAACCAGCAGCAGCCCGGTGACCGTGGGATAGAGTTTCTTGCGGAAGCTGCCCCGGGCCATGTTGCGTCAGGCCAGCCGGAACAGGCGCCGGAAATTGGCGCTGGTCAGTTCGGCAATCTCTTCCAGAGTGGTGCCTCGCACGCTGGCAAGTCGCTCGGCGACATGGCGTACATAGGCCGGATAATTGGGCTTGCCGCGATGCGGCATCGGCGCCAGATAGGGGGCGTCGGTTTCCACCAGCAGGCGGTCAGGCGGAACGCGTGCCGCCACCTCGCGCACCTGCACTGCGTTATTGAAGGTGATGATGCCGGAGAAGGAGATGTAGAAGCCCAGCTCCAGGGCCTGCTGCGCGGTTTTCCAGTCATCGACGAAGCAGTGCATGATGCCGCCGACGGCATCAGCCCCCTCCTCGCGCAGCAGGCGCACGGTGTCGTCCTGGGCATCGCGACTGTGCACGATGAGCGGTTTGCCTGCCGTGCGAGCGGCCTGGATATGACGGCGGAAGCGTTCGTGCTGCCAGGCCAGGTCACCCTCGCTGCGGAAATAGTCGAGCCCGGTTTCGCCGATGCCGATCACCTTGGGCTGCTTGGCCGCGGCCACCAGTTCCTCGATGGAAGGCTCATGCCCCTCGTGATCATTGGGATGCACGCCGACTGTGGCATAGACATGTTCGTGCTGTTGGGCCAGCGCCAGCACGGCGGGAAAGTTTTCCCAATTGATGCACACGCACAGCACGTCGCTGACGCCCTGTGCGGCGGCCTGTCCCAGCACTCCACTGATGCCATCGGCATAGGGTGCAAGATCCAGGCGATCGAGATGGCAATGGGAGTCGATGAGAAGCGCAGACATGAAAACGGTGTTGACGGTGAGAACGAGCCCCGTTGTTACGGGACTCGTCAATTACATGGTGTGGGTCTGGCGATCGGATTTGAGGGCGCCCGCCAGATAGGTTTCAATCTTGTTGCGCACATTGCCGCCATCCTGCTCGCTGAACTGGACGCCGATGCCGGCGGCGCGGTTGCCCTGGGCCCCCTTGGGGGTGAGCCAGACGATCTTGCCGGCAACCGGCAGTTTTTCCTTTTCCTCCATCAGGGTGAGCAGCATGAAGACCTCATCACCCAGCGCGTAATCCTTGTTGGTGGGGATGAACAGGCCGCCGTTCTTGACGAACGGCATGTAGGCGGCATACAGCGCGCTCTTGTCCTTGATGGTCAGAGACAATATGCCCTGCTTGGCTATCGGGGGTGCCTTCTGCTCCATGGTGACCTTATCTCTCTGGTGCGGCGCGGCGCGCCGGTGTTCCGCTCACGCTGCTCCAGCCGAGCAGCATCTCCTCCAGCAGCAGATGCACATTGGGATGGCCGCGCGCCCGACGCATGGCCTCCTGCAGTTGCCCCTGCCGCTGCAGCAACTGGGCTAAGTCTACCTGCTCGCACAGGGCTTGCAAACGCTGGCGCAGATCCGGGTTGTCCAGCCGCGCCGCCACGGCGCCGGTCTTGAGACGGGCCATATCCACATGCCAGCCGTGCAGCGTGGCGAGCGTTTCCGGCACGGGCAGTTCCAGCCACTGCGCCGCCAGGGCGATGGGTTCCTGTTGGCCGCCAATCAGTGCCTCGAACTCGCCGAACAGGCGCGCGCGCTGCTCCATGCCGCCGGACGCCACCAGGGCCATGGCCCGCAGCGGGGCACCGCCGCAGATGGCCAGGGCCAGCCCGGCCTGGGCCGAATCGCCCAGCTGTCCGGCCAGCCAGCCGCGGGCTGCCGCGTCGTCCTGGGCGGCAAACGACAGCTGCTGGCAGCGGCTGCGGATGGTGGGCAGCAGCGCCGCGGGACGTGCCGTAACCAGCAACAGCAGTGCATCGCGCCCGGGCTCTTCCAGCGTTTTCAACAGGGCATTGGCCGCATTGATATTCATGCGGTCCGCCGGCTCGATGATCACCACCCGGGCCCGGCCGTACTGCGGCGTCAGTGCCTGCCAGGCCAGCAGGTCGCGGATCAGGCCGATGGTGATCTCCTTGCCCTCCTCCTCCGGCCGCACCGCCTGGAAATCGGGATGGGTCCCCGCGGCAATGAGCTGGCAGCCGCGACACCGGCCGCAGGGCAGGCCCTGCTCCGGGCTGTCACATAACAGGGAACGCGCCAGCAGGTGGGCAAAATCCAGCTTGCCGAGACCGGCCGCACCGCTCAACAGCAGGGCATGGGGCAGGCGGCCGGCGGCGATGCGCTGCTGCAGCGCCTGCCACGTCGTCTCCTGCCAGGGATAGGGGTGCTGCATGGTTCAGCCCGTCTCCGCCAGATAGGCATCCAGCACCTGATCGATTTGCGCCTGTACCTCGGGCAGCGGCCGGCTGGCGTCGATGAGGCGGAACCGCTCCGCCTCCTGCGCGGCGCGGGTGCGATAGGCATCGCGCACACGACGGAAGAAATCCCCCTGCTCCTGCTCGAAGCGATCCGGGTCACTGCGCGCGCCGGCCCGCTGCAACCCCTGCTCCACCGGCAGGTCCAGCAGCAGGGTGAGGTCGGGACGCAACTCGCGCTGCACCCATTGCTCCAGTACACGGATGCGCTCAGGGTCGATACCGCGGCCACCGCCTTGATAGGCGTAGGTGGCATCGGTGAAGCGATCGCACAATACCCAGTCGCCGCGCTCCAGCGCCGGCACGATCAGCTCACCCAGATGCTGGGCACGGGCGGCGAACATCAGCAACAGCTCGGTGTCGGCGACCATGGCGCTCTGGCTGCGATCGAGCAGCAGCGCGCGCAACTGCTCGCCGAGCGGCGTGCCGCCGGGTTCGCGGGTACGGATGACCTGCTTGCCTGCCGCGCTCAGGCGGCGGTGGATGTGTTCGAGGTTGGAACTCTTGCCGGCGCCTTCGCCGCCTTCCAGAGTGATGAAGCGTCCACGCATGGTTTATTCCGGTATGACGAATCCGGCAATGCTACCACGATGGCAGCCGCCTCAGGCGGCGGGAGCCTCCTCCCACTGCTTGAGAATGTCGTTCAGCCCCTTCTTCAGGTTCTTGATCGCCTCGGGCGCCTCGATATCGACGACCTGCTCGATGACCCACTTGTTTTCCGTCCCGCCCATCACGCCGTCAACGCACTGTCCCAGATAGCGCAGGGACTGGTAGCTGGGCTGGCCGTCGGCAAAACCGAACTCGGCGTAGGCCTCCATGCGTTCGTTGAGACGCGCAACCACCGCGGCACGGTGATCGCCGGGACCGGAAACGGTGGTCATGTTGTCCACCAGCGTGCGCACCAGATGCTGGGCGAGCGCCCCCATCAACTGCTGGCGCTGATCATCGGGCAGACGCTCGTAGCACAGGCGATCGGCCAGTTGCAGCAGAAACACGACGAACTCGCCCACCACATCCAGCAACTGCGCCTGGGAGGAGAAGTTGAAACCGGCGTTGTACATCTTGTCGGCGCGCTCCTGTGCCGCACGCCAGGTGATGAAACCGAGCACCGAGGCCAGCTCTTCCAGCGACTTCGGCTTGTCTTTCTTGTGCCATTTGCTCTTGATACGCACGTTGGATCCTCGTTATTCATGGTTGGCAGGCCGGGGAAGCCGTGCTAGCTTTGTCAAAGTTGAGTATTCTACTCAACAAACATCACCAAACCAACCGCAGGCCAGCCATGCGCACCGATCTTCACACCCTCACCGCCCAGGTGCAACACAACTGCCACATCTCCGACGCCCGTCATGCCCGCAACTATTCCCTGTGCATCTACCTGCTCAAGATGCGCGAATATTTCCGCTGGGAAATGGGCTTCGGCTATGACGAGCGGCTGCCGGAGAAACAGCTCGGCGACTGGCTGGTGGAGCGTGAGCGGCTATGGGGCGAGCTGGAGGAACAGGACTACCGCCCCATCGAGGTGAGCACACAGGCGTATGCCCCGTTCGAGCCGGAAATCATCAATGATCAGTTGCTGCCCAGCGGACTGGTGTACAGCGGCGGTTACGGCGGTCTGTCCAAGCCGCATTTTTTCCTCGCCGAACTGCACGCGGTGGAACAGCGCCACGGTCGGCGCATCCTGATCACCGGACGGGAACATGCCCGCGATCTTACCGCCCCGCCGGCGATGACCCTGCATGGCGAGGTGTATGTGCGGCGCGAATCCCTGCGGCGCATGCTGTGGGAAAAGATCGAGGAATGGCGCTGGCGCCGCCAGGAAAACGCCATGGCGCGCGCCATCGCCTTCTATCCGGTGGACACCGCACTGGAAAGTGCGCTGGATGCCATGACCGGCACGGAAACCGAGGCCGCGGTGCTGCACGAACTGGGCGAGGTGGAGACAGGGCAGCTGTTCGGGCCCGCGTGGGAACAGATGCTGAATGCCGTATGGCATACACGGGCGGAACTGGTGGCGCGTGCCGTGCGTGACCATCTCGCTGACTGCCTGACGACGCTGCCGACACTGCTGGAAGAGGAGCGCCTCCCCTCCCTGCATTTCTACATGGCCAATCTCAGCGGCATGCGCCAGGTGCTGTTTCCCGCCCTGAATGCCGCTTATCGGTACTGGCTGGAGCGCGGCAGCCTGACAGCACTGCACGACTGCGTCGGCCGCGGCCAGGAACACTGGCTGGCCGCAGGCCGGCGTCTGCTGCAGGCCTATGGCGGGGAAGATGATGCAGCGGCGGAGCGCATTGATGCCGCGGCCGCGGGAATCGAGCTGTAGAAACGACGACGCCCGCAGAAGCGGGCGTCGTTGCGGAGCACGGAAGGCTTAGTAACCGCCCTTGCGACGGGTCTCCGGCAGACCGGCGATCTTGGTGGCCTGCTTGGAGGGCTGCATCGGGAACAGCTCGTACAGGGCCTTGGCCTCGATCTTCTCGCCCCACTTGTCGGACATCGCCTTGACGATGTTGCGATCGTTGGGCTGGTTGCCGCCGTTGTTCAGGTATTCGTCACGCAGGTAGTTGATCAGGTCCCAGGACTTCTCGGTCAGGGTGACCTTCTCGGCCTCGGCGATGACCTTGGCCACTTCCTCGTTCCAGTCTTCCAGGTTTTCCAGATAGCCGTTGGCGGTGGCCGCGATGGTCTTGCCGTTTACTTCGTAGGACATGCTGCTCTCTCCTTCAAGTTGTTTCTAGATTTAAGACGTAACTTGTTATTCCGAATAAACTTTATTAATCGATTTATGCTCAATAAACAGGCCGCACCCCAAGGTGCGCCGCGGCCCCAGCCCCCGCTCCTGCAGGGTCACGGCATCGGGCGGAGGCAGATCGGCCACCATCAGGCTGCGCACATAGACCGGACCTTCCGGGGTGGAGAAATGGTGTTGCTTGCCGGCCAGCACCTTCTTGAAGTGCAGGCCCATGGCGCGCATCTGCTGCACCGCCTCGGCAATAAACTGTCCTTCCTCCTGGCCCTCGGGCACAACGACATAACGGGCATACATCGTGGCGGCCGGGCTGAGCGGAACAACCTTCGCCTCCCCCACCACCAGGGCGTGCCCATCAACATCGAGGGTCTGGCCACACAGGGCGCGTGCATTTTCCACTCGATCGCGGGCCAGACGCAAGACAAGACGCGTCCGCTTTGACAGATGCAGCAATGCCAGGGCGTGGCTGGGGCGCTCCCAGCCATTGCCGGAGTCGGCCACGTGCACCAGATGCAGGCCGTCGGCCGGGTCATCACCGAACCACGGCAGGGCACGGCGGATGGCAGCGGAAAGGGCGTAGGCGTGATCCACCGGCAGGGTACGACAGTCGATGCGGAATGACACGTCGACCACGTTGTCCGGAACGGTGAAAAACTCCTTCTGTACGTCCTCTTGCCAGAACATGGGGTTCAGTCCGCAGGCAGCCGGCTGCGCAGCAGGTCGCGATCGTACCACCAGGCATCGGGTACCAGTACGTCGAGCAGCTTGCCGAGGCGCGGCAGGAACTTTGCCGGGTCATTCAATTCCAGGCGTTCCACCCAGAAATCGAAGATCTCCTTGTTGTCCACCACTTCACTGTGCTTCTTGGCCACCTCGGCCAGCATGCCGGCGGTGAAGAACTTCAGGTCTTCGCGCTTTTTGCCTTCGGCGCGCAGTTCCACCAGATAGGCGGCAACCGCCGCTGGAATGGCGGCGGCATCGGCCTTGGGCGGGGTTTCCTCCACCAGATGCTTTAACATCAGCACCGAAAGTTCGGGATCGATGGGATAGGTCACCGCCAGCCAGATGCCGTGGGCCAGGGCCTTGATGGCATCATCCTTCTCGGATTGATAGATGATGTCACAGCCCTGCACCGCCTGCTCCCACAGCTGGGCCTCAAGGGCCTGGCGGAAGCTGTCATGCCCCAGCTGCCAGGCATCCTCATTACGTTCGAGGTCGAGCAGGATATAGCCGATGTCATTGCGCAGGCTCAGGCGTTGCGCCAGCGGGGCACCGGCCGGCAGGGCCGCCAGCTCCGCCTCCAGCTGGGCCAGCCGCGCCTCCTCCGCCTGTTTCGGACGGATGGCATCGGAGGCACATTCGGCCTCGCCTTGCACGGCTTCGTTTTCCAGTTGCAGATATTTCACGCGAGAATCCCGTGGTTGAGCCAGGCAGATCAGGAAGTAAAGGCGGCTTCGAGCCGGTCCTCCCAGTTCTCCGGGGTATTATCGTAGGTGGGTTTGACATCGATGCGGAAGAACATCTCGCCCTTGGCCCGCTGCCGCACCACCTCGATCAGATCCTCGAAGTCATCCAGTTGCGGGTTCTGGATCATGATTTCACTTAAATAAAGCATCGCTTGCCTCGTCGTCCCCAAAAGACTCTATATATGTGTGGCACGCGTCCCGGCCCTTCAAGGGGGGGCGCTGGACAGCACGCCAAATACTTCAGAGAATCAGTAAGTAATGATATTGAACCCGATGCACAAGGCTCGAACAAGCCTCAATTTATACCCCTATTCAGCACAGACCAGACCACCCGGCAGGCAGGCACATCAAATAAACAACATAAGGTTGGTTGTATAATATATTGATTATTATCAACTAATAGTGTTTCTTATGGACCTATAATCCACATTCCCAAAGGCTTTTGTATATCCCATTCAGGATAGTCCTTCCCCACCCCTCCCCCCCATCGGAAGGATACTTCGCTTCATAATGAACTTCTAAACTTCGCGCCATGTTGAAAAGGACCACTCTGTCCAGTCCTCTTCAGACTAGGTAGTTGTGCCCCGCGCCGCGCCGCGCCGCCGGGCCAGATGGACGGCCAAGGTACCCTCCTCCGGCCGGCCCGAAACCCAACAGATCTCTGACGGGAGAATGACAACATGGCAACCAAGATGCACAAGACTCCGATGCTGGACCAGCTGGAGAGCGGCCCGTGGCCGTCCTTCGTGACCGGCCTGAAGCGCCTGGCGAATGACGAGGGCAAGCCCTACGCCGACATGATGAAGGACCTGCTCGGTCAGCTGGAAACCTCCTACACCACCCGTAAGGGCTACTGGAAGGGCGGTACCGTTGGCGTGGTCGGTTACGGCGGCGGCGTCATTCCCCGCTTCACCGAACTGCACGACGAGAACAAGAAGCCGCTGTTCCCGAAGGCTGCCGAGTTCCACACCCTGCGTATCATGCCGCCCGCCGGCATGCACTACGATACCGCTACCATCCGCAAGTTCTGCGACATTTGGGACAAGTACGGTTCCGGTCTGGTGGCCTTCCACGGCCAGTCCGGCGACATCATGTTCCAGGGCTGCAGCACCGAGAACGTCCAGCCGGCCTTCGACGAGTTCAACGAGATGGGCTTCGACCTGGGCGGCGCCGGCCCCGCTGTGCGCACCGGCATGTCCTGCGTGGGTGCCGCTCGCTGCGAGCATTCCTGCTTCAACGAGCAGCGCGCCCACCGCACCCTGGTGAACCGCTTCCTGGACGACATGCACCGTCCGGCCCTGCCGTACAAGTTCAAGTTCAAGGTGTCCGGCTGCCCGAACGACTGCATGAACGCCATCCAGCGCGCTGACATGGCCACTATCGGCACCTGGCGCGACGACATGAAGGTCGACCAGGCCGAAGTGAAGAACTTCGTCAACGCCAAGGGCCGCAAGTACGTCATCGACAACGTCATCACCCGTTGCCCGACCGGCGCCCTGTCCCTGAACGACGACGACACCCTGGCCGTGGACAACAAGAACTGCGTCCGCTGCATGCACTGCATCAACGTCATGACCAAGGCCCTGTCCCCTGGCGACGACAAGGGCGTCACCATCCTGGTGGGTGGCAAGCGCACCCTGAAGATCGGCGACCTGATGGGCACCGTGATCGTTCCGTTCATGAAGCTCGATAGCGACGAAGACTTCGAAGCCCTGGAAGAGCTGGCCGGCAACATCATCGACTTCTTCGCCGAGAACGCCCTGGAACACGAGCGTACCGGTGAGATGATCGAGCGTATCGGCCTGGTGAACTTCCTGGAAGGCATCGGTCTCGAGATCGACCCGAACATGATCACCAACCCGCGCATGAACCCCTACGTCCGTACCGATGGCTGGGACGAAGAGGCCCAGAAGTGGTTCGAGCGTAAGGCTGGCTAAGCGGTCGGTCCAACAGGTAAACGCGGGGCGTCCCGGGCAACCGGTACGCCCCGCAAACTAAATAACGACGAATTTCTGAGTGTAATTGGAGGTAATTATGTCTGCACCTCGCATGCCCATCGAGAGTGGTGTACCGGATCCGTTCCCGTATATGCACCCCGCGCTGAAGAAGAACTTCGGCCAGTGGAAATACCATGACCGTCCGCGTCCGGGCGTCCTGCACCACGTCGCCAAGACCGGCGAGCAGGTCTGGACCGTGCGCGCCGGTACCCAGCGCCAGATGGACACCTACACCATCCGCAAGCTGATGGACATCGCCGACCAGTTCGCTGACGGCTATGTGCGCTTCACCATCCGTTCCAACATCGAGTTCATGGTCACCGACGAGAAGAAGGTGCAGCCGCTGATCGACAAGCTGCAGGCCGAAGGCTTCCCCGTCGGCGGTACCGGCAACTCCGTGTCCATGATCTCCCACACCCAGGGCTGGCTGCACTGCGACATCCCCGGCACCGACGCCTCCGGCGTGGTGAAGGCCCTGATGGACGAGCTGTACGAAGAGTTCATCAAGGAAGAGATGCCGAACCGTGTGCGTCTGACCACCTCCTGCTGCCAGATCAACTGCGGCGGCCAGGGTGACATCGCCATCAACATCCAGCACACCAAGCCGCCCAAGATCAACCACGACCTGGTTGCCAACGTGTGCGAGCGCCCGTCCGTTGTGGCCCGCTGCCCGGTAGCGGCCATCCGTCCGGCCATGGTCAACGGCAAGCCCTCCCTGGAAGTCGACGAGAAGAAGTGCATCTGCTGCGGCGCCTGCTTCCCGCCCTGCCCGCCGATGCAGATCAACGATCCGGAGCACTCCAAGCTGGCCATCTGGGTCGGCGGCAAGAACTCCAATGCCCGCTCCAAGCCGACCTTCCACAAGCTGGTTGCTGCCGGTATCCCGAACAACCCGCCGCGCTGGCCCGAAGCCGCCGCTGTGGTGAAGGACATCTTGGCTGCCTACAAGAAGGACGCCAAGGAGTGGGAGCGTATGAACGAGTGGATCGACCGTATCGGTTGGCCGCGTTTCTTCGAGCTGACCGGCCTGCCGTTCACCAAGTACCACATCGACAACTGGCGTGGTGGCCGCGTGAACCTCAACGCCTCTGCTCACATCCGCTTCTAAGATACGGATAAAGGAAGAGGTCAATGAAGTTTACGATTCAGGTTAACGAAGGTCCGTACACTCATCAGGCATCTGATACGGCGTACAACTTCGCCACCGCTGCGCTGGCAGCAGGGCACGAGATTTACCGCGTGTTCTTCTATCACGACGGTGTCAACAACGCGACCCGTCTGACCACTCCGCCGCAGGATGACCGCAACGTGGTCAACCGCTGGAGTGAGCTGGCTGCCAAGCACAACCTCGACCTCGTAGTCTGCGTAGCCGCGGCCCAGCGCCGCGGCATCGCCGACGCCGATGAGGCCAAGCGCAACGGCAAGAACGCTGACAACATCGCTCCCGGCTTCCGGATCTCCGGTCTGGGCCAGCTGATCGAGGGCGGTATTCAGTCCGATCGCCTCGTCGTGTTTGGCGATTAATGCGGAGACAGAGTGATGAGTGACGAAGAAATGATGGAAGGCGGCGTGCAGAAGAAGTTCTGCTATGTGAACCGCACCGCACCGTACGGTACGGTTTACGCCCTGGAAGCCTTGGAAGTGGTGCTGATCGGTGCTGCCTTTGAGCAGGACGTGTCCGTGGTATTCATGGACGACGGCGTGTTCCAGATCGTTAAGGGTCAGGATACCGCCGGTATCGGCATGAAGAACTTCTCCCCCACCTACCGTGCGCTCGAGATGTACGACGTTGAAAAACTGTACGTCTCCAAGGAGTCGCTGGAAGAGCGTGGCCTGAGCGAAGACGACCTGCTGGTGGACGTCGAAGTGAAGACTGCCGCTGAACTCCGCGACCTTATGGAAGAGCAGGACGTGCTCCTGACCTTTTAACCGGGGAAGACGAAATGCTGCATACCGTAAACAAGTCGCCGTTTCAGAAGAACACCTTTGAAAGCTGCATCAAGCACGCTGCAAAAGGCAGCGCCGTCCTGTTGATCGAGGATGGCGTTTACGCTGCACTGAAGGACTCAGCCATGTCCGCCAAAGTGCAGCAGGCCATGGGTGATATCACCTTTTATGCCCTGGAGCCGGACGTTAATGCCCGTGGTCTGAAGGGTAAAGTGATGGATGGTATCAATCTGGTCGATTACGCCGGGTTTGTTGACCTGACCGTCAAGTTTGATCGTGTTCAATCCTGGCTGTAAGCCTGTTCATTCAATCCAACTGATTGAGGAGATAATGTCATGGGTACTATGACTGCTGGTGGTAAGACTGTAGAAGTCGATGAGGAAGGTTATCTGGTCAACATCAACGACTGGACCCGCGAAATCGCTGAAGAGCTGGCCAAGTCCGAAAACGTGACGATGACCGACTCCCACTGGGAAGTGATCGACTTCCTGCGCGAGTACTACAACGAGTACCAGATCGCCCCGGCGGTCCGCGTGCTGACCAAGGCCATCGGCAAGAAGCTCGGCCCCGAGAAGGGCAACAGCAAGTACCTGTACGAGCTGTTCCCGTACGGTCCCGCCAAGCAGGCCTGTAAGATCGGTGGCCTGCCGAAGCCGACCGGCTGCATCTAATGCTGCGCCTGGGGGGCGCTTGCGCCCCCCACCCCCTAATTCAATTCTCTAGCGAGGGTCGATACGAATGTCGTTCCTGACAGTGCTCTACGCACTCTTGTTCTATACCGCCACGGCGTTGTTCATCGTCGGCCTGGCCTACAAGATTCGCCAGTACGCCACGACGCCCGCTCCGCTCAAGATTCCGACCACGCCCGCCCCCACTACCACCGGCGGCGTGGTGTTCCGCATGGCCCGCGAGGTCGTGCTGTTTGAAAGCCTGTTCAAGTCCAACAAGTGGATCTGGATTTTCGGCTGGATGTTCCATGTCGCTCTGGCGCTGGTCATCCTGCGTCACTTCCGCTATTTCCAGGAGCCGGTCTGGGGCATCATCACCTTTATCCAGCCCTTCGGCATGTACGCCGGCTTCTTCATGGTGCTGGGCCTGCTCGGCCTGTGGGCGCGCCGCATCCTCGTCGAGCGCATCCGCTACATCACCAACCCGTCCGATCACCTGATGCTGGCCCTGCTGGTGGGCATCGGTTTCAGCGGCCTGATGATGAAGTTCGTCAAGCACACCGACATCGTGATGGTGAAGGCCTTCTTCCTCGGCCTGCTGCGTTTCGACCTGCAGCCGCTTCCCAGCGACGGTCCGCTGCTGGTTCATCTGGCACTGGTGGCCCTGCTGCTGATCATCTTCCCGTTCAGCAAGCTGCTGCATGCTCCGGGCGTGTTCTTCAGCCCGACCCGTAATCAGGTCGACAATCCGCGCGAGCGCCGTCATCTGGCGCCCTGGGCAGCGGAACTCGACAAGTAACCGAACTTTAGCGCTTGAACGTATAAGGAGAAACGCGTGGCTGCAGCCAAGTTTGACACGCCGAACATGCGGGAGTACCCGAGCATTCCTGCCCTCCAGCCGGATGCGACGGCGCACCTGAAGTCGTTCCTTGCGGCACCGGATCACAATACCTTCCTCGGTTTCCCCGGGGAGCTGGTGGAAAACTGGCAGGAAAAGGCCATCGAGAAGATGGGCGACCTGCTGGGCAAGTACCGCGGCTTCCGCGTCTTCATGGACGCCTGCGTCAAGTGCGGTTCCTGCACCGACAAGTGCCACTACTTCCAGGGCACGTCCGATCCGAAGAACATGCCGGTGGCGCGCCAGGACCTGTTGCGCAGCGTCTATCGCCGCTACTTCACCTTTGCCGGCAAGTTCTTCCCCGGCCTGGTCGGCGCCCGTGATCTGACCCGCGAAGTACTGGACGAGTGGTACAACTACTTCCACCAGTGCTCGCAGTGCCGCCGCTGTTCGGTGTTCTGCCCCTACGGCATCGATACCGCCGAGGTCTCCATGGCCGCCCGCGAGATCATGGACTCCATCGGTTACGGCCAGAAGTACTGCAACGAGATCCTCGGCAAGGTGCAGAAGGTCGGCAACAACCTCGGCCTGCCCGGACCGGCACTGGAAGCCACTCTCGAAGAGTTCGCCGAAGAGATTTCCGACGACACCGGCTGCGATGTAAAGATCCCGCTCGACGTGGAAGGCGCCGACGTGCTGCTGATCACCCCGTCGGCCGACTTCTTCGCCGAGCCGCATATCGACGGCCTGATGGGTTACGCCAAGGTGTTCCATGCCGCCGGCATCAGCTGGACCCTGTCCACCTATGCCTCCGAGGCGGCCAACTTCTCCATGTTCATCGGCTCCTACTCGAACATGAAGAAGGTTGCCGAGCGCATCCGCAAGGCCGCCATCGACCTCAAGGTCAAGCGCATCATCGTCGGCGAGTGCGGTCATGCCTGGCGCGTGGCGTACAGCTTCTGGAACACCCTGACCGGTGTCGGTTCCGGCGGCGATGATCCGTACGCCCAGCAGCTGCAGAAGCAGCTGGATCACAGCTACCCGATCCCGCAGCACATCTGCGAGTTCACCTGGGACCTGATCCAGCAGGACAAACTCACGTTCGACAAGTCGCAGAACGATCACCGCGTGGTGACCTTCCACGACTCCTGCAACGTGGCCCGCGCCACCCGCATGGGCACCGCGCCCGGCGGCCAGTTCGACATCCCGCGCAACGTCATCAAGGCGGTGTGCAACAACTATGTCGACATGGCGCCCGACACCATCCGCGAAGTGACCTACTGCTGCGGCGGTGGCGGCGGCCTGCTGACCGACGACTTGATGGAACTCCGTGTCAAGGGCGCCCTGCCCCGCATGGAGGCTCTGAAGAAGGTGATCGACGAAGACAAGGTCAATGCCATGGCGGCGATCTGCGCGATCTGCAAGGCGCAGTTCACCAAGGTCATGCCGTACTACGGCATCCCCATGGATACCATCGTCAGCCTGCACCAGCTGGTGAAGGACGCGATCATTCTTCCCGGACAGGGAGAAGAAGAGGCGGAGCCGGCAGCAGAGGCCACCGAGTAACAATAAATTTCACATCCCGCGGTGCATACCGTCACCGGGGGGAGACAAGGCTACAGGCATAGGAGAGTGAAAATGGCAACTTCTAGCGACGACATGAAGAAGGGTTTTACGTACCGCCGCTACAAGGACGGCGACAGCAAGCATCGTCCGTTCTCCCAGGAAATCTGGCAGGCGAGCTGGACCCACAAGTGCCCGACCTACGTGCACCGTACCCCGCCCTGCCAGGGTAGCTGCCCCTCCGGCCACGATATCCGCGGCTGGCTGGACATCGTGCGCGGCATCGAGAAGCCGACCGGCGGCATGACCATGCAGGAATACGCCTTCCGTCGCGCCACCAACGCCAACCCCTTCCCCTCCATCATGGGCCGCGTCTGCCCCGCTCCCTGCGAGGACGGCTGCAACCGCAACCAGGTGGACGACCACGTCGGCATCAACTCCGTCGAGCAGTACATCGGTGACCAGGCCCTGGCCAACGGTTACAAGTACGAAGCCGGCCAGGACACCGGCAAGAAGGTTGCCGTCATCGGTGGTGGCCCCGCCGGCCTCGCCGCTGCCTACCAGCTGCGCCGCAAGGGTCACGCCGTCACCATCTTCGAGCAGAAGGAACAGCTGGGCGGCATGATGCGCTACGGCATCCCCGGCTACCGTACCCCGCGCGACGTGCTGGACGGTGAGATTGCCCGCATCGTCGAGATGGGCGTGACCATCAAGACCGGCATGAAGATCGGCAAGGACATCACCGTCGATCAGCTGGCCAAGGACTTTGATTCCGTGCTGTTCGCCATGGGCGCATGGTCCGGCCGCAACCTGCCGATCCCCGGTGCCGACGCCGTCAACTGCATCACCGGTGTGGCCTTCCTGGCTGCCTTCAATGAAGGCCGCCTGAAGCACGTCACCGGCAAGGTGGTGGTCATCGGTGGTGGCGACACCTCCATTGACGTCGCCTCCGTCGCCCGTCGTCTCGGCCACATCACCGTGGAGAACGAGAAGGACCGCCCGGAACACATCATCATCAACCAGACTGCGCACGATGTGGCCATGACCGCCAACCGTCAGGGCGCCGATGTCATGCTGATCTCCCGCTCGCCCATCAACAAGATGCCGGCCGCGCAGCATGAGATCGAAGATGCCACCCGCGAAGGTGTGGAAATCGTCGGTCAGCTGAGCCCGGTGGAAGTAGTCAAGGGCAAGGATGGCCGCGCCACCGCCCTGCGCGTAGTCAAGCTGCAGGAAGACGGCAAGACCCCGATCGAAGGCTCCGAATTCAACATCGAGTGCGAGCTGATCGTGGCCGCCATCGGCCAGACCGGTGATGTCGCCGGCTTCGAAGGCTATGCCAACGACAAGGGCCTGGTCAGCGCCGACAAGCACTTCCAGGTTCCGGGCAAGCCGGGCTTCTTCGCCTGCGGTGACATCGTGCGTCCGCACCTGCTGACCACCGCCATCGGCCAGGCCTCCATCGCCGTGGAGAGCATCGACCATTACCTGAAGAGCGAAGAGCTGGTGCATCGCCCGAAGGTGGACGTGCACCACTGGAACCTGATGGAAAAGCTGATGGAGACCGGTCTGCAGCCGCAGCACTTCGAAGCAGCGGACAAGGATTCCATCATCAAGGCGGAAGGCTTTGCCAAGGATATCGACCGCGGTCTGCGCGGCACCTCCGACGCCAAGTTTGCCGTACACAACTACGAAGACCGCTCCTTCGCCGAGATCATCCCGGCCGACGAGCTGTTCCTCGGTCACTTCAACCACACCCCGCGCAACAAGCGCGACCACATCATGGTCAACTCCGAAGAGGTGCTGGGCCACTTCCAGGAGCGCCTGGTGGCGCTGGATGAGAAGCAGGTCATCGATGAGGCCAAGCGCTGCATGAGCTGCGGCATGTGCTTCGAGTGCGACAACTGCGTGGTGTTCTGCCCGCAGACCGCGGTGAAGCGTGTTCCGGCCAAGGAGAAGACCACCGGCCGTTACGTCTACACCGACTACTCGATGTGCATCGGTTGCCATATCTGCGCCGACGTATGTCCGACCGGCTACATCCAGATGGGTATGGGCGACTAAGGGTGATCCCGATGAAGCGTTTACTGCAGCTTCTCTCCATGGCAGTGCTGGCGCTGACTCTGTCGGCGCCGGCCCTCGCCGGCGAAGGCGGGCGGACTCCCCTGCCCTCCATTCCCGCAGCCAAGGGCGACCAGTGTGTGGAAGATACGGCGGTAATGCGTCGTGACCACATGAAGTTCCTCAAGCATCACCGTGACGCCACCATGCACCAGGGCATCCGTACCGAAAAGTACAGCCTGAAGGCCTGCCTGGAGTGCCATGCGCCGGCTGAAGGCACGACGGCATCGGCCGGCAAGACGGAAGAGGGTCACTTCTGCGTCAATTGCCACGTCTATGCCGGCGTCACCCTGGACTGCTTCGAGTGCCACGCCACCAAGCCGGAAACCACCGCGCAGTTCCATCCGCTGGTGAGCCCGGCCTCTGCGGCGCTGAAGGCAACGGAACGTACCGACTCCACCGTGCTGCTCAACCGCCTGGTGGGGGTCTCTGAGAACAAGGCAGGTGTTGCCCATGAGTGATCACAAGCAACCGGATCTGGCGCGTCGTGAATTCCTCGGCCGCGGCGCTGCTGCGGCGGCGGCCGGCGTGGTGCTGGCCCCCGGTGTCGTGCTGTACGGTGTGGCGGAAGCCAAGCCGGCGGCTGAACCGGCCAGCAGCAAGGTACGCTGGGGCATGCTGGTGGATACCAGCAAGTGCAACAGCGGCTGCAACGCCTGCGTCGATGCCTGCAACAAGGAACACGGACTCGGCAATGAAAGCCACAGCCGTGAAAAGCAGCGCACCCAGTACATCCGCAAGGTCGAGCTGCGCCACAAGTTCACCGGCGCCACCCACTCGCTGCCGGTGATGTGCCAGCACTGCGAGACGCCGCCCTGCGTGGACGTTTGCCCCACCGGCGCATCGTTCAAGCGTGCCGACGGCATCGTGCTGGTCGACCGCCACATCTGCATCGGCTGCCGCTACTGCATGATGGCCTGCCCGTACAAGGCGCGCTCCTTCGTGCACGAGACGCTGACCGATCAGCGCCCGCATCAACCGCGCGGCAAGGGCTGTGTCGAGTCCTGCACCATGTGCGTACACCGCGTCGACGAGGGTCGTCAGCCTGCCTGTGTCGAGGCCTGCGCGGCCGATGGCAGCAATGCGATCATCTTCGGTGACCTGAACGATCCCAATAGCGACATTGCCCAGCGTGTGAAGACCTATGCCAGCAGCGAAATCCGTGCTGACCTCGGTCTCAACACCGGCGTGCGCTATCAGGGCCTTTAACGGGAAGGTGAGCTTCTAGCATGAAAAATACTAAGTTCCTGGAGATCGGCAGCGGCAAGGGCTATTACGGCCTGCTGGCGCTGTTGGGGGTGTTCATCCTTGCCGGCCTGAGTTCCTTCTTCTACATGGAGCACAGCGGCCACTGGGTGACGGGGATGGATAACCAGATCGTGTGGGGTGCCCCGCACGTGTTTGCCATCTTCCTCATCGTCGCAGCCTCCGGCGCACTCAACGTGGCCTCCATCGGCACGGTGTTCGGCAAGCAGATGTATCAGCCGCTGGGCCGCATGTCTGCCCTGCTGGCCATCGCCCTGCTCATCGGCGGCCTGACCGTGCTGGTGCTGGACCTGGGCCGGCCGGATCGCCTCATCGTGGCGATGACCCACTACAACTTCAAGTCCATCTTCGCGTGGAACATCATCCTGTATAACGGCTTCCTCGGACTGGTTGCCGTGTATATCTGGACCATGCTCGACCCGAACCCGGCGGTGAAGAAGTTCTACAAGGTTGCCGGCTTTGCCTCCTTCGTCTGGCGTCTGATCCTCACCACCGGTACCGGCTCCATCTTCGGCTGGCTGGTGGCCCGCCAGGCCTACGATGCCGCGCTGATGGCACCGATGTTCATCGTCATGTCCTTCTCCTTCGGTCTGGCGGTGTTCCTGCTGGTGATGATGGCGACCTACAGCTGGACCAACCGCCCGCTGGGCGATGCCCTGGTGCGTCGCCTGAAAAACCTGCTCGGCGTGTTCATCGGCGGCGTACTGTACTTCGTCATGGTGTATCACCTGACCAACCTGTATGCCACCGAGCATCACGGTGTGGAGGCCTTCATCCTGCGTGACGGCGGCGTGTTCACCAAGGTGTTCTGGATCGGTCAGATCTTCCTCGGCAGCCTGCTGCCGCTGGGCCTGCTGTTCTGCCGTTTCACCCGCGACTCCCGCCTCTGGATCGGCGTGGCCTCCGCCCTCGTCATTCTCGGCGGCTTTGCCCAGCTGTACGTGCTGCTCATCGGCGGCCAGGCCTACCCGCTGGTGCTGTTCCCGGGCTATGACGTCAGCAGCACCTTCGCCGACGGCGTGGTCAACAGCTACAGCCCGAGCCTGCCCGAGCTGGTGCTGGGCTTCTCCGGCATCGCCATTGCCATGGCCATGATGGTGGTGGGCATGCGCGTGCTGCGCCTGACCCCGGCCAGCCTGGCCGACGCGGCCGTCGACCCGCATCACAAGTAGGAGCCGGGTTCGCGGCGCATGCGCCTGCAACTCGTGTGATCTGCCAATGCCCCTGCCCAGGGGCATTGGCGTTTTTGCCGGGTGAAAACCTTGCCCGGCAACAGTGGTAAAATTCCGCGCCCGCCCCTATAACGGCAGTATCCATTGCAGGGCCCGCACCGCCCCCGGCGGGCAGTAACCACTCCAACTTCTGAGGTGCCTGGGCATGACCCAAGAACATCCGTTTGCACAATACGTCCGTATCCTGGGCAAGGGCCGCAACGGCTCGCGCGCCCTGTCGCCGGAAGAGGCCTACGAGGCCTTCCGCCTGATCATGAACGGCCAGGTGGAGCCGATACAGCTCGGCGCCTTCCTGATGCTGATGCGCGTGAAGGAAGAGAGTCCGGAAGAGGTGGCGGCCGCCGTGCGTGCCATCCGCGAGTCGCTCCAGGTCCCGGCCACTGCCCCCCGGGTCGACCTGGACTGGTCCAGCTATGCCGGCAAGAAACGTCAGCTGCCCTGGTACCTGTTGTCCACCCTGCTGCTGGCCGAAAGCGGTGTGCGCATCTTCATGCACGGCGCCAGCGGCCACACCGCCGGCCGCATCTACACCAAGGAGGTGTTGCCGCAGCTGGGCATTCCCGTCGCCCAGAGTTTCGACGAGGCCTGCCGCCAGATGGAAACCGGCAACTTTGCCTACCTGGATCTCGAGCATCTCAGCCCCAAGCTGCACCAGATCATCGAGATGCGCCCCCTGCTCGGCCTGCGCTCGCCGGTGCACACCATCGCCCGCATGCTCAATCCCTTTGACGCCCCCTGCGTGATGCAGGGCATCTTCCACCCCGGCTACCGTGATATCCATCAGGAGGCCGGCAAGCTGCTGGAACTGCCGCGCATGGCGGTGATCAAGGGCGAGGGCGGCGAGATCGAGCGCAACCCGGATATCGCCTGTCTGGTGCGTCTGGTGCGCGACGGCGCGCTGGCCGAGGAGGAGTGGCCGCCGATGTTCGACAAACGCCACATCCGTCAGGACGATCTGGACGTGAGCCACCTGATCCAGGTGTGGGACGGCAGCCGCGAGGACGAGTATGGCGTTGGCGCCGTCGTCGGCACCGTGGCGGTGGCCCTCTACACCATGGGCCGCGCCCAGAGCCGGGAAGAGGCCGAGGCCCAGGCCCTGGCCCTGTGGCAGGGCCGCAACAAGAACCGTTTCCGCAAAGCCGCCTGATCCATGGCCCGCCTGCTCATCAGCGCCGCGCACAAGTCCTCGGGCAAGACCACCATCACCCTGGGCCTGTGCGCGGCCCTGCGCCGGCGCGGCCTCGCCGTGCAGCCGTTCAAGAAGGGGCCGGACTACATCGACCCCATGTGGCTGAGCCGCGCCGCGGCAAATCCCTGCCATAACCTGGATTTCCAGACCCAGAGCGAGACGGAGATTCACGACACCTTCGCCCGCTATCGCGCCGACCTGCGCATCATCGAGGGCAACATGGGCCTGTTCGACAGCATCGATGTCGAGGGCAGGCACAGCAATGCCGCCCTCGCCGCCCTGCTGCAGACACCGGTGATCCTGGTCGTCAACGTGCTGGGCATGACGCGCAGCGTGGTGCCCATCATCCTCGGCTACCAGCACTTCGACCCGTCGATCCGCATCGCCGGCGTGATCCTCAACAGTGTGGCCGGCAAGCGCCACGAGGAACGCCTGCGCGAGGTCTTCGCGCGCTATATCGACATCCCCCTGCTCGGCTGCATCCACCGCGACCCGCAGCTGGCCATCTCCGAGCGCCACCTCGGCCTGGTGCCCAGCAACGAGGCGGTGGAGGTGGACGGCAAGCTGGATTACATCGCCGAGGCCATCGCCCGCCAGGTGGACCTGGATCGGCTGATGGACATCGCCCGCAGTGCGCCGCCCCTCCCAGAGCCGGAATCAGCACCGGCATCCCCCCGCCCTGAGGGCGGGGGGGCTAAAGTGGTGCGCATCGGTATCGCCCGCGACGCCGCCTTCGGCTTCTACTACCCCGGCGACCTGGAGCGGCTGGAAGAGGCCGGCGCCGAACTGGTCCCCTTCGACGCCCTGCACGATACCCGGCTGCCCGCCGTGGACGGCCTGTTCATCGGCGGCGGCTTTCCCGAGACCCACATGGATGCCCTGGCGGCCAACAACGGCCTGCGCGAGGCCATCCGTGCAGCCATCGAGGGCGGCATGCCGGCCTATGCCGAGTGCGGCGGTCTGATGTATCTGGCCCGATCCATCCGCTGGGGCGAGCGTTCCGCCGCCATGGTCGGCATCATCCCCGGCGACATCGTGATGTACGAAAAGCCGCAGGGGCGCGGTTATGTGCGCCTGCGCGAAACCGGCGCCAATCCCTGGCCGCGGGAAGGCGCCCCGGCCGAGTTCTATGCCCACGAATTTCACTATTCGATGTTGGAAAACCTGAGCAGCGGACTTACCTATGCCTATGATATGGTGCGCGGTACGGGCATCGACGGCCGCCACGACGGCATCGTGTACCGCAACCTGGTAGCCAACTACGTCCACCTGCGCGATGTCGACGGCTACCACTGGACGCGGCGCTTCGTGAATTTCGTGCGCCAGTGCGCTGCCCGTCCCGGTAAAACCGGCACGGCCTAACCCCCTTGTGACACCCAAACCGAAAAGGTCTGCATATGATTACAGTGACTCCGGAAGCCGCCAAACAGATCCTGGCGGCCGCTGCCCAGGGCGGCATGGACAACATGGCCCTGCGCCTGGCCGCCCGTCCCGGCGCCCATGGTGGCCTGGAATACGGCATGGGCTTCGATGAAGCCCAGGACGAGGACCTGAGCTTCAATTGCGAGGGCGTGCATGTGGTACTGGAACCCCAGTACGGCCCGCTCCTGCAGGGTACCACCATCGACTACGTCGAGCTGGAGCCCGGCCAGTTCCACTTCATTTTCATGAACCCCAACGACACCGGCGGCTCCTGTGGCAGCGGCGGTGGTGGTGGTGGCTGCGGTTCGGGTGGCTGCGGTTCGGGCGGCGGTTGCAGCTGATGTCGTACGCGGGGCCCGCTGGGCGGGCCCCCGTCCGGCTTCTCCACACAGGTTCAAGGCCGGTACCCTCTTGGTGTAATATGTCGCGTCTATGACACGATAAACCGGAGTCGGGGCTACACCACCCTATGCGCAAAGCCGAAGACCTCCAGGACGCCGAACGACTGCATGGAATTGCAACCTGGATGTTGCCGCCCGCCCCGGACTGGCGCCGCAAGCTGGCCGCCTTTCGCCGCCATCATCTGCTCCCCGCCGTTGTCGGGCTGATCATCAGCCTCGCCCTGCTCGCCCTGACCAGCTATCTCGCCTGGCAGCAGCAGTCCTATGCCGCCTGGGTGGCGGTAGTCCAGTTCGTCGCCGTATTGGTCGCCGTGACCTCCGGTGCCGTGCTGCTGCTCGGGGTGCAGCGCCAGCTGGTGGAACCCTTCGCCCAGTTGCGCGACTGGGCCACACGCATGCGCAACGGCAACGTGGCCGCGCGCCTGCCGCAGGAAGGCAACGGCGAATTTGCCGAGCTGGCCGATGACCTCAACAATCTGGGCAACTCCCTGCAGTCGCTGACGCAGAATCTGGAGGCCGAGGTGCGCCGCCAGACCGAACACATCGCCCAGAAGACCCATTCACTGCAGGTGCTGTACGACGTTGCGGCCAGCCTCAACGCCTCGCGTGACCTCAAGGACCTGCTCACCCGCTTCCTCTACACCATGCGCGATATCGTCAACGCCAAGGCGGGAACGGTGCGGCTGCTCATCGACGACGACCAGATGGAACTGGTGGCCAGCATCGGCCTGGACGACGAGGTGGTAGCGCACGAGCGCATCGTGCCGGTGAAGCGCTGCCTGTGCGGCAACGCCGTGGATGAAGGCGAGGTACTGTTCCAGCAGGACCTGCTGCCCTGCCAGCAGTTTGTCGGCCGCCCGCTGCTCAGCAACAACAGCCTGGGCATGATCGCCGTGCCGCTGCAATATCGCGGCAAGAGCCTGGGCGTCTACAACCTGTTCATCGACAAGTCCGAATTCGAGGCGCGCGACGAGGTGAAGGCGCTGTTCACCAGCATCGGCCGCCACCTCGGCATGGCCATCGAGAAGGCCCGTCTCGACTCCGAGTCCAAGCGCCTGTCCATCATGCAGGAGCGCAACACCCTGGCGCACGAGCTGCACGACTCCCTGGCGCAGACCCTGGCCTCGCTACGCTTTCAGGTCAGCATGTTGCCGTCCACCCTGCACGACGAAGGCACCGCCGCCGCCAGCCGCGAAATCGAACAGATCAAGAACGGCCTGGACGAGGCCTACACCGAACTGCGCGAACTGCTGGCCCACTTCCGCGCCCCCATCGATGCGCGCGGCCTGCTGCCCGCCATCGAGGACATGGTCAGCCAGTTCCGCAAGCAGACCGGCATCCACACCTTCCTGCAGAAGGAGTGGGACTCCACCCGCCTGCCGGCCAATCTGGAGATGCAGGTGCTGCGCATCGTGCAGGAGGCGCTGGCCAACATCCGCAAGCACAGCCAGGCGCAGAACGTGCGCATCATGCTGCGCTGCAATGCCGAGGGCCAGTACCGCGTGCTCATCGAAGACGACGGCGTCGGCATGCGCGAACCGGCCTTCTCCGGCCATCCCGGCGAACATATCGGTCTGTCCATCATGCAGGAGCGTGCGCGCTACCTGGGTGGTGAATTGCGCATCGAAAGCGAGGAAGGCGAAGGAACCCGTGTACTGCTCACCTTCCGCTACCCCGATCCGAAACAGAACAAAGAACAACAGCGGTTTGCCCTGATATAACGACCATGCGCGTATTGCTCGTAGACGATCACACCCTGTTCCGCAGCGGTCTCGAAACCCTGCTGGAGCGCCACAACATCGAGGTAGTGGCCGCCACCGGCGACGGCCGCGACGGCATGCGCCTGGCGCTGGAGATCCAGCCGGACATCGTGCTGCTCGACATGCGCATGCCGGACATGAACGGCCTGGAGGTGCTGCGCGCCCTGCGCAATGCCGGCCTGAAGAGCCCCATCGTGATGCTCACCACCAGCAACGAGGAGCGCGATCTGGTGGAATGCCTGCGCAACGGCGCCCAGGGCTATCTGCTCAAGGACATGGAGCCGGGCGAGCTGGTCAACGCCCTGCGCGACATCCAGTCCGGCCGCACCGTGGTGGCGCCGGAACTGGCCGGTGTACTGGCGCGCGTGGTGCAGGGCGGCGAAGCCGTCGAGCCCGAGCGGCAGGACACCCCTTTCTCCGACCTCACGCCGCGCGAACTGGAAATCCTCTGCCTGCTCGCCGAGGGCCAGAGCAACAAGGTAATTGCACGCAATCTCGGCATCTCCGACGGCACCGTGAAGCTGCACGTCAAGGCCGTGCTGCGCAAACTCAACGTCCATTCCCGCGTCGAGGCGGCGGTGATGGCGGTGGAACAGAATCTTTGTCAGAAGGAATTGGGATGAAACTGCGTGGACTGTGTGCGGCACTGCTGTGTGCTGCGGTTACCCTGCCTGTGGCGGCGGCAGAAACCTGGTACGAGGTCGAGCTGATCGTCCTGGCACAGCGCCAGCCGGATGCCGGCAGCGAGGTCTGGCCCGTCAACGGACTGCCGCCGCTGGCGCAGGAAACAGTGCTGGCGATTCCGCAGGCGGATCAGCCCGGCATCAGCGGCAAGATCGCTCCGTTGCCGGCGGAAAACCTGCGCCTGCAGGCCGAGGCGCAGCGCATCGCGGGGGATGCGCGCTACGAACTGCTGCTGCATGCCGGCTGGCGCCAGCCGGGCCTGCCCAAGGAGCAGGCACTGCCCGTGCGCATACGCGCCGTCGAGGCCGTACCGGAAGGCTCCGAACCCGGTCTGCCGCGACTCGATGGCACCCTGCGCCTGATCCTCGCGCGCTATCTGCACCTGGAGGCCGATCTGCGCTACCGCAGCGCCACTGCGGCGGCAAACGGCGACAGCCTGTTCGCCTCCTTCAACGACACGGCTGATGAGGAGCCGCTGTATCGTCTCAGCGAAACACGGCGCATGCGCAGCCGTGAGGTGCATTATCTCGACCACCCGATGTTCGGCATCGTGGCCATGGTGACGCCCTACGAACCGCCTGCCGCAGCGCCCGTACCCGCCGCCAAACCGGCCACGCCGAAGCCGGCTCCCGCCGCGCCTGCCACCGGCACGACGGGGGCCATCCGGCGCAATTGATGTTGTTGCCGCAGGGCTGATGCCGTGCAGCGCACGGCATCATACCAGCGGTGCCACCCGCTCCAGCAGGCTGCGCACGCGCTCCATACCCTCATTGAGGTTCTGCTCGATTTCCTCCATGGTAATCGCGCCGCTGCCGCGCCCCGCCCCCATGTTGGCAACCACCGCGCAGCAGGCGTAGCAGATGTCCAGCTCGCGGGCCAGGGCCGCCTCCGGCATCCCGGTCATGCCGACCAGGTCGCAACCGTCGCGCTCCAGTTTGTCGATCTCCGCCGCCGTCTCCAGGCGCGGCCCCTGCGTGGTGGCATACACCCCCTCCTCCACCGCATTCAGGCCAATGGCGCGTACGCCGTCGATGAGCATCTGGCGCAGTCCAGGGCAGTAGGGCTCGGTGAAATCGATGTGGGTGACATGGGTCAGCCCTTCCTCGAAATAAGTGTTGATGCGATTCCAGGTGTAATCGATGATCTGGTGCGGAATGACGATCCGGCCGGGCGTCATGTCGGCACGGATGCCGCCCACCGCGTTGACGGCGATGATGTGATCGGCACCCGCTTCCTTCAGCGCCCAGATGTTGGCACGGTAGTTCACCTTGTGCGGCGGAATGGTATGACCATAACCGTGCCGTGCCAGGAACAGCACTTCCTTGCCGGCGATGGAACCGTGCGTCAACGGCGCCGACGGCTCGCCGTAGGGCGTATGCACCACCTCGCGGTTGATGATCTCCAGATTCTTCAGCGAAGTCAGGCCGGTGCCGCCGATGATTGCCAGTTTTGCCATGGTTGTCTGCCCGGTAGAAAAAACGTTGATCAAAGCCCGCGCACGGCGTAGATGCCGGGCGCGTTGCGCAGGTAGTCCTTGTAGTCCATGCCGTAGCCGAAGACATAGCGGTCCGGCACCGTGAGGCCGACGAAATCCGCCTGCAAACCGTTCTTGCGTGTGTGCTCTTTCTCCACCAGCACAGCGCTGTAGACGGCGCGTGCCCCCTGCGCCCGCACCTCCTCAAGGATCGCCTTCAGCGTAATGCCCTCATCCAGGATGTCGTCCACCACCAGTACTACGCGATCCTGTACCGGGTTGCGCGGCCGGGCCAGCCAACACAACTCGCCACCGCAGGTCTCGCCGCGGTAGCGTGTGGCATGGACATAATCAATCTGCAGCGGGAAATCCAGATGGGTAAGCAACTGTCCCATGGGGATCAGGGCGCCGGTCATCACGCACAACACCAGCGGATTGCTGTCGCGCAGCTGCGTGCTGATGGCACCGGCCATAGCGGCGATGGCGGCGTCGACTTCGGCTCCCGAATACAGACAATCGGCCTCGCGGTACACCTGCTCCACCTGTTGCGGGGTAACTGACATGATGGACCTCTAGGATTGCGCACTGGCGGGTGGCGTCTGCAGGTGGATGCCATCCGGGATGTGCAGGGTGGATGTGGGAAAGGCGATCTCGGCACCATGGCGCGCGATGATCTCCACCACCTTGAGCAGCACATCCTGCTTTACCTCATGGTAGTGCACCCAGTTGGTGGTTTTGGTGAAGGTATAGATGAAGAAATCCAGCGAGGACGGCGCAAAGGCGTTGAAGTTGACGATCAGCGTCTGCGTGGCATCGATCTCGGGATGCTGCTCCAGCATGGTACGCACATCGCCTGTGATCGCCGCCATCTTGTCCGCATCGTCGTAACGGATGCCGATGGTTTCATAGATGCGGCGATGGCTCATGCGCGACGGGTTTTCCACTGCGATGCTGGAGAAGGTGGAGTTGGGTACATACAACGGCCGTTTGTCGAAGGTGCGGATCACCGTCAGGCGCCAGCCGATCTCCTCCACCGTCCCCTCGATATTGCGATCGGGCGAGCGCACCCAGTCGCCCACGGCAAAGGGACGATCGAGATAGATCATCAAACCACCGAAAAAGTTGGCCAGCAGATCCTTGGCGGCGAAACCGACGGCGATGCCACCGATGCCGCCGAAGGCGAGGATGCCGGAGATGTTGAAGCCAAGCGTCTGCAGGGCCATCAGCGCGGCGGTGATGCCGACGGACACGCGCAGCAGTTTGCCTACCGCATCCACCGTGGTGGCATCGACGCGGCGCCCTTCCGCCGCCGCGCTGGTGAGGATGTCCTGCTCCATGTTGCGGATGAAACGGAACAGGAACCAGGCCAGGGCGATGATCACGCCCAGGCTGCGCAGCGGCGCCGCCGCCTCGAACACCACGACATCGGCGCGACGACCGAGGATATCCGCGGCAAAGGTGATACCCACCACCCAGATGAGCAGGGTCAGCGGCTGGCGCAGGGACTCGACGAAGATGTGATCCCAGTGGCGACGGGTCATCAGCAACCGGGTGTGAAGACGTTTCAGCAGGCGCTTCTGGACGAAGTCCAGCAACAGGGTGGCGAACACCACCAGAAATACCTGCGCCACGAGAAACCAGGTTCCATCGCGCCCACCCATGCTCTGCCAGATCGATTCGAGACTCACGCCACCTCCAGATTCAGAAATCGAATTCCATGGTCGGATCCTGTGCCAGGCGCTCCACGGCATGCACCGCCTGCTGCCAGTGCGGGTCGCGATGCAACGATTCCCAACTCACCGGATGGCGGCCGTGCATGCGCGCCAGGCGCGTGTGCAGCACCGGATCATGATGCGGCCTGAAGCCGTCGAGCACTGCCTCGGCACCTGCCCGGTTGTTGCATACCAGCACCATATCACAGCCCGCCGCCACCGCCGCCGCGGCACGCCCGGCGTAGTCGCCGCCACAGGCAGCGCCTTCCATGCTGAGATCGTCGGAGAAGATGACACCCTGAAAACCGAGACGACGGCGCAACACCTCGCCGAGCCAGAAGCGGGAAAAGCCTGCGGGTTGCGCATCGACCTTCGAGTACACCACGTGGGCCGGCATGACTGCGGCAAGGCCGTAGCCGATCATGCGTTCGAACGGCACGATGTCCTCGGCATAGATGTCCTCATAACGCCGCTCGTCCACCGGCAGGGCCAGATGGGAATCCGCCTCCACCGCGCCATGGCCGGGAAAATGCTTGCCGGTGGCCGCCATGCCGGCCTTGCGCATGCCGAGCATGTAGCTGTGCGCCAGCTCGGCGACCACATCCGGGGTATGATGAAAGGCGCGATCGCCGATCACCCGGCTGACGCCGCGATCCACATCCAGCACCGGGGCAAAACTGAAGTCCACACCAACCGCGCGCAGCTCGCTGGCCATCACCCATCCCGTCGCCTCGGCCAGGCGGCGTGCCCGGCGCGGGTCGCGGGCATGAATGTCGCCGAACACACGCGCCGGCGGCAGCGGCGTGAAGCCGGTGCGGAAGCGCTGCACGCGCCCGCCCTCGTGATCGACAGCCACCAGCAGACGCGGTTCGCGCAACGCATGCACTTCGCGCAACAGCGCGCTCAACTGCTCGGGCGACTCATAGTTGCGCGTGAACAGAATCACGCCGCCCACCAGCGGATGGCGCAGCAGCTCGCGCTCCTCCGGCAGCAGCGTGGCACCTTGCAGGTCCAGCATGACCGGGCCTAGCGACATGGGGCAAACTCCATTGATCGAACCTGGGAAGCGTGGCGGCACGCAGCCGCCACACCCGATGATTTACAGCGGCAGATCCTTGACCACGTCGACGATGACGCGGGTCTTGCCATCCATCAGCACCACATCGGCACCGACCTCCAGCCGCACATAGCCGGGCGGCACCGGTGACAGCTCACGCTCCAGCTCCTGCGGCAAAGCCTGGGTTTGCAGTCCCGGCGGCAGGGTGCCATTCTTCTCCACCTGCTTCTGCAGGCCCGGCGGCAACTGCTCACGCTTGGCCAGTCCCGGCGGCAGGCCGTTCTTGTGCGGCATGTTGCCCGGATGCTGGCGCTGACGGGCTGCGTAATACTCGCGGATGCGCTGGCGGTCCTGCTCGTTGAAGGCCACCTCGACGCGCGTGTTCTCGTCCTGCACCACCACACGACCGGAGGTACGCACCGGCTCCAGCACACAGCCCGACAACGTCAGCGCCGCCAGCGCAGCAGCCACCACCCCAATCCTGCTCATACCCTCTCTCCCTCGGTAATCAATACACGGGTGCCGGCAGGCACCTGCTCGAACAAAGCCATGATATCGGCATTGCGCATGCGGATACAGCCATGCGACGCCGGTACACCGAGCAGCTCCTCGTCAGGCGTGCCGTGGATGTAGATATAGCGGCGCATGGTGTCCACCTGGCCGAGACGGTTTCTGCCGCGCTCCAGGCCGGACAGCCACAGGATGCGCGTCAGAATCCAGTCGCGCTGCGGTTCCGCAGCGCGCAGCGCCGGGGTGAGGACTTCGCCGGTCGGACGCCGGCCGACGAACACCGTATTGGCCGGGCTGTCCGCGCCGATGCGCGCCCGCACCACATGCCAGCCGCGCGGCGTACAGCCGCTGCCGCTCACCTCGCCGGGCCCGTTGGCCGCGGTGGATACCGGCGCCTCCAGCAAGACCTCGTCGCCTTCGTACAGGCGCAGGCGCTGCTCGGCGAGATTGATCTCAATCCAGCGTTCCGCGTTCATCCGCCGTCCAGTCCTTGTAGGGGTGTGTTACCAGGCAAACGTTGTAATAGCGCGGTTCGTGCGACACCTCGCGCCCGGCCCAGGGCGGCAACTGCAACGGCGCGTCCTCTGCCTCCAGCTCCACTTCGGCCACCACCAGCCCCGCATTGTCGCCGGCAAACACATCCACCTCCCACACCCGGCCGCCGAATTGCACATGATGGCGCACCTTCTCGATGAGCGGCTTTTCGCACAGCGTATCGAGCATGGCAGCAGCATCGGCCAGCGGGATGGCGTATTCGTATTCCTGGCGCGTCACGCCCAGGGTGGCGCTCTTGATGTTGAGGCGTGCGTGATCACCTTCGATGCGCACACGCACCGAAGCCTGCTTCGCCCCCACCAGATAGCCCTGGCGGTAGGCCGTGCCGGCATCGGCCGCCGTCCGCCAGCCGTCAGTCTTCACCAGGAATTTGCGCTCGATTTCCGTCGCCATGGTCATGTCCTTGCACAATGCCGCCATGGTAGGCCATAGGGTCCGGTTTGTGTATTCTTGACGGGCTCGCATTCCCTTGTTTTTCCGGAACGAAGAGCTTGACTACCCACACCAAGCCAGCCGGCAGTTGCCGCCCCGGCTTGATTATCCGCCCCCCGGCCCCATGACCGATGAAACCGATGCGCTCACACTACGCTGCCATAGCACCGTATCGAACCAGAGACGGTTCTGAGATCCGTGAACTGCTGCACCCGGCCGTGCACGGCAACCGCAACCAGAGCCTGGCCGAGGCCATCGTCGCCCCCGGCCAGACGACCGCCCTGCACCGCCATCGGCAGACCGAGGAGCTGTACCACATCAGCGCCGGCCACGGCGTGATGCAACTGGGTGGCGAGGAGTTCGTCATCGGCCCCGGCGACACGGTATGCATCCCGCCCGGCACACCGCACGCCGTGCGCAACACCGGCGGCGAACCGCTGCGCATCCTGTGCTGCTGCGCACCGGCCTACAGCCACGACGACACCGAACTGCTCTGAGCCGCATGCGCATCCTGCTCGCTCCGATGGAGGGCGTCATCGACGCCCCGATGCGCCGACTGCTCACCGCCCTCGGCGGATACGACGCCTGCGTCACCGAGTTCCTGCGCCTCAGCGACGGCGAACTGCCCGAACGCATCTATCACAAGCACTTTCCCGAACTGGCCCAGGGCAGCCGCACTGCCGGCGGCACGCCGGTGATCCTGCAACTGCTCGGCAGCGACCCGGAACTGCTGGCCGTCAGCGCCCGGCGCGCCGCACACCTCGGCGCCACCGCCATCGATCTCAACTTCGGCTGCCCCTCCCGCTTCGTCAACCGCAAGGCTGGCGGCGCGGCGCTGCTGCGCGAACCCGAACGCATCCATGACATCGTCAGCGCGGTGCGCCGTGCATTACCCGGGGAAATCCCGGTCTCGGCCAAGATGCGCCTCGGTTACGAAACGCCGGATCGCGCTGTGGAGATCGCGCTGGGCATCGAGGAGGCCGGCGCCGACTTCCTCACCGTCCATGCCCGCACCCGGGAGGACGGCTACCGCGCCCCCGTCCGCTGGCAATGGCTGCGCCCCATCAATGACGCACTCACCATCCCGGTTATCGCCAACGGCGATATCAACAGTGTCGAGGACTACCGCCGCTGTCATGAGATCAGCGGCTGCACCGACATCATGCTCGGCCGCGGCGCCCTGATGCAGCCCGACCTCGCCCGCCAGATCCGCGCCTGGCAGGAAGGCCGGGAGATCGCCGCCATGCAGTGGCCCGAGATACGTCCCCTGCTGCCGCGGCTGCTGGAACACTATGCACCGGGGACCCGTGGCCTCAGCGCCCGTCTCAAGCAGTGGCTGGGGATGTTGCGGCATGGGCATACAGGGGCGGATAAGGTGTTTGCTCAGATTCGCTCTTTGCGGGAACTGGGCCATATCTTGGAGATAATAGGAAGAACCGACATTCCTGCACATATTTCAGGTCACCCCACTGGAGACGAACATGCCTGCCAGTGAAATAGTGAGTGGAGTTGCCGGGTTGGTCATCAGGTTTTTCGGATACCTGATGATCGAAATCGTGTTAGAGACTTGCGTAAAAGGGGCGGGTTATCTGCTATGCCGTACAGGTACAAAAACGGCAAACCCGGATAGCGCCGCCGTCCTGTATGCCGGAATTGTTTTCTGGATAGTTGTAATTCTTGCAGTAGGATTCTCGTATTCATACCTGTCATGAGTTCATGCGTGCGAAGCGCACACCTCATTAGCAAGTGCATCAGCACATTCAAATACCAGGGCCTCGCCACCCCTGCGAGCTTGAAAGAGCGTATCGCCGGGACGCGCGATGGAGGAAGCCTCAAGAAGGCTCTGCCCTCTACTTCTTCCCCCTCACAAACAGCGCAATCGACTCCACATGCGCCGTGTGCGGGAACATGTCCATCACCCCGGCCTGCACCAGCCGGTAGCCATACTCGTTGACCAGTATTCCGGCATCACGGGCCAACGTGGCCGGATTGCAGGAAACATAAACGATACGTCCCACCTTCATCCTGGCGATATGTGCCAGCGTCTCCTGTGCGCCGAGGCGCGGCGGGTCGAGCAGCACCTTGTCGAAGCCCTGCTTCCACCACGGCGAGTGTTCCAGATCACCGGCGAGGTCGGCGGCATGGAATTGCACGTTGCCCAGTTGATTCTCCGTCGCATTGGCCCGGGCACGTTCCACCAGCTTGGCCTCGCCCTCCACACCCACCACCTCGCGGCAGCGGCGCGCCAGGGGCAGGGTGAAATTGCCGAGGCCACAGAACAGATCGAGCACGCGGTCTTCCGGCGTGAGCTCCAGCATTGCGATGGCCCGGTCGATCATCTGGCGGTTGATGTCGGTGTTCACCTGGGTGAAGTCGCCGGGCTTGAAGCCGAAGCTGACATCGTAGTTGTCCAGCACATAACGCAGCTGGATCTGCTCCGGCCACAGCGGTCGCAGCGAATCGGCACCGCCCGGCTGCAGGTAGATATGGATGTTGTGCTCGATGGCGAAGGCCTTGACCCTGGCCTTGTCTTCGTCGCTCAGTTCGACGAGATTGCGCAGGGCCAGTGCCGTCTGCGTGTCGTCCACCGCAACTTCGATCTGTGCGATCTTGTCGCGCACCGACAGTGTGCCGATCATTGCGCCCAGCGCCTCGATGCGCTCGCCCACGCTCGGGTGCAGCACCTCGCAGCGGGTCAGTTCTGCCAGAAACGGGCTGCTGCGCTCGCGGAACCCCACCAGCACCTTGCCCTTCTTCGGCACGTACTTGACGCCAAGGCGCGCCTTGCGCCGGTAGCCCCAGTGCGGGCCGCGCAGCGGCGGCAGGACTTCCTGCGGCTGTACCTTGCCGATGTGCCTGAAATCATCCAGCAACACCTTCTGCTTGTAGGCGATCTGCGCATCCGGGGCGAGATGCTGCATGGCGCATCCGCCGCAAACGTTGAAGTGCGGGCAGCGTGGTGCCACACGCTCCGGTGAGGCGGCGAGGATGTTGACTGCCACACCCTCGTCGAAATTGCGGTGCATGGCGCTGTAGGTGAACTCCACCTCCTCGCCCGGCAGCGCACCGGCGATGAACACGGTCTTGCCGTCGACCCGGCCAACGCCGCGGCCTTCGTGGTTGAGGCTTTCGATACTGACGCGCACCGGCGTCGTGGGCAGGGGCTTACGTTTACGTCGGGACATGGTGGCCGGCTGTCAGTTGAACAAAGGTCAGGCAGGAGCGGCTCTGCCGCGCATGGGCGCGAATCGCGGCACAGCCGTTCCTACGGTAAAAATATCATGTGCGGGCTACTTCCAGTTGGCGAGGAATTCGCCGAAGTGCGGCTTGTTCTCTTTGGCGAGGTAATCGCGCACGCGCTGGCATTCGGCGTCGTACTCACCGGAGCTGATGCGGCCGCGCATCAGCTCGAAGCGCAGGTAGACCAGGAAGGTGTTGAGCACGTCGGTTTCGCAGTAGTTGCGGATGCCGGCGAGGTCGCCGGCCTGAAACGCATCCCATACCTTGTCGCCGCTCATCCCCATCTTGCCGGGGAAACCGAGCATGGTGGCGATCTCGTCCAGCGGCGCGTTGGCGCGCGCCTGGTAACCGGCCAGCACGTCCATCACGTCGGTATGGCGATAGTGGTAGCGGCTGATGTAGTTGTTCCAGCGGAAACCCTGGTCCTCGTCACCGGTTTCCCAGTAGCGCGGCGCCTGAATCCCGTGCAGCAGGGCGCGGTAATGCAGCACCGGCAGGTCGAAGCCGCTGCCGTTCCACGACACCAGCGTCGGCGTGAAGCGATCGATGCCGTCGAAGAAGCGCTGCACGATCTCCTTTTCATCGGCCTCCTCCTCGCCCAGCGACCACACCCTGATGTCATCGCGCGAACGCAGCACCACCGAGATGGCGACGATACGCTGCAGATGCAGACGCAGAAAGTCGTTGCCGGTCTCCTGCCGCCGCTTGTGGAACATCACGTTGGCGACATCGTGATCATCCAGCCCGTCCAGGCCGTACAGACGCCGGCCGCTGGCCACATCGGGTACCGTCTCGATATCGAATACCAGTACGTTCATCGTCATTTCGCCGGAAACACGCCGGTGGACAGATAACGGTCACCGCGGTCGCAGATGATGCCGACGATGACGGCGTTTTCCACTTCCTGCGACAGCTGCAGCATGGCGGCGACGGCACCGCCCGAGGAGACGCCGGCGAAGATACCTTCGCGTGCCGCGAGGGCGCGGGTGGTCTCCTCCGCCGCCTGCTGGCCGATGTCGATGGTGCGATCGACGCGCGCGGCCTCGAAGATGGTGGGCAGGTATTCCGGTGTCCAGCGGCGGATGCCGGGGATGCTGGCGCCTTCCGCCGGCTGCACGCCGACGATCTGCACCGCAGGGTTCTGCTCCTTCAGATAGCGCGAGGTGCCCATGATGGTGCCGGTGGTGCCCATGGCGCTGACGAAGTGGGTCACCTTGCCGTGGGTGTCGCGCCAGATCTCCGGGCCGGTGCCCTCATAGTGGGCCTGCGGATTGTCCGGGTTGCCGAACTGGTTCAGCACGATACCCTTGCCTTCGCGCTCCATCTGATCGGCCAGGTCACGCGCGCCCTCCATGCTGGCCTCCTTGGACACCAGCACCAGTTCGGCGCCATAGGCAGCCATGGCGGCACGGCGCTCCAGGCTCATGTTCTCCGGCATGATCAGCACCATCCGGTAGCCCTTGATGGCGGCGGCCATGGCCAGGGCGATGCCGGTGTTGCCGCTGGTGGCCTCGATGATGGTATCGCCGGGCTTGATCTGGCCGCGCGCCTCGGCGCGCTGGATCATTGACAGGGCCGGTCGGTCTTTCACCGAGCCGGCCGGATTGTTGCCCTCCAGCTTGACCAGCAGGGTGTTGGAGGTATTTCCGGGCAGGCGTTGCAGGCGCACCAGGGGGGTGTTGCCGACAAAGGATTCGAGGGTCGGGAAGTCCATATTTGTTACAAAACCTGTGCCAGGGGATTGATTTGCCGTGGATTATAAATCAATCCTTGCCAGCTCCGGTGATTTCATTACACTTGAACTCAGGACCATCCTAGGGAAAGGAGAAAAGGCATGAACGCCGTAATGAAGGTAATCGACCAGGACCTGGCCCTGCAACGCGCCGGCGGCAACGCCCAACTGGCAGCCGAGCTCTTCGGCATGTTGTTGCAGGAACTCCCCCAGCAGCGCAGTGCCATCCAGGCGGCCCTGACCGCGGGTGACTACCCGGCGCTGCAGCATCTCGTCCACAAGCTCAACGGCTCGGCCACCTATTGCGGTGTCCCTGCCCTCAAGGCGGCTGCCGACAGCCTGGAGTCCAGCCTCAAGCGCGGCGAAACCGCGAAGGCCGCCGCAGGCGTGGCCTGCATCGTGGAAGAAATCGATCGGGTGATGCGCCAGGGCGCCTGATCAGGCACCTCCCCTGCCGTCGATTTCACGAGAGCCCGGCCCCGCCGGGCTCTCGCATTTCGGGCCGAGAACGCTCAGGCAATATCGATTTCCCTTGCCAGATAAACGTCCTGAATGGCGTTGAGCAGCGCCACCCCCTCCTGCATCGGTTTCTGGAAGGCCTTGCGGCCGGAGATCAGGCCCATGCCCCCGGCACGCTTGTTGATTACTGCCGTGCGGATCGCCTGATGCAGGTCATCCTTGCCCGAGGGGCCGCCGGAATTGATCATCCCTACCCGCCCCATATAGCAGTTGGCCACCTGATAGCGCACCAGATCGATGGGGTGATCGGTGGTCAGCGTGTCGTAGACCCGGGGATGGGTCTTGCCGAACTTGAGCGCGTTGTAGCCACCGTTGTTCACCGCCTGCTTCTGCTTGACGATGTCGGCGTTGATGGTCACCGCCAGATGGTTGCCCTGGCCGGTGAGGTCGGCGCTTTCGTGATAGTCGGTATCGCCCACCTTGAAGGCGCTGTTGCGCAGATAGGCCCACAGCACCGTCACCATCCCCAGCTCATGGGCCAGGGCAAAGGCCTCGCTGATCTCCATTACCTGGCGACGCGACTCGGGCGAACCGAAATAGATGGTCGCCCCCACCGCCACCGCGCCCAGATCGAAGGCCTGCTGCACCGAGGCGAACAGCGTCTGGTCGTGCATGGCGGGATAGGTAAGCATTTCGTTGTGGTTGATCTTCACCAGGAACGGAATCCTGTGGGCATAACGCCGCGCCACCGCACCGAGCACACCCAGCGTTGAGGCCACCGCATTGCAGCCTCCCTCGATGGCGAGGCGCGGGATGTTGTCGGGGTCGAAGAACATGGGGTTTGGCGCGAAAGAGGCACCGGCCGAGTGCTCCACGCCCTGGTCCACCGGCAGGATGGACAGATAGCCGGTGCCGCCCAGGCGGCCGGTATTGAACAGCAGTTGCATGTTGCGCAGTACCGCCGGCGGCCGGTCCTTCAGCGCCATCACCCGATCCACATAGTCCGGACCCGGCACCTGCAACATCTCCTTCCTGATGCCCTTGCATTGGTGTCCCAGCAGATAGTCGGCCTCGCTGCCCAGCTGCGCAATTATGTCGGTCATTGCATGGTCTCCTTGCACGGTTGAATGGCATTCCGCGTAAGCATAGGCGCCGCCGCCGAGTTTGCCTGCGGCTTGACCTCGATCCCTGGTTCGTTAAACTGTCGGATAAATCAGAATACGCAATCAGGCATGTCAGGTATCCGGACCCTACTCATCACGCTGCTGCTCGTCACCGCCCTGCCCGCCCATGCCGGCCAGAGCGCGGCAGCCGAACCCGCCGCCGCCAAGACCTGGCGCCTGTCCACCATCTCCGCCATCCGCGACACCCCCGATGGCCGCATCAACAGCATCTGGAATGCCGACACCCTGTTCACCGCCCGCCAGGAGGGCGAGGACTGGCTGCGCATCAGCGGCCACTTCCCCAACAACACCTGGGTCCCTCTCGACCACCCTCTGTGGGTCTCGCGTCACTATGCCAGCGAGGTCGTGCCGCGGATCGAACCACCCCGGCGCAGCGGTCCGGAGCGCTATATCGTGGTGAACAAGAACAGCTTTCTGCTGCAGGTCTTCGAGCGGAAAAGCGCGGGTGACGAGGTGATCTACCAGACCAAGGTGGCCCTCGGCATGGACCGCTGCAAACCCAGGGAACAGGGCGGCCGCTGCTATTACACCGAACCGGGCGAATATGCCGTGCGCTGGAAGGTGCATGATCCGGAGGGTATCGAGTGGTGCATACCCAAGTACATGGAAGAGGAATACGCCGAGGACATCGCCAACGGCCAACGCTGCTTCCGCGGCGCCATCGGCACCCATGCCCTCAACATCGGCAAGAGCTACGCCATCCATGGCACCAGCCGGCCCGACCTCATCGGGCGCCGTGTATCCCGCGGCTGCGTGCGTGCCGCCAATGCCGACATGCGCAAGATCTACCGCCTGATGGATGTGGGCGACAAGGTCATCATCACCGAATAGGCTCTTGCCCCCGCCCTGCCGAAAACGGCACTATTAGCCATCGTGCCCGAGAAAATTCCTTACAGGTCATATGACCGACGCCATTAAGAAGGTTGCCGTGCGGCAACTGCGCCCCGGCATGTACATCCACGACCTCAATTGCGGCTGGATGGATCATCCCTTTCTTGCCAACAGCTTCAAGATCAAGGATCTCGAGACCATCCAGCGCATCAGCGCAATGGGTATCCAGGAGGTCTACATCGATACCGGCAAGGGCGATGATGTCAGTGCGGCCATGACGCGGGAAGAGGTGCTCGCAGATCTGCAGCGGCGCCTGCAGCGCGTCAGTGCCGAACCTTCCGCTGGCGAGGCACCGCAGACCTCCGTGCGCGAGGAGCGCATCAATGCGGAGCGGGTCGAGCGCGAAGCCTCACGCCTGGTCACCAACATCATGCAGGACGTGCGCCTCGGCAAACAGATCGAGGTGGAACGGGTGACGCATGTGGTTGACGGCATGGTCTCATCCATCTTCCGCAACCCCCACGCCCTGATGAGCCTGGGCCGCATCCGCCAGATGGACAAGTACACCTTCGAGCATTCGGTGAGCGTCGGGGTGCTGATGTTGTCTTTTGCCAAGGAACTGGGGCTGGAGCGGGACGTGCTCCATGAGATTGGTATCGGCGCCCTGCTGCATGACATCGGCAAGATCAAGACACCGGACCAGATCCTCAACAAGCCGGGCAAACTCACCGACGAAGAGTTCGCCATCATGCGCCAGCATGTGGTGTTCAGTCGCGAAGTGCTGGAGCAGACCGCCGGCATCAGTCCCACCTCCCTTGCCGTCGCCGCCCAGCATCACGAACGCTACGACGGCACTGGTTATCCGCTCAAGCTGAAGGGTGACGAAATCAGCCCCTACGGCCAGATGGCGGCCATCGTCGACGTCTACGACGCCATTTCGGCCGACCGCTGCTACCGCAAGGGCGAGGAACCCACCATCGTGCTGCGCAAACTGCTGGAGTGGAGCAAGTTCCATTTCAACGAACGGCTGGTACACCAGTTCATCCGCTGCGTCGGCATCTATCCGGTGGGCACTCTGGTGCGGCTGGAGAGCGGTCGCCTGGCAATCGTGCTGGAACCTGGGGAGAAAGGGCCGCTGTATCCCACCGTCCGCGTGGTCTATGACACCAACAAGCGCCAGTTCGTCACACCGCGCGACATCGACCTGTCCAACCCCACCCCCCGCAGCGGCGACGATCGCATCGTCAATTGCGAATCGGCGGAGAAGTACGGCATCAAGATACCGGTGTTCATGGATTCGCACTGAACCGGCATCACCCGTAGGAGCGAATCGCATTCGCGATACAGCGCCAGACAAAGCCGGTCGCGAATACGATTCGCTCCTACATCCGGGATTGAATATGCGCGGCCCCCTAGCCCGCCGCCAGCGCCTTGATCACATACACATCGAAACGGTGATTCTTGGTGCTGATGCTCATGGTCGGTGTGCGCCCCGCCATCGGCTCGGCATAATCCGGCCGCTTCACCACCACGCGCTGGCGCGCGCAGGCCAGGGCCGCCGGCAGCAGGGCATCGGCATCCGGATCCTCTCCCACCACCTCGCGGAACAGGCGCATCTCCTTTTTCACCAGCGCCGACTTGCGCCGGTGCGGATACATCGGATCGAGATACACCACATCGGGCCGCGCCGCCTCGTCCAGCTGTTGCATGAGCTGTGCCGCATTGCCGCACAACAACTGCATGCGTGAGGCGATCGGCGCGACCTCGGCATCCTGCAGTGCGCGCGCCAGTCCATCCTCCAGCAGGGCCGCCACCACCGGCGAACGCTCGATGAGCGTCACCGTGCAGCCCAGGCTGGCCAGTACAAAGGCATCACGCCCCAGGCCGGCCGTGGCATCCAGCACGCTCGGTGTTGCCCCCTTCTTCAGCCCCACCGCCCTGGCAATCTCCTGACCGCGGCCGCCGCCGAAACGGCGCCGGTGACCCACGGCGCCGCCGACGAAATCCACGTACACCGGGCCTTCGCTGTGCAGGGCGCGCAGCTCCAGGTGTTCCGCGCTCAGCATCAGCCGCGGCGTCTCGCCCGGCTCCCCTGCGCCGAGGGAAAATCCCCAGCGCACGGCCAGTTCGGCGGCGCGCGGCTGCAGCGCGGCATCGGCGCAGTACAGAGCCAGCATCGGGCAGGCGACTAGAGGATATCCGCCGGCATCGACGGGCGATTGGGATCCGGCGGCTCGTCGCCCATCACACCGTGCTCGGTGCCGTCGCTGACGAACACCTGATCCAGGATGTCGATGAAGCGCTTCGCCTGGGGCGACAGGAAACGTCCCTTGCGCTGCACGATGCCGTAGGTGCGGCGCGGGAAATACTGGCTCAGCGGGATCTGCGCCAGGCGCTCTTCGCCGGTGAGGCAGACATCGGTGACGATGGAGATGCCGAGGCCCAGCTCGACGTATTTCTTGATCACTTCCCAGCCGCCCGCCTCCAGCGCGACGTTGTAGGTCAGATTGTGCTGCTGGAACACCAGGTCGACGATGCGCCAGGTGGAAAGATGGCGCGGCGGCAGAATCAGGCCATACGGGCTGATGTCGGCCAGGCGCAGGTTTTCCTTCTTCGCCAGCGGATGGTCCACCGAGGTGATCAAGGTTGGATCGTAGGTCACCACCGGCCGATAGCTGATGTCGTCCGGCACCTCCAGCATCGAGCCGACGGCAAAGTCCGCCTCGTCGGCGCGCAGCATGGCCAGACCGTCGCGGCCGGTGACGTTGTGCAGCTTGAGGCGAATGTGCGGATAGGCCACCGCGAAGCGCTTCATCGGCTCCGGCAGGATGTAGAGGATGGTTGATTCACCCGCGGCGATGTTCAGCTCGCCCGACTCCAGCACCCCGAACTGCTCGGCGAAGGTTTCGTGCAGCTTGTCGATGCCTTCCACCAGCGGCTCCGCCAGCTTGTACAGGGTCTCCCCCTCCGGCGTCATCTTTATCTGCGGCCCGCGCCGCTCGAACAGGGTGATGCCGAACTCCCGTTCCAGCGCCTGGATCTGTAGCGACACCGAGGGCTGGCTCAGGAACAGCGATTCCGCGGCCAGGGTGATGCTGCCGGTGCGGGCGGTATGGCAGAAGGCGCGCAACTGCTTCAGGCGGTTCTGCTTGTAATAGAGATTGGGCAGCGACGTCATGGCCGGACCTCATTATTAACCAGTTCAATATTGAGCATTGAAATAATTACCGCGTCAAATACATGAAACAATTTTAGACTTTGTACGCATAAAGGTAATACGGTTATTACTTGATTATTTTTCTAGGGATTTCGTCACAGTATTGACTGGCTTAGGGGCTAAGTGCGTTGAACCCTATTTTACACATTGCAGCAGCCGGTGGCTTCATGGCGGCACTGGGGGTAGCCCTGGCCGTCCTGCTCGCCATCGCCAGCCGCCGCCTCTATGTGTATGAGGACCCGCGCATCGACGAGGTCGAGGACATGCTGCCCCACTCCAACTGTGGCGCCTGTGGCACCCCCGGCTGCCGTCCCTTCGCCGAGATGCTGATCAAGGGCGAGGTGGAGCCCGGCCAGTGCACCGTGAATCCTGCCGAGGCCAACCAGGAGATCGCCGACTACCTGGGCGTGGACGTGGGCAGCATCGAAAAACAGGTGGCGCGCCTGGCCTGTGCCGGCGGCGTCCACGTCGCCCGCACCCGCGCCCGCTATGCAGGCATGAAGTCCTGCCGGGCCGCCAGCCTGGTGTCCGGCGGCGGCAAGGGCTGCACCTGGGGCTGCCTGGGACTGGGCGACTGCGAGGTGGTGTGCGATTTCGACGCCATCACCATGAACCGCTACAGCCTGCCGGTGGTGGATGCCGCCAAGTGCACCGCCTGCGGTGACTGCATCGATGTCTGCCCCAAGGACCTGTTCTCCCTGCAGCCGGTGAGCCGCCGCCTGTGGGTGGCCTGCAGAAACCGGCAGCCGGGCGACGAGGCCGAGCTGGAGTGCGAGGTGGCCTGCACCGCCTGCGCCCGCTGCGCCGCCGACGCGCCGGAAGGCCTGATCAGCATGCAGAACGAGCTGGCCGTCATCGATTACAGCAAGAACGCCCTCGCCTCGCGCATCGCCATCGAGCGCTGCCCGACCGGGGCCATCGTCTGGCTGGACGACAAGACCGGGCCGCAGCGCGGCCGTGATGCAAAGAAAGTGGTGCGCCAGGAAGCGCTGCCGATCGGATAAGGCAACGAATGCAAGGCTATCCGCAAATGAACGCGAAACACGCAAATAAATCTTTTGCAAAACACTATTCGCGTTGATTTGCGTTCATTTGCGGACTGATTACAGATTCAGTGAGGGCGACTGAGATGTTCGGAAAGAAAGAGACCAAGACCTTCAAGTATCCGGGTGTACGCATGGCCATGGACGGCAACACCGCCGTCATCATGTGCGAGCGCGAATCCTCGGATGCCGCCGGCGCCTATCCGATCACCCCGTCCACCCAGATGGGCGAGTACTGGGCGGAAGAAGTGGCCAACGGCCACATCAACGTCTCCGACCGCACCCTGATCTTCGTTGAGCCCGAATCCGAACACGCCGCCGCCGCGGTGACCGCCGGCATGGCCATGACCGGCCTGCGCGCCACCAACTTCTCCTCGGCACAGGGCGTGGCCTTCATGCACGAATCCCTCTATGCCGCCGCCGGCAAGCGCCTGCCCTACGTGCTGAACGTCGGTTGCCGCGCCATCACCAAGGCCTCGCTCAACGTCCACTGCGGCCACGATGACTATCACTGCATCGACGACACCGGCTTCTTCCAGATCTTCGCCAAGAATGCCCAGGGTGCCGCCGACCTCAACCTCATCGGCCGCAAGATCGCCGAACTGGCGCTGACCCCCGCGGTGGTAGCGCAGGACGGCTTCCTCACCACCCACCTGATCGAGCCGCTCAACGTGCCCGAGCGTGAACTGATCGAGGAATTCCTCGGCCGCCCCGACGACATGATCGAATGTCCCACCCCGGCCCAGAAGATGCTCTATGGCGAGAAGCGCCGCCGCGTACCGATGATCTGGGATGTGGACGCACCGATGGTATCCGGTACCGTGCAGAACCAGGACGCCTACATGCAGACGGTGGCGGCGCAGCGTCCCTACTTCTACGCCCACATCCCGCAGCTCGCCGATCAGGTGATGGACGAGTATTGCGAACTGACCGGCCGCCGCTACAACCGCATCAGCACCTATAAAACCGAAGATGCCGACTACGTCATCATCGGCATGGGCTCGATGATCGTGCAGGCCGAGGCCGTGGCCGACTATCTGCGCGAGACGCGCAAGCTGAAGGTCGGCGTCATCGACGCCACCATGTTCCGCCCCTTCCCCGGCGACCTGATGGGCAAGGCCCTCAAGGGCAAGAAGGGCGTGGTGGTGCTGGAGCGTACCGACCAGCCGCTGGCCGAAGACCTGCCGCTCACCCGCGAAGTGCGCGCCGCCATGAACAAGTGCATGGAAAACGGCATGACCGCCAAGGGCGAGGCACTGCCCTACCCCAGTTATGACAGCTACCAGCAGGGCGACGCCCCGCGCCTGTACTCCGGCGCCTATGGTCTCGGCTCGCGCGACCTGCAGCCGGAGGGCCTCATCGGCGCTATCGAGAATATGCTGCCGAACGGCAAGAAGCAGAAGTTCTTCTACCTCGGCATCGATTTCGTGCGCGAAGAAGCCGCCACGCCCAAGCAGGAAATCCACATGCAGCAGCTGCTGGAGTCCTATCCGCAGGTGAAGGACCTGGCCGTGCACGGTTCGGAGAATCCGAACCTGATGCCTGAGGGTTCCATCACCGTGCGCATGCACTCCGTCGGCGGCTGGGGCGCCATCACCACCGGCAAGAACCTGGCGATGACCCTGTACGAACTGCTGGGCTACGAGATCAAGTCCAATCCCAAGTACGGTTCCGAGAAGAAGGGCCAGCCCACCACCTATTACCTGGCGGCCGCCCCCACCCCGATCCGCATCAACTGCGAATTCAACTTCGTCGACGTGGTGCTGTCGCCGGACCCCAACGTGTTCGGCCACTCCAATCCGCTGTTCGGCCTGAAGAAGGGCGGCGTGCTGATCATCCAGTCCTCCTTCGAGGACCCGGATCAGCTGTGGGCCACCATTCCGCGCCGCCACCAGCAGTTCATCGTCGACAACGACATCCGCGTGTTCTACGTCGACGGCTTCAAGATCGCCCGCGAAGAGGCCACCAACCCCGAGCTGCAGCTGCGCATGCAGGGCAACGCCTTCCAGGGCGCCTTCTTCGCCGCCTCGCCGCTGATGGAAATGGCCGGCCTGGACGAGACCAGGCTGTTCAAGACCATTGAAGATCAGCTGATGGCCAAGTTCGGTGCCAAGGGCAAGCGCGTGGTGGAAGACAACATCCGCGTGGTGCGCCGTGGCTTCGACGAGGTGCACGAGATCCAGAACAAGAAGGTCGGCGTCACCCTGCAGGAGCTGCGTACGGCCGAGTCCGCCCTGCCGATCATGCTCAAGCACCTGCCCGAGGGTAAGGGCGAGCTGCACGACATCCACCGTTTCTGGGAGCAGACCGGTTACTTCTACGCCACCGGCCGCGGCTCCGACAATCTGGCCGACCCCTACATGGGTGTATCGCTGATGCCCGCCGCCAGTGGCGTGTTCCGCGACATGACCAACATCCGCTTCGAGTATCCGAAGTGGGTGCCGGAGAACTGCACCGCCTGCGGCAACTGCTATACCGTCTGCCCGGACTCCTCCATCCCCGGTCTGGTGAACTCCGTCAGTGAAGTGTTCGCCACCGCCATTCACCGCATCGAGAGCAAGGGCGTGCTGACCGTGCACCTGCGTCGCGAGACACGCAAGGTGGAGAAGAAGCTGCGCGACCTGCTCAACGCCACCGGCGAGACCGCCAAGGTGCGCAACCTGCTGGATCAGGCCATGCTCGAGGTGCTGGCCGAGTCGGAACTGGAAGGTGATGCGCGCGCCAAGCTGGAACAGGAATTTGCCCAGCTGATGGATGCCATGGGCAGCTTCGACTTCGCCGTCACCAAACCCTACTGGATCAACCGCGAGAAAAAGGAGAAAGCCAGCGGCGGCCTGTTCTCCATCACCATCAATCCGGATACCTGCAAGGGCTGCATGGAATGCGTCGATGTGTGCGAGGACGCGGCCCTGGTCAAGACCAAGCAGACCGACGAGGCGGTGAAGCGCCTGCGCAGCGACTGGGCCTTCTGGCTCGACCTGCCCACCACCAACCCGGACTACATCCGCATCGATGATCTGAATGAAAAGATCGGTGCGCTGGATACCCTGCTGCTCGACAAGCGCAACTACGGCGCCATGGTGTGCGGCGACGGTTCCTGCCTGGGTTGCGGTGAAAAGACCGCCATCCATCTGTTCACCGCCACCGTCACCGCACTGATGCAGCCGCGCGTGAAAAAGCAGATCGCCAAGCTGGACGATCTGATCCAGAAACTGGAACAGCATATCCGCCTGAAGCTGGCCGCCGGCGTGGACCTGTCCGACAGCAGCACCATCAATCAGGTGGTGGATGGCGTCAACGGCACCGACCTGACCCTGTCCAACCTGTCGGCCAATCTTGATGCCGGCCACGAGAAGACGGTCATCGACAAGCAGTGGCTGAAGTGGGCCACCAACCTGCTCGATCGCCTGCGTGACCTGAAGTGGCGCTACGAAGCCGGCCCGACCGGCCGCGGCCGCGCCGAGATGGGCATCGTCAACTCCACCGGCTGTACTTCGGTGTGGGGTTCCACCTTCCCGTTCAATCCGTATCCGTTCCCCTGGACCTCCAACCTGTTCCAGGACAGCCCGTCCATGGCCATGGGCCTGTTCGAGGGCCACATGGTCAAGATGGCCGACGGCTTCAAGGCCATCCGCATGGCCGAGCTGGAACTGGAGGGCAAGTACAACCCGGAGGTGCACCAGCCCTTCTTCCGCCAGTTCGACTGGAAGGACTTCAGCGATGATGAATGGCTGCTGTGTCCGCCCGTCGTTGCCGTCGGCGGCGACGGCGCCATGTACGACATCGGCTTCCAGAACCTGTCACGCGCCCTCGCCTCCGAGCTGCCGATCAAGGTGATGGTGGTGGACACCCAGGTGTACTCCAACACCGGTGGCCAAGCCTGTACCTCCGGCTTCATCAGCCAGGTGGCCGACATGTCACCCTACGGCAAGAACTGGAAGGGCAAGACCGAGATCCGCAAGGAGGTCGGCCTGATTGGCGTGGCCCACCGCGGCGCCTACATCATGCAGAGCTCCACCAGCAACGTGACCCATCTGCTGGAGGGCTATATCGACGGTCTCAACAGCCGCCGCCCGGCCATGTTCAACATCTACACCACCTGCCAGCCGGAACACGGTGTGGGTGACGATGCCTCCGATCGCCAGGGCAAGCTGGCGGTGGAATCGCGCGCCTATCCGCTGTTCCGCTACGACCCGGACCAGGGCACCACCTTCCCCGAGTGCTTCGACCTGGAGGGCAATCCATCGCTGGAAAGCGACTGGCCGATGTACACCCTCGACTACGTGGACGAAAACGGCAGGAAGGACAAGCTGGAAGTACCGATGACCTTCGCCGACTTCGCCGTGACCGAAGGACGTTTCCGCAAGCACTTCAAGAAGGCGCCGCGTGAAACCTGGAGCGACGACATGGTGCCGTTCCACGAATTCCTCGCCATGGACGAGGACGAGCGTGAAGGCAGGTTCCCGTTCATCTGGGCGGTGGATGCCAAGAACCGTCTCAACCGCGTGCTGTGCTCGCAGGAGATCGTGCTGGCCGCCGAGGAACGCCGCGACTTCTGGCGTCAGCTGAAGTCCATCGCCGGCCTCGACCGCCAGGTCGATGTGGGTGCCATCGTGCAGCAGGCCAAGGCGGAGATGGCGCAGAAGCTGTCCTCCACACTGCTCTCGCTGGCCGCCTCCGGCGACATGGCCGCCTTCGCCGGCGGCGCGGTGCCGGCCAACGGCAATGGTGCCGCCCATGCCGCGGCTCCCGGCGATTATGAGCCGGTATGGATCGAGACGCCGGAATGCACCGCCTGCGACGAGTGCATGAACATCAACCCGAAGATCTTCGCCTACAACGATGCCAAGCAGGCCATCGTCATCGATGCCAAGGCTGGGACGTTCAAGGACATCGTCAAGGCAGCGGAAAAGTGCACCGCGGGCTGCATCCACCCGGGCACACCGTTCAACCCCAACGAGGCGGGCCTGGACAAGCTGATCCAGCGCGCCGCCAAATATCAGTGATGGCGTAGGAGCCGAGTCCCCTCGGCGAACAGGCGGCACCGCCGCGACAAAGGAGTTTGGTTTCAACGGGTGTGCGAAACGCATCCGGCGGAAAATCCGCAAACAACAGTTTCTTTCGGTGCTCCCTCCGAGAAGTTGCCTCTCCCCATTTGGGGAGAGGATTTTTTTTCGGCAGGAACGGAGACTGAAATAACGAATTCTGAGCGCAACCGGAGCGCAGCTTTGCGGTTGCGATAACCGAGTCGTGGGGAAGAACACGCGATGACACTGTTACGCTGGTTCGGACGGAAGACCTTCTCGCACGGGGTCCATCCGCAGGCACACAAGGAGGATACGGCGGACAAGCCGATCCGCCGCCTGCCGTTCGCGCCGCGCCTGATCGTGCCGCTGGCCCAGCATCTGGGCAAACCGTCGCGCGCCATCGTCAAGGTCGGTGAAGAGGTTGGCCGCGGCCAGCTCATCGCCGAGGCCGACGGCTTCATGTCGGTGCCGCAGCACGCGCCCGCCACCGGTATGGTCGAGGCCATCACCCTGATGCCGAGCGCCCAGGGGCCGCGCGTCCCCGCCATCGTCATCCGCGTCTACGAGGCCTCCAATCAGGAGGTGCTGTGGCGCACGCCGCGTGACATGAATGTGCTGACGCCGGAGCAGGTCGTCCAGGCGGTACAGGACACCGGTCTGGTCGGCCTGGGCGGCGCCGCCTTCCCTTCCCACGTCAAGCTCAAGGTGCCACAGGGCGCCGTCATCGACACCCTGATCGTCAATGGCTGCGAGTGCGAACCCTACCTCACCACCGACCACCGTGTGATGCTGGAACAGGCCCCGGACCTGATCCGCGGCACGCAATACGCCATGCGCGTGGTCGGCGCCAGGCAGGCAATCATCGGCGTGGAAGACAACAAGCCCGACGCCATCGACGCCATCCGCGCCCATCTGCCCGCCGACGGCAGCATCCGTGTCGAGGCGGTGGAAACAAAGTATCCGCAGGGTGCGGAGAAGATGCTCATCTCCTCCCTGCTCGGCCGCGAGGTGCCGTCCGGCGGTCTGCCGGCGCAGATCGGCGTGGTGGTCAACAACGTCGGCACCCTCACTGCGCTCGGCCGTCTGCTGCCGCGCGGCGAGGGTCTCATCGAACGCGTCATCACCGTCGCCGGTCCCGGGGTGAAAAAACCGGGCAACTATCTGGTGCCCATCGGTACCCCGCTGCGCTTCCTGCTCGAACAGGTGGGCTTCAGCGGCAGCGAGCAGGAGGTCATCCTGGGCGGACCGATGATGGGCAATGCGGTCGCCTCGCTGGACGTGCCGATCACCAAGGGCTCCTCCGGCGTGCTGGTGCTGTCCAACAGCGAGATCCAGGCCGAGACGCGCCGCATCCATCCCTGCATCAAGTGCGGCAAGTGCGTGGCGGCCTGTCCCATGCACCTCAACCCCACCCAGCTGGGTCTGCTCGCCGCCAAGCGCGAATATGACGTGATGGCGGAGCGCTTCCATCTCAAGGACTGCATCGAGTGCGGCTGCTGCAGCTTCGTCTGCCCCTCGTCCATTCCGCTGGTGCAATACTTCCGTATCGCCAAGTCCATCCTGCGCGAGCGTGCTGCCTGATGAACAAGCCGCAACAACCGCATATCGAACTCCGCACCTCGCCGCACGTCAAGGCGGCGCCGACGGTGGAGCAGATCATGCGCAACGTGGTCTATGCGCTGCTGCCCATCGCCGCCTTCGCGGTGTGGCAGTTCGGCATCAGCGCCCTGGCCCTGATCCTCGTCGTAACCGCCAGTTGCCTCGCCACCGAATATGTCTTCTCGCGCAGCGCCGGCCGCGGCAACACCCTGAGCGACTGGAGCGCCGCCATCACCGGCCTGCTGCTGGCACTCACCTTACCGCCCGGTTTTCCGCTGTGGATGGGCGCCGTTGCCGGCTTCATCGCCATTGCCCTGGGCAAGACCCTGTTCGGCGGCCTCGGCTACAACGTGTTCAATCCCGCCCTGGTGGGCCGCGCCTTCGTGCAGGCGGCCTTCCCGGTCGCCATCACCACCTGGACGCCGGCCGGCCTGCCCGGCCGCTTCGTGGAGTTCATCCCCTCCACCCTGGCCCTGCCCTTCATGACGCCGCCGGCGGTGGGCGAATGGAGCAAACAGCAGGTGGACAGTTTCAGCGGCGCCACGCCGCTGGCGCAGTGGAAATTCGAGGGCGTCATTACCAGCACCAGCGACCTGTTCACCGGCATGGTGGCCGGTTCCGCGGGCGAGACCTCGGCCCTGCTGATCCTGCTGTGCGGCATCTACCTCGCGGCGCGGCGCATGATGGACTGGCGCATCCCCAGCGCTGTGCTGCTCGGCGCCTTCGTCACCGCGCTGGTGTTCCATCTGCTCAATGATCAGCACTACCCGACGCCGCTGTTCGTGCTGTTCTCCGGCGGCCTGATGCTGGGTGCGCTGTTCATGGCCAGCGACATGGTCGCCTCGCCGGTGACGCCGTGGGGCGTGTGGATCTACGGCCTGTTCATCGGCGTGCTCACCGTCATCATCCGCTACTTCGGCGGCCTGTCCGAGGGCGTGATGTATGCCATCCTGCTCGGCAACGCCCTGTCGCCGCTGATCGAACACATCACCCAGCCGCGCATCTACGGTGCGCGCAAGAGTGGAGCCAAATCATGAGCAGCACGGCACCGCTCCCCGCCGCGCCCGCTTCCAGCAGCCGCATGATCCAGGTGCTGGGCGGCATCGCCATGCTGTCCGGTTTTCTGGTGGTGCTGACCTACCAGCTCACCCTGCCGCGCATCGAGGAAAACCGCCAGCGTGCCATCGAGCGCGCCGTATTCCAGGTGTTGCCCGGCGCCACCACGCGACGCGACTTTCTGGTCGACGACAACGGCGTGCGCCCGGCCAGCGAGGGCGGCAGCGGCACCAGGGTGTACGCCGCCTATGACGCCGACGGCCGCCTCAAGGGCATCGCCGCCGAGGCCGGTGCGCGCGGCTACCAGGACATCGTGCGCATCCTCTACGGCTACGACCCGGCCTGTGAGTGCATCACCGGCTTTGCCGTGCTGCAGTCGACGGAAACCCCTGGCCTGGGCGACAAGATCGTCAAGGACGCCAAGTTCCTCGCCAATTTTCCGCTGGACGCGCGCCTCGCCGCCGACGGCAAACAACTGGCCAATGCCATCGTCACCGTCAAGCACGGCAGCAAGACGGGGCCGTGGCAGATCGATGCCATCTCCGGCGCCACCATCACCTCCACGGCGGTGGGCAAGGGCCTGAACAACAGCGCGCAGATGCTGCTGCCGCGCCTGCATCCGCATGTCGACCAACTGAAGGTACAACCCTGATGGCCGGGCGCAAGAGAGACGACACCATCACCGCCGATACCTTCCTGGAAGGCATCTGGCGCGAGAATCCGGTCTTCGTGATGCTGCTCGGCATGTGTCCGGTGCTGGCCGTCACCAACTCGGTGATGAACGCCATCGCCATGGGCGTGGCCACCACCTTCGTACTGATCGGCTCCAGCACCCTGGTGTCGCTGCTGCGCAACGTGATCCCCAAGCAGGTGCGCATCGCCACCTACATCGTGATCATCGCCACCTTCGTCACCATCGTCGACTACATCATTCAGGCCATCAGCCTGGACCTGTACAACGCGCTGGGCGCCTTCATTCAGCTCATCGTGGTGAACTGCATCATCCTCGGCCGCGCCGAGGCCTTCGCCTCCAAGAATCGTCCCCTCAAGGCCATTGTCAGCGGCCTCGGCATGGGCGCCGGCTTCACCATCGCCCTGCTCTGCCTGGGCAGCGTGCGTGAACTGCTCGGCAGCGGCACCCTGCTCGGCTTCAGCGTGTTCGGCGCACAGTTCGAGCCCTGGGTGGTGATGATCCTGCCGCCGGGCGGTTTCTTCGTGCTGGGCGCCTGGCTGCTGCTGTTCAACTGGCTGCGCGAGCGCAAAACCCGTCTGGAACTGAAGGAGGAGACCGTCCATGCACGCTGATTCCCTCACCTTCATCTTCCTCAACGCCGCCATCGTCAACAATTTCGTGCTGGCGCTGTTCCTCGGCATCTGCCCGTTCCTCGGCGTGTCCGCCAAGCTGAAGACGGCCGTGTCCATGGGCTTCGCCACCACCCTGGTGATGCTGATCAGTTCCATCTGCGCCTATGCCATCAACAGCCTGCTGGTGGCCTACGACCTGGAGTTCCTGCGCCTCATCAGCTACATCGCGGTGATCGCCTCCGCCGTGCAGTTGGTGGAGATGAGCATGAAGAAATTCAGCCCGGCGCTGTTCCGCGCCCTCGGCATCTTCCTGCCCCTGATCACCACCAACTGCGCCATCCTCGGCCTGGCCCTGTTCCAGACCGCCAAGGAATACAACTTCGTGCAGTCGGTGAGCTACGCCCTGGGTGCCGGCGCCGGCTTCATCCTGGCCCTGGTGCTGATGGCCGGCCTGCGCGAGAAGCTGGAGCTGGCCGAAGTGCCGAGCATAAGCCAGGGCGCGGCGCTCAGCCTGATGCTGGCCGGCATCCTGTCATTGGCCTTCATGGGCTTTGCCGGCCTGGGGGCGCAATGATGCTGACGCAATTTCTCATGGCCGGCGGTGCTATCCTGATGTTGTTGCTGGGATGGATCGCCGTGCAGAAGATGGCGCGGGCCTTTGCCCGCCGTCATCCCGAGTTCGGTGCCTACCGCGAGGCGGGCGCCGGGTGTGGAACCGGCAAATGCGCCTGTGCCAGTGTCGATCACTGCCGCAAGCGCGATGCCGAACTTCAATAACGACAGGGGTTCCGGACAACGGACCGGCCCAGGGGAATGGTGATGACTTCCATGATCCAACCACCAACCGAACAAAGGGGTGTAACAGTGGACGAACGCGTAATCTGGTTCGAGTCTCTCGGCATGGATGATGTGGCGCGGGTGGGCGGCAAGAATGCCTCCCTGGGCGAAATGATCCGGGGGCTCACCGCCGCCGGCGTGCGAGTGCCGGACGGCTTTGCCACCACCTCTGCCGCCTTCCGCGAATTCCTGCGCCACGGCCACCTGGCCGAACGCATCAATGCCCGCGTCAGCAAGCTCGACATCGATGACGTCGAGGAACTGGCCCGCGCCGGCGCCGAGATCCGCCAGTGGATCATCGACACCCCCTTCCCCGACTCGCTCAACGCCGCCATCACCGCCGCCTGGCGCAAGATGGAGGAAAAGGCCGGCGGCGAAGTTGCCGTCGCCGTGCGCTCCTCCGCCACCGCCGAGGACCTGCCCGACGCCTCCTTCGCCGGCCAGCAGGAGACCTACCTCAACGTGCGCGGCCTGGACAACGTGCTGACGGCGATCCACCACGTGTTCGCCTCGCTCTACAACGACCGTGCCATTGCCTACCGCGTGCATCACAACTTCGAGCACCATGAGGTGGCGCTGTCCGCCGGCATCCAGCGCATGGCCCGCTCCGACATCGGCGCCGCCGGCGTGATGTTCACTCTCGATACCGAGTCCGGCTTCCGCGATGCGGTGTTCATCACCGGCGCCTACGGCCTGGGTGAAACCGTGGTGCAGGGCGCGGTGAATCCGGACGAGTTCTACGTCTACAAGCCCGCCCTCGCCGCCGGCAAGCACGCCATCCTCAGCCGCAAGCTGGGCAGCAAGGCGATCAAGATGATCTACGGCGACAGCTCCGCCCACGGCAAGACCACCAAGACGGTGGACGTGGCCGAGTCCGAGCGTCAGCGCTTCTGCCTCAGCGACGAACAGCTGCTCGACCTCGCGCGCCAGGCGGTGATCATCGAACAACACTACAAGCGCCCGATGGACATCGAGTGGGCGCTGGACGGCACCGACAACAAGGTCTACATCGTGCAGGCCCGTCCGGAGACGGTGAAGAGCCGCGCCAACGGCCAGATGATCGAGCGCTACCGCCTGAAGGAAAAGGGCGAAGTGCTGTCGCAGGGCCGTGCCATCGGCCAGCGCATCGGCGCCGGTCCGGCGCGCATCATCATGGATATCTCGCAGATGAGCTCGGTGAAACCCGGCGACGTGCTGGTCACCGACATGACCGACCCGGACTGGGAGCCGATCATGAAGCGCGCCTCCGCCATCGTCACCAACCGCGGTGGTCGCACCTGCCACGCGGCGATCATCGCCCGTGAGCTGGGTATTCCTGCCGTGGTCGGCTGCGGCGACGCCACCCGCCACATCAAGGACGGCGACGAGGTCACCGTGTCCTGTGCCGAAGGCGACACCGGTCACATCTACAAGGGCAAGCTGGACTTCGAGGTACAGCGCGCCGATGCCGGCAAGATGCCGGACCTGCCGGTGAAGATCATGATGAACATCGGCAACCCGGGCCATGCCTTCGAGTTCGCCAACATCCCCAACGCCGGCATCGGCCTCGCCCGTCTGGAGTTCATCATCAACTCCACCATCGGCGTGCACCCGAAGGCGCTGCTGGACTTCGACAACCAGAGCGACGACATCAAGAAGGCCATCCACAAGCGCATGGCCGGCTACCGCGACCCGGTCAGTTTCTACGTCGAGAAGCTGACCGAGGGCATCGCCACCCTCGCCGCCGCCTTCAATCCGAAGCCGGTGATCGTGCGCATGTCGGACTTCAAGTCCAACGAATACGCCAACCTGCTGGCAGGCGAAGGTTTCGAACCGCACGAAGAGAATCCGATGATCGGTTTCCGCGGCACCTCGCGCTACCTGTCGGAGGATTTCCGTCCCTGCTTCGAACTGGAATGCCGCGCCCTGCGCAAGGTGCGCGACGAGATGGGCCTCACCAATGTCGAGGTGATGATCCCCTTCTGCCGCACCCTGGAAGAGGCGGATCAGGTGGTCAAGCTGCTGGCGGAGAATGGCCTGAAGCGAGGCGAGAACGGCCTGCGCGTGATCATGATGTGCGAGATCCCGTCCAATGCGGTGCTGGCCGACGAGTTCCTCGAATACTTCGACGGTTTCTCCATCGGCTCCAACGACATGACCCAGCTCAGCCTCGGTCTGGACCGCGACTCCGCCCTCATCGCCCATCTGTTCGACGAGCGCAACCCGGCGGTGAAGAAGCTGCTCAGCATGGCGATCCATGCCGCCAAGGCCAAGGGCAAATACGTCGGTATCTGCGGCCAGGGCCCGTCCGACTATCCCGACCTGGCCGACTGGCTGGTGAAGGAAGGCATCAGCAGCGTGTCGCTCAACCCGGACACCGTGGTCGACACCTGGCTGTACATCGCCAGCCAGCAGGGGAAATAAGAACAGAGGTACGAGAGACGAGGCAGGAGTGCGCTGCGCGCAGCCAATTTATATACGGCACGAGCATAGCGAGTTCATCCCCTCGCACCTCGTCCCTCGTCTCTCGTACCTGCTGCCTGGTGGGGCGATTCAACAACAAGGAAAATGATCGTGCCGAAACCGGAAATGCAGCACCGCCCCGTATTCTTCGTCTCCGACCGTACCGGCATCACTGCCGAGACCCTCGGCCACAGCATGATGACGCAGTTCGACGGCGTGGAGTTCAGTTACACCCGCCTGCCCTTTCTCGACACCGCCGAGAAGATGGCCGAGGCGGTGCAACGCATCAACGGGGTGATGGAGCAGGATGGCGTGCGTCCCATCGTGTTCAGTACCCTGGTGGACACCGCGCTGCTGGAACAGATGCGGCGTGACTGCCGCGCCCTGGTGCTCGATTTCTTCGATGCCTTCAACGCGCCGCTGGAGGCGGAACTGGGCATCAAGGCCTCCCACGTCATGGGCCGCTCCCACGGCATGGGCAATTTCGCCAACTACACCGCGCGCATCGAGGCGCTCAACTTCGCCCTCAACAACGACGACGGTGTCACCACGCGCAACTACGGTTCCGCCGATATCATCCTCACCGGCGTATCGCGCTCCGGCAAGACGCCCACCTCGCTGTTCCTCGCCCTGCAATACGGCGTCTATGCCGCCAACTACCCGCTCACCGAGGAAGACCTGCAGCTGCGCGCCCTGCCCGAGGCCCTGCGCCCGCACCGCGAGAAACTGTTCGGCCTCACCATCGACCCCGATCGCCTGCAGCAGATCCGCAGCGAACGCCGCCCCAACAGCCGCTACGCCCAGTCCACCCAGTGCCAGCTGGAAGTGGATGCGGTGGAGAGCCTGTACCGCAAGGAAGGCATCCGCTTCCTCAATACCACCCACATGTCCATCGAAGAAATCTCCACCACCATCCTGCAGACCGCAGGCCTGAAGCGTCGCCTGTCGGGCTGAAGCGAGAATAAGGATCACCCTCGCCGTGTTGCATTGCACCGCAGAGTGAAAGCAGATCAGAGATAACTCAGGAAGGAAGTGGTGCCCGGGACCGGAATCGAACCGGTACGGTGTTGCCACCGAGGGATTTTAAGTCCCTTGCGTCTACCAATTTCGCCACCCGGGCAAGGGTGTGACGTACGCAATTCTACCGGGGACCGGTGTTACCGCAAGCAACGAGAATAAAGTGGAGGCTGGACCCGGAATCGAACCGAGGTACACGGCTTTGCAGGCCGCTGCATAACCACTCTGCCATCCAGCCGAAACTGCTGTGGCGCCAGCGGCGCCGAAATGAAAAACCCCGGGCAGCTACTTGTCCGGGGTTTCGGAATTGGAGCGGGAAACGAGACTCGAACTCGCGACCCCAACCTTGGCAAGGTTGTGCTCTACCAACTGAGCTATTCCCGCGCTGCCAAATGAGCCGCCTATTTTAGTGATGGCGCGCCTGCTGTCAAGCGCCTTTTTGTTCGTCTGCCGCTGTTTTTTTGCCATCCAGCAGCACCGGCCAGGCCGCCATCAGATATACCGTCATCGACCACAGGGTCAGCGCGGCCGCCACATACAACAGCCAAAAACCCAGTTCTGCCGCGTCGATACCGTACAGCGGCTCGCGATACAGCAGCAGCAGCAGTGCCACCATCTGTGCCGTGGTCTTCACCTTGCCGATGTAGTTCACCGCCACCTTGCGCGTGGCCCCCACTTCCGCCATCCACTCGCGCAGGGCGGAGATGGTGATCTCGCGCCCGACGATGATGGCCGCCGGCAGCGCCATGAGGATGCCGTGATAGTCGGTCGGGTTGCGGTCCACCAGCAACACCAGCGCCGTAGCCACCATCAGTTTGTCAGCCACCGGGTCGAGAAAGGCGCCGAAGGCGGAGGTTGCGCCGAGGCGCCGCGCCAGATAGCCGTCCAGCCAGTCGGTAACGGCGGCCAGGGCGAAGATGGCGGTAGTGATCAGGTGCGACCAGCCGACAGGCAGATAGAAAAACAGCACGAACACCGGGATCAGGGCGATGCGCAGCAGGGTCAGGCTGTTGGGAATGTTGAGCATCGAACCTCATTCCGGATGCAGGGCGTCGTAAATGCGTTGCGCGAGCTGGCGGCTGATGCCGTGGACCTTGGCCAGGTCTTCTACACCGGCGCGCGCCACCTCCTGTAGTCCCCCGAACTGGCGCAGCAGCTGCTGGCGGCGTTTGGGGCCGAGACCGGGGACATCCTCCAGGCTCGAAGTGCGCCGCGCCTTGGCCCGGCGCTGGCGGTGTCCGGTGATGGCGAAGCGGTGGGCCTCGTCACGTACCTGCTGGATCAGGTGCAGGGCCGGCGATTCAGGCGGCAGTATAGTGGGCGCCTCCCCCCCGGACAAGACAAGCTGCTCCAGCCCCGCCTTGCGCGTCGGTCCCTTGGCCACGCCCACCACCAGGATACCGGCCACGGCCAGTTCCTCCAGTACATCATGCGCCTGCTGCACCTGTCCGAGGCCACCGTCGATGAGCAGGATGTCCGGCGCCCGCCCCTCACCTTCCTGCAGGCGACGGAAGCGACGCGTCAGCGCCTGATGCATGGCGGCGTAATCGTCGCCCGGGGTGATGTCTTCGATGTTGTAGCGGCGATAGTCTGACTTCACCGGCCCTTCCCAGTCGCATACCACACAGGAGGCCACGGTGCGTTCGCCCATGGTGTGGCTGATGTCGAAGCACTCGATGCGCTGCGGCATGGCCTCCAGATGCAGCGCCTCCTGCAAGGCCTCAAAACGCCCCATCAGGTTGGCCCTGGAGGCCAGGTGAGCCGCCAGCGCATGCTCCGCGTTGTTGCGCGCCATCTCCACCCAGCGTGCCCGCTCGCCGCGCAGGCGGCTGCTGAGGAGTACGCGCCGGCCGGCCTGCTGAGTCAATATTTCCGCCAGGGCATCCTCCTCTTCCAGGGACTGCCCCAGCAGGATCTCGGGCGGGATCGGCCGCTCGCCCGGGGCATCCCCCAGATAATGCTGCGATAGAAAGGCGCCGAGCAGCTCGGCCGGGTCTGCCCCGGCGGCATTGCGCGGATAGAAGGTCTTGTTGCCGAGGTTGTGGCCGCCGCGGATGAAGAACACCTGCACGCAGGCGGCACCCGCCGCGGTGGCCACGGCGATGACGTCACAGTCGGCACCGGCATTGCCGCTGACATACTGCCGCTCCTGCACCCGGCGCAGGTTGGCGATCTGATCACGGTATACAGCCGCGGTCTCGAAATCGAGTGCCGCCGCCGCGGCCTCCATGCGCCGCACCAGTTCGTCGATCACCTCGCTGTTCTTGCCCTCCAGGAACATCACCGCATGGCGCACGTGTTCCTGATAGCGCTCGACCGTCACCAGGCCGACACAGGGACCGCTGCAGCGCTTGATCTGGTACTGCAGGCAGGCGCGGCTGCGATTGCTGTAGAAGGTGTTGTCGCACTGGCGCACCGGAAACAGCTTCTGCATCAGGTTGAGGCTTTCGCGCACAGCATTGGAGCTGGGATAGGGGCCGAAGTAACGGCCGCGACCACCGCGCTTGCCCCGGAAGAAGCTGAGGCGCGGAAACTCGTCATCGGACAGATGGATGTAGGGATACCCCTTGTCGTCACGCAGCAGGATGTTGTAACGCGGCTGCAGCGCCTTGATCAGGTTGTTTTCCAGCAACAGCGCCTCACCCTCTGTGTGAGTCACCGTCACCTCGATGTGCTGGATCTGCGCCACCAGTGCCTGGGTCTTGACGCTGTGGTCGCCCCGGGCGAAGTAGCTGGACACCCGCTTCTTGAGGTTGCGCGCCTTGCCGACGTAAAGAATTTCGCCGGCAGCGTCGTACATGCGGTACACGCCGGGCCGCGCGGTAAGCGACTTGAGAAAAGCCTTGCTATCGAAGGGGGAAAGCGGTGCGGACATGCACAGACTTTAACAGAAGGAACCCGCGGCGGGCTCCGGCGGCAGCAGTCAGCTGATGTTGTCCAGCATGCCGTGGCGCATGGCCAGGCGGGTCAGCTCGGCATCGGTGCGCACGCCGAGTTTTTCGTAAAGCCGGTAGCGATAGGTGCTGATGGTCTTCGGGCTGAGGCAAAGCTGGTCGGAAATATCGGCCATCTTGTTGCCCTGCATCAGCATCATCATCACCTGCAGCTCACGGCGCGACAGGCGCTGGAACGGCGATTCGGTACCGGGCAGCAGGGACAGGGCCAGGGACTGGGCAATGGTCGGACTGATATAGCGCTTGCCATTGGCTACCTGCTGGATGGCCTGGACCATCTCATCCACATTGCAGCCCTTGCTCAGATAACCAACGGCACCGGCCTTGAGCAACTGGCTGGGGAAGGGATCGTCGGTATGAACGGTGAGTACGATGACCTTGATGTCGGGATGGGCGTGCACCAGGCGGCGAGTCGCTTCCAGGCCGCCGATACCGGGCATGCTGACATCCATCAGCACTACATCCGGCTGGAACTTGCGCACCGAGTCGATGGCGGCCTCGCCGCTGTCGACCTCGGCGTAGACCTTGATGCCCTTGACGTCACCGAGCAGGCGCCGGATTCCCGTGCGCACCAGCTCGTGGTCGTCAACCAGCAGGACATTGATCATGGGTGGATTCTTGGGTGTCCGGACAATCAACCGCAGAACATACAGGATTTGCCGCAATAATCAAGCGTGCCCCGGGCAGGCATTAGGCGAGCAGTTTGCGTGGTTTATGGGAATGTGATGAAGATCACATGACGGAAGGATGGCGGAGAGGGTGGCCGCTCCGCTGATGTTTCATTGAGTCGCAATAAATCCCAATATCTCCATATTGTCCTGTAATTTACGGCATTTACAAAAACAATCCATTCTTATCCCGTTGCAACCAATCGCGCCCAATGCTATTTTCTATGTTGGGTACGTTGTTGGGGCGCAAGTTCGATTCCCACTTCGATCACCAAAATCCTGAAATGCCCTGTTTTTCAGTGTTTCCGTTTTCGGTTCGATTCCAATTCCTACTAAACGTGGTGGTTTTTGGTGCCGAAGAAAGCAAAAGAGCTGTCCCCTGTCGAAGTTCGGCGCCTCGCCCGCCCCGGCCTGCATGCCGTCGGCGGCGTCGCCGGTCTGCTGTTGCAGGTCACCGAGTCGGGCGCCCGTTCATGGATACTTCGTACCACGGTCGGCGACCGCCGCCGCGACATCGGCCTAGGCGGTTTCCCCGACGTAACCCTGCAGCAGGCCCGCGAGAAGGCCCGCGAGGCCCGTGAACAGATCCGCCAAGGCGTTGACCCCATCGAGCAGCGTAAGGCCGCCCGCGCCTCCTTGGTTGCTGCCGGCGCGAAGGCCATCACATTCGATGAGGCCGCACGGAAGTTCCTCGCCAGTAAGCGCCTGGAGTTCCAGAACGCCAAGCATACAGCCCAATGGGAAAGCACCCTTCAGACCTACGCCTCCCCGATCATCGGCGCCCTGCCGGTGGATAAAATCGAACTGGCGCACGTCGTCCAGGTGCTGGAGCCGATTTGGCTGGAGAAGACAGAGACGGCCAGCAGGCTGCGCGGCCGTATCGAATCCGTGCTTGCCTGGGCAACGGTTTCCGGCTTCCGCCAGGGTGACAACCCGGCCAGGTGGCGCGGCAACCTGGAAGTTGCGCTGCCGAAGCCGCGCAAGATCGCCAAGGTGAAGCACCACCGCGCCCTGCCCTGGATGGATGTTCCCGCCTTCATGGTTGAGCTGCGCAAACAGTCCGGCCTTGGTGCCAAGGCGCTGGAATTCGCCATTATGACGGCAACCCGCTCCGGTGAAGTGCGAGGCGCCACATGGCTGGAAATCGACCTTCCCGGGAAAATGTGGACGATTCCGGCGGAACGGATGAAGGCAGGAAAGCCCCACCGCGTTCCCCTGTCCGCCGAAGCGCGAGCCCTGCTGAAGGCCCTGCCCAGAGTCGAAGGCTCGCCCTACGTCTTCGCCGCACCCAGGGGCGGCCAGCTCTCCGATATGACCCTGTCCAAGGTGCTGCGCACCATGCAGGTGGACGCCGTTCCCCACGGCTTCCGCTCCAGCTTCAAGGATTGGGTGCGCAGCAGCACCCGCTACCCGGACGAAGTGAGCGAGCTGGCCCTGGCCCACGTCAACAACGACGCCACGCGGGCGGCCTACGCTCGCGATGAACTGCTGCCACAGCGTGCCAAGCTGATGACGGAGTGGGCACGGTACCTGCGTGGAAGCGGAAAACAAAATGCCTAAGCCGATCACATATAGCGACATCGCCAAAGCTCTTGATCGCGGCCTGCTCACAAAAGAAGGGCTGCAAGAGGTTATTGATGGGTGGAAGCCAAAGAAGCGCGGACCGAAAGAGCATCTAATGCACCAGGCCACAGTGCTTGGCGTCTATGAACTACTGCGCACCGAAACCGCGAATCTAGGCATAGTGCGAGATGCGATTATGAATGCAGACAACGGGCCATCTCAGTCCAGGTACTACGAGATATTGGATGCGGCCAAAAAAAACTGGACACCAGCTCCGCCGTTCGACCCAGACAACCGCGCGAATGGTGAGAGGCATCGCGCGATCATGCTCACCTGCAATCACCCAAATCATTACGGCTATAGCTACACTGTTGAAATAGTTCTAGACGACTGGTTACGGTGATTATTCTTATCAATTAGCCGGAACAACACCAGCCAACCACGTTTTAAGCTTCTGCCTCATTTAGTGCCAAGGAGGCGAAGCGATGCACAATCCATCCCACACATATATTTCTGATCGCCAGATAGCCGAACGCTTCAGCATTTCCCGCTCCACCCTTTGGCGGTGGGTCGCGCAAGGCAACTTCCCGGCACCGTTCCACCTCTCTCCTGGCTGCACTCGCTGGCGCCTGTCGTGCGTCGAGGCTTGGGAAGCCGAGCGCAACAAAGCCCGCACCAGCGCCGCGTAAGGAGCAGGCCGTGTGCCCCCTACTCGCCACCTGCCCGCACGCCCACCGCTGCCCCTGGCGTGGCGAACGTGCGCGCCAGCTCGCCCAGGCCATACAGAACACCACCAAGCCGCCGGCTGAGGGTGTCCGCGCATTTCCCGGGAAATCTGGCACACGGTTTGTGATCGGGAATCCCAATGGCCGGTGACTGGATCAAGTTCGAGATCGCGACGCCAAACAAGCCCGAAGTGTGGGAGATTGCCGGCGCCCTGGAAATTGACCCTGATGCCGTTGTTGGGAAGCTACTGAGGGTCTGGGCATGGTTCGATGAGCACACCGAAAACGGTAACGCGCCAAGCGTTACCAAAACACTGTTAGATCGCCAAGTAGGCGTTGCCGGATTCTGTGACGCGATGATTGCCGCTGGCTGGATGAAGGAAAATAACGGCGCGATCACCCTTCCAAACTTTGAGCGGCACAACGGAAAAACCGCAAAGAATCGCGCACTTACAGCAAAGCGCGTTGCCGCCCACAAGGAAAGAAAGGGTAACGAAGAGGTAACGCACGATGCGTTACCTAGAGAAGAGAAGATAGTTAACCCATCTACTACTACTGCTGAGAGCGCGGCAACTATGCGCGAACAAGGCGCGGCGTTCCGTATGACGCCAGACTTCCAGCCAGACCAAGAAAGCCTCGAAGCGCATCTGAGGATGATGGGCATATCACCCGACGCAATGCCTCCCGATGTCCTGGGTGAGTTCAAAAGTTATTGGTCAGCACAGGATCGAAAGCACACCAGCGCGCAGTGGACACAGCGACTAGCCAAGAGTGTCCGATACGTTATCGAGTCGAGGAAATCCCATCATGGAGCCAATCGTAAAACTGGTACCGGACATCGGCGCTCAGCAGCAGAAACGTTCTGGGAAAACATCTTCAGCACCTCACCTTGAAACGCGATGGGTCGATGCGCTGTTTGCCAAACTTGGCGCGCGATATGGGCACAAATGGATCTCAGCCTTCCCATCCGCTGACGCCATTGATCTCGCCAAGGCTGAATGGGGCGCGCGTCTCGCTGGCATTTCAGGCGAAGAGATCAGGCGCGGCCTGGATACATGGCGCAATGAATGGCCGCCATCGGTGGATGAGTTTCGCAATGCCTGCCGGCCGGCAACGATTGCATCGCACGCGCCAGCTCCCAAGGCGCTGCCAGAAACTGCAGAGTGCAGGCAGCAGCGGAAGGAGCGATACCGCGAAGGAATCAGGGTGATGCGCGAGTTGCTTGGTCGGTGAAGGCGGCTATGGGAGGGGGTATCAAATCTCTGGGGCAATGTGGCTGGAGACCGTGCCCCCAGTGTTTATTTTCCATTGGCAGAATTCAGGTAGGGGGGTATCCCTTGCCATCACATGAAGGAGGAATCACAGCATGAACAAACACGACGCACATAGCAAACTCGCAACGACCGCAGCCGATCTTCTGGGCATCCTGATCGAGGTAGCCCAGGCCGGCAGCTCCGCCCAGGCCGTCGATGAGGCGGCGAGGCTTCACGACTTGCGGAAGCTGTACCCGCGCCTGATCGTTTCCGCACCCCATGGTGGCGGTGCCGTGCACCTGCTATTGACGCTGAACGACCCGCAGACAGACAAGCCGGTTGTCCGCATGTTCGAAGGCACCGCAAACGCCGCTTGGAGCGCACGCTGTGCGCCCAGGGCGTGAGCCGAGCACGGGCGAAATACACCGTTGGCCGGATGATGCGGAGCAGGTAATGGGCGCCACCGGATACGCACACGCGAACCTCCCCGACGGGCCCGAGCGCGACGAGGTGATCACGCTCTTGCGTTTGGGGCAGAGGTTCGCCGAGCAGTGGCATGGCCATCGCGGCTTTCTCCAGTGCCGCATCGATGAGATTGTGAAAACACTCCCTGAACCAACATTCCACGACCTGCTTGAACGGTTGAACTTCGAAGCCGAGCGGCGTGACCTGGCCGGCGCCTCAGCATTTGAAAAGGTCGATCGCATAAACGGGCTGCTGGTTTATTACCACCCGAGCCAAGGCCGGAAGGAGATCACCTTTCCTGCGCTGAGAAATGTCCTGACCAAGGCAAAAAAATTTTGCGCCGTCACGATTCATCATCCCCGCTAGGTGATGAATCGTGGTTGTTATAACGGTTCCGACCCTGCGCATAGGGCGCAGAAAACACGGAGTTCAGACAATGCGTAAATTCTTCCCCTTGTTCGCGCTCGTAGCGCTCGCCGTCGGCGCCTTCCTGGCGTTCGGCGACCACACCGCTCCCCTGGCCATCGCCGCTGGCCCCGACCATATCGCGTCCCTGTCCGGGCTTTCCGCCGCCGGCCTGGCGCCGCTGGTGATGGGCACCACAGCCGCCCACCAAGCCGTAATGGAAGCCATCGAAGAACAGATGGAAGCGTGGACGCAGTTCAAAACGGCCAACCACAACAGGCTGAAGACCCTTGAAGATGAAATGGGCCAAATCCTGAAGAAGGTCAACCGCCCCGGCTTCGGCACGATGTCCGGCGCCGCTGTGAGTGCTGAGGATGCCGAATACAAACAGGCATTCATGTCCTGGATGCGTACCGGCGTCGATGCGGGGCTGGAAGCAAAGTCCATGTCCATCGGCAGCGACCCGGACGGCGGTTATCTCGTTCCGCAGCAGCTCGATGATCAGCTCACAAAGATCCTCACCGAGCGTTCCCCGATGCGTCAGCTTTCCCGCGTCATCCAGGTAGATTCTCCGGACTTCGCCATGCTTCACAGCGTGGGCGGCACCGGCTATGCCTGGGTTGGCGAGACTGCAGCGCGCCCCGAAACCAATTCCCCGCAGTTCATCAAGATCCAGCCGCCGATGGGCGAGGTCTACGCCAATCCCGGCTTGACGCAGTCCATCATCAGCGACTCCAAGTATGACCTGGAGGGCTGGCTCACCGAGGAGCTGGTGGAGGTTTTCGGCGCGGCTGAAGGTGCCGCCTTCATCGAAGGCAACGGCGTCATGAAGCCCCGGGGCATTCTGACCTACGACATCGCCGCCACGGCAGATGGCGTGCGCGGGAACAACGATATCCAGTATGTGCCGTCCGGCGCCTCCGGTGCGTTCAAGACCAACGGTTACGACGCAGCCGATACCCTGGTCAAGCTGGTGCACAGCCTCAAGTCGCGCTACCGCAATGGTGCGGCCTGGATGATGAACACCAACACCCTGGAGGAAGTGCGCAAGTTCAAAGACTCCAACAACGCCTACATCTGGCGGGCGGGCCTTGAGGCCGGGCAGCCGGGCACCCTGCTGGGGTATCCGGTATACGAGTGCGAGGACATGCCCGACGTATCGGCCAATTCCCTCTCCGTCGCGTTCGGCAACTTCATGGTGGGATACACCATCACCGACCGCTCCACGATGATGTTGCGCGACCCGTACACCAACAAACCCTACGTGCACTTTTACACCACCCGCCGCGTGGGCGGTGCTGTGCGCGACACCCGCGCCATCAAGCTCATGAAGTTCGCATCGAGCTAATTGACCGAGCCGCCCGGGGGAAATAGGCGGACTGGCGTTAGTCGGCGAGTGGCCAGCTTCAAAACCAACCCCGACAGCCGGCGGCTGTCTGTGCCTTGCCTCCATTGGGGTTATTACCTCTCAGGGCACAGCCAGCGCGGCCGGCACCATAAACCATTTCCCGGGAAACGGAGAACCACACCATGGCACAGGGCGTAACAGTCGATTTCACGGCGAACCTTGCCCGCTTCAGCTCGCAGATCGATAGGGCGACAAACGATCTCACCAAATTCAAAAACGACACCAGCCGTATTGCCGGCAGCCTGAAGACAGCCTTTGCCGGTCTTGCTGCCGGCTTCTCCATCGCTGGTATCGGCAAGACAATCGGCGATGTCATCGACTTCCAGGATCAGATGGGAAAGCTGGCCCAGAAGACCGGCATCACCACGGAATCACTTTCCACCCTGAGCTATGTGGCCGAACTGAACGGCACCAACCTGGATGCGCTCAGCGTGGGCATCAAATCGCTTTCCACCGGCCTCTCTGAGGCCGCCAAGGGCTCCAAGGAATACGCCACCATGTTCGATGCCCTGGGCGTAGGCGTCCAGGACGCCAGCGGCGCCCTGCGCGGCTCTGAGCAGGTGCTGCTCGATGTGGCAGACCGCTTTGCCGGGATGGAGGACGGCGCCACCAAGACGGCCCTGGCGGTCAAACTGTTCGGCGAGTCGGGAATGCAGATGATCCCGATGCTGAACAACGGCGCCGCCGCAATCAAGGCCATGCAAGAAGAGGCCCGCAAGTTCGGAGTCGAGGTATCCGGGGACGCCGCCAAGGCCTCCGCCGAGTTCAATGACAACATGCTGCGCCTCAAGACATCGGCCGAAGGCCTTGGCCGATCACTATCCAACAGCGCCCTGCCCAGCCTGGTCACGTTCACTGACTTCCTGGTTACCGGCGATGGCAGCAAGCTGCCTGAGTGGATGCGCGTCACCTCTTTTACCCTGTTCAAGCTGAAGCAGGAATTCGTGGATCTGGGGGATGCCATCGGCGCCGGCATGGCGATCCTGGATACAAACGTCGGTAGTGGAATGTGGGAGCAAATCGACTTCATCCTGGATGAACGCAGGAGGAAGCGCGCAGAACTGGAAGAGGAAACACTGGAGTTCGTCGCCACCCTGGAGGGCATGAACAAGACGATCACCTTCAGCGGCGGCGGCGTGGTGGTCGACAGCGCCGCGGTGCAGGAATCGCTCGCCGGCATCGAGGAACAAAGAAAAGCCCTGGCTGCGCTGCAGCGTGAGGGTGAATCAGTCTTTAATTCAACCCGCACGCCACTGGAACAGCTGAGCGCCGAGTATGAGCGGCTGAATGGACTGCTCGCGGAGGGCGCCATTGATGTAAAAACCCATGGCAGAGCGATGGAGAAGGCAATCGGAGTCTACGACGCCACGATCCCGAAAATCGAACAGGTGCGAGACGCATGGGACGACGTGCTCGATATATACATCCAGGAAGAACAGGCCAACCAGAAGCGATGGGCTGAGCAGCAGGCTGGCCTGAACGCATTTGTAGAGGCCAACGACGACGCAGCGAAGCGGATCACAGACGCTGTACACGGCTGGGGGCGTGCATTTACCGATACACTCGCAGACGGCGTCATGAATGGCAAATTGGACTTTGCAAGCTTGGCCGACTCGATAATTAGGGATCTGCTGCGGATGCAAATCCAAGCACAAATTACCATGCCCCTACTTTCTTCTTTTGGTGGCAGTGGTGGTGGTCTTATGTCGATGTTCGGCTTCGCCGACGGCGGAATCATGACATCCTCCGGACCCATGCCGTTGAAGATGTACGCGAGTGGCGGAATCGCCAACTCGCCCCAAGTCGCCATGTTCGGTGAAGGTTCGATGAATGAGGCTTTTGTGCCCCTCCCCGATGGCCACTCCATCCCGGTGACGCTCAGCGGCGGCGGCGGCCGCAGTGGTATCGGGAACGTGCAAGTAAATATCTACAACGAAGGCGGCGCGCCTTTGGGAGACGTCGACGTTACTGCCATCCTCAACGAAGCCAGAGAAATGGTTATCGACGTTGTTGTGAGGGATATCCGCAGGGGCGGCTCGATCGATGGTGCGATTAAAGGGGCGTATGGCCTGCAGCGCGGCGGGGGTTACTCCTGATGGTCAGCGAATCAAAAACGGCATTTGAGGCGGTGCGGCAGATGATGATCTGCAACGGCGTCGTGGTTTCCACCCTGATCCTGGCCATGGATGAAGCCGGCATGCTGAGCAAGCGAACCGTTGCCGAACGGCTGCTGGAGGTTCGGAATAGCCAGTGCCAGAAGCCCGACATGTCCCTAGCGGCGGCTTTGCTCACCGCGATAGTGGACAAGGTCGGCGAAGGCGCCTTGGACACCTCCCCGGCCGCGGCCAAATTCCGCCGGGTTGGCGGGATGAATTAGCGACTAGTTGCAATTGGCGCCGCCGTGGTCTATCGTATTCCGCAACTAGTCGCGGAATACACAGATGACACCACCGAGAAAACGCCAGTACGACACCGCCAACGAGCGCACTGCCGCCAGCCGCGCCCGCCGGGAGGCGGAAGGCATGCGCCAGGTGTCCATATGGCTGTCGGCTGAGGCGGTGGGAAAGCTCGACCAGCTGGCCGAGAAGGAAGGCGCCGCCAGCCGGGGTGAGGTCATCGAGGCGATGCTGAAACGCCGGAAGGTTTGAAAGTGGGCACCCGGCATGCTCGCAACACGCCGGGGCCCTTCCCACAAGCAACCTGCAAGGAGGTTGATCATGAGCACCGAGAACCATACCACAAGCGATCTGGCCGAAGGCTTCTCAGTTGTCGGCGACGGAGATCGCCTCTATAACGCCATGAAGCGGATCCGCGTCATGGCTGATTTCATGCAGTCGCGCCCCGACGATGGCCCGGGGCTGGAGCTGGCCAACAACACCGTGCCGGATGCCGGTTTCGTCATCTATAACGACATCCTCGAAGTAGAGCGGATCGTGGATATGCTCTTAGGGGAGTGGCAGCAGCTGCGCCAGCCGGCCCCTCATCACCAGGAGGCCGCCAGCGCGTAGCGCGGCCAGCACCATGGGCGTCATCGTTCATTTCCCACGGCAGAAAACGCCTGCACCGCCTGAAGAGCGCCATGCAAGGATTCGGCGGATTTTGGACGGCGCAATTAAGGATGCCTTGGAAGGCGAAGGCTGGAAACAGACCCCCAACCTCTCGGGCAGGCAACGGGCGATACGGGAGATACTCTGCGGGCGATAGTCCGCTGCGAAGCAATGAAAAACCCGCCCCGGGCGACCTGGGCGGGTTTTTTGTGGCCTATCGTTTATTGGTTGTTGGGTATATGGATGGGCGCACCAAAAACAATTGCGTAACACATTGATTTTACTACTCGTTTGGCGGAGAGGGTGGGATTCGAACCCACGGTAGACTCGCATCTACAACGGTTTTCAAGACCGCCGCTTTCAACCGCTCAGCCACCTCTCCGGAGGAGGCGGAAGGATACCTTATCCGCCCCGCCCTCTGCCAGCGGGTTGACCTTCCCGCCCGGCCCGCTATCCTGTCGGCAGCTATCGGGAACCTGAGCCCCATCGCTACGGTCACAGATTCCAGTTGCAACCAATAACAAACCGAGGAGTAGCCATGAGTTCCAACGAGTTTGCCGTTGCCCGCTCGACCACTGCGGCGCAGGAAAGCAACAAGCTGATCCGCAATACCTATACCCTGCTGTCGATGACGCTGCTGTTCAGCGCCTTCACCGCCGGCCTGTCCATGGCACTGAACCTGCCCCACCCGGGCCTGATCATCACCCTGGTAGGCTATTTCGGCCTGCTGTTCCTCACCACCAGGCTGCGCAACAGCGTCTGGGGCCTGGCCGCCGTCTTCGCCCTCACCGGCTTCATGGGCCTGACCCTCGGCCCCCTGCTCAATGCCTACCTGCAACTGCCCAACGGCGCCGAACTGGTGATGACCGCCATGGGGATGACCGGGGTCATCTTCCTCGGCCTGTCCGCCTACGCCATCAGCACCCGCAAGGACTTCAGCTTCATGGGGGGCTTCCTGATGGCCGGCATCCTGGTGGCCTTCCTGGCCGGCCTGGCGGCCTTCTTCTTCAGCCTGCCGGGGCTGGCGCTGGGCGTTTCCGCCATGTTCGTGCTGCTGATGTGCGGCCTGATCCTGTACGAAACCAGCAACATCGTGAACGGCGGCGAAACCAACTACATCATGGCCACGGTGACCCTGTACGTCAGCATCTACAACCTGTTCACCAGTCTGCTGCATCTGCTCGGCGCCTTCAGCGGAGACGACTGAATCCAGCCCCAACCGGAAAAAACCCGCCTCGGCGGGTTTTTTCATTTTTCGGCCCGGCCATGACCATTCAAGTGGTGCGAGAACTCTCGGCTATCCCCGCCGACGCCTGGAATGCCCTGGAAGGGGGCATCGCCAATCCCTTTCTGCGCCACGAATTTCTGTCCGGCCTTGAGCAGCACCGCTGCGTCGGCGACCAGTGGGGCTGGCGACCACGCCATCTCGTCCTGCGCGGCGACGACGGCACCCTGCTCGGTGCCGCGCCCATGTACCTGAAGGACAACTCCTACGGCGAGCTGGTGTTCGACTGGGCCTGGGCCGATGCCTACCAGCGCAGCGGCCTGCGCTACTACCCCAAGCTGGTTTCCACCATCCCCTACTCCCCCATCCCCGGCCCGCGCCTGGTGGTGATGCCTGGCGTGGAGCGCGACAACGTCGAACAGCAACTCATCGCGGGAGCGCACGAACTCCTGCGCGAGGAATCCGCCTCCTCGCTGCACTGGCTGTTTCCCGACGATGCGCAGATGGACACCCTGGAGCGACACGGCTTCCTGCGCCGCACCGGTTGCCAGTACCACTGGTTCAACCACGGCTATGAATCGTTCGATCACTACCTGGAGCGCTTCACCCGCGACCGGCGCAAGAAGGTGAAACAGGAGCGCCGCCGGGTGCGCGACACCGGCATCGAAATCGAGGTGCTGCACGGCGACGAGATCAGTCCCGCACAGTGGGCCGTGTTTCACCGCTTCTATGCGAGTACCTACGACAAGCGCGGCGGCTATCCGACGTTGACGCTGGAATTCATGCAGGCCATCGGCCATGACCTGCCACGCAACATCGTGCTGGTGCTGGCCCGGCATCGAGGCGAGTACGTGGCCGGGGCGCTCAACCTGCGCTCCAGCGACACCCTGTACGGCCGCCACTGGGGTTGCCGGGAGGAATTCAACAGCCTGCACTTCGAGGCCTGTTACTATACCGGCATCGACTACTGCATCAGCCACGGTCTGCAGCGTTTCGAGCCCGGCGCCCAGGGCGAACACAAGGTCTGGCGCGGCTTCGAGCCGACACCGGTGTGGTCGGCACATTACCTGGCCCACACCGGCTTTGCCGACGCCGTGGGCCGCTACCTGCACCAGGAGCAGGTAGCGATGGAGCAACAGATGGCCGAACTGCGCACACACCTGCCATTCAGAGACCTCGACACGACATCATGACCGGCCGCGGCCCCTACTGGCTGGACCCCAGTGATCGCAGCTACGCCTTCCCAGCGGTGGAGCATGCCCTGCACGAGCCCGACGGCCTCCTCGCCGTGGGCGGCGACCTGGCGCCGCAACGCATCCTGAATGCCTATCGCCACGGCATCTTTCCCTGGTTCAGCCCCGGCCAGCCCATCCTGTGGTGGTCGCCGGACCCGCGCGCGGTGCTGTTTCCCGACAAGCTCAAGGTGGCGCGCAGCCTGCGCAAGACCATCAACAAGGGCAGCTATCAGGTTCGTTTCGATACGGCCTTTGCCCGCGTGATCCGCGCCTGCGCTGAGACACCGCGTCGCGGCCAGAACGGCACCTGGATCACCGAAGAGATGCAGCAGGCCTACATCCGTTTGCATGAGATGGGTTACGCCCACTCGGCGGAGAGCTGGCATGGCAATGAACTGGCAGGCGGCCTGTACGGCATCCGCCTGGGCCGCGTGTTCTACGGTGAATCCATGTTCAGCCACAAGACCGACGCCTCGAAGGTGGCCTTCGTGCATCTGGTGCGCAGGCTGCAGGAACAAGGGGTGGTACTCATCGACTGTCAGGTCACCACCGACCACCTGCTCAGCCTCGGTGCAGAAGAGATCCCGCGCCGGCGTTTTATCGAGCTACTCCGCCAATACGCCGTTTAGTCTCTGGTGAGCTGCCGCACCCTCTCGAACAGGCACACCGCCACTGCCGCGGCGACATTGAGGGACTCCACCTTGCCCGGCATCGGTATCATCACCTGCCGCGTGGCACAGGCCGACAGCTCGGGTGACAGGCCGGCACCTTCATTGCCGAACAGAAAGGCTACCGTGCCGCGCAGATCGATATCGTAGAGGGAATGCGTGGCATCCAGCCGGGTAGCGAGTACCAGTGAAAAATTCCGCACCACATCGACCAGATCCTGCTGTTCGAAAATGGCGACAGAGAAATGCGCGCCCATACCGGCACGCAGGGCCTTGGGCGACCAGGCCTCGGCACAGCCCCTGGAGAGAAACACCGCATCGCAGCCGGCGGCCGCCGCAGTGCGGATGATGCTGCCGAGATTGCCCGGATCCTGGATATTCTCCAGCAACACCGCGCAACGATGATCACCGGGAGACGGTGCAGCAATGTTCAGCAACGCCAGTACACCGGTCGGTGTCTCCACCGGAGCAATGGCGTCGAACAGAGCCGGTGTCAGCAGCACCTGCGCAACCTGTGGGAAGCGCGCCAGACAGGCACCGTTCTCCGCCGCTTCCTGCGCCCCCTCGCGCACCACCAGCAGTTCGGGGCTGCCGCCGGCATCGGCCAGTGCATGCAGCAGGTGCACGCCGTCAAGCAGCGTCTGCCCGGCCTTGCGCCGCTCGCGCGCGCTCGTCGCCAGTTTCTTCAGTTGCTTGAACTGCGGATTGTCGGCCGAAGTGATGTGTTTGAAGACACTCATTGCGACGCCTGCGCCACCATGTCCAGGGCCAGCGCTTCCGCCACCTTGATGCCGTCCACCGCGGCCGACAGGATGCCGCCAGCATAACCGGCACCCTCACCGGCCGGATACAGCCCGCGCACGTTGAGGCTCTGCAAGGTGACATCGTCGCGGCGGATGCGTATCGGCGAGGAGGTGCGCGTCTCCACGCCGGTGAGCACGGCGTCGGCGCGGGCAAAACCGCGGATCTGTTTCTCGAAGGCCGGGATCGCCTCGCGCAGTGCCTCGATGGCATAGTCCGGCAGGGCGCTGCTCAGGTCGGTGAGATGCACGCCCGGCGTGTAGGACGGCTGCACCTCGCCGAAGGCGGTCGACGGCCGCCCGGCGAGGAAGTCACCCACCAGTTGCCCCGGCGCCTGATAGTTGCGTCCGCCCAGCTCGAAGGCACGCGCCTCCAGTTGCTCCTGCAGGGCGATACCCGCCAGCGGGTCACCGGGATAGTCCTGTTCCGGCGTGATGCCGACCACGATGCCGCTGTTGGCGTTGCGCTCGGCGCGCGAATACTGGCTCATGCCATTGGTCACCACATGCCCCTCTTCCGAGGTGGCGGCCACCACCTGGCCGCCGGGGCACATGCAGAAGCTGTATACCGCACGGCCATTCTTGCAATGGTGCACCAGCTTGTAATCGGCGGCCCCCAGCTCCGGATGGCCGGCCTGCGGGCCGAAACGGCAACGGTCGATCATCGACTGCGGGTGCTCGATGCGAAAACCGATGGAGAACGGCTTGGCCTCGATATACACGCCACGGCGATGCAGCATGCGGAAGGTATCGCGTGCACTGTGGCCGATGGCGAGGATCACATGGTCGGCGGCAATACGTTCACCGTCGGCGAGCACCAGCGCCTTGATCGCACCATCAGCGATTTCCACGTCGTCGACACGGCTGTTGAAACGGAACTCGCCACCCAGCGCCTCGATGCTGGCGCGGATCTTTTCCACCATGCTCACCAGGCGGAAGGTGCCGATGTGCGGCTTGCTGATATAGAGGATTTCCTCCGGCGCACCGGCCGCGACGAACTCGGTCAGCACCTTGCGCCCCAGATGGCGCGGATCCTTGATGCCGCTGTGCAGCTTGCCGTCGGAGAAGGTGCCGGCGCCGCCCTCGCCGAACTGGACGTTGGATTCCGGGTTGAGCTTGCCCTCGCGCCACAGCGCCCAGGTATCCTTGGTGCGCTCACGCACCGCCTTGCCGCGCTCCAGGATGATGGGACGAAACCCCATCTGCGCCAGCAGCAGGCCGGCCATGAAGCCGCACGGCCCGGTGCCGATCACCACCGGGCGGCTGGCAAGGCGTGCCGGAGCCTGCGTGACGAATTGATAGGTGGCGTCAGGTGCAGGATTGACATGGGGGTCGGCATGAAATTTCTGCAACAGCGCGGCCTCACCGTCCACCTCCACATCCAGCGTGTAGATGAATACGATGTGGCCGCGCTTGCGCGCATCGTAGCCACGGCGGGCGACATGCACGCCATGCAGCGCCTGCGACGCGATGCCAAGGCGCTGCACGACGGCGTTGCGGAGATCATCCTCGACGTGTTCGAGCGGGAGCCGGATTTCGGTGAGTCGTAACATGCCCAGTGCTGCCTGACTAAAAATAGTGCTACATGGTAGCCTGTTTCCCGCGGCAAACCCACACAACGCGCGTGGAGGCGGCGCGTGATTCCTGTGTTATGTTTTCTCCATGACCAGTCCCCACGCCTTTTCCGTTCTGCCGGCCGATTTGGTGTTCTACGCCAGCCCGCCGCACGAATGCAGCTACCTGCCCGAGCGCGAGGCGGTCACCCTGTTTGCCGATCCGCACTCACCGATGAGCCCGTCGCTGTACAGCGTGCTGGCCGAGCTGGGTTTTCGCCGCAGCGGCAACTATGTCTACCGGCCGCGCTGCCCCACCTGTGACGCCTGCCGCCCGGCACGCATCCCTGTGGCGGAATTCTCAGCGGACCGCAGCCAGCGCCGCGCCTGGCAGCGCAACCGTGACCTCGCCGTTTCGGTGCTGCCCGCGGAATACCATGAAGAGCACTATCAGCTCTACCGCAAGTACATCCACAGCCGCCATGCCGACGGCGGCATGGACGTCGACGACCCGGCGCGCTACCTGGAGTTTCTCGGCAGCCGCTGGATGGATACCCGCTTCGTGGAGTTCCGCCTCCAGGGGCGTCTGCTGATGGTCGCCGTCGTCGACCTGATGAGTGACGGCCTCTCCGCCGTCTACACGTTTTTCGACCCGGACGAGGCCAGTCGCAGCCTGGGCACCCATGCGGTGCTGTGGCAGGTGGAAGAGGCGCGCTGGCGCAACCTGCCCTATATCTATCTAGGCTACTGGATCAATGAGTCGCCGCGCATGGCCTACAAGAAACGTTTCCGCCCCCTGGAGGTCTACAGAAGTGGCGGCTGGCAGAAGCTCGCATTGGAGCGCTGACCGCCTACACTTACAGGCAGCATGGTCACTCAACACCATGCAGAGGAGGCAGCATGCTTAGCTTCGTCTATCGGCTGGCCCACACCTTCGAGCGGGAACATGGCTACCGCCCCAACCTGCTCTACCTCAACCATCGCCATTACCACGCCCTGGAGGCCGACCTCCCTGCCGATGCCGCCCGCGGCACCCTGCGGGAGCGTCTGGGAATGGAGATCGTGCTGACCGAAGAGGTCGTGCATCCCCATGTGGCCTGGACACGGCTGATCTGGCAGCGGGCCGCCGGCTGAACGCCATGGCGGTTACAGCGGCCGGCCCCATGGCCGGCGTGTAGCCCTCTTCCCTCGACAGGGATAAATCTTTGCCTTGTAACGCAAAATAAGGCACACTAGCGGGCTAATTACTGGCCTGTGGTTCCATCAAGTCCACCACACGCCCGGCATCCCCTTTCGAGCGAGGCGCAAGCAACACCGTATGGCGAAGGAAGAAGGCATTGAAATGGAAGGCACGGTCATCGAGACCCTGCCCAACACCATGTTCCGCGTAGAGCTGGAGAACGGCCACATCATCACCGCCCACATCTCCGGCAAGATGCGCAAGCATTACATCCGTATCCTCACCGGCGACAAGGTCACCGTCCAGGTCACCCCCTATGACCTGACCAAGGGCCGTATCACCTTCCGCGCCCGCTGAGAAGACAGGAACGAGGCACCGCGGGCCAGAGACGGATCCCTGTCCCGGTTTGCGCTGACGCCTCGTACCAGACACGATAAAAAACGCCCGGTGGGAGACCACCGGGCGTTTTTGTTTGCCTCGACAGCTGGCAGCTCAATCCACCAGCGCGGCCTCCTTCTTGCCCTCGAACTCGAAGGTCAGCTCGTCGCCCTGCTCGCTCACCAGGACGTGGCCGCCGCCTTCCAGCTTGCCGAATAGCAGTTCCTCCGCCATCGGCTTCTTCAGTTTCTCCTTGATGACTCGCGCCATGGGTCGGGCGCCCATCTGCGGATCGTAGCCATTCCTGGCCAGCCAGCGGCGGGCAGCAGCATCGACCTCCAGAGTGACACCCTTCTGCTCCAGCTGGGTCTCCAGCTCCATGATGAACTTGTCCACCACATGCTTGATGTTTTCCTCATCCAGCGGCTGGAACTGGATCACCGCATCGAGGCGATTGCGGAACTCGGGGGTGAACATCCTCTTGATCACCTCCATGCCGTCGGTGCTGTGGTCCTGCTCGGCAAAGCCAATGGAGCGGCGACTGGTCTGTTCCGCGCCGGCATTGGTGGTCATCACCAGAATGACGTTGCGGAAGTCCGCCTTGCGGCCGTTGTTGTCGGTCAGCGTGCCGTGGTCCATCACCTGCAGCAACAGGTTGAACACATCCGGATGGGCCTTTTCGATCTCGTCCAGCAGCAGCACGGCATGGGGATGCTTGGTGATTGCCTCGGTGAGAAGACCACCCTGGTCGAATCCCACGTAGCACGGCGGCGCACCGATGAGGCGCGACACCGTATGGCGCTCCATGTATTCGGACATGTCGAAGCGCACCAGCTCGATGCCCAGGATGCTGGCCAGCTGGCGCGTCACCTCGGTCTTGCCCACGCCGGTGGGACCGGCGAACAGGAACGAACCAATGGGCTTCTGCTCGGTGCCAAGACCGGAACGGGCCATCTTGATGGCCAAGGCCAGGGTGGTGATGGCCTCATCCTGACCGAAGATCATCAGCTTGAGGTCCCGCTCCAGATTCTTCAGGCTCTCGCGGTCCGAGGCCGACACGCTCTTGGGCGGAATGCGCGCAATCTTCGCCACCACCGCCTCGATGTCCTTCACGCCCAGGGTCTTCTTGCGCTTCGAGGGCGGCAGCATGCGCTGATTGGCGCCGGCCTCATCGATGACGTCGATGGCCTTGTCCGGCAGGTGGCGGTCGTTGATATAGCGTGCCGCCAGCTCCGCTGCAGAGCGCAGTGCCGCCTTGGTGTACTTGACGTCGTGGTGCTCCTCGAAGCGGCTCTTGAGGCCCTCGAGGATCTGCACGGTCTCCTCCACCGTCGGCTCCGGCACATCAATCTTCTGGAAGCGACGCGCCAGGGCGCGGTCCTTCTCGAAGATGCCGCGGTATTCCTGATAGGTGGTGGAGCCGATGCACTTGAGATCGCCGTTGGCCAGCACCGGCTTGATCAGGTTGGAGGCGTCCATCGCTCCACCCGAGGCGGCACCGGCACCGATGATGGTGTGGATCTCGTCGATGAACAGGATGGCGCCGTGCTCCTTCTTGAGCTGGGCCAGCACTGCCTTGAGGCGTTTCTCAAAATCGCCCCGGTACTTGGTACCGGCGAGCAGCGCGCCGAGATCGAGTGAATAAACCGTGCTGTGAGCCAGCACCTCCGGCACCTCGCCGTCGACGATCTTCTTGGCCAGCCCCTCGGCCAGTGCGGTCTTGCCCACACCGGCCTCGCCGACAAACAACGGATTGTTTTTGCGGCGGCGGCACAACACCTGGATGGTGCGCTCGATCTCGTGGGCACGGCCGATCAGCGGATCGATTTTGCCCTGCCGTGCCAGTACGTTGAGGTTGGAGGCATAGGCCTCCAGCGGCTTCTGCGCCGTGTCGGCGCCGCCCTCTTCGTCGCTGGGACGCGCCGCCTCTTCCTCACCCTCGCCACTCAGCTTGGAGATGCCGTGGGAAATGTAATTGACTACATCCAGACGGGTGATGTTCTGCTGGTTGAGGAAGTACACCGCCTGCGATTCCTGCTCGGAGAACATCGCCACCAGCACGTTGGCGCCGTTGGCCTCCTTGCGCTCCGAAGCCTGCACGTGAAACACCGCGCGCTGCAGCACGCGCTGGAAACCGAGGGTGGGCTGAATCTCGCGTTCGCTGTCCGGGGTCAACAGCGGCACGGTATCGTCGATGAAGCCGACCAGGTCGTTGTGCAACTGCTCCATGTTGGCGCCACAGGCCTTGAGCGCCGCGGACGCGGTTGGCTCTTCGAGCAGCGCCAGCAGCAGGTGCTCCACCGTCATGAACTCATGACGCTGCTCACGGGCCGCCTTGAAGGCCTGATTGAGCGTAAACTCCAGTTCTTTGGTCAGCATGGTAGCCTCTCTTTAAGACCTATTCGGCCTCCATGGCACACATCAACGGATGCTGGTGCTTGCGGGAATAGCTGTTGACCTGTTGCACCTTGGTCTCGGCAACGTCCCGACTGTAGACACCGGCAACACCCTTGCCTTCAGTATGGACCGCCAGCATGATTCGCGTAGCGGTCGGGCGATCTTTGTTGAAAAAAATTTCCAGTATGTGTACGACGAACTCCATGGGTGTGTAGTCGTCGTTCAGCAACACCACCTTGTACATCGGCGGGCGCTTGAGTTGCGGGCGATCCTCTTCTACCGCCAGGTCGCGGTGGTCACCGTGCTGATGATCGCTCTCTGCCATGATTCCTTACCTGTCGCTCACGGTTACTAACATAAAGACTTGAAATGACGTTTCCAAGTGGCGGCATTGTAGCAATGTCAGGCCCGACCCACGGTTAGGGAACTTCTGCAAAAGTCCCCGATCTGATCCTGCAACCGCATGATCGGAGCCGAGGACGGGAATAATGAAACAACTGAGCATGACCACGGGGTTCGAGAAATACACCAAGGCGACTAAGCGCCAGGC
>JBFLWM010000036.1:0-24460 GCA_040755915.1 Pseudomonadota bacterium | reverse complement strand
GCCAAACGCGGCCAAAAGGCCGCAGGGATGAGCAAATACCGGCCTTGCCGGTGCGATTCGGCGCGTGATGACTCGCTGGGAGCGACGATTTTCTCATGGTTGGTTACTTATTCAGAGCATCCTTAACACTGATACGCAGAACCATGTCATGTATTTGCGCAGGAAATTAAATATAGTCACCATTTCGTGCTGCATTTTGTGTTCCTTTGCCTAGGCTGCTTGTTATGTGCGCTCATCTATGCGCAACACGTTTTGCAGGGCTTGTAGCCTGCTTCTTCAGCTTCTCTGTGCGATGAAAATTCTATGTAATTTTGTGAGTCAAGAATATATGTCGCCCACTTACAGCCGGGCTTATGAAATGTTTGTTTTTTGGTGCTTGCGATATAGGAATAGCCTAAGTGCTCTAACTCTTCTTCTGCTTCTCGTAGATACGCACTTAAGTTGGCGTTATCCGCTTTTAATTTTTTGATTTTGTTTAGAAGAAAAACAAGCTTAGTCCCGCACTTGGGGCATACAAATTCTGGTTCTTGACCCATTAATTTTCTCCATAGAACCAACAAGAGTTCGGGGTCAGAGTAAAAACTCCCCGGCACAATGTCAAAGCCCGTCCGCACGGCGTGGGCCACAGGCGCCTCCTACCGCTCCGTAATCCTGACTCCATCCCCCACCGTCTCATCCGGATGGATGATCACGCTCTCGCCTTCCTTCAGTCCGTCCAGTATCTGCACCGCTAGCCCGCTGCGCTGGCCGGGCTTTACATCACGCAGGTGGGCGCGGCCGCCTTCCGCGACGAACACGGCCCAGCCGTCGTTGCGGCGGAACAGGGCGCTGGCGGGGACCTGCAATACGGAGGCGCCTTCCCACAGGATGAAGCGGGCGTCGACGCGGTAGCCGTCGCCGAGGGTTTGCCATTGCTGCGGCGGGGCGGCGATGTCGGCGATGACGAGGACGCGTTGCTCCTCGACGCCGAGGGCGGAGATCTTGGTGAAGCCGACGGGTTCGATGAGGCGCACGCGGCCTTCCAGCGGTGTGCCGCCCCAGCGTTCGAACAGGACGCGCATGCCGGGCTGGATGCGCACGGCGTTGGAGGACAGGGCTTCGATGGCGATTTCGAGGCGTTGCGGATCGCCCACTTCGATGAGCGGCTGGCCGGCGGCGACCACGCCCTCGCTCTGTTGATAGAGTTTCAGCACGCGGCCGTCGACCGGTGTGGTGATGGCGACGCGCGCGCCGCTGACGGTTTCGCCGCCGGCGTATTGCAGTGCGGTGCGCGCGGTTTCCAGTTCGTGGCGGCTGACTTCCACCGCGAAGCGGCTGGAGCGCTCCGTTGCCGCGGCGGACGCGGCGCGGGCGCGGGCCCGTTCCACGTCGTTGGGTGAGATGAGGTTTTGCTTGCTCAGCTCCTGCAGGCGCTGGTATTCGGCCTCGGCCTGCGTTGCGTCGGCGGCTGCGGCGCGGGCCTGTTCGCTCGCGGCCTGCAGGGCGGCCTGGGCCGCGGCGACGCGGGCCTGGGCCGCGGCATGGCTGCGCGCGTCGAGCGCGGCGGGACGCACCGGTTCCAGCTGCACGATGGTTTCGCCGTGCGCCACGCTGTCGCCGACGCGCTGGGTGATGCGCGGCGTGTAGCCGGCCACCGGCGCGGAGATGACGTAGCGATCGATGACGCGGGTCTTGCCGACTTCCTGCACCGTGACCTGCAAGGGGCCGGTGTGTACCGCGGCGAGGTCCACCGCGCGCGGCGGCTGACGGAAGCCCAGGCCGATCAGCATGATGATGCCGAGACCGATGAGGCCGAGGATGATGTTTCTGCGCCAGTGCATGTTCATTCCTTGTTGTTGATCATTCCCGGCTCCATTGCAGGAGCCGAGTCCTCTCGGCGAACAGTGCCGGAGTCTGAGCGTTGCTTCGCCCACGGAGTGGGCTCCTACGGTACTGCCTGTCGGGCTCCTGCATCTTCGGTAGGAGCCGAGTCCTCTCGGCGAATAGTGCCGGAGTCTGAGCGCTGCTTCGCCCACGGAGTGGGCTCCTACGGTACTGCCTGTCGGGTTCCTGCATCTTCTGTAGGAGCCGAGTCCTCTCGGCGAATAGTGCCGGAGTCTGAGCGTTGCTTCGCCCACGGAGTGGGCTCCTACGGTGCTGCCTGTCGGGTTCCTGCATTCTGTAGGAGCCGAGTCCTCTCGGCGAATAGTGCCGGAGTCTGAGCGCTGCTTCGCCCACGGAGTGGGCTCCTGCGGTACTGCCTGTCGGGCTCCTGCATCTTCTGTAGGAGCCGAGTCCTCTCGGCGAACAGTGCCGGAGTCTGAGCGCTGCTTCGCCCACGGAGTGGGCTCCTACTCTTTGGTCTTCAATACCGCTATCAAATCCAGTTTATCCAGCTTGTGCCGTACCAGCAGGGCCGAGATGGCGGTGGCCACCACCACCACGGCGGCGGAGAAGGCGTAGGTCTCCGTGTCGATCATCAGCGGCACGCGGTACAGTTCGTTCTGCAGTGTACTGGCAATATAACCGCACAGCGCATAGCCGAGCCACAGGCCGAGGGGCAGGGCGGTGACGGTAAGCAGCGCCAGTTCGCCGAGCAAGATGTAGGAGATCTCGCCGCGGGTGAAACCGAGCACGCGCAGGCTGGCCAGTTCGCGGCTGCGCTCGGTGAGGATGATGCGTGCGCTGTTGTAGACCACGCCCACGGCGATGATGCAGGAGAACACCGTGGAGATGAAGGCGATGTACAGCATGGTCTCCTGCATGATGCGGTCGAAGTTTTCCATGTCCTGGGTGCGTTCGACCACGCTGGCCACCCGCGGCGTGCCCTTGAAGCGGCTGTGCAGATCGGCATAGGCCTCCGCGTCCACGGCGAGCCACACGCCGGAGATGGCGTGGCCCTCCTGCAGCAGCTGGTTCAGGGCGGCGATGTCCATGTAGGCGAAGGTGCCGAGATATTCCTTCACCAGCCCCGCCACCGGCACCTGATAGCTGCGCCGGTTGCCCTCGAGCACCTCCACGGTCAGCATGTCGCCGGGTTTCACACCGAGCATCTGACCGAGATAGTCGGTGAGCAGCACGCCGTCGGCCGGGATCGGGATGGGGCGCAGTTCGACATCGAGCAGGCGTTTCACCTGGTTGCCGGATTCGACGCCGCGGATCGAGGTGCGGTGGCTGCGGTGCTCGTGGCGCAGCAGCACCGGCACGTTGCGGAAGACCTCGCCGTGTTCGACGCCGGGCAGGCTGGCCAGTTCGTAGAGGGCGCGCTGCGAGCTGGGTTCGGTGAAGCTGAGCGACATGTCCTCGCGCGAGGCGACGTTGTACTGGATGTCCATCATGTAGCCGACGGTGTCGCCCTGGAACAGCCCGGTGGTGGTGATGGCGCCGGCGAGGGCGATGCCCAGCACGGTGAGCGCCGACTTGAACGGACGATGGCCGATGTGGCGGAAGATCATGCGCGTGGGTTGCGCCAGGGCGTGCTTGAAGCCGATGCGTTCGAACAGGGTTTCGCGGTAGCGCGCCGGTGGTTCCGGGCTCATGGCCTGGGCCGGGCGCAGCCGTGCCGCGGCGCGCACGGCGAGCAGGGTGCCGAGGCTGGCGGCGGCGGCAGTGAACAGGGTGGCGTTTGCCACCAGTACCGGCCGCAGCACGAACATCAGGTAGGGCAGGCGGTAGAAGCCGAGATAGATGCTGCTCAGGCCGCGCCCCAGCCAGACGCCGGCCACGACGCCGACGAGCACCGCGACGGCGACCACCACCAGCACCAGCTTGATGTAGTGCAGGGCGATGGCGGCGTTGCTGTAGCCGAAGGCCTTGAGCACCGCCACCTGTTCGCGCTGGGTGGTGACCAGGCGGTTGACCACGATGTTGAGCAGGAAGGCGGCGACGCCGAGGAAGATCACCGGAAAGATATTGGTGATGGTGTCGAGCTGCTTGAATTCCTCGGTGAGGAATTTGTGCGACAGCTGATCGGCACGGGCGTAGGCGCCGAGGCCGCCGTAGGGTGCCAGCACGTCGTCGACGTGATCGATCACCTCTTCCACGCTGCGGCTGCCGTCGAGGCGGAAGGCGACGTTGTTGAAGGCGCCCTTCATTTCGTAGGCGTAGCCCAGCGGGGTGCGCGCCATCCACATCACCGCGTAGCGCAGCTCGTCGGGGAAGAAGGCGCCGGGGCGCAGCTGGTAGATGTGTTCCGGTGACATGGCGGTGCCGACGATGGTGAGCACGCGGCGCTTGCCCTTGATGATCACCGGCAGTTCGTCGCCGGGGTGCAGGCCGTGGGCGGTGGCGAAGGAGTGGTCGATGACCACCTCGTCGTCATTGCCCGGCTCGATGCTGCGGCCCTCGCGCAGGTACAGGTCGTTGAGCAGCGCCGGCCCGTCGTCCGGCAGCGAGGTGAGCAGGGCGGTAATGGTTTCGGGGAAGTCGGGCAGGTCGACCGAGCCCCAGGCGGTGACGCGCGTATCCGCGATCTTGACGCCGGGGATCTCCGCCAGCCGCTCGCCCACCGCCTGCGGTGCGCGCTTCAGGTTGACGAAGGCGTCGGCGAAACGGTAGTCGAGGTAGTAGTCGTTGCGGCTCTCCTGCAGCGAGTCCAGCGTGCTGCTGAACATGATGTAGGTGGCGACGCCGCAGGCCATCACCAGCATGATGGCGAACATCTGTGCGCGCAGTTGCCACAGGTCGCGCCACAGCTTGCGGTCGAGGGCATTCATGGCGCTACCAGTGCAGCTCCTGCGGCGAGACCTTGCGGGCGTTGCGCTCGACGCTGGCGACGCGGCCGTCGCTGATGTGGATGACGCGATCGGCGATGGCGGCGATGTCGCTGTTGTGGGTGATCACCACGGTGGTGGTGCCGAGCTCCCGGTTGATGCGGTTGATCGCCTCCAGCACCACGATGCCGGTGGTGACGTCCAGCGCGCCGGTGGGCTCGTCGCACAGCAGCACGGCGGGGTTCTTGGCGATGGCGCGGGCGATGGCGACCCGCTGCTGTTCGCCGCCGGAGAGCTGGGCCGGGAAGTGATCCAGCCGATCGCCCAGCCCGACCAGGCGCAGCGCCTCTTCCGGCGCCATCGGGTGCTCGGCGATCTCCGTCACCAGCGCCACGTTCTCGCGCGCGGTGAGCGAGGGGATCAGGTTGTAGAACTGGAACACGAAGCCGACATGCTCGCGGCGGTAACGGGTCAGGGAGGTGTCGTTGTAGACGGAGAGGTCATGGTCCTGATAGCGCACCGTGCCGCTGGTGGGGACGTCGAGGCCGCCGAGGATGTTGAGCAGGGTGGACTTGCCGCTGCCGGAGGGGCCGAGCATCACCACGAACTCGCCCTTGTAGAGTTCGAGATCGACGCCGCGCAGCGCCTGCACCTCGACCTCGCCCATCTGGTAGGTCTTGGTGACGCCGTGCGCCTCGAAGACGGCGGGGGTATTCGAAGATTCCATGCCGACGTTCCTGTCTGAACAATTAGGTAGGAGCGGCTCCGCCGCGATGGCGTGTCAATGTTACCGGGCAGCGCATCGCGCCGCAGGCGCGCCTACAGGCATCCCGGTGCGTTCAGTTCGGGTTGCGCCACTGCGCCGCCCTGGCCGGATCGGGCGCCAGGCCGGTGAGGCCCTGTTCGTAGGCCTGCACCAGCGCGGCGCGGGCCTCGTCCAGACCCCGGTCGGCGGCCTGGGTCCACAGCTCGATGGCCTTCGCTGCATCCTGCCCGGTGCCGAGGCCGTAGGCATACATCACGCCCAGGTTGTACATCGCCGGCAGGTGGCCGCGCGCGGCCGCGTGTTCGAACAGCGGCAGGGCCTGGCGGTCGCTGCGGAACACGCCGTCACCGGAAACATACATCACGCCGAGGTTGTACATGGCGTCGGTATTCCCCTGGTTGGCCGCCCGGGTGTACCACTCGTGCGCCTGCTTCACATCGCGCGCCACGCCCCAGCCCTTGTGGTACAGCAGGCCCAGGTTGTACTGCGCGTCGGCATTGCCCTCCTGCGCCAGCGGCTGCCATAGTTGCAGGGCCCTGGCGTAATCCTTCGCCTTGAAGGCGGCGAAGCCGTCCTCCAGCGGGCCGGCGGCAACATTGGCAGACAACAGCAGCAGGATAAGCAGAAGGCGTTTCATGGCGACTATTTCATCACAGGTCTTGGTGCAATGTGAAACCGCCCGGAGGCTGGCGGGTATCTGACAGCCCGAGGTTTGCTATTCTGCCACGGCGCCAGCGGATTGGCGTATGGCGCCGCGGTGAGCGGTGCAGGTCTGGTACCAGTGGAGGAGGTGGGACAGTGAACTATCGTGACATATCGATTCTGGCCATCAGGCTTGCCGGTATCGGGCTGATAGCCGTCGCCGTGATACGCATCCCCAATCTGGCTCCTTATATCGTGGCGGATACCGGTGTGCCATGGTGGGGGCAGTTCCTGGCCACGGCATTGCACTTTCTGTTGCCTGTGCTGATTGGTGCTTTGTTCTTCATGTTTCCCGCGACCCTGACCAATAAGTTCATCCAGGGCAGTGACGCGCTCGGTGCCGAGCCGGAAGTCCTGTCTGCCGTCGAGCGTATGGCGCTCAGCGTGCTGGGCGTGTTCTTTCTTTTCAATGTCGTCTCTGATGTTGCCTATCATGTCGTCTACGCCATCAGGGTCAGCCAGCTGGCCCAGAGCGCAATGCAGCCTTCCGTGAGCGTGATGCAAAATCCTGACTGGCTTGCCAATGTGGTTACTACGCTAATTGAGTTCATGGTTGCGTTGTGGCTGATATTCGGTGCCCGCGGGATACAGCGGCTGTTTGCTGTGGTGCGCGGCCGGGGTTAAGCCGCTGGATGGTGGCGGAATGGCCGAGCCACGCTTTCTCTGCGACGAAATGCTGCAGCGCCTGGGACGCTGGCTGCGTGCCGCGGGCTATGACACGGCCATCGCCACGGCGGGGGCGGATGACGGCGAACTGGCGCGGCAGGCGGTGGCCGAGGAGCGCTGGCTGCTGACCCGCGACCGGGAGATGGCGCGCCTGCGCAATGGCGATGGCCGGGTGGTCTGGCTGGCGGAGAATGCGTTGCCGGACCAGATTGCCGCCGTGACGCAGCGCTTTGCCATCGGCTGGCTGTCCCGTCCCTTTTCCCGCTGTCTGGATTGCAATACCCCCGTCATCCCGGCGCGCCCGGAGCAGTATGCGCAGCTGCCGCAAGGGGCGCTGCTGACATCGCCGCAGGCCTGGTTTTGCCCCCATTGCGACAAACTCTACTGGGAGGGCAGCCACGTGCGGCGCATGCGCCACACGCTGGAGAATTTCGCCCGGGGTGACTGGGTCATCGCCGCCGACTGAAGCGACGGCTTACCTCCTGTGGGGCGTCGCGGCTGGATTCCCGCCGGCCGGCTTATCCCACTTTTTCGCGCCATCTACCTAAAACGGGCTAGTCAAAAGCGGATTTCATTGCTTTAGAGTGAGGCGGTTTGGCTGGCGCAGGCCGGGATTTCGCCTCGCTGCGGCAGGAAATGTCATTACGCAAAATCGACACCCTGGCGCGGCACGGAATCGTGCCTGCTGCCATTGTGCCACGCGGTCCATGCCGTTCACGGGGTGGAACCGGGCGGCCATATAACTATAAAACCCTTTACTTCTTGCGGAGCGATCATGTCTGAACGAAAGAAAACTGCGATAGCCACCGCCGCGTTCGGCGTGGGCAGTCTGACCTTGTACCTGCTGTTGTTTTCCTACTCCGATCAGCTGGTGCTCTGGGCCGAACAGACGCGCCAGGGCAACAAGCTGCTGTTCCTGATCCCCATCGTCATTGCCTTCGTATTCTCCTGGGTACACGGCAATTTCACGGGCCATTTCTGGGAATTGCTCGGCGTGCGTGCCGCGGGCAAGCAAAAGTAGGAGCGAACAACATGGATTCCATTTCCTTCATCGATTTCACCGCCACCACGGCGCTGGCGTTGTTCATCGTCGGTTTCGTCGGCGGCATGGTGTCGGGTTTCATCGGTTCCGGCGGCGCCTTCGTGATGACGCCGGCGATGATGACCCTGGGTGTGCCCGGCATCGTCGCCGTGGCCTCCAACATCTGCCACAAGTTCCCCAAGTCGCTGGTCGGCGCCATGAAGCGTCACAAGTACGGCCAGGTGGACGTCAAGCTGGGCATCATCATGGGCATTTTCGCCGAGGCCGGCATGCTGGTCGGCAAGAACGTGATGACCGGCATCAAGAACACCTACGGTGATGTCGGCACCAGCCTGTACGTGTCGGTGGTGTTCGTGGTGGTGCTCGCCATCGTCGGCAGCTTCGTGCTGCGTGACGCCTGGCGCATGCACAAGGCCGAGAAGAGCGGCGCGGCGGAGGCGGGCCACAAGGTGACCCGGCTGGCGCGCTGGGTGCAGTCGCTGCACATCCCCGGCACCATGATGTATTTCGACAGCATCAAGGCACGGGTCTCGATCGTGATCGTTGCCCCGCTCGGTTTTGCCACCGGCATGCTGGCGGCAACCATTGCCGTCGGCGGTTTCATCGGTGTGCCGGCGATGATGTACATCCTGGGTGCACCGGCGCTGATGGCCTCGGCCACCGAGCTGGTGATCGCCTTCGTCATGGGCCTGGGTGGTTCCATCCTCTACGCCCTCGACGGTGTGGTGGACATCCGTCTCGCCATGATCATCCTGGCGGGCTCGCTGTTCGGTATCCAGATCGGCGCCATCGGCACCACCTATGTGAAGGACGCGGTGGTGAAGTTCGTGATGGGTCTGATCATGGTGATCGTGCTGTTCTCGCGCTTCTTCTATGTGCCGGGCTACCTGTCCAACCTGGAACTGATCGACCCCATCGCGCCGTCCACCATCGCCACCCTCAAGATGCTGGGTGACATCACGCTGGTGCTGGCGCTGGCCACCGGCGGTCTGACCATCGTTGTGGCGCTGATCAAGGGCATGGCCGCGCATCGTCGCAAGGTGTCGGTGACATGAGTGCCGTGCCGCCACGGCACGTCATGGTGGCCAGCGACGCCTCGCCCTATTCGGCGAGCGCCGTGCGCGTGGCCATCGACATGGTGCGCCAGTACGGCGGCAGGCTGACGGCAATGTCCATGGTGCCGTTCGCCGATGATCTGGAGGCGGTCGGCACCGGGGCCTTGCTGGCCGAGCAGGATCAGCTCGTCCAGACTCATCTGGATGACGTTGTACAGCAGGCCGCGGCTGCCGGGGTGCCGTGTGCAACGGTGCTGTGTCACGGCGAACTGCCGCATGCGGAGATCGCCGCCGTGGCGGAGGAAGCCGAGGTCGATCTGATCGTGATGGGGCGGCGCGGCAAGCGTGGGCTTGCTCACCTGATGGTGGGTGATGCCACGGCGCGGGTGATCGCTCAGGCGGCGGCGAATGTGCTGGTGGTGCCGCGTGACAGCACGCTGTGGTGCCGCCGCATCCTGCTGGCCACCGACGGCGCGGAACACAGCGCCGCGGCGGTGGATGCGGCGATTGGTCTGGCCCAGTCCTGGCGTCTGCCGCTGACCGTGGTGCATGCCGTGGCCGCAGGCCTGGATATGTCCGTTGCCGAGGCGACGGTGGCGGCGATCTGCCGGCGTGCCGCCGTGCTGGAAATCGATTGCGAGGCCCGTGTGGAGGCGGGTCGCGCCGATGCGCTGATCGCCGCGGTGGCGCGCGAGTGTGGCGCCGATCTGATCGTGGTGGGCAGCCACGGCCGCAGCGGCATCATGAGCGTGATCCACGGCAGCGTATCGGCGCAGGTGATCGGTGCGGCGAGCTGCCCGGTGCTGGTGGTGCGCGGTCCCTAGCCGCAGACGGTGCCTGAAAAAAAGAAGCCGCCCGATGGGCGGCTTTCTTTTTGCTGCGGCAGCGCTGCCGGCTAGCGGGACAACAGCAGGAATTCCAGCAGTGCCTTTTGTGCGTGCAGGCGGTTTTCCGCCTGGTCCCACACCTGGCTGTTGGGGCCGTCGATGACCGAGGCCGCCACTTCCTCGCCGCGGTGGGCGGGCAGGCAGTGCAGGAACAGGGCATCGGGCCCGGCGGCCGCCATGATGGCATCGTTGACCTGCCAGGCGGCGAAGTCGCGCAGGCGCTGCTGCTGCTCTTCCTCCATGCCCATGCTGGCCCAGACGTCGGTGGTGACCAGATCGGCGCCCTGTGCCGCCTCAAGCGGATCGCTGAACAGCTGCACGCTGTCACCGGCGGCGGCGAGGATCTGCGCGTCCGGCTCGTAGCCCGGCGGCGTGGAAATGTGCAGGCGATAGCCGAACTGGCGCGCGCCCTCGATGTAGGAGTTGCACATATTGTTGCCGTCGCCAATCCAGGCCACGGTCCTGCCCTCGATGTCGCCGCGATGCTCCTGATAGGTCTGCATGTCGGCCAGCATCTGGCAGGGATGGAACGAGTCGGTGAGGCCGTTGATTACCGGCACGCGTGAATGGTCGGCAAAACGCTCAATCTGCTCGTGGGCGTAGGTGCGGATCATCACCACATCGACCATGCGCGAGAGCACGCGCGCGGTATCTTCGATGGGTTCGCCGCGGCCGAGCTGGGTGTCGCGCGGGGCCAGGAAGATGGCGTGGCCGCCGAACTGCACCATCGCCACTTCAAAGGAGACGCGGGTACGGGTCGAGGACTTCTCGAACACCATGCCCATCACCTTGCCCTTGAGCGGCTGGTACAGTTCGCCGGCCTGCTGCATTGCCTTCAGTTCGCTGGCACGGCGCAGCAGCTGTTTCAGCTCGGCCTTGCTGGCGTCCTGCAGGGTGAGAAAATGTCGTACTGCCACAGTGTCATCTCTCTCAGGCGGCGCTTTCCTGCAGGAAAGCCTGCACCAGGCTGCCCACCTGCTGCACGATCTGGTCGGCCTCGGCGTCGCTCAGGATCAGCGGCGGCAGCAGCCGCACCACGCGTTCGGCGGTGACGTTGATGAGCAGGCCCTGCTCCAGGGCACGCTTCACCAGCTCGCCGCAGGGACGATCCAGCTCGATGCCGATCATCAGGCCCTTGCCGCGGATATCGACCACATGCGGATTGCCGTTCAGCACTTCGGCGAGGCCGAGCAGCATGCGCGTGCCGAGATTTTCGGCACGGGTGGCAAGATCATTTTGTTCCAGCACGTCGAGTACGGCGAGACCGGCGGCGCAGGCCAGCGGATTGCCGCCGAAGGTGGAACCGTGGTTGCCCGGCTTGAACAGTTCGGCGGCGGCGCCATGCGCCAGGCAGGCACCGATGGGCACGCCGTTGCCCAGGCCCTTGGCCAGGGTCATCACGTCCGGCTTGATGCCTTCGTGCTGGAAGGCAAACATCTCGCCGGTGCGGCCCATGCCGGTCTGGATTTCGTCGAGCATCATCAGCCAGCCGTGGGTGTCGCACAGCTCGCGGATGTCGCGCAGGTAGCCTTCGGTAGGCACCTGCACGCCGCCTTCGCCCTGCACCGGTTCGATCAGGATGGCGGCCACGCCGACGCTGTTCTTGGCGACGGTGCGGATGGCCTCGATGTCGTTGTAGGGCACGCGCACGAAGCCGGTGACCAGCGGCTCGAAGCCGGCCTGCACCTTGCGGTTGCCGGTGGCGGAGAGGGTGGCCAGGGTGCGGCCGTGGAAGCTGCCCTCGGCGACGATGATCAGCGGGGTGTCGATGCCCTTCTGGTGACCGTACAGGCGTGCCAGCTTGATCGCGGCCTCGTTGGCCTCGGCGCCGGAATTGGAGAAGAACACCCGATCCATGCCCGCGGCGCGCACCAGGCGCTCGCCCAGCGCCTGCTGGTTGGCGATGCCGTAGAGGTTGGAGGTGTGCACCAGGGTCTGCGCCTGGCGGCACAGCGCCTCGGCGACCTGGGGATGGGCGTGGCCCAGTCCGCACACCGCCACACCGGCGACGGAGTCGAGATACTTCTTGCCATTGCTGTCCCACAGCCAGGCGCCTTCACCCTTCGCGAAGGTGACCGGCAGGCGGGCGTAGGTGGTCATCAATGCATCAGACATGATTGTTACCTGTGCTGCGCAGAAAAAATATTCCAGCCCGGAAAAACAAAAAGGCAGCCTCCACGGAGACTGCCAGTCGTCCACTGGGAACCGATTCTACTGACTCTGCCGGGAGGGTGCAAATCCCCCGGAAGCGGTGCGGAATTGCGCTTTGTGGGGCCGGGAGCGGCTTGCGCCGCTCCCGGTGGGCAGAACAGATCAGGCGAAATTCTTCGCCACGAAATCCCAGTTCACCAGATTCCAGAAGTTCTCCACGTACTTCGGACGGGCGTTGCGGGTGTCGATGTAGTAGGCGTGTTCCCACACGTCGCAGGTCAGCAGCGGCTTCTTGTCCATGGTCAGCGGGCAACCGGCGTTGGAGGTGTTGACGATCTCGATGGAACCGTCCTTGTTCTTCACCAGCCAGGTCCAGCCGGAGCCGAAGTTGGTGACGCAGGAGTTGGTGAACTTCTCCTTGAAGGCGGCGAAGGAACCGAAGGTCTTGGTGATGGCATCGGCCAGGGCGCCGCTGGGTTCGCCGCCGGCATTGGGGGCCATGCAGTTCCAGTAGAAGGTGTGGTTCCACACCTGGGCTGCGTTGTTGAACACGCCGCCGGCCGGGGCCTTCTTGACGATGTCTTCCAGGGACAGGTTCTCGTACTCGGTGCCCGGGATCAGGTTGTTCAGGTTGGTGACGTAGGCCTGGTGGTGCTTGCCGTGGTGGAACTCCAGGGTCTCGGCGGAGATGTACGGCTCGAGGGCGTTCTTGGCGTAGGGCAGTGCCGGCAGTTCGTGCTTCATGAATGTGCTCCTTTAGTTTCGAGTTTGAGTCCTGACCAACATAGTGGGGTTGTTGCCGGGCGCCCGCCCGGGGGCTGGCGGGCGCCCAAAAAGAAAGACCGCCTGCGCGGTCAATAACCTATATATTTGGTAAAGATTACCGATTTTCAAGGGTTTTGTACACCCTGGCGCGCCGGAGGGCGGCGCCGGATGAGGCGCAGGCCGAGCAGCACCGTGAGTATAGCGCCGTAGATGAGGGGCTCGCGCAGATCGGCCTTCACCATCAGCGCGAAGTGCACCGCCGCCAGGATGGCCGCCGGGTAGATCAGCCGGTGCAGCCGCTTCCAGTTGCGGCCGAGGCGGCGCTGGGAGGCCTGGTTGGAGGTCACCGCCAGCGCCAGCAGCAGCAGCCAGGCCAGCATGCCGGTGGTGATGAACGGGCGCTCGAGGATGTCCTCCCAGATGGCGGCCCAGTCGAAGAACTGATCCAGCACCGCATAGGCCAGCAGGTGCAGCACGGCATAGAAAAAGGAGAACAGGCCGAGCAGGCGCCGCAGCCGCACCGGCCAGCCCCAGCCGGTGAGCAGGCGCAGCGGCGTGGCCGCGAGGGTGAGCAGCAGCAGCCGCAGCGCCCAGTCGCCGAGAAACCGGATGATGGTCTCGATGGGATTGGCACCCAGCTCGCCGAGCAGGGCCAGCGCCAGCAGCCAGCCCAGCGGGGCGAGGCAGAGCAGGAATACGCCGCGTTTGAGCCAGCGTTCGCTCAATACCACTTGCTCAGGTCCATGCCGCTGTACAGCGAGGCCACATACTCGCCGTAACCGTTGAAGGGCAGGGTTTCGCGCTTGCGCAGTTCACCCAGGCGCCGTTCGCGCTTCTGGCTCCAGCGCGGATGGTCCACCGCCGGATTGACGTTGGCATAGAAGCCGTATTCGTGCGGCGCCGCGCGGTTCCAGGCGGTGGGCGGCATCTGTTCGGTCAGGCTGATGCGGACGATGGACTTGATGCTCTTGAAGCCGTATTTCCACGGCACCACCAGGCGCAGCGGCGCGCCGTTCTGGCCGGGCAGCACCTCGCCATACAGGCCGACGGCGAGGATGGTCAGCGGATGCATCGCCTCGTCCATGCGCAGGCCCTCCACATAGGGCCACTGCAGCACGTTGCGGCGCTGGCCCGGCAGTTGCTCCGGGTCGTGCAGGGTGGTGAAGGCGACGTATTTGGCGCGCGAGGTGGGCTGGAAACGCTTGATCAGATCGCCCAGCGGAAAGCCGACCCAGGGGATCACCATCGACCAGGCCTCGACGCAGCGCAGGCGGTAGATGCGCTCTTCCAGGGCGTGCGGCTTGATGAGGTCTTCCAGGGTGTAGGTGCCCGGCTTTTCCACCTCGCCGTCGACGGTGACCGACCAGGGGTCGGTGCGCAGCGAACCGGCATTGCGTGCCGGATCGGACTTGCCGGTGCCGAGTTCGTAGAAGTTGTTGTAGGTGGTGATGTCCTTGTAGCTGTTGAGCGGCTCATTGGCGCTGTAGCGGCTGAGCGGCAGCTTGTCGAAGCGGCGCGGCAGGGCCGCCGGCGCGGCGTTGGGCAGCAGCAGGGCACCGCCGGCGGCCAGTGCGGCACCGAGAAAGCGGCGCCGCTCGCGATAGACGGTCTCCGATGTGATCTCGGAGGGAAGAATGTCTGCGGCGTGTTTAATGATCATGGTGCCCTCCTGCGGAACGGCGCTGCACGCGGCGTCCGATCCAGTAATCCATACTGATATAGCGGCCGCCGCCCTGGAAGAAAAGGGCCAGCAGCATGATGAAGTAGGTGACGGCGAATTCGACACCGTTGTTGAGCATCACCGGCGTGCCGAGTTCGGTTATGAATTCATGGCGTCCCGGGTGTTCCTGGGCCAGCCAGTCGAGCAGCCCGGCCAGCCGTTGCGAGGACTCCATGCTGCGGTCGGCGATGGCCAGCCAGCCGTTGTCCCAGTGCACGGTGACGGCGGCGACCACCATGGTGATCAGCAGCGGTATGGAGATCCAGCGCACGGCGAGTCCCGCGGCCAGCAGCAGGGCGCCGGCGGTTTCGCTCAAGGCCGCCAGCCAGGCGAGCAGGGTGGGGAACGGCAGGCCGAGGCCCCATTCCGCGTTGCCGAACCATTCGATGGTGTTGTCCATGTGCTGCAGCTTGGCCAGTCCGGGCATCCAGAATACCGGCACCAGATAGAGACGCAGCGCCAGCGGCCAGAGGAAGTCGGCATGTCGTGTCGTGTTCAGCAGGTCTTGCAGCCGGAGCAGGTAGTTCATGGCAGTCGTCCTCACCGTCACAGCAGGATGTCCTGCTGGTGCAGTTGCAGCAGCAGTTCACGCCCGCCTTCAAGCACCTTTGCGTGGTCCGGATGGTGCAGCTCGTCGGCGATCTGTTGCAGCAGCCGGGCGCCGTCGCGGCCATCCGCCGCACCGATCAGATACAGCAGGCGCGCACTCACGGCATTCAATTCCAGGAAGCGCACCTCATCCATGCGGTTGCGGTAGATGAGCAGATGGGTGGGGACGGCGTCCGCCTGCTGCGGCAGATAGGAGGGGCCGATGCGATGCACCGCATAGTGGTAGGTGAACGGCCAGGCCAGCAGGGACAGGCGCGGCACCTCTTGCAGGACATCGCCGCACTGGCGCGCCGGCGGCAATTCGTCTTCCGCCTGGGCCAGGGCCAGCTCCGCCCACTCGTAGTGCGCCAGCTCCAGCAGGAAGGGCGGGTCGTCGGTGGTCGCCGCGCGCTCCTGTTGCAGGTAGGTCAGGAATTCGCGCGGCAGCTGGTGGAACAGCGGTGAGCGGCAGCGATGGGATGCGAAGAAATCCTCCATCAGGGCATCCCACCAGGCGGGAGCACTGATGCGGTGCAGCACCGGAAAGGCGCTGGCCAGCTGTCCGCTGAAGTTGGCGCGGAACAGTTCGCGATACAGCGCCATGCGTCGCGGCGGCACATCGGCCGGTGCGGCGTGCTGTTGCGGCGTGCGCAGGTGGGCGCAGAAGGCCTGCTGCAGGCGCGCGTGATCAGGCGTAGCGGCGTGCATGGTTCTCCTCCATTTGTCCTTGCAGCGTGCGGATGTGTCCGATCTCGGTCAACAGTTCCTGCAGCGGCGGCAGATTGAAGTCGCGCTCCAGCAGGGTCGGCAGCACGCCGTGGTTGGCATAGGTGTATTGCAGTAGCTGCCATACCGGATCGACGACGGCGGCGCCGTGGGTGTCGACGATCAGGCCGTCGTCCTCCACCAGATGTCCCGCCATGTGCAGATAGGCGATACGCGCGGTCGGCAGCGCAGAAATGAAGGCGCGGGCGTCGTAACCGTGATTGGCGGCATTGACGTAGACGTTGTTGACGTCGAGCAGCAGATCGCAGTCGGCCTCGTCCAGCACGGCGCGCAGGAACTCCAGTTCGCTCATCTCCTGTCCCGGTGCGGCGTAATAGGAGATGTTCTCCACGGCGATGCGGCGGCCCAGCTGGTCCTGCACCTGACGGATGCGCGCCGCAACATGACGTGCCGCACCGAGGGTGAACGGCAGCGGCAGCAGGTCGTAGAGATGGCCGTCGTCGGCGCAGTAGCTGAGGTGCTCGCTGTAGCAGGGCACGGCGTGGGCGGCGAGAAACGCGCCGACACGGGCGATGAACGCGCGGTCGAGCGGGGCGTTGCCGCCGAGGTTGAGCGACAGGCCGTGGCAGAGCAGCGGCCGGCGTTCGCTGAAGGCACGCAGGCGGCGGCCGACGGCGCCACCGACACCGATCCAGTTCTCCGGCGCCACCTCGAAGAAATCGGGCAGTTCCGTGCTGGCTTGCAGCGGCTCCAGCAGGGCGCGGCGCAGGCCGAGGCCGGCGCCGTGCAGGGTGTCGATGGCGCTGGCCATGGTTTACAGCTTCTTCTTGTTGGCGCCGCACTTGGCCTCGCCACACTTGGCCTCCTGCAGCTGCTTCTTTTCCTGCACCGGCTGGGCCTTGTTGGCGCCGCACTTGGCCTCCTGCGCCTGGCGTGCCTTGTCGGCACCACACTTGGCCTCGCCGGTGGTCTTGGCGGCACTGCCCATGCTGTCGGCCAGCATGTAACCGGCCGGCAGGGGGCTGGCGCTGAACGGATTGCCGGTGGTGGCGGCCGCCGGGGTCAGGGCCAGGGCGGCGAGCAGGGCGGTGCCGGCGGCGGTGACGGTGTGTTTGTTGCCTTTCATGATCGGTTCCCTCGTAGTGGTTGCGGTTGACGGCGTCCTTGGTGCGGCGCCTGGAAACAATCATGGCGGCGCGGATTCACGCAGGCCTCACGCAAAAATCACATTTTCATCACGGCGCCTGTTCGCTGCCCGTGACATTGGCTTACCATGCGTGCGGGATATTCCGGCGGGACGGCGAGGGCGATGAATCAGGACATGGAACAACGGTTGCGCGGCGCGTTTCCGCGCCTGTGCGAGGGGGACCCGCTGTTCATGCAGCGGCTGGCACAGGGGGCGGTGGTGAAGCGTCTGCCGGCAGGGCAGTACGTGTGCCACGAGGGGGACAACTGCGGCTTCCTGCCGCTGTTGCTGAGCGGGCGCGCCCGTGTGCACAAGGTGGCGGAGTCGGGACGCGAGCTGACCCTGTACCGCATCGAGCCGGGCGAGAGCTGCGTGCTCACCGCCTCCTGCATCATGAGCGACATCCCGTTCCCGGCGCTGGCCATCACCGAGACCGAGGTGGAGGCGCTGCTGGTGCCGGCGGCGGCGGTGCGTGCCTGGATGGGGGAATCGGCGGCCTGGCGCAACTACATGTTCCAGCTGGTGGCCCATCGTCTGGCCGATGTCATCGCGGTGGTGGAGGAGGTGGCCTTCCGCCGCATGGATGCGCGCGTCGCCGCGCTGCTGCTGGAGATGGGGGCAGGCGACGGCATCGCCCGCACCACCCATCAGGAACTGGCGGTGGAACTGGGCAGTTCGCGCGAGGTGGTGAGCCGCATCCTGCGCGACCTCGAGAACGAGGGAATGATCCGGCGCACGCGCGGCGAGATCCTGCTGCTCGATCGGGTGCGGCTGGGGCGGACCGCCACTGGGTGACATAGTCACAGACAGCGGCCGGGGCCTTGTCTATCCTTGCTGGCAGCTACACTCACAGCACAAGGAGAACCACTATGAAGGCAAACGTCGGAACCGTAGACAAGGTCATTCGCATCATCGCCGGTCTGGCCATCATCGGCTGGGGCGTCGCCGCCAGCAACTGGCTCGGCGCCATCGGCATCGTTCCGCTGGCCACCGCCCTGCTGGGTTTCTGCCCGGCCTACAGCCTGATCGGCGTCAACACCTGCGGCAGCAAGAAATAACTCCAGCTTTGCGCGGCGTCGAGGCCGCCCCGCTGGGCGTAATGCCAGTCAGTTGACCAGAAGGTACGGCAATATCTGTAGGAGCCGAGTCCTCTCGGCGAAAATTCGCCCAGGGGACTGGGCTCCTACAAAGTCCGGGAACCTCTTCACTGATCGGTATCGCCCCGGTGGGCGGCCTTTTCATTTGTCTGCGGTGCGTTGCCAGCGCGGCAGGGTGAAGCAGAAGCGGGTCATCTCTCCCGGCGTGCTGCTGACGCGCAGAGCGCCGTCGTGCAGTTCGATGATGCGCTTGACGATGGCGAGGCCGAGTCCGGCGCCGCCGCCGTGGCGCCGTTCCGGCGCCTGATAGAAGCGCTCCCAGACATGCGGCAGGTCCTCCGCCGTTATGCCGGCGCCGGAATTGCCGACGCACACCTCCACGCCCTCGGGCTGCTCCGTCATGTCCAGCCCGATGACGCCGCCCGCCGGCGTATGCTGCAGGGCGTTGCCGATGAGATTCTCCAGCACGCGGTTCAGCATGGCGATGTCGGCGCTGACGAAGGGCAGCTCGGCGCCGCTGGCAGCCTGCAGCGTGATGTCCTGCTGGCGGGCGCGCAACTCGAAATGCTGCACCGCATCCTGCACCAGCTCGCCCAGCGCCACCGCCTCGCGCTGCGGCTGTGCCTCGTTGGCCTCCAGCTTGGACAGCTCGAACAATTCGCTCACCAGCCGCGACAGGCGCGCGCCGTGCTGGAAGGCGATCTCCAGGTAGTGGCGGCGCTGAGTCTCATCCAGATCGGTCTTGAGCAGCAGCGTTTCCAGATAGCCCTGCAGCGAGGCCAGCGGGGTGCGCAGGTCGTGGGAAACGTTGGCCACCAGATTACGGCGCAGGCTGTCCTTCTGTTCCAGGCGTTCCACCTGGGCGATGATGGTCTGCGCCATGGCGTCGAAGGTGATGCCGAGCTGGTCGATCTCGTCGCCGTGCCGGACATCCGGTGATGCCGCATCACTGTAGGGCTCGTGCCGGCGGAAGTCGCTGGCGCGGAACCGCCCCATCAATCCGGTGAGGCGGTGCAGGCGGCGGGTGAGCAGGTTGAACGCGTACAGGCCGGCGAGCAGGCCGAACAGCACGCTGACCGCCACGGCGGCGATGCTGAGCTGCAGGAAATAGCTGTCGTGCAGCAGTGCGGCCATGTTGTCGTAATCCTCGCCGCCGAGCACCACATAGAGATACTGGCGCGGCTCGCCGTGCGGCGGGTAGGCGGCGGCGGAGAATACCTTCTGCCGGTGGCTGTCGCGCGGGTCGTCGCCGAGAATGGGGTAGTGATCACTGCTGCGCAGGAAGCGGCGGATGGGTTCCACATCCACCAGGCGCCGCTTGATCTTCATCTGCGGTGCCTCGAAGGCGAGGATGTTGCCGGCATGGTCCAGCAGGTAGATCTCGATGGCCGGATTGATGTGCATGTAGTAGGAGAAGATGGCCTTGACCTGCTGCTCATCGAGCAGCTCCGCGCTGCCCAGTTCCTGCTGCACCAGCAGCTGGCGCGCCAGGTCGCGGTTGAAGCGCTGGTTCAGCTCCTGCAGGAACACCTTGCTGGCATACAGGGTAAAGGCGCCGTAGAGCAGGCCCAGGGTGCAGAGCAGGGCCAGCAGTACCGCTGCCAGCTTGGCGTAGAGCGTGCGCAGTCTCATGGTTGTTCCGCGAACTTGTAGCCGACGCCCCATACGGTCAGCACATAACGGGGCGCGGCCGGATCCTGCTCGATCTTGCTGCGCAGGCGGTTGATGTGGGAGTTGACGGTGTGTTCGTAGCCTTCGTGGCCGTAGCCCCACACCTGATCCAGCAGCTGGGCGCGGCTGAACACGCGGCCCGGGTGGCGTGCGAAGTGCAGCAGCAGATCGAACTCCCGCGCCGTCAGCTCCACCTCGCGGCCGGCGATGCTGACGCTGCGCCGCGCACTGTCGATGTGCAAGTCACCGCAATCGAGGGTCGTGCCGGCCGTTGCCGCCGCCGGGACCAGTGCCGCCTGCCGACGCAGGAGTGCTTTCACCCGAGCCACCAGCTCGCGGATGCTGAACGGCTTGGTGAGATAGTCGTCGGCGCCGAGTTCCAGGCCCAGCACGCGATCCAGTTCGGAGGACTTGGCGGTCAGCATCAGGATCGGCAGATAGCTTTCCTGCTGGCGCAGCTCACGGCAGATGGAGAGGCCGTCGATGCCGGGCAGCATCAGGTCCAGCACCAGGGCGTCGTAGTTGCCGCCGCGCGCCAGTGCCAGGCCGCGCGCGCCGTCCTCCGCCAGGGTGACGGCAAACCCCGCATCGCGCAGGTGCAGCGCCACCAGTTCGGCGATGTCCTTGTTGTCTTCGATAACCAGCACGGTCTGGGTCATGGTGTTGTCGCGGTACCGCACGTTTGAATCTGACAACCAGCATACAGGCGATTGTTCACGAAAGTGTCACGCCTGTCCTGCCCCGCCGGGCCTGTTTTGTTTTTGATTATCGCTGATACTATGTTTCTGGGATGTCGGGAGTAGGCCCGGCCGGGCTTCGGGGGCGGCGCATGGCGGAGCATGGAAAGTACCTGCGGTTCGACGGGCGGTTGCTGCTGCTCGGGTTCGGCGCCATCGGCCGCGGCGTATTGCCGTTGTTGTTGCGCCACATCGACCTGCAGCCCGGGCAGATTACCATCCTGCGTGCCCATCCCGGTGAGGCTGACCCGGCACACTCCTGCGGCGTGCGGCAGATCGTCGAACCGCTGCGGCGCGACAACTATCAGGCTGTCCTCGCCCGCCATGTCGGTCGCGGCGACCTGGTCCTCAACCTGTCGGTCAATGTCTCCAGCCTGGCGCTGATCGAGTACTGCCAGCAGCAGGGCATCCTCTACCTGGATGCCTGTCTCGAACCGTGGGAAGGCGGTCATTTCGATACCGCCCTGACGCCGGCGCAGCGTTCCAACCATGCCTTCCGCGAGGCCGCCCTGGCGCTGCGCCAGCGCTACGGCGCCAGTGCGGCTACTGCGGTGATCAATCATGGCGTCAATCCCGGTCTGGTGTCGCACTTTCTCAAGCAGGCACTGCTCGATCTGGCGGCGGACAGCGGCAGCATCATCAGGCCGGAGAGGCGTGCCGACTGGGCGCGGCTGGCGCAGGAGCTGGAGATCAGAACCATCCATATCGCCGAGCGCGACAGCCAGTATGGTAGCGGACAGAAGCGGCGCGGCGAATTCGTCAACACCTGGTCGTGCGAGGCCTTTGTCGACGAGTCGTGCCAGCCGGCGGAACTGGGCTGGGGAACACACGAACGGCACTGGCCGGCGGCGGCACGCCGTTACGGTTTCGGTCGCGATTGCGCCATTTATCTCGCATGTCCCGGCGCCGCAGTGCGGGTGCGCAGCTGGACGCCCATCGAGGGTGCTTATCACGGTTTTCTCATCTCGCACGGTGAGGCGATCTCCATCGCCGATTACCTCACGGTGCAGCAGGAAGACAAGGTTGTCTATCGACCTACCGTGCACTATGCCTACCATCCCTGTGACGATGCGGTGCAGTCCCTGCACGAGCTGGCCGGCAAGAACTGGCAGATGCAGCCGCGCCAGCGCCTGCTGATGGATGACATCGTCGAAGGCATCGACGAGCTCGGCGTGTTGCTCATGGGGCCGCGCCGGGGCGCCTATTGGTATGGCTCGCAGTTGTCTACGGCGGAGGCGCGCAGGCTGGTGCCCTGCAACAGCGCCACCACGCTGCAGGTGACGGCCGGCGTGCTGGGCGGCGTGGTGTGGGCGCTGCGCCATCCGGCGCAGGGCATCACCGAGCCCGATGCCATGGACCATGGCGAGGTGATGGCGATCGCACGGCCCTATCTGGGGCCGATGGTTGGCAGGTATACCGATTGGACTCCACTGGAGGGACGTGGCCGCCTGTTCGAGGAAGACATCGACCGCAGCGATCCGTGGCAGTTCTGCAACTTTCTGGTGGAGTGATCAGGGCGCGGCAGTACCGGCCGCTTCATCATCCGCACTCGCCACTTCGATGCGGCTGCGGCCGGCGGCCTTGGCACGGTACAGCGCACGGTCGGCGCAGGCGACGAGGCGCTGGCTGGGCTGGTCGCGTTGCGGGATCAGGGTGCAGATCCCGATGCTCATGCCGACCTGTCCCAGCGGCGACATCGCATGGGGAATGGCCAGGCGGTTGACAACCTGCTGCAACCGTTCCGCGATGGTCCACGCGCCGTGCCGGTCGGTTTCCGGCAGCAGCAGCACAAATTCTTCACCGCCATAGCGCGCCACCATATCGGTGGGCCGTAGCACAGCCAGGCTGAGCGAGCTGGCAATACTCTTCAGGCATTCGTCGCCGGCCTGGTGTCCGTAGTGATCGTTGTATTGCTTGAAGTAATCGATGTCGATGAGCAGGGCGGACAGCGGCGTCTGCTGGCGCATGGCACGCAACCACTCCCGCTCCAGCGCCTGATTGAAGCTGCGGCGGTTGGCGATGCCGGTAAGGCCGTCCTGGGCGGAAATGCGGTGCAGTTCCTGGATGATCTCACGCACCCGCGTCGCCATCAGGTTGAAGGAAGCGGCAACCACATGCACTTCCTTGATGCCGCGCCCGGTTACCAAGGTCTGGTCTTCATGATGCAGCACATGTTCCATTTGTCCGATCATCTGCTGTACCGGCTGGAACAGGTGGCGATTCAGCAGCCAGAAGGCGAGGCCGAGCACCGCGACGGTGAGGATGAGGAAGGACAGGGTGGTGACGTGCTGGATGCGGCGCATGTCGTTGTACAGCAGATCGACGTCGGCATAGGCCACCACATAGGCGACGATGCCGTCGGTGCCGCGCAAGGCGTACTCCATGGCGGCGTAGCGCGGGTCATCGGCCACGATGCCGTCGGGGGGAAGCAGCGGCGTGTTGTGCGCGTCATGGATGCCGACCGGCATGTGGATCATCTCGCTGACCTTGCGCAGGTTGAACAGCGGATTGAACACCACCTCCAGATAGCCGCTCACTTGCAGGTCTCCCACCGGGACCAGTACCGAGTAGCGCGGACCGTGCGGTGTGCGCCACAGGTCGCCCAGGGCCTTGAGCCGTTCCACGCCCTGGCGCGACAGCATCTGCTGTACCAGCGGTATCGGCAGGGCAGGTATTTCTGCGGCACCGCCACTGCCCAGCAGGCGCATCTCCAGGTCGTATACCCGCAAGGCCACCAGGTCCAGATAACCGGCCTCCACGTAACCGGTGCTGAACGGGGCATCGAGTTGGGCCGGCAGAGCGGTGAGGTCGTGCAGATGGAGGCGGTGTTGCAGCGAACTGCCCAGGGTGATGGCATGGCCGCGGCCCTGGCGCAGCACCTCCAGGGCAGCCACTTCGATGACGCGCGCCATGCTGTCGATGCGGTAGTTCACCGCAGCGCGGCGGAATTGGTACTGCGACAGGGCAGTATGCGCGACGGTGATCAGCACTACCGTCAGAAGCAGACCGGTGATCAGTGCGCGGAGCGAAATGCGTTCCATGCCGGCCGGTTCGCCTAGCGGGCGACGGGCAGTTCCTTGTGCAGCCATTCCTGCCAGCCGCCGCGGAACCAGTAGATGGTGCGGTAGCCCCAGGTGGCGGCGTGGCCGGCGGCATTGCTGCTGCGCAGGCAACGCTCACCATTGCAGTAGAACAGCAGCGGGGTGGCGCGGTCCGGTGCGATGCGCGACAGCGCGGCTTCGCTCATCTCGGTATCGAGCAGGCTGACGGCGCCGGGGATATGGCCCTTGGCATATTCCTCGCCGAGCCGCGCATCGATGATGACCAGTTGCGGTGTGGCCTGGATGAGCAGCACGGCGCGCTCGGCGTCGACCGTGGTGATACCGGGCAGGGTCTCCGGTGCCAGCGGCTTGTCGGCAAGCGCAGGCAGGGCCAGGCACAGCAGCAGGCATGCGAGATAACGCATCATCACTCCCCGATTGTTGTTGGATAGTGCCGCACGCGGCCGGAACTACGCTGGTTCCTTGGGAAACGGTACTCCGCTGTCCTGAGGGTGGCAACCAATTGCTTTGCTGGGGAATTGGCCGGCCTTGTGCGCGGGGGACTAATTGCTGCAACGCAAAAAAAAGCGGGGCATTGCTGCCCCGCCCTGGGTGTTGCACGGCGAACGCCGTTTTAGCCGATGTCGGTCTCGGCCGAGTCCTTATCACCCTTGTTGTCGACCCAGGAGAGGGTGACCTTGTCACCCTTCTTGGCGCCGGCGAACTCGATGGAGAGGTAGGGGTTGGCGGAGATGGCGGCGCCCCAGGCGGCATTGAGCACGGCCTTGCCGTTGTGGGAGCACACGACTTCCTGAATGAAGTGGGCCGGGATGACCTGGCCAGTCTTCTTGTCCTTGCGCTGGCCGGTTTCCATCGGATGCTTGATGAGGGCCTTGACCGTGCACACATCGCCCTTGAGGGTGGCGCGGATCTTGATTGAGTCTGCCATGTTGAGTTTCCTCTGTATCG